>OKRB01000094.1:0-18206 GCA_900290245.1 Candidatus Sulfuritelmatomonas gaucii | reverse complement strand
ACCCGCCTCTAAGAAGCGGCTGATGTTCTCGATCATCACGATGGCGTCGTCAACCACGAAGCCCGTGGAAATGGTCAGCGCCATCAGTGAGAGGTTATCGAGCGAATAGCCAAGCAGGTACATCACCGCAAACGTGCCGATGAGGGAAAGCGGCACGGCCACGCTGGGAATGATGGTGGCGCGGAAACTGCGCAGAAACAGGAAAATCACCATCACCACCAGCGCGATGGTCAGCCCTAATTCAAACTCCACGTCGTGGACGGAAGCTTGAATGCTTGTGGTCATATCGGTCATCGTCGTCACGTTGATGCCTGCCGGCAGATTCGCCTGGAGCTGGGGCAATACCTTTTTAATCTCGTTGACGACAGTGATGGTGTTGGCGCCGGGCTGGCGCTGGATGTTGAGAATAATCGCCGGGGTGAGCGCAGACTCGGAAGATCCGTCCGCCTGCCCCATAAAGGCCGCCTGTTTGGTGTTTTCCACGCCGTTGATCACGTTGGCGATATCTTTGACGAACACCGGCGCGCCATTGCTGTAGGCGACGACTACGTTCTTATATTGATTGGCTTCGGTGATCTGATCGTTGGCGTCAATCTGGTAGTCCTGGCGCGGGCCGTCGAAGTTGCCCTTGGCCGAGTTGACGCTGGCCTGCGTCAGTGCCGTCCGCACATCCTCCATATTCAAGCCGTAGGCCGACAGCTCCACTGGGTTGACCTGAATGCGGACCGCCGGCTTCTGGCCGCCGCTGATACTCACCAGTCCCACTCCGTTCAACTGCGACAGCCTCGGCGCGAGACGCGTGTCAATATCGTCTTCGACCGTAGAGAGCGGCAGGCTGTCCGACGAGATCGCCAGCGTCATGATCGGCGCATCGGCGGGATTGGTCTTGCTGTAGACCGGGGGTACGGGCAGATCGGAGGGCAAGAATGTCTGCCCACCGTTAATCGACGACTGCACCTCCTCCTCGGCGACATCCAGGCTCAAGGAAAGGCTGAATTGGAGCACGATGACCGATACGCCCGAGGCGCTGGTCGACGTCATCTGGCTAAGGCCCTGCATCTCGCCAAACTGGCGCTCGAGCGGCGCCGTCACGGTGGTCGCCATCACGTCGGGACTGGCCCCGGGGTAGAACGTGACCACCTGGATTGTCGGATAGTCGACCTGCGGCAGCGCCGAGACGGGCAGCTGTGTAAATGCCACCAGACCCGCCAGCAGGATTGCGGCCATCAGCAGCGACGTTGCAACCGGCCGCAAAATGAATGGCCGAGATGGACTCATGGAGCGGCCTCGGTGGTTTCAGCGGATGTCGCCGGTATGGTGACCTTCGATTCAACGACGGGCGAGCCGTCCACCAGCTTCTGGAAACTGCTGTTGGCCACAACATCTCCCGGCTTCAGCCCCGTAACCGCTGTATTCCCCTGATCGGAAATGCCCGACTTTATGGTTGTCATCACTGCTTTGGCGTTTTTGCTGTCGGGGTTCTGAATCAGGTAGACAAAATCGATCGCGCCATTGTGCTGGATTGCGGAAGAAGGAACGATGGTCAGGTCATCGACTGTATTCACCAGCAATCGCGTGTTGACAAATTGATTAGGAAAGAGAGCGTCGTTGCGGTTATCGAACTCCGCTCGCAGCTTTACAGTCCCGGTCACAGTGTCAATCAGATTGTCGATTGTGATCAGCTTTCCCTTTGCCAGCATTTGCGTCTTATTGTCGTTCAGAACTTCGACGGCCAGCGTCTTGCCGCCATGCGTTTGACGCAGAACCTGTGGCAGGTCACCCTCGGGAAGAGTGAAGATCACGGTGATGGGCGCAATTTGGGCGACGTCGACCAGCGGGGTGTTGGAGTTGGCGGTCACGAGGTTGCCGGGATCGACCTGGCGAAGTCCGACGCGGCCATCAATCGGCGAAGTGATGTGGCAGAATCCTACCTCGACCTGATCGTATTGCACCGTTCCCTGGTCGTTCTTGACGGTTCCCTGGTCCTGAAGCACCAGCTTTTCCTGGTCCTCGAGTGTCTGCCTTGGAATGGCATTGCGCGACCATGCGTCCTGATAGCGCTTCATGTCCATTTGTGCCTCGGCAAGCAGATTCTGGTCGCGGTCCAGCATGCCCTGTGCCTGTGCCAGTTGCGCTTCGTAGGGGCGGGAATCGATATCGATCAATGGATCGCCCTTGTGCACCGTCTGCCCCTCACGGTAGTGCACAGCCGTGATCACACCGGTCACCTGCGCGGCAATCGTGTCGTTGTAGACGGGGGTGACCGTGCCGATTGCGTCTAGATAGACGCCCATGCTTCCCTTGGTGGCCGTAGCATAAGTGACAGGAACCTGCCCGGCCATCGCGCCACGCCGCCCACCCCCCGCGGGGACGGCTGCACTCGTGCGATGCTGCTTGTAAACCCAGAGAAACAGCAACCCGAAAAGCAGCAAAATGATCACCCAGATCCAGCGATGACGCCGCTTTTTTCCGGAATTGGCGGGCGGTTGCCCTTGTACTGGATGCGAAACAGACAGAGATTGATCCATCGTCTTCTTCTTCTCGTATGTTCAGCTACGAGCACTCGGTTTGATACGAACATTTTCTCATATTCGAAATCGAGGCCGAAATGGTCAAAGGCGGCATTGCCCGTGTCAAGTTGGCAGATAGAACATTGGCTTCCATGGGTTCAAGCGCTGACAGGGCGCACCAACGATTCTGGACGCCACAAATCAACCCTTCGCGCGAGGGCACGTACTTCATTGACGAAAGGGAGTGGCAAATAGTTGCAAAAGGTGATCCGGCGCCAGGCAAGTCGAAAATGCAAGCCGCGGCCGTTCTTCTTCCTCCAGCAACGGGTCGGCGCCCTCGTAGCGGTTCTTGCCACACAAAGCGCCGATCTCGAAGACATTCTTGTCGATCAGATCCGTCCTTACTGATCATCACGCTGCCGGAATCGAAGACACTACTGTCTCGATTGAGCGTAAGGATTCATGCGTTCTTCAGAATCACCTCGCGCCTCAGCTAGCTTCAGCAAAATCCAGGGAAGCCCTGCGCTAGGGGGCAACGATGTGGGTACCGCCATTGCCGATTACCGCACCCGCTACGCTCTCCACAGAAGTGATAATGCACTCCTCGCCTCCGTGCTCGAGGAAGTCGATTGCCGCCTCGATTTTCGGCCCCATCGACCCTGCTGGAAATTGGCCTGCGGCTAAATACTGGCGCGCCTGGTCCATGGTGATTGTGTCGAGCCACCGCTGGCCGGGCCGGCCATAGTCGAGCGCTATGCGATCAACCGAAGTAACAATGATGAGCTTGTGAGCGCGCACGTGTGTCGCCAGCATGCTTGAAGCGAGGTCCTTGTCGACAACGGCTTCCACACCCACCAAACGACCGTCTTCCCAGGCCACCGGGATGCCCCCGCCTCCGCAGGCGATCACCACGACGCCGGCGTCGAGCAGCGACGAGATGGCTTCGATCTCCAGAATTCGCAACGGGCGCGGCGAAGGCACGACGCGACGGTAGCCTCCTGGCGAGACTTCGCGCATGATCCAGTCTGGATTGTTGCTGCGAATGGCTGCGAGCTCGTTCGCGTCATAGAATGCCCCGATCGGCTTGCTGGGATGCTGGAAGTCCGGGTCGTCGCGATCCACGAGCACCTGGGTGATCAGCGTAGCCGCTTCGCGCTTGATTCCTTCGCGGCGGAACAACTCGTAAGCCAGCCGCTGGATCATGTAGCCCATGCCGCCCTGGCAATCGGCGTCGCAAGTGTCGAGCGGCAAGCGCGGAACGCGCCGCTCGCCCTCCTCGACGCGAATCAGGATGTTGCCGATCTGCGGTCCGCTGCCGTGGGTGATAGCAATCCGTGAGCCGGTGTGGAACAGAGGCTTGAGATGTTCGAGCGTCTCCGCGGTGTGGGCAAACTGCAAGGGAATGGTCCCGGATTCGTCGGGTTTCGTAATGGCGTTGCCGCCCAGAGCGATCACAAGCGTTTCGGTCATGGTCTTAAGAGCCTGTCATCTCATAAAAAACTTCTTGCTCCGACATGGTCAATGCCATAATCGCCTTGGCGGTGTGCAGGCGGTTTTCCGCTTCCCGGTACACCACAGACTGCGGGCCATCGATGACCTCGTCCGTCACCTCGTTGCCCCGATCGGCGGGCAGCGGATGCATGTACAAAGCATCTTCCGCAGCCAACTTCATGCGCTCGACGTTGCAAATCCAGGGCCGGTATCCCTCCGCGATCCGCAGGGACTCCTTGGGGTTCGTTCCCATGGTGTCAAGACAGCCCCAGCTCTTGGGAATGACGACGTCGGCGTCGCGAAACGCGTCGTCCATGTTGTCCACGATCTCGAACCTGGTTCCGGCGCGCCTCGCGTTCTCTCGCGCTGCTTCCACCGTCTGCGGCATCAGCGCGTACTCGGGTGGATGCGCCAGCACGACGTCCAGTCCCAGGCGCGGCATCAACATGATCAATCCTTGCGGCACGCTGAGCGGCTTGGCGTAGCTCGGCGCGTACGCCCATGTTACCGCCAGCTTGCGTCCGCGGAGGTTGCGCCCAAGTTTCTCGCGGATGGTCATGAGGTCGGCCAGTGTCTGGCAGGGATGGTCGACGTCGCACTGCATATTGATTACCGGCACATCTGCCCAGCGCGCAACTTCGCACATGTACGCGTTACCCTCACCCGGAATCAGGTCGTGACGGATGGCGATCGCGTGTCCATAGCTGGAGAGAATGATTCCTGTATCTTTCGCGCTCTCTCCATGGGAGACTTGCATTACATCGGCGGTCAAAAAATGGGCGTGGCCGCCAAGCTGCGTGATTCCCGCCTCGAACGAGTTACGCGTGCGCGTGGACTTGTCGAAAAACATCAGGAAGATGGTTTTATCGGGCAAGTAGCGATGCGGAATGCCCGCCTTGAACTTGCGCTTCAAATCGGCGGATACGTCGAGCAGAATTTCGATCTCTGCGTCGCTGTATTCTTCCGTAGTGATATAGTCCTTGCCTTTAAACAGCGCCTTGCTCGTTTCCAACGCACACCTCTTCCTCAAAAACCTGTCGAATTAACTCCGTTCAGCCATTCGAAGCTTCCAGCGTGGCGACGTACGCCAGGGGGAAGGCAGCATAGAACTGCGCCGCTTCCACCAGGTGGCGGATCGGGACGCGTTCGATAACACTATGCGCGACGTCTTCTTCACCGGGACCGAAGCCGATGGTCGGCACGCCCATAATTCCCATCGAGCCGACGCCATTCGTGCTGAAAATCCACTTGTCCACAACTGGATCGGCGTTGTGAAGCGTTCGATACGCCGCAACCGCCGAGCGCACCAACAAATGGTCTTCTTCGAGCACCCAGGTTGGATAGTACTTCTGCATTGGATACGTGAGGCCGGTATAGCTGGGCGTCTCGTACTGCAACACCTCGATCTCCGCGCCTTGCGCCGCCGGTAGGACTCTCACCTCGGCGACCGCGCTCGAGAGCGTCTCCCCAGCGGTGAGCCGGCGGTCGAGATGGATGGAGCAGGCGCCCGGCACCGCGCATAGAGACGGAGACATCGAGCGAATCTCGGTGACGGCAATCGTTCCTTTGCCGAGAAACGCATCGTCGCGCAAACGCGTGTTCAACTCCTCGATCTGCGCGATCAGCGGGGCTACCTTGTAAATCGGATTGTCGCCGCGCTCCGGCGCGCTGGCATGACACGAACGTCCGCGCAGGTGAACCTCGATCTCCATGCGCCCGCGATGACCGCGGTACACGTGTAGATTGGTTGGCTCCGTGAGCACCACGCACTCCGGCCGGATACCGTCTTCCTTGAGAATATAGACCCACGCCAGGCCGTCGCAGTCTTCTTCCTGCACCGATCCGACAACCCATAACGTGTAGTCGCCTTCTAGTTCCAAATCCTTGATCATCTTGCCCGCATAAACCATGCTGGCCATGCCCGCGCGCTGATCGCTGGAGCCGCGTCCATAAATGAAACCATCCTCCACTTTGCCCTTGTACGGATCCCAGGACCATTCCTTCGGATCACCAACGCCGACGGTATCCGTGTGCGCGTCCATCATGATCACGTGTTTGCCTGAGCCGATGCGTCCCAGCACGTTGCCCATGGCATCAACGCGGACTTCGTCGAAGCCCACGCGTTCCATCTCCTGCTTGATGCGCTGAATGACAGGACCTTCGTGAGAACTCTCGGCGGGAATGGCGACCATGTCGCGCAAAAAGCGGACCATGTCCGCTTCCAGCGCGTTTGCGGCGGTGAGTAAACGGGAGGAGTCAATCGTAATTTCGGTTTGCATGTTGATCCTTAGTCGGCAGCCCTTGAGGCC
The DNA here is from genome assembly GCA_900290245.1 of Candidatus Sulfuritelmatomonas gaucii. Classification (GTDB taxonomy): domain Bacteria; phylum Acidobacteriota; class Terriglobia; order Terriglobales; family Acidobacteriaceae; genus Telmatobacter; species Telmatobacter gaucii. The sequence continues at coordinate 11,896 of OKRB01000094.1, read as the reverse complement.
GCTCGTTCAGTGAAAGGTTGAGGTACGTCTTCCGACGCACCGGTAGTTTCGGGAAGCGGATTCCGGCTGTAGGGTGTGTCTTTCAGTGGCAGTCTCGTGCGCAGCTTGCCGTCTCGCCGCCAATAGGCGCAAGCAATCGCGGGTGCCGTGGGAATGCTCACGATCTCGCCAACTCCCTTGGCTCCGCAGGCCAGCTCAGATTGGTTCTTTTCGATGATGCGGCACTCGATCTCGGGAGTTTGCGTGGAGCGAAGAAGCCCGATCCTGCCGAATGTGACTGCCGGCGCGCCATTGCGTAAAGGGAACTCCTCGGTCAGCGCGTAGCCCATGCCCATCACCACGCCACCTTCAATTTGTCCTTCAACGCCATTGGGATTGATTGCCCGCCCAACGTCGTGCGCCGCGATGACCTTTTGCACTTTGCCTTGGTTGTCCAAGATCACGACCTGCGTGGCGTAACCATAGGCGACGTGGCTCACGGGATTCGGCTTGTCGCAGGTCATCGGGTCGGTCACGCAATCGTATTCACCCAAAAACTCGTGGCCGTCGAGCTCTGCCAGCAAAAGATGATTCAATTCCTGCTTGAGCGCACTTGCGGCCCGCCGTGCTGCTTCGCCTGTGATCGTCGTCTGGCGCGAAGCCGTGCTGGTTCCGCTGTCGGGCGTGACGCTGGTGTCAGGGCAGTGCACTGCCAGCAAAGACTTGTTGAGCCCAGCCGTCTCTGCCACCATCTGCAGCAGCACGGTTGCGATGCCTTGCCCCATGCATGCCGCGCTTGTGCAGATCACCACTCGCCCACCATCCACCCTCAGCTTCACGCGGCCTACATCGTTCACGCCGACACCCTTGCCCGTGTTCTTGAAGGCGCAGGCAATGCCGGCATCGGGATGCGCATCGATCACGTCCTTCACCGCGAGGAGCGTTTCTTTGAGCGCCGTGCCTCCGTCGGCAATCTGTCCGTTCGAAAGCACCCCGGCAGGCTCGATGGCATTGCGGAATCGGATCTCCCACGGAGAAATGCCCACCTTGACGGCCAGCAGATTCAAGTTGCTCTCCATCGCGAAGCAAGTTTGCGTCACGCCGAATCCGCGCATCGCTCCTGAAGGAATGTTGTTGGTGTAAATCGCGCGGCCCTCAATGTCGACGTTGTCGATCTGATACGGTCCGGCGGCGTGGGTGCAGGCGCGCTGTAACACCGGCCCGCCGAGCGAGGCGTAAGCGCCGGTATCGGCCACAATGCGCACGCGAACTGCCGTGAGTTTTCCATTCTTGTCGCAAGCGGTCGTATATTCCATCTCCATCGGATGGCGCTTGGGATGCACGCGCATACTCTCCGCGCGGCTGAATGTGAGCTTGACCGGCTTGCCCGTGCGCCACGCCAGCAGCGCCGCGTGGTGCTGCACCGACATATCTTCCTTGCCGCCGAATCCGCCGCCTACGTACTTGCTGATCACTCGAACCTTCTCGTCCGCGACGCCGAGCATGCGCACAATTTCGCGGCGATCGTCGTAGACACCCTGGCCGGCGGTATATACGGTCATCGATCCGCCTGGCTCCGGCACCGCCAACGCACTCTCCGGCTCGAGAAACGCGTGTTCGTGTCGCGGCGTCGAATAGTGTTGTGTGACGACGTGGGCAGCTTCAGCAAGCGCGCAATCCACATCGCCGCGCTTCAAGACCGTTGTGGCGAGCAGATTCCCGCCTGGATGCAGACGCGGAGCACCATCCGCCATTGCCGCCTGCGGCGACAGCACTGGCTCGCGCTCCTCGTACTCCACGCGAATCCGATCGACAGCCTCGCGCGCCGCGGCTTTGGTCTTGGCAGCCACCAGCGCAATGGCGTCGCCGACATAACGTGTCTCCTCGCCTTCGGCAATCATCACCGGCCAGTCATGGACCACGTGGCCGAGCAGCCGTTCACCTGGCATGTCTTTTGCGGTGAGCACAGCCTCCACGCCGGGAACCGCCCGCGCCGGGGCGATCTCTATTTTCCTCAGCAGCGCTCGCGGATATTTCGCGCGCAGTACCGCGCCAAATAACATGCCGGGAACTCGCAGATCATCAACGAACTCGCCTGTTCCAAGAAGCTTTTCCTTCGCTTCGGCGCGCGCCGTTCGTTCGCCTACATTTGCACCGGCCGACTCCGCAAGGTGTGTCTCGCCACTCCGCAGTGCATGCGCGGCAAGCTGAATGGCTCGCTCGATCTTCACGTATCCGGTGCAGCGGCACACGTTGTAGCGAATCGCCCGTTTGACATCGGCCTCCGTAGGCGCGAGATTCGCGTCGAGCAGCGCCTTCGCGCTCATCACCATTCCGGGCATGCAGAATCCGCACTGCACGGCGCCCACTTCACCGAAGGCCCATCCGTAGACATCGCGTTCGCGCGCGGAGAGCCCTTCCGCTGTGATCACCGATTTCCCATTCACCTTGGCCACGCTATGCGTGCAGGCGCGCACGGCCTTTCCATTCACGATCACGGAGCAGGATCCGCAGACGCCCTCGTCGCAGCCGTCCTTCACCGAGGTCAGGTGCGCATCCTCACGCAGATACTCCATCAGGTTTTTGTTCGCGTCGGTGGAGACGTGCGCGCCGTTCAGCGTGAACTGGAACATAGCGGTTGCTCCTCAGCCGTGTGCACCCGCAGTGTGCAAATCTTGCGGTCGTATCCCTCCACCTTTGCGTACTGCGCATCCCAGAACTCCTGATGGCGCATGGAATCGAGAAATTCCCTGCTATAGCCGAACTTCAGCCAGTCATTCTCTTTTTGCTGGAACATCCGCTCCTTCACTGCGGGCTCCCGGAAGTCGAAGATGTTGTCCGGCGACGCGCCGAGGAAGATCTCGCGCGCCCAGCGGTCCAAAACCGGCGCTGTCATGTCCTGATAGCGGTTGCTCATTTCATCGAGCACTGACTGGTAACGGTCAAAACCGTCCGTTGCGACGGTGACGACGTTGTCGCCGGTTCCGAGGCCAAGGTGCTTTGCCAGCTTGATCGCGCCGAGCACGTTGCAGATTCCCGACGGCCCAAAGAGATTGCGCAGGCCAAGCGCGAATTCCCGTTCCACGCCCATGCGCACAAGCGAGTCAGTGCCATCGTGAAAGATTTTGACGCCCTGAACGGTCTCCTCATCCTTGACGAGGATGACAAAATCGGTGTTGAGCACGTTGTGAATCAGCGTGCACATTTTGTCGCCAATTCCTTCAATGCGATGTTGCCCGCGGCCGCCATTGGCCAGTGTGGAGCACTCATAGGGCTCGAGTGCGGCGATTTTCGCGTCAGGAAATGCGACCTTGATCTGGTCTCCCGCTGCGATGGTTCCAGCCGAGCCCGGCGCCGAAGTGAAGCCCGCAATGCGACCGTTGCCTATGCCCTTTACGGCGTCGATCGCGCTGCCGCCCGTCACGTGGCGATGGAAACGGTAGTTCGGGAAGAGTTCAAATTGCGCCAGAGCCTTGTTTTTGGGGTTCTTCATCATCTCCCTCGTCCTTTCGAGCGTGAGAATGACGTCAGACTCTGTGCCGGGGGTGAGTTCCAGCTCGCCGCCGTACTTCAGGATGCGCGCGTATCGCTCCTTGCTCATGTTGTCGGGCATGATGATGACGGCGCGGAAGCCAAGCAATTTGGAGATATAGGCGGTGCCAATGCCAAAGTTGCCGGTCGAAGGTCCAAGGATAGTGTGCTCGCCGGGAAAGATTTCGCCATCCACCAGCCCTTCCATCAAAGTGCAGTACGCCGCGCCAACCTTGTGTGAGCCGGAAGGGAATTCATTCCCCAGCATGACCACTACGTTGGCGTCGATTCCAGTGAGCGAAGGAGACAGCACGACCTTGCGCACTTCGTTCGCCGCGTCTTTCCAGGAGATATTGAAGAGGTTGATGGGATCCAGCTCGTTGTCGCGCAGCGCGGCCAGCGCCTTGGCGCGCACATTGTTGTCCATGAGGCGCGGGTCGAGCATCTCGTCGTAGCCTGGACCAAACGGAATTTTTTGCATCGTCACTTTGTCTCCTTCGTTCTCCTGCGGCGCTGGTAGCTTCAACCTGCGGCCGTAGCGCAGATTGCTTCGCGAACTTCTTCGATCCCGGGCTTAATCGTGACCGCCCGGCCTGCGGCGCGAATCGCGCTCAAAATATCCTTCAATCCATTTCCCGTCATAATCAGCGCCGCGCTCTCTTTGCGGCTGATGATTCCCGCCGCGACCGCTCGCTTGACGCCCGCGACGCCTGCAACGCCTGCCGGTTCGCCGAACACGCCTGCCTTGCGCGCCAGGATGGTGATCGATTCAAGAATCTCCTCGTCGGAGACGGCGATGAATGCGCCGCCCGACTCCGTGATGGCCCGCATTCCCTTGGCGAAATTGCGCGGGTGACCAACGGCGATGGAATCAGCAAGTGTGCGCGCTTCGCACGCAATCAGGCCTCTTTGCTCACGCCAGGCGGTGACTAACGGCTGGCATCCCTCAGCCTGCACGCCTAGAATGCGCGGCAGCCGGGGAAGAATTCCAAGTTGATGCATCTCTTTCAGGCCCTTCCACACTCCGCCAATCGTGCACCCATCGCCAACCGAGACCGCAACCCAATCGGGAAAGCTGCCGGGCTTGAGTCGTGCAAATTGCTCCGCGAGCTCCAGCGAGACAGTCTTCTTGCCCTCGATCAAATAAGGGTTGACGGCGCAATTGCGGTTGTACCACCCGAACTCTGCGCTGGCCTTCATGCACAGTTCCCAGGCCTCGTCGTACGTACCCTGCACGGAAAACACCCGCGCTCCGTAAACCAGCAACTGTGCCACCTTCGCCTCTGGCGCGCGCGCAGGAACAAAGATCGTTGCCGGAATCCCCAAGGCAGCGGCAAATCCAGCCAATGACGATGCGGCATTTCCTGTGGAGGCGCAAGTGATCTCCGCAACCTTCTTTTCGAGCGCCTTCACCACGCCGACGGCGCTCGCGCGATCTTTGAACGACGCGGTCGGATTGCGGCCTTCATCCTTTACCCAGCAACGCGCGGTGCCCAACTCTGCGGCGAGCTTCTCGGTTTCGTAAAGCGGCGTCCAGCCCACTTGCAGGTGCGGAATCAGCTCACGCCTTGCCACCGGAAGCAGTGGCAAGTATCGCCACATCGCGAATTCGCGATTGCCGGCGAGCGTCTCCGCGTTCAGTTCTTGTCGCGCCGCCTCGTAGTCATACAACACATCCAGGATGCCTTCGTGATATCCGCAGGCAGGGCAAAAGTAGTCGACCTCCTCTGTCGAGTAGGTGCGGCTGCAATGAACGCATTGAAGACCCGTGACGTGCATTCTTTCCCTCGAACCTGTTCGCCGATCGCCTGAACGCCGGCGATCTCATTGGGGCATCGTGATCGCCCGCAGTTTGCAGCGGGTGACACACAGGCCGCAGTGAGAGCACTTCTCTTCGCTGATCTCCACGACCTTTGCCTGTTTATCCTGATGAATCGCGCCATTCGTGCAGCTTTTTTCGCACATTCCGCACAGAACACAGCGTTCCATATCCACTTTGGGCGCGCCCTCTGCATGAGGCGCCCCGCGTTCCCGCATCAGCCGCACGGTCAAGCCGCTGATCTCATCCACCGAGCCGTAGTGATGCCCATCAAGAAACGTCGCCAGCTCCGTTGCGATCTTTGCGTAAATCGTTGGGCCGTTCAGGATGGCAGCGGTGCAGACCTGGACCGCCGAGGCGCCGGCCATCAGCATTTCAGCCGCATCGCGCCCGTTGCTGATGCCGCCGACCCCGAAAATGGGAATCCTGACTGCGCGCGCTGCCTCGTAAACGCAGCGCAGGGCCAGCGGTTTGATGGCCGCGCCCGACAGCCAGCCGAGGCCGTCCTTGCTACCCATCAGCGGCAGCCCCGTTTCCAGGTCGATGCCCAGGCAAGGTCCGAACGAATTGATCATCACCAGCGCGTCTGCTCCCGCATCTTCAAGAGCCAGCGCGATCTCCTGGATGTTGGGGTGTGGGCTCAGCTTCACGAACACCGGCACATCAACGATGTCTTTCGCGGCCCGCAGCGCATCGATGATCGGCGCGACATTGTTGCCCACATAATGTGTTGAAAGCTCGAGCGCATCAGCGAAGTGCCTCACCAGCGGCGCCAGTTCGCGAATCTGTTCTGCCGTGTACCCCAGGCCCACGATTACCGGCAAGCCCATCGCCCGCGCCAGATCGTATTCCATGGCCATCCACTGCTCTTTGGGCAGTTCAGACCACAGTTCGGTGTTCAGAAATCCGCCGCGAATCTCGGCCAGGCAAGGGCGCGGCACTTCCGCTGGGCGCACGGAGATTGTCTTGGTCACCAATCCGCCCGCACCACCGCGTGCCGCCGCCTGCAACGATGCGCCATCTTTCGACGGAGGGCCGGCAGCCGGCAGAATCGGGTTCCGAAACGTCAACCCGCAGATCTTTACTTGGAGATTGGCCATCGCGTTTTCCGTTCAACTGAGGTTCCGAATGCCAGTCGATGGTGCCCGGCATCCCGCCATCAAAGTTGACGCTGGCCCTGGAACAAGACGCTCCACTGCGACGAGCGCGCCTTGGCGCCGGGCGGACTTATATGTTGATTGTCGTCCAACGCGGCGTCCGGCAATGTGATTCGAATCACAACACTTACGGGCCGGTGTAACTAGAATTCATGGCACGATGAGGAAGTCCTCAAACTTGCTGGTGGGCAACGGTCGTCTGATCACGCACGATGACCGCAGCCCATTCCTTGAAGATGGGGCCGTCGCGATCATCGGCGGCCTGATCGAGGCCGTCGGTCCTACCGCGGCGATGCGGGATGCCTATCCCGACGCGCGGTTTCTTGATGCGCATGGGCGCGTCATCATGCCGGGCCTTATCAATACGCATACGCATCTCTACAGCGCCTTTGCGCGCGGCATGGCGTTGAAAGATACCGCGCCCCGCAACTTCGAGGAAATATTGGAGCGCCTGTGGTGGCGGCTTGACAAGGCTCTCACGCTGGACGACGTCTATTGGGGCGCCATGGTGGGCATGATCGACTGCATTCGCAACGGCGTCACCACGATCTTCGACCATCACGCCAGCCCTCACGCAGTCGCCGGCAGCTTGTTTCGCATTGCGGAGGCTGCTCAGCAAACCGGTCTGCGCAGTTGTCTATGTTATGAAGTCTCTGACCGTGATGGCTCCAAGGTTGCCGCGCAGGGAATTGAAGAGAATCGCTCGTTCATCGAAAGCTGCAGACAAGCGCAGGGCGGTCGACTCCGCGGGCTCTTCGGTCTGCATGCATCCTTTACGCTGAGCGACGAAACATTGCTGCGATGCCGCGAGGCTGCCGCCGCCTGCGACGCCGGCTTTCATGTGCATACCGCCGAGGCGTTATCCGATGTGGAACATTGCCTGCGCGAGCACGGGAAGCGCGTCGTCGAACGCTGGAACGATCTCGGGATCCTCGGCGACCGGACTCTTGCCGCGCACTGCGTCCACGTCAACGAGCGCGAGATCCATCTGCTGCGCGACACCAGGACCAATGTCGTGCACAATCCGGAATCCAATATGGCCAACGCAGTGGGTTGCGCGCCCGTTCCCCAGATGTTGCGCCGCGGCGTGCCCGTCGGTTTGGGCACCGACGGATTCACGGCCGACATGTTTGAGTCCATGAAGGCGGCGAATCTGCTTGAGAAGCATCACTCGCGCGACCCGAGGACAGGTTGGGCCGAGCCGCCGCAAATGCTCTTTCACAAGAATGCCGAAATTGCCACCGGGTGTTTTGGTCAACAGGTAGGCAAGCTCGTTCCCGGCGCCGCCGGCGACGTCATCCTTGTCGACTACGATCCGCCCACTCCGCTTTGCCCCTGCAATCTCAACAGTCACATCCTCTTCGGATTCTCCGGGCGTGCCGTTGCGACCACCATCATCGGCGGAGATGTAGTGATGGAAAACAGAAAGCTCCGGACCATCGATGAGCAGGCTGTCATGGCCGACGCCAGGGCCGCCGCCGCGAAACTCTGGAAACGCTTCTAGTCCGAAGAGATCTCCCATGCCCCCGCGCGATAATGGAATTGCAGCCGCTTTTCCCGGCCGGTCCGTTCCCCTGAGGTTGCAGAATGAGTGCCACCAATTTTCACGTGCTCGCCAAGCCCATCGGGCCCATCTGCAATCTCGACTGCAAATACTGCTTTTATCTTGAAAAAGAGTTGCTCTACCCCCAGGTCGATAAATGGGCCATGCAGCCCGAGGTGCTCGAGAGCTACATCCGCCAGTACATTGAGGCCCACGACACTCCCGTCGTCAATTTTGCCTGGCAGGGCGGGGAACCGACGCTTCTTGGCGTTGACTACTTCCGGCGCGTGGTCGAGCTCGAAAAGAAATACGCAAACGGCAAGCAGATCGCCAACGCGTTTCAGACCAACGGCGTCTTGCTCAATGATGGGTGGGGAGAGCTCTTCCGGGAATATCAATTCCTCATCGGCATCTCCATCGATGGTCCCCGCGAGCTTCATGACGCCTACCGGGTCGACAAGGGAGGACAGCCCACCTTCGACCGGGTGATGCGCGGCATGGAAACCCTGAAGCGCCACAACGTCGAATTCAACACGCTCACCACCGTGCATCGCGCCAACGCCGACTCGCCGCTCGAGGTCTATCGCTTCCTTCGCGCGAATGGCAGCGGATTCATGCAGTTCATCCCCATCGTGGAAAGAGTCGCGCAACAAACCACGAGCGACGGCCTGCGACTGATCTCTCCCGATTTTGTTGGGGCAGCAAAGGTTGCGCCCTGGTCGGTGGAACCCCGGCAGTTCGGCCGCTTTCTTTCGACCATCTTCGACGAATGGGTGCGCAAGGATGTCGGCCGCACCTTTGTGCAGCTCTTTGACGTCAGCCTCGAGGTATGGTCGGGAATGGAAGCCAGCTTGTGCATCTTCCGCAAGACCTGCGGCGCCGCGCTCGCCATTGAACATTGCGGCGATGTCTACTCATGCGATCACTTCGTGTACCCCGAAAACCGCCTCGGCAACATCATGGATTCTCCGCTCGCAGCGCTGGTTGGGTCAGCACAGCAGCAGCACTTCGGCGACGCCAAAGAGTCCACTCTGCCCAAATATTGCCGCGAGTGCGACGTCCGCTTCGCCTGCAATGGCGAATGCCCGAAACATCGTTTCCTCACCACTCCCGACGGCGAGCCGGGACTGAACTATCTCTGCGCGGGATACAAGATGTTCTTCCACCACATCGATCCCTATATGCGCTTCATGGCGGCTGAGCTGGCCGCCCAGCGCGCTCCGGCCAACGTCATGCGCTGGGTCGCTGCGCAGGAAGCCGAGCAAAAGCAGGGAAATGTCGGACGCAACGATCCCTGCCCTTGCGGCAGCGGCAAGAAATTCAAGAATTGCTGCTTCACTCGCGGCTGATTTCTTGGCCGACAGCGCCACGTTGATCGCCCACGACACCTTTGTGGAAGTGCGTTCGTCTCCCGGTTGCGCTATCCTTCTTCGTCGAGAAGAAATCATCTGCGGACGGCCGAATGTCTACCCTCACAGCGTCGAAGAACCCCGCTGTTCTCTCGTATTACACGATGCGTAGAGCGGTGGGCCTCATTGCCTTATCACTCCCATTCGCCCTCGCCCTTGGTTCCATCCTTTTTTCTCTCGCCGGGTCCGCGCACGCGCTGCCGCACCCGATCCTCCAGCGTTCCATCAGTGATTACTACTACACTTCGATGCGCGACTACTATATCGGCAGCCTGTGCGCCATCGCGGCATTTCTTGCCTCGACGCGCGGATACGATCTCACCGACGAGATAATGGGCTTTGTGGCCGGCGCGCTCACTTTGGGGGTGGCGGTTTTTCCGCCAGTGAATCCGCGAAGCGCCCTGTATACACCCTTTCAGGTCGAAATTGGGTTTATCCATACGGGCTTTGCCGCGCTCATGTTTCTGGTCCTCGCCTATTTCTGCATCTTTCTGTTTCGCAGGTCTTCTCCTGAAAAGCCGTTCACCCGCCGCAAGCAGCACAGAAACCGGATTTACGGAGCCTGTGGGCTGACGATTATTGTCTGCATGGTCATGTTGGTCAGCCTCACAGTGAAGGCCGTGCTTCAGGCGCATCATCCCAGCCGTCTCCTGTTCTGGTTCGAGTCAGTGGCTCTGGCAGCGTTCGGCATCGCCTGGCTCACCAAGGGCGAAGGAATCCTCAAAGACAAGCCGCATAACCACCACCGGCCCGTGCCTATCAATCGCGTGTACTGAAGAAAATGTTGCGACGCCGTCGGGTGCCCCAGGTTCGGCGTCCGGCGTGGCGGATTTCTGCGCCTAACCTAACCTGGGATCAGAGTCCTAAATATGCACCAGCCCCCGCTGCAGCGCGGTCACTACCGCCTGCGTCCGATCGCTCACGTTCAGCCGCATCAAGATCACGCTCACATGACATTTCACCGTGGACTCGGTGATGCCGAGGTCGCTTGCGATCTCCTTGTTGCTCCTGCCGCGAACAATCAGCTCCAGGACTTCGCGCTCGCGTATGCTCAGATCCGAGTTCGGGATCCGCGAGTGCAGGGCTCGCGAAACAGGTTGCGGCAGAAAACGGCCGCCGGCTTGAACTCGCCGCAATGCGCTCACCAGGGCCTCGTGGGGCATCCCCTTCACGATATAGCTGCGCGCGCCGGCAGCCAGCGCCTGGTGAATATCTTCGTCGCCCTCATACGTGGTCAGTACGACAAACTTGGCATTGGGATGCTTCGACATCAGCATCCGGATGGCGTCGACGCCGCTTATGCCGGGCAGGCGCAGGTCCATCAGCGTGATATCAGGCAGATGTTTTTCAAACAACTCGATCGCCTCTTCGCCGCTCCCCGCCTGGGCGACCGTCGTCATGTCGGGAGTCGCTTCGATGATCGCAGCGATGCCCACGCGCATAATGGGATGATCGTCGACAACGAGTACTCGAATTTTGGCTGGCTGCGCCGCTCCGTTTTCAACGTTCATCGCCGTCCTCCTTGCTGCGCATCCCTTCAGTGCAACACAACCCCATGATTACGGCGAATTGGGCGTGTCGAATGCCGTGATCACCGGGAGCACGTTTCCCTGGTCGTCGAAGAAGCTCCGGCCACCCAATCCACCCTCCGCCGCCGGCTCCCACCAGAAAACTCCCTGGCCCAGCCCATCGGGAATCGCGCGCACCGCCGCATCCACCGCGCGCAGAAATGCCAACTGTCCCTGGGGACTCTCCGGAAAATCTGCCGTCTTCCCCGCCAACCCGCCAGGCCTCCAGTTGTATGCGGTTTCAACAACAATAATAGGGTCGTGATAGCGTAGCGCGAGCTTGCGAAGATTGATGCGCATCCCCGCGATGCCGCCGTGCCAGCGCGGATAATACGACATTCCGATCACGTCAAATTGCACGTGGTACGCGATCAGGTTGTCGAAGAACGCAACAGCTGCGTCGTAATCGCCGCTGCGTTCAATTTGAATCATGATGCGCGGCCGGGGCGCCTTGCCGTGCCCGGCGTCTACCCCGGCGATGCCCGCCTTGAGCAGGTCTGCGAAGTTGTCCCAGTTCTCCGGCAGTTTTCCGTCGGGCCACAGCATGCCATTCGTGACTTCATTGCCAATCTGCACCATCTCCGGCATCACGCCGTGCTGCGCGAATGAGGCGATAGTGTCGCGCGTGTAGTCGAACACCAGCTCGACGAGCTGCTTGTGGGTGAGCCTGCTCCACGCTGCCGGCATCGGCTGCTTGCCGGGGTCGGCCCAGCTATCGGAGTAGTGGAAATCGAGCAGAACATGAAAACCCTGCGTCCTGGCGCGAGCCGCCAGCGCCAGAGTGTAGTTGAGATCGTTGGGCAAATGATCGGGCGCGACAGCGGGGTCGTGAAAGATCCGCAGCCGGACCCAGTTGTAATTGTGCTCGTGCAAAAGAGCAAGAACGTCGA
>OKRB01000027.1:1380-2061 GCA_900290245.1 Candidatus Sulfuritelmatomonas gaucii | reverse complement strand
CCGCGGAAACGGCTGCTTGATCTAACCACAGTGTCAGATCAAGTCTGAGCTATTACAGCTCAGCCGATGCCGGATGCTGTGCTTGATGCGTGCTCGGCGATGGCTCTGCGGACTGCGGTCTTCGGACTGCGGTCTTCGGACTCCGGACTCCGTACTTCGATTTGCGGTTTTCGATCTTCGTCGTCGTCTGCAAAGCTATCTGCCGGCCGCTTGCTTAGTGACCGCTTCGCGGTCGTCGATCACGACGAAAGGCAAGTCGAAAATCCAAAACCAAGTCTTGTTAAGGAGTCTGTGATATGACCTTTACAGTAAAAGCTGATGATCCCGAGTGTCTGCGTCTGGCGTCAAGGTTCTTGATCGAGCTTGATCGTCCTGCCCAGTTCAGTAACGAGGCGACCCTGAAAACTTGGGCTCTGGTGATGGATCGCCTGCTCAAGGCCTCGGGTCTCGACTGTAAGCGTCTGACCAACACACCTGTTCGACAGGCGGGGTCTGTGTTGAAGTGTCCGGATGTCGGCAAAAACAGAGTTGTCAGCGCCCAAGCGACGTACCCGTGCGGAAGTTCAGCAGTTGGTGGCCGAGTTTGTGAGCAGCGGTATGCGGCGCAGCGAGTTTTGTCAGAGTCGAGGTTTGAGCTTCAGCACACTGGATCGCCATCTAAAGAAACTGCGTTGGAAGAGA
>OKRB01000027.1:0-1370 GCA_900290245.1 Candidatus Sulfuritelmatomonas gaucii | reverse complement strand
TCGTTTGGTGCCGGTGGAGTTGGCGGCCAGGAAATCGCCGAAGCAGCACGAACCGAGTTGTGGCCTGGCCGTGGTGCTGCCGGGCGGGCGCCGGATCGAGGTACATCCTGGTTTTGATCCGAGTACGTTCGAACGCCTGGTGGGCATTCTGGAGCGGGCGTAAGCCGTGTTTGGACTGGGCCCAGCCACACGGATCTATCTGGCCGCCGGAGTGACCGACATGCGCAAGGGGTTCGAGGGGTTGTACGGTCTGGTTCGGGATCGATTGTCGTGCGAGCCTTTGAGCGGACACCTTTTCCTGTTCTGCAACGCCCAGCGCAACCGGTTGAAGGTCCTCGTCTGGGACGGAAGCGGACTCTGGGTCTGTGCCAAGAGGTTGGAGAAAGGGCGTTTCACCTGGCCGCAATCCGGCGATGCTCAGGGCAAGGTCGCACTGAGTCACGAAGAGCTCTCCTTGTTATTAGGTGGCATCGATCTGGCCAAGACCAAGCACAAGCGGTGGTACCGAAAAGTATCGCCGGAACGACATACCGCCGCATGAGTTGCTTGGTTGCTTGAACGATTCGAGCGATTCTGGTAAATCAATAACCCATTGTGAGTGCGCATCCCATTCCTTCAGCGCCAGCCGACCTGGAACTCATCGCACAACTGAAGAGCCAATTACAGTCTGCGGAACTGAGGATTCGCGTGCTGGAAGAGCGTCTGCGGCTGATGCGGATCGAGAAGTATGGAGCGGGCGGCGAAAAGCTCTCCCACGCACAACTGGAATTGTTCGAACTTGCGCCCGTCGTCAGTGAAATGATCGGGCAGTCGGAGAGCGAGCACGCGTCAGCGCATCGCTCGACGAATAAGTCGGCCAAGCATCCGGGCCGCCAGGAGTTGCCTTCGAATCTTCCGCGCGTAGAGCGGGTTCTGCCTTGCACGCCGGATCAGCGCGTGTGCAAACGCTGCGGCAAATAAACAGTGGTGATCGGCTACGAGGAGAGTTCCTTGAATGTGGAGCCAGCGAAGTACTTCGTGCTGGTCACGAAACGAGAGAAACGGGCTTGCCGGTCGTGTGAGGAACTCGGAGTGGTTTCGGCACCGCTGCCACCACGGATCATCGAGAAGTGCCTGGCGAGTGACCGGATCGTCATCGACACGGTCATCAGCAAGTATTGCAATCACACGCCCTTGCATCGCCAGAGCATGATTCTGGAAAGGGACCTCGGATTGGAAATCAGCCGAGCAACGCTGGACGGCTGGGTCCTGAAAGTTGGCGAGTTGCTGATCCCAATGGTCGCCGCCATGCGGCGCGAGCTGATTAGCGGATCTTACATTCAGGCGGACGAAACTCCGGTCGATGTGCAAACACGCGAGGGCCGGGAAAA
>OKRB01000028.1 GCA_900290245.1 Candidatus Sulfuritelmatomonas gaucii | reverse complement strand
CCGACCCGCCTCACGCATAAGTATTTAGCTTGAGGCCGAACCTATTTATGAAACATGCTCTAGTGTAAGACGAAGCTTGAACTAAAGCCGGGCTTCCCTGTCATGTGCGTTTTTTGTGCCAAGGAGCACTCCTTGACCAGCCAACATCCTCGCTTGGGCCAGTGACTGAGGAAACGACGAGAGAAGCTCTTTAAGTCGTGACGGAGGTCACAACCGCACGGATTTACGCGGCCCTCCGGCCGCAGATGCGGGGCTGGCGCCGCAATAGCGCAGCAGGGACAGCACAACTAGAACAAAACGATGCTGGAGAGGATATTCCAATTTAGGACTGGACATGTTTCCGAGGCGCAGGGTACCATGCCAGTCGTTCGTTGGCCGAACTCGTTCGGCGTCGATAGGAGGAACGATGAAGGTAATGATTCGCTTAATGGTAATCGTAGCTGCGCTTTTTGTTTCGCAACTTTGCATGGCACAGGCGCCTGCCGGTGCACCCGCCGGGTCAACTGGGCTTTGCAATGACGGGACCTACTTCAAGGGATCAGTCAAGATAGGTGCCTGTACCGGCCATAAGGGGCTCAAGACCTGGTGGGGAGCCGCGAAAGCGACTGCGACCACTCCTGCAAAGACCGCTAAACCCGCGAAGGGCACTCCAGCCCCTGCTACCACTCCGGCCCCTGCTGCCGCATCAACTCCTGCCCCAGCGGCCAAGCCCGCTGCGCCAGCTCCCGCACCGAAAGCAGCAGCGAATACGACGACTCCTGCGCCTGGCGGCGGACCGGGCCTTGTCTGGTTGAATACCGCTTCCAACGTCTACCACTGCCCCGGCTCGACTTACTACGGTAAGACGAAAGCTGGCGCGTACATGACTGAGGATCAGGCGAAGGCCAAAGGCGCCCACGCGAATGGAGGCAAGCCCTGCACCAAGTGATTCTCTGACCATAAGTCGTTTGTGAGGAGATCGGGCTGAGCCGCCTGCGGCTCAGCCCAGGCCGTCGCGCAACGCAAAGGAGCCTTTGACAGTAAGGAACATCTTCCCCAATAACCGAGGACCGCTCTGCAGCCGGGAAGTAAGTCTTTGCAGAGGAGTCATGCGAAGTCGGAAACGAATCATTGGAGGAAGATATGTTGAAAGGGTTTCGAGATCAAGATCGGCAATTTCCTGAATGCCGTCGTATCGTTCCTCATCGTGGCTTCCGTGGTTTACTTTGCGATCGTGATGCCATTGAATCATCTCATGGCGCGATTGAAGAAGCCCGAACCGGAGGCTCCATCGTCCCTTAAAACCTGTCCTGAATGCTTGAGCGAGATTCCGCTCGCTGCCAAGCGCTGCGCCCACTGCGCCCAGCCTGTGGCATAGAAACTTGTCGGCGAGCAGGCGGCTAACACCCCGCATTGCCGAGAAGTCTCGATCGAGGGATTATGGGAAGCCGAAAACGAAGCCCCAAAGTGCCCGCTCAGAGACAGAGTCTACCGCAAATGTGTTTTCCAGCAAGGGAGTCCTAGTCATGAATCTGCGTTTTCGGTTGTGTTCCATCGCTATATATTTAGCTGTGCTTCTTCTGTACCTCGCCGCCCCAGCTCTTCACGCCGACACGGTGGTGATGAAGAATGGTGACCGGCTGACCGGAACAGCCATCAAGCTCGAAGCCGGCAAGCTGACCTTCAAGGCCGCGTACGCGGATCCCATCGCCCTCGCCTGGGACGAGGTTGCCAGTCTCACCTTGAGCAAAGCACTAGTCTTGCCCACGTCAAAAGGAACGCTGAGCGTAACTTCTGTCGAGCGCTCCGCGAGTGGCCTGATTGTCGCTACGCCTTCCGGTCCAGCCACGCTGGACCCCGCCGCGGTTACGGTTCTGCGGTCGCCCGCCGATCAGAAGGCCTATGAAGCCTCCTTGAACCCGAACTGGGGACACGCATGGACCGGCGCCGCGAATGTAAGTCTCGCCTTGGCCCGCGGGAATTCGGATATCGCCACCTTCGGAGCCGGAATCACTGCGGCACGGCAAACCCGCACCGACAAAACCTCACTCTACGCAAATACCCTTTATAGCGAAAACGCGCATGCCATTCCCTCCACCAGCGCTAACGCCACCGGCGGCGGATTGCGCTACGACCACAACGTCAATCCCAAGCTCTTCGTTTTCGGCTCTGGCGATTTCTCCGCGAATGCCCTGCAGAACCTGGACCTGCGCTCCATCATAGGCGGCGGCGTTGGATGGCACGCCAGCAGGACTCCCAAACAGACGTTTGATGTGATGGGGGGGCTTGTTTGGACCCACGAAAACTATGCGGCTTTCTACACCGCGAATGCCACGCCACCTCCGGCTGAGATCCTCACACACGCCGTCGTCAACAGCTTCCCCGCCCTCGACATAGGTGAGCAGTACACGCGCAAGTTCGGCGCCGGGAGCCTGTTTACTGAGCAGGCCTACGTCTACCCCGACCTGAGCACCTTGAGTCAGTTCCAGTTCACCCTCAATTCCACCTTCAGTACCAAGCTCGGCAAGATGTTCAACTGGGTGACCACCTTCAGCGACAGTTACACCTCGTTCCCACCGGCGGGAACCCTGGACAACGACGTGATCCTCACCACTGGCCTCGGGATCACTCTGGCACGTCCTTGAAGTACGTGTTGGCAGCTGTAGTTTTTAGGAGGCGGCGAAACGCACGGAAAACTAGCTGGACAACTGCCATTCAGGCGGACCGTTTAGCCGATTGCAAGCTCTTGGTAGAGGTATTGTGGAAGATCGAAAACAAGCCACCGTAACTCATATAATCGACCGGAGCGCGTGCGGGTGGTTGACACGGATTGCCCTCCTCCGCACCCCAACAGAAGAATTCACACAAAGGATGAGAAACCGATTATGAGTATGATTGCCGATTTATTGCAGCAGAAGGTCGGGCTGAGCCCAGACCAGGCCCAGCAAGCCGAACAAGTTGTTGTTCAGCACCTCATGTCCAAAGTGCCGTCGGAGTTTCAAGGGATGTTGGGCTCTGTGCTCGGCACGGGAGCAGCAGAGGGTCAACCAGCGGCTGCCGAATCCGCTGGGCTTAGTAGCCTGCTCGGCGAAGCAACCAGCTTGTTTGGAAGTAACAAGAGCTAAGGCGCCGAGAATTACCAAACGCCTCCTCAAAGATCAAGATCGCCGATGTCATTTCCCTCGGCTGGGAATTCGACATCGGCGCCACACCTATGATTGTTTAACCGGCAACACTTGATGTCAAAACGCACAAGGAGAAACGCATGAAAGTAACCCGTATCACTTCTGCCCTCGTAGCCCTGACGGCTTGCGCCCTTTTCGGAGCTCTTCCGGCCGTTGTCGCGCAAACCAAGCCCGCCGCCAAACCCGCGGCTCAAGCGGCGGCCTCCAAGCTTTTGGACCTCAATACAGCCACCGCAGATCAGCTCAAAGCTCTTCCCGGCATCGGTGACGCGTATGCCCAGAAGATCATCGCCGGGCGTCCCTATGCCCACAAAACACAATTGAAAACAAAGAACATCATTCCTGCCGCCACCTACAACAAGATTGCGAGTCTGGTTATCGCCAACCAACCAGCCAAACCTGGCAAGTAGCAGGTTCGCTGCCCGGTCTAAACCGGATCCGCGGCGATTCTTTGCAATCGGGCTGAGATCGGGTATGGGCTCTGGCCTGTACCCTTTTGCGCCCATTTTCAAGCTCCGTCGAAGAATCATCGGAACTCGAAGACATAGGAACCACACTGAATCGCTTGACTAAGCGAACAGCCATTCATCGCTTGACCAGCAGTGGCTTGCAGCGGAAATGAGATTTGAAATGGCAGATTTGAAACAGTTGAAGCAGAAGTATGCTGGGCTGATCTCTACCATTGAGGGGTTTTTCGACCTTGGCACGACGGTGGAGAGAACTGAGGGATAACCCGTTCCCCCGCCTAAACACGGGAATCAAGGCTCCCTGGGCCGATGGCACTGCCTGGGTGACGTGGCGGGGATTCGGTGATCACCGGCAATGAGACGCAAAAGGCCATGCCTCTCCCGCATGGCCTTTTGCGTTGTAGCATCATGCGCTCGAAACCGCCTTCGGTCGTACTGAATTTCCCGATGTAAACTTGGGGCCCCGTTAGAGATTGGCGCTGCGATTCCGGGTGACGAGGCGCACAACCCAGGTGAGAAGCACCGCTCCAATCACGGCAATTACGATGCTGATGATCAGACCGTGCTGTCCGATTCCCCCGAATCCAAGAAAGCTGGACAAGAACCCGCCGATGAGCGCGCCAGCGAGGCCGACAACCATGTCCATGATGAAGCCAAAGCCAGACCCCTTCATGAGTTTTCCGGTGATCCAGCCGGCGAGTATGCCGATGATGATCCACGCAATAATTCCATGACCCATGTGATCGTTCTCCTTACTGGGCTTGGATACAAGCCCCCGATGGAACAAATTTGAGACCACCCATAATAGCTCTACTTAGAGCTATCAACCAGAATTTCGTTTTTCATTCCTCATTCGTCCAGTTGTACCGCCGGTGGCCCGGTTTCGATAGACCAAACCTGGATCCGTGGCCGAAACCGAAAATGTAGCCCGCTCCTCGTAATCGCGGATTCGACTACACTTTCGGGGCGTTCCTCGCCGATTCCTTTTACACTGCTCCATCCTCCCTCGTTCTCGGCCATTCGACTTGCGGCTCGCGATCAGTTGTTGGTTTGACGAAATCGGTAACGTGATGTGTTGGGTCGACCCGATCAACGAACGACGGCGGCTGTTTGCAAGCCCACACCTTGTTCCGCGCGGGATCCGTTCGGCGGAACACACGAGTTGCTTCCGTGCGGGCTGCGGCCGCCTATTCTCACCGAAACCTGCCACCAGCAAGCGTGGAGAATGAGCAGCCTCATCAGCGCCGGAGGCGGGTCTGGACATGCTCCTCAGAACCATGTACGCTTTTAATAAGTACAGAAGGAGGAATCTATGCCTAGAGTGGCCGTGGACGACAGCCCACGAATGAACCTCCGGCTGCGACCGGAACAAAAGGCTACGCTCGTGCGCGCTGCGGCGTTGAGGCACACGGACCTGACGGAGTTTGTTCTCCAACCCGCCTTGCGGGAGGCCAAAGCGGTGATCGAGGAGTCGGAACGTATCGTCTTGTCCGAGCGTGACAGCCTTTTGGTGCTGAACCTGCTCGAAAATCCGCCAGCGCCGAATGCTAAGCTGCGGGCAGCCATCGCTCGAATGCCAAAACCCACGCGGAAAGGGCGATGAGCGTTCCCGCCTGGCACGAAGAGCCAATCTCGAAAAAGCATGATCGGAAGTCTTTCGATTGTGGCGATCCGGCCATGAATGACTTCTTGGAGCGTTACGCCCGCCAAAGCCATGAATCTGGTGCCGCGAAGACCTTTCTCGCAATTGATAACGCAGACAACAAGAGCATTCTTGGTTTCTACAGCCTGGCTCCGGGCGCTCTGGCTTACGCTGATACGCCGGAGACAGTCCGCCGCGGCCTCGCCCGGCACGATGTGCCCGGGTTCCGGCTCGCGCGCATTGCTACAGACCTGCGTTGCCAGGGCCAAGGTATTGGCGGCCAACTCCTCGCCGCCGCCGCGCGGCGCTGCCTGCGCGCTTCGGCTGAGGTCGGCGGCGTTGTGCTCATTATCGATGCGAAGAACGATCGCGCGGCCCGATGGTACGCCAGTTACGGCGCTGTGCCTTTAAGCGGCAAGCCTTTGACGCTCGTAATGTCGCTCGCCTCGTTTGCCGCCGACCTGAAGGCGGCAGGGCAGTTATGAGCCACGAGGCGTGGAAAGGACGGGCTTGCTCCGGAATCCCCAAAAACATAGGTGGCAGCATAAAACGAGAACGCGTGGCAGCATTTGATGTTTGCCAAGGCTCGCCTTGCCAACCTCACAATCCCGGAATTGGAACGATCGCGGGCGGCAGTGCTCAACACGCTCGCCTCCGCCCAATCGCTTCGGAGCCACCAGCACGCCATCGAACGGTTCATCAAATGGTATTTCGGGATTCTCACCCCTGCGGAAAGCTCGGCACAAATTCGGGCGCCAGATTCTTGATGAGAATCTCCGTGGGTGTTGAAAAACTCATCCTCTGAGAACACGCGGAAAATTCATCGCGCGAGGATGCCTACAAACGATTTTCTCGGACCAGGTAGACATTTTCTATCACCGGATTTGAGGCTGTTTGCGCAGAAAACGACTTTTTCAACACCCACCTCCCTTATCATTCACTACTTGTTTGGCACCGATCGTTCCGAACGAGACTCTCGGGTGTGCTTGCTGGTGTCGTTACAAAAGGGTCCAAAAAACATTTTGCAAAAATCCAATGGATTCAAGGGCCGGGTCTCACCGATCCGACCGTTCCAAAACCTATACCTTCAGAAACGCGACAATCCATAAACCGACAACCGCAGCTGCTGGGAAGGTTGCTCAATCCTGCGGCGTTTCAGAGGACTTGAGCTTATCAGGTCCGACAATCGCCATACCCCTGGTCGCCGAGAGAACTTAAGGTTGAAAACCTCAATGACAACTCACATTCATTGCTGATCTGCTCTCTTGTTCACACGCTGTCTCTGTGCACCTCTGTTCTCTCCTTACTAATTCATAAGTAATTGACTCCGTCATCCTCAGCGACCTGAACGCAGTGAAGGGAAGTCGAAGGATCTGCGGTTCGGCCCTCCAGCGCAGGCCAAGCATCATTCAATTGCCTCCGCCGCTGGGCCAAGCCGCGCTGGCGCCGCCGCTCTTCACCTCGCTCAGGGGCACCATTCCCTTGTAGACGAATTTCTGTACACGCTGACCATGGTAGGTCTCGGCGGTGAAGATGTCTCCCTCGGAATCGGTGACGATGTTATGCACCGCGTAGAACTCGCCCGGTTGCCGGCCGCCATCGCCAAAGCTGTATAGCTCCTTCAACGACTGGCGATCGAAGACATGGATCTTCATGTTGGAGCCATCGGCGATGTACATGAACTTCTGCTCGGGATCCGGAGAGAAAGCGATCTCGAAAGGCGATCCGTCCCCGCGCGTACCGGGCTCCAGGACGAACTGCTTCACGTAGGTTCCATCGTATTTGAAAATCTGAATGCGCAGGTTCTTGCGGTCGCAAACATAGATCAGCCCGTCGTTGGAGGGATCGGCGCAATGCACTGGGTTGCCGAATTGCGGCGAATCCGGCTTGTACATCGGCAGCGGATCGTCGCTGGGCGTGTGGCCAAACGCGCCCCACATGCGGACGAACTGCAAGGTGTCCGCATTCCAGACCGAGACGCGATGGTTGCCGTAGCCGTCGGCTGCGATGAAATCGTGCGTTCCCGGGATGAACCGGATCTCGGCCACGCCTTTCACATTTTTGGTGTCGAGACTTCCCTTGCTTCCATTGGCGCTGCCGATCTCACCCAGGAACTTCCCGTCCGGGCTGAACTTCAGGATGAAACTGTCGTGGTAAATCTGCTTGGCATTCACGTCCGCATCGGGAGCGGGCGCAGGCGCCGCGGTGAATTGGGCTGCACTCCCCGGCTGAGGGCCAGGCTGAACCGCGCCGTTTCCGCCCAGCCACACGTTGCCGTCGCTATCAATCGTGATGCCGTGATTGGAGCTTGGCCAGTCGTGGCCCGGCGCCTTGCCCCAATGCCGGATCAGGTTCCCGGCCGGATCGAATTCCAGAACATCCGGAGCTGCCGTGCAGCAATCCGC
>OKRB01000031.1 GCA_900290245.1 Candidatus Sulfuritelmatomonas gaucii | reverse complement strand
GTCGCCGATCCGGAAATTACTCATTGAGCAACACGTCAAGCAACTGTGTACTGCTGGGTTACTGACGGTTGGCCAGTGATCCAGGCACAAAGATCTGAAAGAGAACCAACGGCCTGTCTTTTAGCTATTTGAATTGTGAATCGGTTGTTCAAGACTAGGCGAATTTGCAGGAACAGAAAAAACGAATGTAGGTTCGGCTTCAACATCCGGTTCGCGGACCGCTCTCGGACAATCTCGCCACTGAAACTGCGCCGTCATGAGGCCTTGGGTTTCAGTGAAAGTGCATTGGAATCACTCGGGCCGCAACGAGGCCGGCTCGCCGATCGCCAAGAGCTTCTGCCTCGCCAGGTTGAGCAGATCCTGCGCCGAGAGAGAGACGCTCGCACCACCGGTCTGCACGACCGGTTGTGACGCGCGCGCATGCGCCTCGGCGTATTGGAAATCCACTGCATAAATTTGCAGGTAATTGAAGGGTGCAGCGCCCTGGGTCCCGCCGAAAGATGTTGCGGCTGCCGTGCCATCGAAGAAGACCTTCAACACGTTGTAGACCGCCTGCTCAGGCGAGATCAGGTCCTTCTTGGGAACGTTCTTGAGTGTATTGAAACTCGCCAGATCCGCCTGCGCAACCCCAGGGGCGAGGCAAGCCTGCGGAATGCACGCCACCGGAATGCACATTTGAATCGTGCATGTGGACGGAATGCTGCATTCCGCCGGCCTCGCGGCAGGAGGGGGCGGAAACCTGCTGGTGCATCCTTCCGTCAGGGTGAAGTTTGTGAATGATGAGTTGAACTGGGCGCCGCCCAGAATCTGAGCCGAAGGCGCCTTCAACTGCGCCGTATTCCTCGCCACCACTTTTATGCCGTCCACGCCCAGGTTGAACTGTCCCTGGCTCACGCGCGCCGCTTCCATTCCGTCTTCCTGCGCAGCCTTCGCGTTACCCCCGCCCACGCCGGGTTTCGCGAAGTAGGATAGGATCGTTGTCTCGGCGGCACAATCCATGTTGGGCCTTGGACAGGCCTCGCTGAACTCACTGGGAGCTGCGAAGCCTCTGGCAGCCAGGTTGGGAAGGCCGGCGCCGGTCGTGGCCACCAGGGTGACGCCGCGAAAAATCTCCCCGTACATGTCGATGGCCGCCTCCCACTCATCGATGAAGGCTTGATCCGACCTCTCGTATGCCGGCTTCATGGGGTAGTGGAATGCCAGGAGCTTAAGCCACATGGCGTTCGGCTCGAGGCCCCCGAACTGGCTTTGAGCGGGCGTGTTGGCATTATCGGGCAGGATCATCTCCTCTGACGAGGCGGTGGGTCCCGCGACGGATATGGAGACGAACGCCGGGTTTGCCTGATAGCGGGCGGCGAGCGCAGTCAGGAAGGTTCGCCATGCGTTTTTGTACACGGCATTCCACGGCATCGGCAACTCCCTGACGCCGCGTCCTTCCACGAAGCCGGCAACTGTCACCTTTCCGCAGGTCGCGGGAGGCGACTGAATGGGCGACTGAAACAGCCCGTCGCAACTAGGAATCTGAGCCAGGAGCCATTGGGGCGTCTGAAAACCCGGCAAGGGGACCAGTTGAATTGTCTTCGGAGCTATCCCTGCGTTATGGCTATTCCACGCAGCAGCCTGGCTAAAGGCGTCATCCACATAGGTCCAGTCATAAGCATCGGCGGAGCCCGGAGGATTGGGATTAAGCACGTTCCAGTTCACCCACAGCGCTAGCCCCGATACTGCCGAATTGCCAAGAAGGTTCTGATAAAGACCGACGAAATACGCCTGCAGCTCCGCAGGCGTGATCGAGGGATTCGCCACCTGCTCCTTCTTGATGTTCTCCTCGATGTTGACCACGGCATAGATGCCCTGCGGCCTACGTGAGACTGGCTGCGCCACCAGAGGCGGTGCCAGCACAAGAAAACTCAGTACAAGAGCGAGCCTCACCGAACAGCCCATGGTCCCCTCCTCCCCTTTGTTACCTTTTCCCGTCGCAGTCGCTCTTCAAATCCGCAAGTGTCTCGATGAGGAGAACTGGCACTTTGACAAATGAATAATGCTTTTGAGTATCCACTTCTCGTCGCGCGAAAAGCACGGGAGCAATGACTTGTCGAGAATGATTTAGGGGGCCGATTGGTTCGCGAGGCCGATTATACGCTGCCGCCCAGCGACGGTCTATGAATTCACGCGATAGATGAGTTGCAGAATGTCGCATTCATGAAATTTGAGATCGGCAAACTCGGCGAAGTCTTTCTTGAAGAGAGTTCCGAGTGGATCGTCGCCGATCCTTCCAGAACTCGGTCACAGACGGTCAAAACGGAGTTCTGTACGGATCGGTCACTCGCCCAGAATCGCCGGGCAAGTGGCAAAACACGCGCGGTGCCATTGGCTACTGTTGACAGAGGGTCGTCTTGCGCGGCGCCTGTTCGGGAGCATGCTGCGGCGCGTGGAGGCTTTGCCGTTGTCAGCTGGGTAGGTTTGGCAGCGAGGCGAAACCAATCAGGACGTTGGGGGGACGAAGAAGTGTCCGAGAAATCGCTTCGAAATGGGGCAAATCATGGCTTTTTGGTCCCGGCGAAGGCCGTGTGGCGCACGACCGGGCTTTGGCCTTGGAACCAATGCGAGGAAGATCCCCAGCGGATGCAATGGGCTATATTGGTCCGCAGCCGGGAAAGCAACATAGAAATTCCCGATTACCTGAGTGGCATTGACCTGCGGAGCTTTCCGGGGCTACTATCCGATACGTTTATGTCGGGCGCCACAGCCAAACTCCCCGTGCCCGTTCCTGCTCCGACCAGCCGCCGGCTGGCGATCGGACGCATGATCGCCACTGCGCTGTTGCTGGCCGGCTGCTGCGGCAACCTCTACGCGGGCCAAGCCAAGCCCAAGATGCACGACAACCGCCACGAGATCGAACAACTCGAGGAAGCCTGGCGCAATGCCGTCCTCAAGTCCGACACCACCGCCATGAGCGCGCTGCTGTCCGACGACTACATAGCCATCACCGCCTCAGGAACGCTGCAAACCAAGGATGAGGCTCTGGCCAACCTCGGCCGGCGCCACGTCATTACCCTTGATATCTCCGACCGCAAGGTGCGCTTCTACGGTAAGACGGCGCTGGTCACTTCGCTGGCGAATGTGGAAACCACTACCGCCGAGGGTGACACCTCCGGAAGCTTTCGCTACACCCGTGTCTACGTGCGCAATCGGCAGGGCAAGTGGAAGATTGTCAGCTTCGAGGCCAGCCGGATTCGTCAACCTGGCGAACGCCGGAAGCACGACTCAGTAACGAATACGAAGTGATTGGGACCAGGGCAACTCGTCTTATAGAATGAGTAGTTATTATTGTTGCCTGTCAATAGTTTGGTTCTTTGCGCATCCTTTTGACTCCCGTATGAAATCTGTAGCAAGGGTGTCTTTGGATTATTCTTTTGTTCAGCCAGAAGATATCAAATTATATGCGCCGGGACGGAGATGGCGGTTCCTTCCGTCCGGCGAATCGATCGAAAACCTCACATTCTCCGTATACAGAACCTTTCAGCGCCATAGCGGAAGCTGAGAAGGTCCGCCAGTCGCTTCATACATCACAGCCGAAACCCGAAGCCATGCGCATACGCGCCGGCTCACGCGCTGAGGCCTGCGAGCCAATCCATCCCTGACGCGGCCAAGTCCTGTGTTGTCGCCAACCCTTCCGTAACTCGAAAATGCACCAAATTTGGGTTATTTCTGTATTGCCGCTGACTCGCCCGAAACTGAATTATTGGCTCGGTTAGTGCATTGGCGATTCATCATGAGTCGAGCCAAAGATTGGCCAACCGGAGGTGGGCAGACCCCTCGTGCAGAATCGCGGGATCCTGGCAGAGGAGCCAAGCCACCGGACTCTTATTACGAGACCCAAAATAGTAATGAGCCTGGGTGCGAACAAGTCTTAGTGATCGTGATCCTTGTCCTGATCGCCAGCTTTGTCGTGGTCCCTGTCTGCACGGACCTGTCCGCGGATCTCGCCTGCCGGGAACAGCTTTGTATGGATGTTCCCGTATACGGTATTGGAGGCAAGCGCGGCGACGACTGCTGCGAAATCGCCAGCAGTTATGTTCTGTGCCGTGGGTCCTACTACTCCTGTTGCCGTTACGGTGCCTGTCACAGTCACATCTCCCCCTGTGTCGTCAGGGCAGGCTGGAGTTCCCGCGGGACCGTTGCCCAAGTTCGTACAAAAGAACACCATGATCCCCCCAGCTACGTGTTCTTTGCCGAAATGGATGTGAGCCTGCGTGACATTGGCCAAGCCCGAATATGTCAGGGAGTAGGTGAGTGTTTCAGCGGTCTTGTCAACACTCAGTTTCAAGGTCGCCTGGCCTGTCGACAGGATTGCTCCGGTTTCACCCGCACCCAGACCACCGACCTCCTGGAATCCTGAGTACTTGGCGGAATAATCTTGCGCGCGGGCAGGAATTGACGAAACGAAGAGCATCACGGCGGCCAGCGTTATGCCAGCCCAAAAGCGTCGCTTCATAGAACACCTCTCGATGGGAATTGTCGAGTCGCACCCCGTTCGCGCAGAGTATACGCCTCTTTGTATAACCATTCATACAACTGTTGGATTACTGGCTTTGATAGAGCGGCCCCGCTCCCATTACTCAACGGCTATTCGCGTACGGGAGTGAGCGCGTACCGGAGCAGTCTACTCCGAGTTTTGGTCGGATGGTCGGCTACTCTTCTCTAACTCGGAAATGCACCAAATTTGGGTTATTTCTGTATTGCCGGTAATTCGCCCACGACCACGAGCCTTTGCTAAATTCTAGATTTCGTGTGGCGCAGTCAACAACGATGCTTGCTGGTTCTAATTACTTGATTACGCGATTAAGAACGCTGGTGTTCACGAGCGCCTTTTCCCGGATTTCATTCATCGCGTCCATAAGATTCTTCAGGCGCTGCTTGCTAAGCATCTCACCCGGATCATCGACAAACCCAGAGGTCGCGGCACAGAGCGTGCCGATGGGGGCACACTTCGGAAACACCATCGCCATTGCCTGAATCTCCCGAAATTGACGGATGACTTCGTTGGCACGATCTGGGTAATTCCCCCCGTGGATGTTGATGATCCCGCTTTTCTGAACAATAGAGTCCGCTTGGAGTTTCTCCATCGCGTCGTAGGCAGAATTAGCGGAGAAGTACAAGTCGAACCATTTTTGTTGTGCCCATTCGTCATGGGCGCTTTCAGCGATTCTTTCCGCGTCCTTTCTCGCTCCGTTGGCTATGGCAGCTGAGACCAGCGAGGCGATGAAAGAAACGATGGCCACAAGTAACGAAGCAATCGAAATGTAGTCGGAGTCCGGCGTAGCTTGGATCATTTGGGTTTCCTTACTTTGGTTTTTGCGCCATTATAGAGAACCGAAAGGCCGTGCTGAGGATGAATTGTAGGGTGGAGGGATCGAGCCCGCTTCTTGTCGCGGCTGCATGGTCGGCCACTCGGACATAACCTGGGGCGACTGCCTCACTCCCAGCGAAAGACCTTTGCCCACAGGGCCGTGCAAGCAAGAAACACCACGGCCAGTGCCGCCAGATCGCTCCCATGCGCCCACCATCCGTCGCCATTCCAGATCCCCTGAAGCAGGCGAACGGCGTAAGTGAACGGCAATGCCTTGGCCAGGGCTTGTAATCCGGGCGGCAGAAGCTCGATCGGCACAAATAGACCCGAGAGGACGATCATGGGGTACAAGATGACGGCGCCGATCGGCTGCGCAAACCGCGCAGTGGGCACGATGCTGGCGATGAGAAAGCCGATTGACGAGATGCTCCACGTGGTTATCAGCAGGGCAAGGGTGAAGGAGAACAAGGGCGCATGAACGCCGGGCGGGAAATAGCGTTTGCCGGCCAAAAACATCAAAATCAGCGTTGCCGCGGTGAGTATAAGCTTGAAGAGGACGTGAGCTGTAAGGATCGTTTGCGGACGCAGAGGCGTGGCGCGAAGCCGCTTGAGAATCCCGCCCTCGCGATAGATGGAGATGATCGTGACCAGGGAAAGTACCGCGCTGACGGCAATCAGAATCGACACGAGAACCGGTACACCCGCGCGGGAAAAACTGCTTACGACTGGCGAGGGCGGCGTGAGCCTATTGTTGGCGAACCGGCCCAGGACCACGAATAGCAAAACTGGAACCACGATGGAGCCGAAAGCGCCCATCGGTTCGCGCAGGAAGACCTTGATCTCGATCCACGTCAATTTCCAGAGCCCGCGCAGCATTGTTCTTTGCTCCTACTCGCGAATGGAGTGGCCGGTTAGTTTGAGAAACACATCTTCAAGGTTCGGGAGAAGGTTCACTTGCTGTTTCCTCACTCGATGGAATTGGGCGAAGCCCACCGGCTGGCAACAATACTTGAGGAGCGCCTCACAACGGATATGGAAGTGCCCGCGGAGGTCACCACCCATCTGGAATCTCTTGAAGATCATTCTGAGGTGCACCACGTGCAGCACTACACGGGACGACCCGATTGATGCTCGGTTGCAGGATGGGACGATCAGGAATGTTGGGTTGTTGTTGGTTTACCGGCAACCCGGACAGAACTCGAAAATCGGGGCCATGTACGGTTAGCCGACATACCGGCCGGAACTGACAATTTGAGCGTGATTGCGCGAACTACAGGAACATGCCAGCAGGGCGCGCAAGCATTGCTCTGGCCGCTTCATTCTCCGCTGCTTTCTCTTTCCAGTCATTCGATTTCATACAGTTGCGGCTTGTGGTGGCATACTTTTCATGGAGGTGAGCATATGGCTGGCGGAACTCTTTGGCAGCGATGTCTTGTGGAGTTCTTGGTACTCGGGGGAATTGGAATTTTGGGGGCCACGGCGCGGGCGCAGAACGATTGGGTTCAGTTCGGATGGCACGTAGCCAGCAGCAGCGCCCCCTCTTTCGGGACGGGCATCACCGCCGCAAACGTCGCTTCCCTGAGCCGGCACGAAGTGAAGCTCGACGGCACCGTCGATGCCTCCGCCATTTACCTTGAAGGCGTCAGTGTCGACGGATCACGGCACGATGTTTTCTTTGTCACCACCAGTTACGGAAAGACGATTGCGGTGGATGCCAACTATGGCTCCATTCTTTGGGAGTACACGCCGAACGGATACGCCAGTTGGGAGGGCTCGCGCCAGATCACCAACAGTACGCCGGCGGCGGATCCCGACCGCCAACACATCTATGCCGCCGCCCCTGACGGCGGCATCCGAAAGCTCACCATCTCCGACGGACACGCGGTGTGGACGACCCCAATTACGTTGCTGCCGGTTCGGGAGAAGATCGCCTCGCCGCTGAAGGAGTTCCGCGGCCACATTATTGCCGTCACCGGCGGCTACGTTGGTGACAGACCCCCATACCAGGGCCACGTTGCCATTCTCGACGCGACGAGCGGTAAGCTGTTGAACGTTTGGAACTCGCTCTGCAGCAACCGCACCGGATTGCTCCAACCGAGTTCCTGCCCGGATACGCAGTCCGCAATTTGGGGCCGCGCCGGAGCGACGATCGATGCCGCGACAGGCAATATCTTCGTGGCCACCGGCAATGGCCAATATGACGGCAAAACCGATTGGGGCGACTCCGTGATCGAGCTCAGTCCGGATGCCAGCAAGATGCTTGGCAACTATACCCCGGCGAACAACGCCGAGCTCAACGACCGTGACGAAGATGTCGGCTCGACTTCGCCGGTGCTGCTCGGCGGCGACTTTTTAGCGCAGGGGGGCAAGGACGACCTAATCCGGCTGCTCAGCATCAAAGCCATCGCCGGCGCCCCGGCGCATATGGACCATGAGTTGCAGACGGTATCCACGCCCTCGGGCAACATGCTGTTCACCGCCCCAGCGGTGTGGCATCATGGCAGAGAAACGTGGATGTTTGCCGCCGACGGAGGCGGCACCGCCGCATGGAAGCTTGAGAGCGGCAAGCTGGTTGCCGCATGGAAGAATGGCAATGGGGGCACCAGCCCGGTGGTGGCGGGGGACTTACTTTATATCTACGATCCCCGCGGCGGTCTGCGCGTCTACGATCCGGAAAAAGGAACTCAGATCGCAGACCTTGAATGCGGCAGCGGCCACTGGAACAGCCCCATCGTGGTTCCCGGCAAGATTGCCCTTCCCGAGGGCAACGCCAATCGGCACTCATCGAGCGGTGTACTCGACATCTGGAGTGTGCCCGCTGGACACCGATAGGCGCGTCGGAGTAGCAGCGATCCAGGTTCTGGTTGGCTGACCGGCA
>OKRB01000029.1 GCA_900290245.1 Candidatus Sulfuritelmatomonas gaucii | reverse complement strand
CAGCAAGGGCATTACCTGGCATGGCGGCTCGACGCCGGGACAGTCGATTCCTTTGAGCCGCTTTTATCTTGCCCGCCCGGATGTGGACACTGCGGAGAGCATCAACGCACAACTGGCGAAGGGCAAGAACGTGTTGTTTACGCCGGGAATTTATGAACTGGGCGAAGCGATTCGCGTAACGCGGCCAAACACAGTCGTGTTGGGCCTGGGCTTTGCCACGCTGAAACCAACTCATGGATCGCCGGCGGTGACGACGGCGGATGTGGGTGGGATCGAGATCGCGGGGTTGCTATTCGATGCCGGCCCGGTGAAATCGCCGGTACTGCTTGAAGTGGGACCCATTGGAAGCAAAGCGCGGCATCAGGCAAATCCCATTTACCTGCACGACGTGTTTTTCCGCGTGGGCGGAGCGGGGCCAGGAAGCGCGCAAGTGAATCTGCGAATCAACAGCTCCGATACCATCGTCGATCATACGTGGATCTGGCGCGCGGATCACGGCTCCGGAGTGGGATGGGACAGCAACGTCAGCGCCAATGGGCTGGTGGTGAACGGCGACGATGTGACGGCTTATGGATTATTTGTCGAGCATCACCAGGAGTTCCAGGTGCTGTGGAACGGCAATGGAGGGCGCACTTATTTTTATCAATCGGAGATTCCCTACGATCCACCCGACCAGGCGAGCTACACGAGCGCGAAGGGCGTCAATGGCTGGGCCTCATATAAAGTGGCGCTGGATGTGACCCGGCATGAAGCGTGGGGCCTGGGGATCTACAGCGTATTCCTGAAGCCGAACGTGGTACTAAGCCGAGCGATCGAAGTTCCCGAAACGCCGGGTGTACGCTTCCATCACATAATCACGGTGGCCCTTGGCAGCAAGGGCGCGATTGAGAATGTGATTGACCGCGTGGGAGGATCCACGTCCACCCAACCGCGCGTCACTCCGAAGGTTGCGGAGTTCCCGCCGCAGTAAACTCGCGCGTCTCAGAGTTGATCACGCCCACTGGAGCGTAAGAACGGAATCCGCGGGCAGTGCTGCGCAGATGGCCTGGTCCTTGAACCGGCACTGGAACTCGCATTCCTTCCCCTGGTTTG
This sequence comes from Candidatus Sulfuritelmatomonas gaucii, assembly GCA_900290245.1. Lineage (GTDB taxonomy): Bacteria > Acidobacteriota > Terriglobia > Terriglobales > Acidobacteriaceae > Telmatobacter > Telmatobacter gaucii. The sequence continues at coordinate 7,107 of OKRB01000029.1, read as the reverse complement.
TGAGCACAAGGACGTAAGTACCATCGGGATTGGCGAAAGCAACGTGTTCGATACCGGGAGTGGAACACTGCGTTGAGATCACGCGCGCCCCGCGTCGCACCGTCTTCGAGTAATGTGCGAGGGCCCAATACTGGCCGCTGCGTGACAGTTCCTGAGTCTTCGAGTCGACGGTCACAACTCCGCCGCAAGTGAACGGGCCGATGTTCGGCCTGCCTTGTTCGTCAAGCACAAGATTCCATGCAACGGCGCATCGTGCCCAGTTCCTGAGGATTTGCGCGTAGTTGGCCGACCATTTTGCCCAGTCGGATAAGTAATCGGGAGCGTTGAAGAATGGGCCGCCTTCGGTATAGTAGGCATTCTTCGTCGGAAAGGAATCATGGACCTTTGTCATCGCGCCGGGTTCGCCGGCGTAAGCGTGCCAGGCAACGCCGTCAACGTAGCGAAAGACTTCGGGATCACTTAACAAATCCATCGCCCGGCCCCAGAGGTTGAAATTGTGGTCGAGCAACCAGATTTTGGTATCCAGTGAAGCTCCGGATAGCGCGGGACCAAGGAATTCTTTGATGAACTGATCCTCGTACTCCTGGCCCCAGAGCGCCGCAGGCATTTTGCCGTCCTGATCAGTGTCGACTTCATTTTGAATTGTGACCGCACGTATATTGATGCCGGCGGTTTTGTACGCCTCGATGAACTTCACAAAGTACTGGGCATACGAGCTGAAGAACTGCTTCCGCATGGAGCCGCCGAACAGCGAATCGCCGGTCTTCATCCAGGCCGGCGGGCTCCATGGCGTGGAGAAGAAATAAAGGTCAGGATTGATTTCGGCAGCCTCGCGCAGAGTGGGCAGGATATAGGCGCGGTCGTGCTCGATGCTGAAGCGACTCAGCCCGGGATCGGGCGTGGGGCAGTCGTCATAGGTGTAGGCGGAGCATGAATAGTCGCTCGAGCCAATGCACGTTCGGCAAACGGACAACTGCAGGCCGTCCGGCGAAAAGAACTCTTCGAGCAGATGCCGGCGTCGGTCGGGGCTCATCCGGCTGAACAAGTAACAAGACGCGTCGGTGAAGGCGCCGCCGAAACCCAGAACGCTTTGAAAGCACTGCCCAGGATCGATTTCGATCGCGGGCCGGCTGGGTTCTTCAGACAGGGTCGACCGTGTTTGCCAAGCGGGGACGGAGACTTCTTCAAATCTCTTCGCGCCGGTGGTCATCCAAGCGCGCAACGATCCAACATTCGAGAGGGACTCGCTCCAGGCCCCGACAGTCTTTACACAAACCATTGTTCCCAAAGAAGTTAGCATTTTCTGCAGAACGGCACGGCGCGAAGCAGATTTCATCGAACAATTCCGCACTTTCATCAAGGCCTGGAAAATCGATTTAGACAAGCGTTTGTGTTATCAATATCGTCCAGAAAATCGCTTTTCTGCCTTGAATTCAGCGGGCAGTATCAGCGGCCACCAGCTTGCCCACACGGAGATAATAGCCATAAGTCAATCGTTTGTCTACAACCAACAAATGACTTGACAGTCCATCTTTTGGTGTGGTCTAATCGCTCCCGCGCTTGAAATGACACTCAGTAACAGAATAAAACAACCGTTTGTCTGATGAAGTTTACGGTATTTTGTCAATGGATTCAGGCGTTCCCGGTGCGGCGCCGGGCAAGGGTCGTGGCCGCCGAAGCCGATACGGCGGATTTTGAAGCAGTTCAGGAGGCAGTTCATGAGAAATGTTTCTCGATGGTTTTTGCCCCTGGCACTATTGGTCAGCGCAGTGCTGATCGGTGGAACCGGGGTATGTTTTGCGCAGAACACAAACTCTGGCGACATCCGCGGTACAGCGACGGATTCCACGGGGGCCGTCGTGCCCGGCGTGACCGTTGCCGTCACCGATCTGGACAAAGGTGTCACGCGCACATTCGTGACGGACGGCGCGGGACTCTACGATACGGGCGCGATTCCAGAGGACCGCTATCAGCTGACGTTCACCAGAGACGGTTTTCGGACCCTGGTTCGCGGCCCAATCACGGTGACTCTTGGAATTGAAACCGTCAACGCCACCCTGCAAGTGGGCCAGGTAGCGCAGCAGGTTGTTGTGACCACCGATGTGCCCATGCTGCAAACAGAATCGGGCGCCGTGGAAGGGACGTTCGAGGCGTCCACCATGGACGAGTTGCCCCAGGTTGGCAGCCAGAATGGCGGCGGCGCCGACTGGGAAAACTTCATCGTGCTGATGCCGGGAGCTGACGGCGCGCCTGAGAATTCATCGAGCGTCAGCAATCCTGGCACGATCTCCTCTATCAACGGCAATCTGCCCTTCGCGGACGTGCTGCAGGATGGCGCCACCACCACCCTGCCGATGAGCCAGAACACCGACGTCACCATCTTTGAAACCACGGCGGAAGTCAAGGTGAGCGCCACAGCTTTTTCCGCGCAATTCGGCGTCGGCGACATCATCTACAACCAGATCACCAAGAGCGGCACCAACAGCTTTCATGGCGCCGGCTACGAGTTCCTGCAGAACAATGCGCTCAATGCGGCGCCGTACCAATTCGGATCGGGCAAAAAGGTTCCAGTTCTCCACGACAATAACTTTGGCGGGGCGGTCGGCGGCCCGATCCTCAAGAACAAGGCGTTCTTCTACTTCGACTACGACCGGACCATCCATCACGGCGGAGCGAGCACGGGATTCTCGACCGAGCCTACCTCTGCCATGATGAGCGGTGACTTCACGGGCGCGGGCTTTCCCACTCTCTACGATCCAACCACACAAACCGTAAACCCTGCCGGTGGCTGCACGTACACAGACGGGGCGCCGGCATCGAAGGCGGGCGTTCCCTGCGTGATCCGGAAGAGCTTTATCTCGGAGTACGGAAGCAACAAGATCCCCGCAGGCATGATCAGCTCGATAGCACAGGCCTTCCAGAAGAAGTTTCCGACACCGAATGTGACCGGGCAGCTCACCAGCAAGGGCTACTACCAGAACAACTATGCCTACCAGGCGCCCAGCACCAACCCCTACATCAAGTGGTTTGGTCGCATGGACTACGATGTGAGCCCGTCCAATCGGCTGACCCTTGCCGAAACGGAAAGCAACAACCCCGGCCAGACCGTGAATGAAGGTATTTGCCCGTTTAACTGCTACAGCGGAGACGTGAGCCGCGACAACGCCTCTGTCTCAGACGTGTGGACTCTCAGCACGCACTTCATCAACGAAGCGCGCCTGGGCTTTACCGACCAGTTGAACTTCTTTGTGCCCCAGTCGCTCGGCCAGGGCTGGCCCGCCAAGTTCGGACTGAACTTTGCCGTAGCGGACGTATCGCCGGGGTTGAGCGTCAGCGGATTCGACGGCAACATTCAGGCCGGCACGAACGCGGTATACAAGGAGATGGTCTTTGACCCCTCCGACGTAGTTACGCTGATCAAGGGGAAGCACGTCCTGCACTTCGGCGGCGAGTTCCTCATCAACCGGGCCGATTCCACCGCCTGGGGGAACATACAGGCCGCACAGATAGGCTTTGGCGGCAGCTACACCTCGCAGGGCGGAGGCAACACCACCTCGTACGACGGTCTTTCCTATGCGGACTTCCTGCTCGGCCAGACGCAGTCGTGGGGCGCCAACAACACACCGGAGTACGGCGGAAGATGGAAGACCCCGCAAATGTTCGTTCAGGATGACTGGAAGTTCAAGCCCAACCTGACCGTCAACCTGGGCGTGCGCTACGAGGTCATGACCGGCTGGTCTGAAACCAAAGGCAACATGACCACCTTCGATCCCTCGGTTCAGAATTACAACGTCTCTGCGAGCACGGTGAATGGAATCGCCGCCGGCATGCCTGCCCTCGGCGGCATGTGGTACGGTTTCATCGGACAGAACGGGCGCACAACTCTGCAGAAGCCAAAGTACAACATCGTGATGCCACGCGCGGGTTTCAGCTGGCAAGTGCTGCCCAGCACAGTCATCCGCGGCGGCATCGGCGTCTACACATCAACCTGGAGCGAAGATACTTACGGCGGCGGCCTGGGGAACGCCTTTGGCAGCAGCGGCAGCCTCAGCGACTCCAATACCACGAACGGCATCTGCCCCATCGTGAGTCTCAGCGCAGGCCTCAACACAGCGAATACCCAGGATCCGGGTTGCGGCGGTCCAGGCTTCAACCCCCTGATGATCAGCCAGATTTACAATACGGCTCCCAATACTCCCTGGGCAAAGAACGGAACCGGCCCAGGCTATAACCAATACAACACGCCTGTGCCAACGAACTACCAGTACTCGTTGACCGTGGAGCAGGAGTTCGCGCGCGACTTCGCGGCCAGCGTCGCCTATGTTGGGAATCACGGCACGCACCTGAACACAGGCCCCGTGGACATCAACCAGGTTCCCGTGAACAAGCTCGGACAGGGACGATCGGCGTCTCCGTACCCGCTCTTCAGCTCGATGACCGGAAGCACCAACAACGCCATCTCCAACTACAACGCGTTGCAAGCTGTACTCACAAAACGGATGAGCTACGGGCTGCAATTCAGCACCAACTACACCTGGTCGCACTTCCTCGACGATATGGATTCTTCGGGATGGGGGAGTCGCGAAGGTTTCCAGAACTACCAGAATGCGTACGACATCAGCCAGAACTACAGCAACTCCAACTTCGACATCCGGCAGATGTTCAAGGGCGAAGTCGTCTATCAACTGCCCTTCGGCAAAGGCAAGATGTTCATGAACAACAACCTCGCGCTGGATGAAGCCCTTGGAGGATGGGAAATTTCGAGCACCTTCATCGCCCAGGGCGGAAATCCCATGGGAGTGACAACGGGGAGTAATAACACCTCCGGTAACCTGTCCGGTTCGTACACGCAGGAAGCAATCCTCGTGGGGAACTATAAAACGTCGTATACGGACTCGACGGGTACCTACCCGTATCACAGCCTCCATTCGTGGTTCAACGACACGGTCGAAGCCAAAGGTCAAGCGATCGGCTCGCAGCCATGGGAGAATCCTTCCGACTACACCAACCAATATGGCACCTTCCGCAGGAACAAGATTTATGGCCCGGATCTTACCAACGTCAACTTCTCGCTGGGCAAGAGCTTTGCGATTGTGCCTGACCGGGGCATCAACTTCCAGTTCCGTGCAGAAGCGACCAATATCCTCAACCATCCCAGCTTCGGGCAGCCTGGGAACAACCAAATTGGCAATAACGCGCCGGAGACGATCACCGGCGTGACGATCGGTGGCAGAGTGTGGGAGATGGTAGGCCGCATATCCTTCTAACCACGTTGTGCTGAATTCAACCGCGAAAGGACGGCGGATTCTCGCCGTCCTTTCTTTATCTGGGAATCATTTGCCTTGGTATGATGAGGAGATCATGCCGGTCAAATCGATTGTCTTCGTTCTCTTCTTGCTGTCCGCTGTTTCTATCGTGTCTGCCGGCCAGGCCGCATCACCCGCACCGAGTGACAAAGATCAGGCTGCTCAGCACCAGCGCCTGGCGCAGCAGTATCTTCGCGAGCAAAAGCCGGATCTGGCGATTCCCGAGTTGAAGAAAGTTGTCGAGCTCGATCCCAACAATGTCGACGCTCGCGGGAACCTGGGAGTCCTGCTCTTCTTTCGCGGCGAATACGCTGAATCCATTCCGCAATTGCAGGCCGCAATCAATTTGCAACCGAACCTGGGGAAAGTTCGTGCCTTGCTGGGCTTCGCTGAAGAGCACACATCGCATCTTGCCGATGCGCGCAAAGATCTTGAAGCGGTCTTTCCGACGATTGAAGAGCGAAAGCTCAAGATCGAAGTGGGACTCGACCTGGCAGGGCTTTACACCGCAAGCGACGACCTGGATCATGCGGCAGGAATTGTAACTCAGTTGAAAACTGCCTATCCCGACGCGCCGGAGGTTCTATACGCGGCTTACCGCACTTACGCAGACCTTTCCGGCGAGTCCATGGTGAGCTTGTCGCTGGTGGCGCCGGACTCCGCACAGATGCACCAGTTGCTGGCGCACGAAGAAAACAGGGAAGGGAATACGAACGGCGCGATTGCGCAGTATCGCAAGGCAATCGCGATCGACTCCCATCTGCCCGGCGTGCACTATGAGCTTGGAGAGTTGCTGCACACCTCTGAAGACCCTGTGGTGAAGAAGGAAGCGGAGCAGGAGTATCGCGCCGCTCTGGCAGATAATCCGCACGACGAGAAAGCGATCTGCGCGCTGGCAGAGATTGCAGCAACCAAGGGTGATTTTCACGAGGAGTACGAGGACTACTCGAAAGCCGTTGAGCTGCAGCCGGCAGACGCCACTGCCAAGCTGGGACTGGCCAAAGTGCTCATCGACATGGATCAATCGGACAAGGCGTTGCCGCTGCTCCAGGCTTCAGAGCAGCTTGAGCCGACCGACTCCATCGTCCACTATCGGCTCGCAACACTCTATCGAAAGGCGGGTCGCGTGGATGATGCCAGGCGCGAAGTGGAGCTTTATAAGAAATACAAAGATATGAAAGATAAGCTTCGGGCTGTCTATAAAGAACTGCAAGTTCAGCCGGACGAGATTCGCGCGGATGAGAATCCCGACGGGGAGCCGCCAGGCAAGAAATGAAGCGGACACGCGCAAGAAGGTGCAGTGTTATTTCCACCAGCGCGCCGGAACATGCGACGAGCCTTCCGCGGGCTGTATCAACAGGGAGTCAGGAGATCAAACGCGGGCACTCGGTTTGACCGGAGTATATGATGCGGTAACGAGCGGAACGGGGAGATCATGGTCGACTCCATTTCAGAGGCAAAGATTGCTCCTGCGCGTCAAGCCTCGTCAACTTTTGTGTTGAGTGCGGGCTTCAGTCTTACGGGCACGGGGACCGTGATGCTGGGAGTGCTTTTGCCGACGCTCTCGCAGCGATGGGGTTTGCGCGACGATCAGGCCGGCCTGCTTCTGTTTCTCCAATTCTTTGCGTCCGGTCTCGGCGCGATTGTTACCGGCTTGAATCGCGTTCGCGCTTTGGCGATCGGTTATGGCCTGCTGGCTGCCACTTTGTGCCTGCTTGTCTTTGCCGGTTCGCAAATCGCGTACGTGGCGTTTTTCTTTTACGGCCTTGGGCTGGGAATGGCGATGACATCGACCAGCCTG
>OKRB01000005.1:6286-22270 GCA_900290245.1 Candidatus Sulfuritelmatomonas gaucii | reverse complement strand
CTCGATCGCCGGTCTACTTCTCACCACTGAAGCCCTGGTTGCCGAGCTTCCCGAGCCCAAGGCGGCGGCCCCGGCTGGGGGCTACAACGGCATGGACGGCGGTTACTAGGGCAGCCAAACACAGGCACCCAAACTTCCGCTAGTCTCATGGGTTGCTTCCGAATTGCGGCGAACTCGGGAGCGTATCCGTTGCATCGGAAATCGCGCCCTTGAGACTCGAGCTTTCCCGGTGAAGAAACAGATTATACCAATTGTGAACTGTAGCGCGTTGTCGCGTCACTGGAGTCCGTTGGCGAGTTGGCCTTCTCCGAAGGTATGGGATGGTGGAGCTTTTGCGATGCGCGGCCATGGCTTGCGGGCGGGTTTGTGTGGACGGGATTCGACTATCGCGGTGAGCCCTCGCCCTATCAATGGCCCAACATCAGCTCCCAGTACGGAATTATCGACACCTGCGGATTTCCCAAGAGGGGCCGGCCATTGGGCCTCCGCCGGATGGGTCGGATCCGTCAATCGGCAATCGACGTCGCATACCATCGGCCATTCCGGTGGTCTTGCATCGCGTTCAACGGTGAAGCGGTCCTGTGGGTAGCTGAAGGAGACGCCAACGCACCGCCGCACGCCGCGTTATGAAAGCCACGACCGCAGCGAATCAGCTAATCGATCCATGGGAAGCGGCTCGGTTGTTTCTCGCAACGCAAACTCCGGCGGCGCAATGAGGTAAACTTCGCCAAGGCTCTCAGCGATACAGACGCAGACCGTGGACTGCATGTACTCCTCATAGCGTATGGCCGCCAGCCAGATGTAGACCGCCAGAATCTCTGCGTCCACCGCGCTGCCAGGGTTATCGTCGACAGCAGGAAGCGGATTGACCTGGTCGGGGTTCTCGAAGACTGCCACACCCGTGAACGGCTTGGGTTTGCTGCGCAGAGTGAATCTTGCCGCCAGCAAGCGGGGACGTGCCCTCCTCAGAGCCTCAGCGGCAGCCCATTCCACAAAGGAATTGCCGAAGATCACGGCACCGTTGCCGCTCAGATAAAGCGCGCGAACAAACTCCCGCACCGCCGGGTCCCTGGCAACTTCCGGTGGGCAAAAGGGCGTCACGTCCACCTTGCGCAAATGATCGTATACGGAGTCTGCATCCGACAGGTCTTTGCGCATATTGTTCATTTCGTGAGAAAGAATCTCCCGGCAAGGATCCAATCTTGCATAGCTCAGCAGAATGGCGCGCGACGGCGCGGCTGACGGTACCTCCGCGAGGCACGCATCCACCAGGCTGCTCGCTCCATCAATCACCCACGATTCCCCCGGCGATTCTTCGGCGGAGCCTTCCCGTGGATTCGACGATCCACCAGCCTGGGCGACATTAGCAATCAAGCCGGTAAGCACGCCCTCCAGCCCACCCTGCGAAAGTCCTGGAGCCAGCGGCTGCAACTTCACGCGTCTGCCCATTCCGTGCCAATGACGCCAAGCCTCCGCCTCTTCCATCGGAAGAGATGCAGGAATGTCAATCACAATGGCGCGATTGCGCGGGTTGACCCGCCCGCCACTGGTCTGCATTGCTTGGCGATCAGCCTCGTCATAGACCGCCTGCACCGCCTGGCGCCACTGCTGAAACTGCGGCGAGCGGGCCAGCTGAGAGGAGTTCCGGATGGTTTGCTCCTCTGTCGAGAACTGCCATTGCCGGACGCCCATCTCGTTTTCAAGGCGAACCACATCGCGGAAGAGCGCGGCAGATTGGCCCGGACTGCGGCTGTTTACGTAAATGATGAGGCTCTCCGTCGACCGCCTTTCGTTGGGGAACAGGAAGTCCCACTCGCGAAGCTGCTGGTTGACAAAAGGGAGAAAGGTCAAAGGAAGCCGCTTGAGAACACCCTCCTGGAGCGCGTCCTGCAGTTTCTCCGGCAGTTTCTTTGACGCTTCCATCCATTGTCTCCTTCGGGCCGACGCTTTGGCGCCTTCAGCCGCGAAGCTCCGGCAGGCTTGTTCCCTGCGATTCCAGCGGGCGGCAGCCAAGCAAGGCGGCCAGGCTGGGGCAGAGATCGACTTGTCGGATCGGCCGCTCCACAATCGCGGGCTGGCCAACGCCGGCGCCCAAGGCCATTGCCCACGTGTCGCGTGTCGAGTCCTCGTCGGCGCGGTGATTGAAGAATCCGTTCGTGGAAGAGCCGTCGGGGTCGCGCCCGAACTCGGGCAGAATGAGGAAGGTGGTCTTGTCTCGATACTCGGGATTGGCCTCGATCTCCTGCCATAGCTGATACACAAGCCGGTCGGCCGTCCTGATTCCAGCCAGATGCATGGCGTAAGAACCAAAGTGCGCTACCTCCACGTCGGAGAACACAGTCACGAGCAGGCTGGGGGCGAACTTGCGCATGATTTCCCTGGTCATGAAGAAAGTGAGTTCGTCACCTGAAGTGGGTCCCCCACCGTGAACAAAGTCGGCGATGGCCGTTTCGATGGTGGTGCGCACCCGGGGATCGAGCTGGTCTGCCGCGTCAAATACGTTCCATCCCAGTCCCTCGTAATTGCTCCCCGCCATGGCGGTCTCCAGTTCCGCCTCAACTTTGTCGCGATCGGCCATGTCCCTGGTGCGGCCGTTGCGCAGCGCGTTCACAATCGCCATCAGCATGAGCTGCTTGGGAAAAACGACATTGGCTCCGAATTCTGGCCCGTAGTATGAGGCAGAGCTTGCGCCAATCCGACTGGTGAGCGCTTTGTTGCTGGCCACAAGCCACGTGTCTCCTGCTTCGGCGCGCAGATTCTTGCGGTACTGTTCAAACAGGGTCGGAGTTGCAGGGGCCTGGTTGCCCCAGTCGTCCACGCGCTGCCAGTTACCCGTGAGAATGCTCGAGATAGCGTTGAAGTGAGCAGTGACGCCGTCGTTGTGCGCATGCAGATAGAGCAACGAGTCCGGTCCGAGATCCGAGACCAGGTGAGGAATGTACTGCAATCCTTCAGGCGAAAAGCTTTCGGCCCGGCGGATGCCACCGACGATCGCCACTACGACCTTGTGTCCGGAACCTGGCGATTTCCGGTTCTGCGCGGCACGCGCTTCGGGAAGCATGGCTCCGGCGATGAGCAGGCCAGCCCCACTCAGAAATCTACGACGGGACGCATCCTGAGGAGACTCATCGCCTCGGAACAGCTTTGCGCCAGCACAGGCGTCAACGAGAGGGCCGTTCTCCATGACCACGCCTCCTCAGGGATCATTTCCTGAGGGTCCAGCTACAGACCGGATCTTCAATTGAAAGTGAACCAATTATATGCGGAGAATGAGCCCCAATCAATGCTTTTGACGGTATTAACTCAAGGCCAGATCGAGGAGTTTTCCGAGGTCGATCGCCGACATCGATTCGACGCCGCGAGGCAGACTCGGAGATACCACAACCGCTTGCTGGTGACCTTCAAACCAGGCGAGGAAGACCGATTGCGACGCCCCCGGCAGTCGCTGCTGATTGATCCAATGGTAGAAGGCGCCCATATCGGCATCGATGAGCGATCCCGTGAAATCCAGCTCCGGCGTGGGATTCGAGTTCGAAAGCAGCTCGCTCATCGGCCTTTGGCGCTGGCGTGGCGCGAAACGGACCAGCAAAGTGAGCGGTTGTGCCCGCCGCAGTGCCTCGCGCGCTGTCCACTGCGCAAAAGTGGTGCTGAAGATCTGCGTTCCAGATCCTTCGGTAAGGAGTTTTACTTGAAAACGGTCGAGGACGGGATCGCCGGCCTTTTCCATTCCCAGGTCGGAAGGCATCAACTCTGCGAGGTGCGTGCGCAATTCTTCAGGGCCCATGCCGGGACGCCTGATTTCCGCCTGCATGTTCTTGAGCAGCGCCGCGCGCGCGCCGTCGAGAGCTTTATAGGATACGCAGGTGATCAGGGGGCCGTGTTCGGCCGCATCACCGCCATCAACGTACCAATGTCCATAGGGTACGGGGTGAGCTTTAGCGCGCGAGCCAACTGCGGCGAGCAGAAGCTGAAGGCCATTTTCCGGAACCAGCTTGCCGAAGTAGGTCCCTTGCGCGCGAATGTCGCGGAAGAGAGGCGCATCGTAGGCGGCGACGCCCTGCCCGATGATGGCGATGCCGAGTCTTCGCACAGGCGGCTCGCTGGGCGGCAACGCTGCCAGCAACCGTGCGCCATATGCCGTGGCGGCGTCGCGAAAGGCGTCCTGCTGATGCGTAGTCCATAGATAGGCGGATTCCTGTTCCGCAAATCGCGCCGGCTGATTCACCCAATCGAAACGCTCGAGAGCCGGCGATAGAGTGATTTGCGCAAAGCCGCGAAACCAATCTTCAAGCTCCGCGGCGGTAAGAGAGCTGATGACCGTGAGTTCCTTTTCGATTGCAGAGCGTTCCGCTGGAAATTTGAAGTCGTAATCGATTGCTTCCCGCAGCAGGTTAGGCACGAAACTCACGGGCAGCTGCCGGATCGCCTCCAGGTGCGCGACGATCAGCATGCGCGCCTCCGGCGGGTACTTGGCAAACTCTTCGGGTTCGAGATGCAAAGGCTGCATGCGGCTTATAGCAATTCCTTGATCGGTTTTCCCTGCGCCAGCTGCGGCGAAAAGCCCATGATTGCGCCGAGACTCGGGACGAGGTCTATCGATTGCATGGGTTCGTCGTAGATCACTTTCTCGCGCACACCAATACCCAGCGCCATCATCCAGGTTGTGCGGCTGGCGGCGTCGCCGGTGCGGTGGTGTTGAAACCCATTCCCGCCGGCATCGTAGTCGGCATCGCGGCCAAAGTCCGGGAGAATGAAAAGCGTCGTGTTGTCCTTGTATTCCGGCTCGTTCTGTACGGCCGCCCAGAGTTCCCCGCATAGCCGGTCGGTACGCCGGATTCCTTCGATGTAGAGCGAATAGGCCCCGGAATGGGCAATATCCATGTCATGCATCGTGATCCAAAGCAGGCTGGGAGATTCCTCCTTCATCAACCGCTTCGCAATATAAACCGAAAGCTCATCGGGACTGGATAGCGTGCGCGCGTGCGCCATGAAGTCACTTACCGAGAGGCGCAGAATCTGGTCTAACTGGTTCAATTCGAACTCGCCGCCCTCCAACGTGGGCGTGTACAGCGGGTTCTCGTAGTTGTCGAGGAGCAGATGGTCCAGGCTGAGTCCCGAGCCGGAGCTAGCGGCTTGCAGCAGATGCTTGGGCAGGATGACTGTGGCTCCCAGCCCCGGCCCGTATGACCGGCAATCGCTCTCGCCAATGCGATTGAAACCATTGCTCGGCGCAACCACCCACGCGTCGGATGAGGGCCGCCGCAAATCCTTGCGAAAATACTCGAAAACGGTGGGGTGGTCCGGCGGAACGGCTGAGAAGTTATTGAGAGTTTCGTAGACTCCGGTGGCCAGGCTCGCTGTAGCCACGTAGTGTCCCAGGATTCCCTGATTGGTCACGTGGGTAAAGAAGCTGGACTGTGGAGCAAGTTCATTCAGAAGGTGAGGAATATTCTCCTGCCCCTGGGGCGCAAAGGTCTCCTGGTCTCGCGCGCCGCCGCCAAAAGTGATCACGATAACTTTGCGTTTCCTGCGCGATCCTTCGCCATGCACAAACGGACTGGCGCCGGTGAGAGTCGAGCCCAGAACAGCCCCCGTCGCCCCGCGCAGAAACTCGCGCCTGCTGAGGCTCAGACGCCGCGAGACATCGCCAGGACCCAGAGACCTGTTCACAACCTGCCTCCCAGTTCCACGCTTGAACAAGGCACCCCGAAGAAGACTCTGGCACGGTACGTGCTAAACGTGCCGTGCCAGAGTCTTCATCCTCTTAGTTGATCATTTGTGAACTGTGAACCGCAAATCCTCTTTACGTTTGCGGTTCACAGGACCTTAGAAATACGCTTTTCCCGAGAACTGAATCTGGCGGGGATTGAACGGAGCACCTCGGGTCGACCCGATTGCGCCGAAGGTAGCGCTTGTGTAGTCGCCCGAATTGGGGACCGCTATCACGCCGTTTCCGCCGAAGTTCGGTTGATTGAAGTTCGGATGGTTGGTGATGTTGTAGAACTCCGAGCGGAACGAAAGTGAGACCCTCTCTGTCAACTTGAAATTCTTGAACACCGAGAAATCAAGGCGATGGAATCCGGGTCCCGGAATCTGATCGCGCTTGAAGCCCAGCGCCGCGGCCCCGGTGACCTGAACACAATTGGGCGCCGAGCCTGCAATCGAGGTGGGAGCAGTTGGCGTTCCGCCCAGGAGGCAGGCTTGGGTAAAGGCAGCGGGGTTTCCGATCCAGAATGGATCATGAACGCCGCCGGCGCTCTTGATTTTGATGCCGAGCTGCGGGTTCTGGCCGGGAACCATAATGTCGTTGCAGCCTGGACCTGAGGCAACGCCGGTATGGCAGCCAAACCCCAGCGGCTGTCCGCCTTGCAACGTCAGGATCCAGTTGGTAGACCAGCCTCCCAAGACCTGGTCGGCAAGGCCTCCGTGGTTCATGAATTGCTTGCCTTTCCCAAAAGGCAATTCGTATCCGCCGCTGAAGTGAACGACCTGGCGGAGATCGAAGTCGGACAAAGAGTAGTCAAATTTTGGACCCAGACCCGGGATAGCAACAGCCCGGAGCGTGTCGGCGTTAGTTCCGTTCAGCAGATCGCCGGCATTCGACATCGCCTTTGACCAGGTGTAGGTGAACAGGAAGGTCAGGCCACTCGCAAATTGTTGCTGAAGGGTGGTTTGCAGGCCGTGATACGAACTTACGCCGATGTTCGCCTGATAGCTTCCGCCGCCGAAATCCGGGAATGGGTAACAGCTTTGCTTCGTCGGAGTAATTCCTCCGGAGAAGATTCCGTAGGTGCATCCGGCGCCGGTGGTGATACCGGCAGGCAGAATCTGGGTCACGTTGTGGTAGCCCATGCCGTGCTGCAGGTTGTTGTCGTGTGTGTACACATACGCCGCCGTCAACGCCAGCGAAGGCGTGACGGAGTACTGGAAGGAAAGGTTTGCGCCGTAGGCAGTCGGCGTCAGGTAGTTGAACTGCAGACCCTGCAGTCCCACGCCCTTGGCGTTCACAACGCCGGGCGTGAATTGTATACACGAGAAGCCGGACTCGACGACCGCGGTGCCGCCTGGTCCAGCCGTGGAGCAGCCCGAGAATGCGGTGTTGTAACTGACCGGCGCAACCTGGGAAACGATGGCCGCATGCGGATCAGAGGGATTCGCATTCACGCCGTATCCGAAGTTGAACACAAACGGATAGTTCTCGCCGATATTCGGTCCGTATCCCTGATTCTCAAACGAGTTGTAGAACATGCCGAAGCCGCCGCGCCCCACAAGCTTGCGCGCGATCTGGTAACTCAGGCCAAGGCGAGGAGAAAAATTGGTTTTTTGCGTCTGCAGGAGTCTATCTCCGTACTTGTTCGTCACGTCCAGGGTGATGCCATCCGCGGCCAGTAGATCAACCATGCCATAGCACCCGGTTCCGGAACAGGTGCCGTTTGTCGACAGCGTTCGATTGTCTTTGCCGCTGGCCGGAACGATGAACGTTGGACTGCCGAGCCCATACGCGGGCAACCCTGTGGGAACGAAGTTTGCCTGCCCCCCGTTGGTTTCATTGATCGGGCCGAAGTAATCCCAGCGGACGCCAAGATTCAACGTCATCTTCGAAGTCATCTTCCAATCGTCCTGGAAGTAGAGGGCAAGATACTTCTTCTCGTCGTAGGTTTTGTTGATGTTTGAGGCGGTAACGCTCTGCGAGCCGCCGGAATAACTATAGCCGTTGGGGTTCGGATTTCCGTTAATCGTCGCAGGCGCCGCGATGGGAGTCAGCAGGAACTGAGCTATGCCATTCACCGTCCCCTGGTTCGGAACATCCGTGTAAGTGCCGTTGTATTGGAAGGTGCCGTGCGATGCAACAGGCTGCAGAGTCGAGAATTTCGCGTTCTGGAACTCGAGACCAATCTTGAAGCTGTGCTTGCCATAAATGCGCGTGAAATCGTCTTGAACCTGGATGGTCGCCGTGGCTTCGTCGGAGGGCAGGTATTGGTTGCTGCCCAGCGTCTGCAAGCCGGTAATGACGACCTGGGTCAAGCCGCCATTATTGGCGAACTGGGGAATGCCCTGGATTCCGTATTGCGCAGGAATTCCCATCTGAGTGGAGACTGGTCCGGCGCGCGTGGTGTGCAGGTGGGCATAGCCCGCGCGTGCCTGGTTCACGACGTTAGGGCTGAAAATGTGCGTATACGCCGCCACCATCTGGGCCGACTTCGCGGTCTGGATGCCCTGCTGGAATGCGCCGCCATCGGCTACACCCTTAAACGGTCCCGGAATGAACTGCGGATCATCAGAGTAGCTAAAGCGTGCGAAGATCTGGTTTGCGTCGTTCGGGTTGAAGTCTTCGCGCGTATCGAATTGATTAGCGTGCTCAAACAAGGCCGGGCTGGCCTGGTAGACGTTGAGTATCGGAGAGCCCGCATTCGGCGTGGGATAAAGACTTAGAAGCTTCACGGCATTTTGATCGATGCGACTCGCCGGAAGCATGTTGAGGTCGGAACAGGCGGCAAGGGTAAAGGTCTTGGTGCCCGGGCCGCACAGGTTGCTGAATGGATCGCGCACCCAGCCGTCGGACCCGGAGTTGTTCGTCAAACCGGATACTGGATCGACCGCTCCGTTGGCTACGAATCGAGTCGTGCCGGGATCGAGAACCGTGCCACGCTGAACGCTGCGGCCCAAGATGTCATTCTTCGCGGCCCCGGAGTTCAGCGTAAGGACATCCTGCAGGTTTTGGAATTTGCTGTTTTGCTCAGCCTGCGTCGGCACGAGTGGGCTAACTGAGGTTCCCTGCACGCGGCGCGTGCCCTGATAGTCACCGAAGAAAAAGACTCTATTTTTGATGACCGGGCCGCCGATGGTCGCTCCGAACTGGTTGAGACGAAGTTCGCCCTTGTGCGGGGTCGTGGAGTTGTCCTCAAACCAATCGGCCGCATCCAGTTTGTCATTGCGGAAGAACTCCCACGCGTCGCCGTGCACAGAATTGGTGCCGGACTTGACTGTGGCGTTGAGGACCGCGCCTGCTGCCCGGCCGAGCTGCGCGCTGTAGTCGCTGGTCTGCACCTTGAATTCCTGAATTGCATCCGGCGGCGGAAGGATCACGTAGTTAGTGCCGTTGAGGAAGTCTACGTTGTCCGAGTTATTGTCGATGCCGTCAAGCAGGTAGTTATTCTGCGCGGGCCGCTCGCCATTGGCAGAGAAGGCGCCGGACGCCGCGTTGCCGCGCGTGTCCGCCTCCGGGGTCTGCATGCCTGCGCCAAGTTGCGCCAGAAACGTGAAATTGCGCCCATTGAGAGGAAGGTCATTTACCTGTTGCCTCCCAATCACCTGGCCCGTCGAAGCTTCCTCGGTTTGCAGCAACGGAGGAGCCTCAGTCACTTGTACCGTCTCTGAAGCCGTGCCCGGTTTCAGCGCCACGTTCACTTGCAGCGCCTGAGCAACCTCAACCGTCAAGTTTGTCTGCGTTGTCTTTGCAAAGCCGCTGGCGGTTACGCTAATTGTGTAGTGTCCAATTCGAACCGGTGAAAATGTATACACTCCCGTAGGACCTGAGCGCGTTTCCAAAGTGATGCCCTGATCCGTATTCACCAGCGACACCTGCGCGTTTGGTACCACGGCACCAGTTGAATCCGTAACCGTACCGGTAATCGAGCCTTCATCCACCTGGCCAAATGCGAATTGACCCGGCAGCAGAATGAAGGACACACACAGGAGAGCGATACCGTATATCGCTCTTCCCAAACCCATTCTTTTGCAGTCACGAAGCATCCGAATACCCTCCAGCGATTTTGCTTACAGTTCTGGTTTATGTTTTCCGGGGCAATAACGCGCTACAGAGACCGTTTACAGCAGACCGAGCGGAGAAGATGAATGTGTAAACGGTTACAGGTTTTTCGGAGGGAGCTTAGTACATTCGTAAGATTTTTGTCAACCAAAAGTTTGAGCAAGGCGCACAGGCGTATGAAGCTCGCACAAAGACCTTCCCGATGCATGGTCTCCTATTCTAAATAACTCCTGTTATTTCAGCTTCTTAGCCTATAGTCGCCGCCCGGAAATTGCGCGCCTGTGCCACGTTGGCTCCTGCCCGGCGGTTCGCGGTTCTCATCGGGGCATCGGCGGTTCGCGCCGACTGTCGAGCTTCCCGCTCCCGGCGGTGATATCGGTTCGCGCGAAAGGATGGAATTAGCCTGATGCTATGATGCGGACATCCTGATTCTTCCAGGAAAACCTTGGAATGTCGTCGCGCCGCAAGGACGGAAACCATCTCCTCACTCGCCGGGAAATTCTAAAAGGCATGGCGCTGACGCCGGTGGCCCTTCGCGCTGCACCACTCTTTGCGGGATCGCTCCTGCAAGGTCCTCCCAATTTGGCTTCGATTCGGCAAGCTGGTCTTCCCATCGCCGATCTCCGCCTGACACCCCACTATCCAGCGAAGTCTCCTCTTGCCGATATCCTCGCGCTCGTAACTCCCGGTTCTGACAGCTACATCACCGAGAAGTATGCCGATAAGATTGGTTCCGCGCTGAAGAAATGGAGCGATGCTCTCAAGGCGGCTCCGGCGGGGCTGACTGCCCTCGCCGAATCGCTCGACGACTCGATCGAGGCTTCCACGCTTGTGTCGGCCAAGGAGATTGTGCTGCGTTCCGACTATGGCATCCACTCCGTGCGGCGGCAATTCACGCCCGATCTGGTGCGCGGCCGCGACCGGTTCATCGAGAGCATGCGAAGTTGGCTGGCGGCGCCTCTTCAGATCGAGACTGCAGAATTCGAAATCTTCGCCATCCAGCAGATCGCCGGAGACCCTCTCGCTGTGCGTACTGAAATCCGCTACGACCTGGTGTCGACCCGGAGCGGTGCGCGCAAGGAAGAGCGTGTTGGCTCGTGGCGCACCGAGTGGGTCTGCACCGAACCCGGCGCCTGGAAAGCCCGCAAGTGGAAAGCGGGCGAGGAAATTGTCGCGACGGCGAAGGGTCCCGTATTTGTCGATGTCACGGCACAGGCCCTGGGCAAAACCGATTCCTACAACCGGCAATTGCTCCACGGCGCAGACTACTGGCGCACCGTGCTCGACGGCGCTATCGGGATGGACGTCTACTGCAACAACGGTGTCGCGGTGGGCGACTTCGACAATGACGGCTTCGATGATTTCTACGTCTGCCAACCCGCCGGTTTACCGAACCGGCTTTTTCATAATCGTGGGGACGGAACCTTCGAGGACGTGACGGAAAAGGCCGGCGTCGGGATTCTCGATAATACCGCCTGCGCGATTTTTGCGGATTTCGAGAACAAAGGGCACCAGGACCTTCTTGTCGTCTGCGGAACGGGACCTCTTCTCTACGTGAACCAGGGAAACGGCGAGTTCCGTTTCAAGCGCGACGCATTCCGTTTTGCGCGCCAGCCGCAAGGCACATTTACTCATGCCGCGGTTGCGGACTACGATCGCGACGGCCGGCTCGACGTGTACTTCTGCATGTACATGTACTACCTGGGCCTCGACCAGTATCACTATCCCGTGCCCTACTACGACGCCCGCGACGGTCCGCCAAACTGCCTCTTTCACAACGAGGGCGACGCGACATTTGTCGAGACGACCGAAGCCTCGGGCCTGAATCGGGACAACGACCGCTACACCTTTTCCTGCGCCTGGGGCGACGCCAATGGCAATGGCCTGCCCGACTTGTTTGTGTCCAACGACTTCGGAACTTCACAACTCTATCGCAACAACGGCGATGGGACTTTTACAGTGGTTTCCGCTAAGGCAGGCGTCGAAGGAGTTGGCGCAGGTATGGGCTGCTCCTGGTGCGATTTCGACAACGACGGCCGCCAGGATGTCTACGTTCCAAGCATGTGGGAGGCGGCCGGACAACGGGTCAGCGGGCAGCAGCAGTTTCATGCCGCGGCGCCTGAGCGCATCCGCGAACTTTATCGCCGCCACGCGCGCGGCAATGCCCTCTATCGCAACCGGGGAGACGGTACTTTCGAGAATGTCGGCCACCGTGCCGGGGTCGAGATGGGCCGCTGGTCGTGGTCCGCGGACTTCTTCGACTTCGACCACGATGGCTATTCGGACCTCTATGTTTCGAACGGCTATCTTTCCGGACCGGAGAGGTACGACCTGGCAAGCTTCTTCTGGAGGCAGGTTGTGGACAAGTCGCCGGAGAACTCAACCTCGGCCACGGACTACGAACGAGGATGGAACGCGATCAACGAGCTGGTGCGCTCCGACCGCACCTGGCACGGATATGCGCGCAACGTTCTGTTTGCCAATAACCACGACGGCACTTTCAGTGAGATCTCCGGCCCATCGGGCCTGGATTTTGCCGAGGACGACCGCACCTTCGCGCTTGCGGATATCGACCATGACGGACGTTTGGAGGTCATTCTGAAGAGCCGCAACGCCCCCCAACTGCGGATCCTGCACAACGGGATGCAGGAGATTGGCGACTCGATTTCGTTTCGCCTGCGCGGTACAAAGAGCAACCGCGACGCCATCGGCGCGGCAGTTACCGTCGAAACCGGCGAACTGCGCCAGACGAAGTTCCTCCAGGCGGGAACGGGATTCCTTGCCCAGCACAGCAAGGAATTGTTCTTTGGCCTCGGATCCCGCGGCGGCAAAATTCGCGCCACCATTCAATGGCCCAGCGGCCTCGTACAGCACTTTGACGATCTGCCTGCAAATCGCCGCATACAGATCGAGGAAGGTTCAAGCCCGTTCGTCGCTACGCGCTTCGCATCCCCGCAGGCAGACTACGTGCACGCCGGCCCATCGCCTGAACCGGAACAATTGCCCCAAGCGGTCGAAACCTGGCTCATCGAACCCTTGAAGGCGCCCGGGTTTTCGTTGCTCGATGCGGAACAGAACCCGCACGAACTCAAGTCGTACCAGGGCCGTTTTGTGCTCCTGAATTTCTGGTCCGCCGCAGGCGCGGAGTGCCTCGATCAACTTCGCCTGTTCCAGCAACGCAACCCGGCGCTGGCCGCGGCTTCGCTGGCTCCGCTCGCCGTCAATGTGGATAGCGCCAATGATCTTGCCGCAGCCCGTGCGCTCATCGAAAAGGAGCGCTTCTCCTTTCCAGTCCTTTTCGCGTCGCCCGAAGCCTCGGGCATTTATAACCTCATCTATCGCCACTTGTTCGACCGCCGCAGGAATCTCCCTCTGCCGGTCTCCTTCCTGCTCGAAAGCCAAGGCATGATCGTGAAGGTCTATCAGGGTCCCGTCGCGTTGGACCAGGTGCTCAATGACCTGAAATCCGTCCCATCGAATGCGGCCGAACGCATGCGCAAGGCGCTCCCCTTTGAGGGGCAGCTCGTTCAGGACGCATTCCGGCGCAACGATTTTACTTACGGTGTCGCCATGTTCCAGCATGGCTACCTCGACCAGGCCGCGGCGTCGTTTCTTGAGGTGATCGCAACCAGGCCCGACGACGCGGATGCGTATTACAATCTCGGTACTCTCCGGCTCGGGCAAAACGACTTCGCAAAGGCACGTCAATACCTTGAGGAGACTCTGCGGCTGAAGCCCGATTATCCCGAAGCGTGGAACAATCTCGGCATGATCGCCGCGCAAACAGGCCATGCGGATGAGGCAATTCGCGATTTTCAGAAATCGCTCGCTCAGCGCCCCGAATATGCAACCGCGCTTCTCAACCTGGGAAACGTCTATCGCCGGCAACAGGATTTTGAAAACGCGCAGAAATGCTTCGATCAGGCAATCCGTATTCAGCCTGACGATGCTGAAGTGAACTACAGCTTCGGAATGCTCTATGCGCAACAGGGGCGACTCGAGCAGGCCTCGGGCTATCTTGAAAAAGCCATTGCGCTGCGTCCCGATTATGCTGAAGCGTTGAACAACCTTGGTGTTCTCTTTGTCCGCGGTCAGGACTTTGTGCGGGCGGAGGAACAGTTCAAAGCCGGCATCCGCGTGGCGCCGCAGTATGATCAGCCTTACCTCAACCTGGCGCGTCTCTATGCCATGCAGAACGATCGGCAAAAGGCGCGTGAAGTGCTCCTCGACCTGCTGCGAGTGCAGCCCGGTGACGCCGCGGCAAAACAAGCTTTGGAGATGCTGCAATGACGCCATTCTCGCAAGCCTGCGCCACTATCGAATGCATGGAAGCGGCCGGCGTCCTCGTCGTTCTCGCGCCGGATCAAACCTGACTTTCTATAATGAACGCACCCCATGACTCTGCCACGCAGGCATTTCCTCGGTTCCTCTCTCGTCGCTCTGGGCGGTACTCTTCTCGATGCCCTCGCCACCCCAATCTGGAAGTGGCGAAATCCGATCGCGGTGGAAGCGGCAACGATCGCTCCAGATGCTTCTCCGGTCCAGTATTTCGATGTGGCCCAGCAAGCGGGATTGCATATTCCCAATGTGTGGGGCGGAATCAACCACAAGCGGCTCATCATCGAAACCAAGGGCAGCGGCATCGCCTTTTTCGATTACGACAACGACGGATGGCTCGACATCTACCTGACGAATGGCAGCCGATTGGATGCGCCTTGGCCTCCGGGCCAGGTCCCCACAACACAGCTCTACAAGAACAATCGTGACGGCACCTTCACCGATGTCTCGGAACAGTCGAGAATTGCGCGATCCGGCTGGCAGACCGGCGTCTGCGTGGGAGACTACGACAACGACGGCTGGGACGACCTGTTCGCTACTTTTTGGGGGCGAAACATCCTGTTTCATAACAACGGCGACGGCACGTTTACCGACGTATCGCGCAAGTCAGGTCTCTACCAGGAGAAGGGTCGCTGGGGAACAGGATGTACTTTTCTGGATTATGACCGTGACGGGCATCTCGATCTATTCGTCTGTAACTTCGTCAAACTCGATCCCGATAAGCCTCCATCCCTCGATGAAATGACCTTCTGCCAGTGGAAGGGCATTCCAACCATGTGCGGCCCTCGCGGTCTGCCCGGCGATACCAATATGCTCTACCACAACAACGGGGACGGCACATTCACTGACGTTTCCGAAAAGGCTGGCATCCTGAAGACAGGTTCGCGCTATTCCATTTCCGCAGTTTCCTACGATTTCGATAACGATGGCTGGCCCGATATCTACGTTGCGGTGGATTCGGAGCCAAGCATCATGTTCAAGAACAACCACGACGGCACCTTCACCGATGTGGCCGTCATGGCGGGATGCGCCTATAACGATGATGGCCAAGAGCAGGCGGGCATGGGTATCGGTGTGGCTGACTACGATTGTGACGGCTGGCTCGACATCTTCAAGACCAATTTCGTTGACGACACCTCCGATCTGTACCACAACAACGGAGACGGAACCTTCAGCGATCTATCCTCCAGTTCCGGGGTTGGTATCAACAATAGCTATGTGGCCTGGGGGTGCGGATTCGCAGACTATGACAACGATGGCTGGCCCGACATCATTCAGGTCAATGGACATGTCTATCCCGAAGTGGACAATTACAACATCAACGAGAGATTTAAGAATCCGCGCATCGTGTATAAGAACCTGGGCAATGGCCGCTTCAAAGACGTTTCGAAACAAATGGGGCCAGGTATCACTGCTCATTACTCAAGCCGTGGCGCGGCCTTTGGCGACTACGACAACGATGGCGGCATCGACGTCCTTGTCAACAACATGAACGATCTTCCGTCACTGCTCCACAATGTAGGCGGCAACAAGCAGAATTGGATCAAGATCAAGCTGATCGGCACAAAGTGCAACCGAACTGCGATTGGGGCGCGCGTGCGTGTAGTCATCGGGAAGCTTGCCCAGATCGACCAAGTGCACAGCGGCGGCAGCGTGATGTCGCAAAGCGACCTGCGGCTGCATTTCGGACTGGGCCGTGCGCAAACCGTCGATCTGATCGAAGTGAAATGGCCGACCACGCAGGCGCTCGAGCGCTTCACCGGAATCAAGGCAAACCAGATTCTCACCATTCGGGAGGGCAGTGGAATCATTTCGACTTTCAGACCGCGCCCATCCTGATTTAGCTGCAAAGGGCGCAAGATCCGCATACGCCGTCT
>OKRB01000005.1:0-6276 GCA_900290245.1 Candidatus Sulfuritelmatomonas gaucii | reverse complement strand
GCTTATGGCCTGGCAGCCTGGCCCGGCAAAACCACCAGGAACTGTTTCACTTCCTCCCGCTGGCGCTGGATTTCCGCGGCCTGTTCTCTGGCGATCGCATCGTGCAGTTGAAACTGCTCTCTTGCTTTGGCATTCTCTCCGGTGCGCTCGTAGGCGACCCCCAGCCGGTAATGCGCGTCGCTCAAGTCCGGGTTGGCTTCAATCGCCTTCAGATAAAGGCCAATGGCCTGCTCCCACTGCTTTTGGCCCGCGCTCAGGTTCCCAAGCTGCAAGTAGCCATCGGCGCATTTGGGATCGAGGCTCACTGCCCGGGTGAGCATGGATTTCACTCTATCCAGGAGCTGCGGGTCCTGTGCCTGGCCCTGCTGCTTCCAAAGGGCCATAGCATAGTAGTAAATGGCCAGTGAATTTGCGGGTTGCAGCTTCTCAAATCGCGCCAGCTTTTCCACCACGCATGGCAGGGGATCGGGCGCCGCAATCTCGATCTTCCCCATAAACAGATAAGGCTCTTCGCTCTCCGGATTCAGATCGGACGCCCGGCAGAGGTCCAGTGCGGCTTCGTCGTAGAGTGCGCCGGCAAACAGCGCCGCTCCACGCGCGGTGAGCATGCGAGCGGATTGCGGATAAAGCCTGGCCCCTTCGTCAAAAACTTCTTTTGCCTGCCATATGGCGCGATGAACCAGCAACTCCGAACCCCACGCAAAGTAGTTATCCTCGCTTGGGTTTTCGCTTGCCGCCTCCTGAAACTCGCGCACCGCCGACAGCGGATCGCCCAGCTTCTCGTCGAGTTCGCCTTCCATGCGGTGCAGATCCGCGTTCGGGTTGCGCGCCAGTAACCGGTGAACATGCTCCTGCGCCTGCGTGGCGTCACCGGCCATTTTGAGCGCCTGCGCCAGGTCATATTCGTTGTCGTAACTGGCAGCATCGGCCTGGTACGCGGCCTGCAAACGCGGAATCGCATCCTGATATCGGCCTGCCTGAACATAAAACCGCCCCAGCTTGTAATTTGCTTCGAAGCCTTTGGGATCTTTCGCCACCGTTGCGCGCAGTTCGCTTTCTGATCCCTCCAGTTCGGCTGCTCTGCCGTGCAAGCCGGCGGCCGCAGATTCCGTATTGCCGGATTTCAGATTCACTGCATCGCGCGTAAGCGCTTCACTGGTCCGCAAGCTCGAATCCGAACCGTGCCCTCCTGCAGCCGTCCAGTCAGTCACCGCGGCGATGGCAAAATCGGGGTTGTCGGCAAACTGCATCGCCTGGCTCGCATCCTGCGGCGCCGATGCTGATTGTGTTGCGCCGGCCCCGCCCAGTACCAGGTTGACCAGCGGCTGCTCACCGGGCGTGGACACGGTGACCGCAACCACCGCACTGCGCAGCGTTCGCGAGCTCGCCGTCAAGTTAAATGTGCCCGTCGCTACTTCGTTAAACGTGAAGCGCCCTGCCGCATCGGTGGCTGTTTCTCGTGAGGCCGGCAATCCTTCTTCTCGAAGGACCACTTGCGCATCGGCGACGGCCCTCCCAGCGGGATCGCGCACTATGCCATTCAACGTCGCGCCATTCGGCTGCTGTCCGCGCAACGCCGGCGCCAGCAGAAGCATTGCGGCGGTCGTGAACAGCAAAGTTGACTCGATGCACCGGAAGACCCGGATTGCCATCGCATGCCGTTCAGGCCATGCACCGCCGATCAATAATGTCAGGCCCGGCAGCTTGCAACTCCTTTCTGCATGCCCCAGCAATTCTCGCAGGAACGTGAGTGCCTCCTTCGCAGAGGCTTTCGACTCTGAGCGGCTTCAAACAGATTTTACGACCGCCCCACGGCGGCGAAAATCACTTGCCACCCATATCGGCTGCGTTTGCAGCTGCCGTCCCGCTGAACCGCATCCGCTTCCCGGTCAGTCCGCGTTTGGACCAACGCTCAGCAACAGGATGCCGTGCGAAGGCACGGTTTCAGAGTACGCGCCGTGCGCGAAGGCCACGTCCTGGTGCGTCCACAGGTTCCGCGCGTGGATCGGAGGGCTGGGAAGCTTCAAGTCCGCAGCCTCCACGGTCAATGTCCTCGGTCCATCGCTCAGGTTGATTACGCCCACTGCGACTCCGCCGTGCGCAAGCGGCTTCAGCCATGTTTCACTTTCAGCCGTCTGCACAACACGCGTCGCCTGCTTGCCCAGCGGGTCCTGATCAATGGCGATCACCTCGCGGTTTAGCAAAATGTCCTTCGTCGCCTGCGACATGTTCCGAATGTCATTTCCCGCCAGAAGCGGTGCTGCCAACAGGCTCCACAGGCTCATGTGCGTCTGGTATTCAGCAGTCGTCATGTGCCCGTTGCCGACTTCCAGCATATCCGGATCATTCCAGTGGCCGGGCCCGGCATAGGGAGCCGTCGCCATCTGGAGATGCGCATTACCGATCATGCTCGCCCACTCGTCGCGAATATCGTCTGTCGTGCGCCAAAGATTCCCGCCTACGTCGGGCCCCCACGTCTCCACGTGGCCCAGCCCGTATTCACAAAGGCTGAAGACGATAGGGCGCCCTGTTCCCTCGAGCGCTTCGCCCATCTCTTGATAAACGGCCTGAAGCTGATCGTTTTTGTAAATGCCGGCTGCGCTGCACCAGTCGTACTTTACGTAGTCAATCCCCCAGGCCGCGAAGGTTTCAGCATCCTGCTTCTCATGGCCATAGCTGCCCGGGTATGCTCCGCAGGTGCGCGGACCGGGCGAGGTGTAGATTCCCAGCTTCAGCCCCTTCGAATGCACATAGTCAGCCAGTGCCTTCATGTCGGGAAACTTGTGATTCGGCGGCAAATTTCCCTGTGCATCCCTCGTGGCTTCCCACGTATCGTCGATATTCACATAGATGTAGCCGGCGTCGCGCATGCCGTTCGTGACCATCTCGTCGGCGATCTGGCGCACCGTCGCATCGTCGATTTTTTCCGCAAAAAGGTTCCAGCTATTCCAGCCCATCGGTGGTGTTGTTGCCAGTCCGTTATAAGCAATCTTCTTGAGCAGTGGCGGAGAAATGTAGGCCGGTGTCGGAATGTCGTCCGCAGCCGTAGCAGGTTTGAATATAAGGCTGCGTTGGCGCCACACCAGGTGAAGGTCCTTCCCCACGAGTGTGCCGGTGGCCATCGTCCTTTGAGGATTCCAAGGCGCCATCAGCTGAAGTTGATCGCCCTTCACTGACCCCGTAATAGCACCCTGATAACCCAGAGTCTTCATGATCCCTGTGACATGATCTCCAGACTGCGTGAGCTGAAGGATGACCAGGTCCAACTCACCATCGGCCAGAGTTTTTTGCGATCCAGCCCATTTACCTGTAAATGATTGCCCCGACGCGCACGACGCTGCGGCCAGCAGCGCAGCCATGAAAACGGCGCGCAGCATCGCAGAACGAAAAATTCGATGGCACTCCCAGATTCCTTTCATGTACCTCCTTTGCCGCGCCGGATTGCACACTGGAAGACTGCCCGTCGACGGGCTTTCAAAATCAGGAGGATTGTAACCTATTTTCGTTTTCGCACCACCTTGAACTCCTCTCGAGCGTACCGGATATAAATGATCCTGCGGCCCCTGTTGTGATTCCCTGTTCCCGGGGAGACTCCAGCAAACCGAAGTTTCATCAGAGATGCAATTCGATCTAGCCAATCTTATGGCTATTTGGCATACTGCCGACATTACAGCCTTACTTCGCCGAGGCCGGCGCTTCCCATCGGGCCAGGAGATTACATCGGCTCAGTGCCTGCACTCACTACCCTGCCTCGGGCCCCAAGTGCAGAGTCGGCTGCAGTGCAGTTCGAAGAGAACTGAGATTCGCGGACATCCGCTGTTGGTGCCCCCAAGGCCGCGATTGGACAACGGAAATGACCGGTTCGACGAGCGAGCGAATAAAGAATTGCCCACTTCGCTTCAAATGCGACGCGAGGCGATTCAGGAAAGCGCGGCGAGGGGCTGCCCGTCTCCGCAGGTTGCTTGTTTGCAGTTTTGTTCTGTTGACCTGCTTACCCGCCCCGTCGCAGATTTCACCGGGCCCCCTGGCAAAACCGCATCAGGCCCTGACCGGAGACACGAATTGCATTCAATGCCACCAGGTTTCGACGCGTGCTCCATCGTTCAAGTGCATCGACTGTCACCGGGAAATTGCTGACGAATTGCAGCGCTATGCCGGATTGCATGCCACTTTTCCGAGATCGGGACCGTTGGGAGCGGCATGCGTCAAGTGCCACTCCGACCACAATGGAGTGGGTTTCCAGATGATCCACTGGGATCCGACGCCGCAGGGGTTCAATCACGCGGCGGCAGGGTTCGCGTTGGATGGCAAGCATACCGGCGTTAGCTGCCGCAATTGTCACAATATCCGTCACATTGCCGCTCCGGCACGCGCGCTGCTGACCGGCAAGGACCTGAACCACACGTGGATGGGCCTTTCGCCGAACTGCGCAACATGCCACGAAGACGCGCACCAGGGCCGCTTCGGCAGCGATTGCGCGCGCTGCCACAACACCAACGATTGGAAGGCTGCGACCGTCGACAAGACCGGCTTTGATCATTCGAAGACGCACTTCCCGTTGTCTGGCGCACACCGCACCGTAAAGTGCGAGAGCTGTCACACGCCCGGTCCAGATGGCCAGACTCGCTATGCGAGCCTGCCCTTCGCCAACTGTTCCGACTGTCACCGCGACTCACACAATGGAGCATTCAAACAGGGATGCGGTTCCTGCCACACCACGTTTAGCTGGACGAAGTCGCCCTTCGCCGAAACCTTCGATCATGCTGACAATGCGGACCCCGAAAACACCACTAGCTCGGGCACGCCCGCGGCCAATCCCAGGGAGAATCTCACCGCTACACTTTGAGCTTTATCAATACCAAGGCCACGAGTCAAGGCCGTTCAGCGCGTCCAGATGGGACGCCACAGAAAGATTTCTTCGTCAAGTGCGCTCATCACGTCTCGCCTGCCGCGACGCTTCACTCTGTCTGTTTGAACTAGAGAAGGGGTTCTCAACGTGGAGCGCCCGGAGAAGATGCACAAGCGGAGTTATTGCGGTATCCGCATATCACGGGTCGTGTATGAGCGCGTGGTCAATCGGCTGAAAGTCTGACAGTCTCAAAGCATGAATTGCCACTAGACCTTGGGCGTAGGTGTCACAGGCATCGAAGCCTTTTGTTCTAAGATCAAGTACTTTTCGCGAACGCTTTGATCGGCGAGACGCTTGTTCATATCCTCAGCACCTTTGCGAATGTCTTCTAATTTTCGGCGGAAGAAGCTCACGACTGTTCCCACACCAATCGCTACAATGAGCGTGCAATGAATGCCACCGACAAGGCGGACAATCGCCATCTTCGGCAAGTCTGTAATCAAAAACGGGATAAATTCCGAAGTGACAATGGCGTCCGTCCATGCAAACGATGCGCCCCACAGATAGGCAAGGCTGTAATAAACAAAGGAGAAAAGTAGCCCGAAGTACGCGTAAATTGTGCCGAAGACCGCTGCCACGATGAGAGCGCCCCACCGCGACATTAAGTAAGGATCTGATAAGAATCTTAGTATCTTCTCCCAAAGGTTCAATTGATTAAATAGGCTTTTAAGCTCATTGCTCGGTCCGACCTCGGGTGTTAAAGCATCAAGCGCATTTAGTGACTTCTGTAAGCCCGCAAATATCGCAAATCGATATTTTTGCCACCACACATCGGAAAAGAATAGAAGCTTTAAGACAAAGAAAATCTTCCTTGCCAATTGAGCTGCTACAACCGCAAGGCAAATGCACAGAATCCACCGATGCGTCGTAACGAGCAGAAGAATGCACCACAGGAGTGTAAAACTCCGGAACGGTCGCAAGAGGTAGCGCCACAGCGTCTCGCTCTTTTTCTTGGGTGTCTCTTTGTCTGCCGAAATGACGGGGGGCGTTGTCGTTGCAGCCTGAATCGTGACCGTTGGTGTCGCTGGAGGCGTCCCTCTTTGAGCGTTGAACCAAGCGTTCATCAGACGAAGAAGAAGAACAAAATTCCGGAGAAGATGCCAAAACAAAACAAATGGGAAGAAGTAAATATAAAGCAGGCTGAGGACCATCCTCCAAAAACCAGACCCAGCGAGCAGCGAAAATGTAATCAGTAGTAAAAAGAGGACGACCTCTGAGGTGGTCAGCTTGATGAGCCCGGACAGCTTGGTAACTAGAGCCGATTGAAACTCCAGGAACAGAACGGCGTGAAGCCACAAGAATAGCGCTAGGTCTTTGACAACCTGAATTTGTTCCTTCTGTAGCCGAACTTCTGGCGGGCCTTTTTG
>OKRB01000036.1 GCA_900290245.1 Candidatus Sulfuritelmatomonas gaucii | reverse complement strand
GGTCTTTGGCCATCGCAATTGGGTTGTCGTCGCCGATTCAGCGTATCCTGCTCAATCCAAACCGGGCATTGAAACCATCTACACGGGCGAAGATCACATTCAGCTGCTCGAGAAGATCGCTCAAGCAATCAACGAGTCCGGCCATATTCGCGCCAACATTTATGTGGACGCTGAACTAAAGCAGGTACCAGAAAAGGATGCCCCGGGCGTAACCGAGTTTCGCAGCGAGATCGATCGCGTCCTAAGTGGCCGGAACGCACGGGTGCTGGAGCATGAACAGATCATCTCGAAGCTCGATGAAACTGCCAAGCTCTTCAAGATCGTCAT
This sequence comes from Candidatus Sulfuritelmatomonas gaucii, assembly GCA_900290245.1. Lineage (GTDB taxonomy): Bacteria > Acidobacteriota > Terriglobia > Terriglobales > Acidobacteriaceae > Telmatobacter > Telmatobacter gaucii. The sequence goes on along the minus strand of OKRB01000036.1, from coordinate 10,319 downwards.
TCTCAAATCGACGCTTGCCATTCCATACACTTCTATTTTCCTCGAATTGGATTGCGGGTACTGGAATGCAGAAGCTGAAAAGCGGCTGAGAGATTCCCTTCCAGTGAAAGCAACCGTAAGACTCGGCGCGTGAATTCTGCGCCCTTCGCTGTACGTCCAGCCCTCTCTGGCCTGAAAGGAGCAACCAAGATGCAACGAAGAGACTTTTGCAAGCTGATCGCGGCCGCTACGGCGGCTCGTTCCATTGGCGTAGAAGCTCAGGCGGGTTTGAGTGCGCCTGCTGGTTTCAACAAGCTTCATCAAACCTACGAGGAGTTCTGCTCCACACCGGAAAAGGAGCGAGTCTTCTATGCACTCGTCGATGGCAAAATCGTCGAGACGAAACTTGACAACTCGAACTGGACAGCGACGGAATGGGGTCAACCACCAGAGCTGCCCGGTGGCTCCTGGGATGGCGTTCCCATGCAGGCGCCGATCGAAGGACTCAATGGCGATGGTCCTTTCCAGGCGAATTGGGATTCGCTGCTCGGATACGAAGCCCCCGAATGGTACCGCGACGCCAAATTCGGCATCTGGGCGCACTGGAGCCCTCAGTGTGTGCCCGAACATGGCGATTGGTACGCGCGTTTGATGTATATGGAAGGATCTCCCGACTACGATTTCCAAACAAAGCGTTATGGCCATCCTTCGGTGTTCGGCTACAAGGATCTGTGCGCGCAATGGACCCTGCTCGACTGGGAACCGGAGGCTTTGATCCAACGCTACAAAAATGCAGGAGCGCGCCTTTTCATCTCGCTGGCCAATCACCATGACGGGTTTGACTGTTGGGGATCGAAACATCAACCCTGGAACGCTGTAAATCACGGACCGCATCGCGATGTGGTGGGAGAATGGGCCGATGCTGCGCGCAAAGACAAGAACGGACCATTTGCGGGCGTATCGTATGACGGGCGCATGACTAAAGCCGAAGGCAAAGGGCAATGGTGGGACGGGCTCGATCCGCAGATGCTCTACAGCGTGAAGCACCCGAAGGATGCGCTACCCGACGCCTCCTATGTGAAACACTTCTACGATCGCACGCGCGACCTGATCGAACAGCATGATCCTGACCTGCTCTACTTCGACAATGCGCTGCTCCCGCTGGGCTGGGGCGGCATGAATGTGGGCGCGTACTTCTACAACCACAATCTGAAGACGCGCGGCAAGATGGAAGCGGTGCTGAACATCAAGAACGTGCCCGACAAGTTGGCCAAGGCGGTTGTGGCCGATTACGAACGCGGCCTGACCAGCGGCATCATGCCCTATGCGTGGCAGTCCGAAACCTGCATCGGTGAGTGGCATTACCGGCGCAGCCTTTTTGATGGTCCCGGCCAATTTGGAGGATACTTGCCGCCGCGAGATGCGATTCATTGGCTCGTCGACACGGTGAGCAAAAACGGCACCTTTATCCTCAATATCCCGGGCAAACCAGACGGCACGATCGACAGCAAAGAGATCGCCGTCCTCGATGAGATTGCAGATTGGCTGAAGATCAACGGCGAAGCCATCTTCGAAACGCGGCCGTGGACCATCTATGGCGAAGGTCCGACTACGGTGACGAGCGGCCCCTTCCAGGGTGGCAGTATCAGTGCCATGGGCAGCAAGGATATCCGCTTCACGCGCAACAAGGCCAATAACGTGATCTACGCAATCTTCATGGGATGGCCAGGGGGGCATGCGCAGATTGCGTCGCTGGGATTGTCGAGCAAGTTCAATCCGGGCAAGATCCAGAATGTCACCGTGCTTGGCTCGGATGCGCAGGTCAAGTGGACGCAGGAGGCCGATGCGTTGCATCTGCAGCTGCCGTATGAATTGCCGGTCGCGAATAGCTACGGGGCGGCGGTCAAGATCGCGTTGAGCTGAGAGCGGCGGGGAAGGTGACGCGAGCTGTGCAAGAGCATCTGGCGCTCAAGTCATCCGGATTTTACTCGTCCTCGCGCCCGAAGCATCGCCGATATCCGGTTGTGTGCCGCTGCATGGTTATTCGATTGGGGCGGCAATGGACCCACGACATTCATGGCGCAGACGATAGATTGTGCATTTGCTCTGGCTCCAAGGAAATGATCGACATGCTTCCCGATTCGAAGTCGGTACACAACGGGAGATGTATTCGAGTTCCGTCACTCCCTGAGACTTTGAGCGATTCATTCCTGGCGACAAGCATAAAACTGCAGCCACCATCTTCTGGCCGGTTCGGGGAAGCTACTGTGATCATGGAAGTTAGATGTATTGAGTTCTTTAAGCCAACGACGAAGTGAAGGATGAATCACAATCTCTTGTCAGAGAAACACGTATTGAGGGAAGCATGAAACGCAGAGATTTTCTGAAGAAAGGCACGCTCGCTGCTGGCTTGGCAAGCTCTCCCGGATTCCTCTCGCCAATCCTGGCGAGCGAAACTGTTTCCCCGCAGTCAACAAAGAGTTCTCAATTGACAGTGAAGGCACCCGGGGAAATTCGTTCCGCCGAGTATCTTCGCCGCGCGCGGAACGGTCAGGACCTACCCAAGGCGCCAGTATTCGCTGAATCGTACGTTTCGCCCGAGGTAAGAATTAAGTCCATGCCGCTCAAAGAACGGTTGCGGCGCGGCATCGTACCGCGGCGCGGCTTTTGCAGCATCGCGCCCGGCAGTGATGCTCTTCTCATCTCCGGCAATGGGCCGATAAATATTGACATGCTCTGCGATCCATACTCGGAGCAGATCACTTTCCGTCACGAAAGCGTGTTTGTGCCCCATAAGCACTTCGAGGCGCCCACCATCGCAGGTATTTTTCCGCAGGTGCGGCAAATGATGCTGGAAGGAAAATACCACGAAGCTGCGCAATTCGCTTACGACGAATGGCATAAGAGTCCCATGCCGCTGGGAGGCGCATTCGGCGGAGGCCCGGCTTTCTCGATGCGTCTGGATTCTCCGAAAACCGCGTCGGTCAAGGATTATCTCCGCACCATCGATTTCGAGAGCACGGAAATAAAGGTTCACTGGACAGACGAGCGCGGCGAGTGGGTGCGTCGGACCTTCACGTCCCGGCCCGACAATGTCGTGGTCCAATGGCTCGCCGCTCCGCAAGGACAGCCGTTGAATGTCCGGATCATGCTGCAAAGGTCTGCGGGCGGCACATTCGGCGGGATGGGCTTCGGGGGCGGCGGGCTGGGAGCGTCGCTGCGTGGCGGCACGCCAGGTGCGCTGGCCGACTTCTTCGGAAGGCGCGGAGGGAGAACACAAGGCGAGTTCCACCAGGACTACAACGAGAAGCGGCTGATCTTCAAGGGGATTTTGGATCCCGCGGTGAACAACAGCGGCTACGCCGGCGTGACGCGGGTGATCCGCGACGGTGGCTCGGCCCTTATGGATGGCGACACTCTGGTGGTCGAGAATGCGTCGTCCGTGATGTTGCTTACACGCATTGAACATTTCCCCGATTACACGGAAGAGCAGGTCGAAGGGCTGCGGCAAGCAGTGGAAGGCCTCACTCCGGACTATCCGGCGCTGCTGGAGCGAGCCCGGAAGGTCCAGTCGGAGATGCTCAACCGCGTCACCGTTGATTTCGGCGGCGCCTCGAAATATGCCATGTCTTCCGAGGAGCTCTTGTCCGATCAGCGGTCGAGCCCCGGCTATTCGGGCGCTTATCTCGAGAAGCTATTCGATATGTGCCGCTACTGGTTCATTCTCACAAGCGGCAAGTATTGCAGCATGCAGGCCGAAACCAACGCCAATATCAACCTGCAGATTGCGCCGGGCGTGCAGGGCGATCACCGGGAAGGCATGGATGCCTACTTCAACTGGATGGAGAGCTTGGTCCCGGACTATCGCACGAATGCAAAGAACATCTTCGGGATGCGCGGCACGCATTATGCACTCACGCCGACCAAAGAGTCGGGTGTCGATACTCATTTCGACTACGCTGCTTCGACCTCTGAGATATGGCCACATCCCTACTGGCTATCTGCCGGCGGCTGGTGCGTGCGTCCATTCTGGGACCATTATCTCGTCACCGGCGACATGGATTTCCTTCGCAACCGCGTGGTGTCGGCCTATAAGGATCTGGCGCTGTTTTACGAGGATTTCCTGACGGTCACAGACAAAAATGGGAATTACATCTTCGTCCCCTCCTTCTCGCCGGAAAACAATCCCGGCAATCTGAACCCCGGTTGCATGGCAGTGATCAACACCAGCATGGACATTTCCGTGTGCAGAGAAGTCCTGGGCAACCTGACGGAGGCCTGCGAGCTGCTAGGCATCGAAGCCGACAACGTGCCGAAGTGGAAGGCGATGCTGGCCAAGTTGCCGCCCCACCTGCTCGAACCGGACGGTTCCATGAAGGAATGGGCCTGGCCTACGCTGGGGGAGCGTTACGATCATCGCCACATCTCTCATCTCTATGGAGCCTGGCCGGGCGACGAGATTGATCCCGACCGCATGCCGCAACTCGCAAAGGCCGCGTTGATTGCCGACCGGCACCGTGTTCCGGAGCGGCTGGCTGCTCATGGCCGTTGCCATCGGGCATTGGTGGGGGCGCGGCTCAAAGACAGCTACCTGGTGGACACGGAACTGCGGCAACTGATTGAAGAGGGTAACGTCGGGCCGACGCTCCGTTGTTCTCACGACCCCTACGCCTTTCCTATGCCGGATGCGCAAGGCGGGATTCCAACCATCATGATGGAAATGCTGGCCTACTCGCGCCCCGGTGTCATTGAGGTTCTTCCGGCGCTTCCTCCGTCGCTGGTGAAGGGGTCCATCAAAGGGATGTTGCTCCGCACCTTTGCGAGGCTCGATAAATTGTCCTGGGACATGAACGCCCGGACCGTGGATCTGACAATAACCTCGGTCAGAAAGCAGGACGTCACATTGATAGCACGGCAGGGCATTGATGGAGTTTCCTCCTCTCCCGAAGCTTTGGCAACGACGCCACAATCAGGCAAGTCCGCCTGTGACCTTCACTTGCCGGCAGGAAAACCGGTGGAGCTTCATTTGAAGCTCGGACGACGTAACCCGTTGGATTGGGTTAATTGGGTCGCTTGATGCTTGCAGAACAACTGATTGGAAAAGGAATTTATGAAACGCAGAGATTTTCTGAAGACAAGCGCGGCCACTGCCGGACTGGTGGGGTCTCTAACAATAGAGCCGATTCTCGGTGCGGCTGACAGGGATTCCCAGACCGGAGCGCCGTTGGCAGACATTCGTCCGGCTGAATACCTTAATCACGTGCAAGGGGATCCGGTTTTGCCAAAGCCGCCGGAGCTCGCGCAGCCATATCCGATTTCACCCATGCCCCTGGCGGAACGGGTCAGGCGCAAGATTGTGCCGCGGCGGGGCTTTTGCAGCATCACGCCTGGCGAGTTAGTCAACGAGGGTCTCATCTCCGGCAATGGAGCCATGACGATCGAGCTGATGGGCGATCCATACTCGGAGCAAATCCTCTTCCACCACGAAAGCCTGTTGATGCCGTGGAAGAGGCCCCTGGAGGCCCCTCAGATCGCGGACATTCTTCCGCAAGTGCGGCAGATGGTGCTGGAAGGAAAAGACCGCGAAGCCATGACATTCGCTCTCGAGCGGATGAACGACAGCCCGATCAAGCAGGACACCGAGCCTCACCTCACCGTCCCGGCGTTCCTGATGCATCTCGATCTTCCCAACATCGCGACCTGACAACATAGTGGTTCAGTGGCTCACCGCCCCGGCAGGTCAGTCAGTGAACGTCCGAATGACATTACAGAAGTCCGCGGAGTGGAGCATGGTGTCCGGGATGGACTGGGGCAGCCACCTGGGAATCAACGCGCTAGCGCCCGACCGGGCAGCATTCGCCCCGTCACCATCAAAGCCCAAACCTGCGAGGGGCGTCGAAGCTAACGACGTTCACCAGGACTCGAACGAGCAGCGGTTGATTTATAAGTGCATTTTGGATCCCTCCGTGGACAACAGCGGCTTCGCTGGCGTGGTTCGCATCGTGCGCAACGGCGGATCGACCCGCATGGATGGCGACGCGCTGGTGGTCGAGAATGCGTCATCCGTAATGCTGCTGACGCGCATTGAGTATCTTCCCGACTTCAGCGAGAGCCAAGTGGAAGCGCTGCGACAAGCCGTGGAAGGAATCACGGCGGATTATTCGGCATTGCTTGACCGGCACCAAAAGGTCCAGTCGGAGATGCTCAACCGCGTCATAGTGGACTTCGGCGGCGCCTCGCAGTATGGATTGTCGACAGAGGAACTTTTGACCGATCAGCGGTCGAGGCCGGATTACTCACCCGCGCTGCTAGAGAAGATTTTCGAAATGGGGCGCCATTGGTTCATCGTGAACAGCGGGAAGTACCCCAGCATCGCTGCCGAGGTCAACTCCACCATCGATCTACAAACGGCGAGTGCTGTGCAGGGCGACCTGCGGGAAGGCATGGAGGCGTACTTCAACTGGATGGAGAGTCTGGCGCCGGATTACCGCACCAACGCCAGGAACATCTTCGGATTTCGCGGCGCTTCGTATCCCCTCTTTCCAGACAAGCGTGTCGGCGTCAATTTCTATTACACCAGCAGCTCCGGAATCGGAATTTGGCCCTACTGGATTTCCGCGGGAGGCTGGTGCGTGCGTGGGTTCTGGGAGCATTTTCTGGTCACCGGAGACGTGGAATTCCTCCGCAATCGTGTCGTGCCAGCCTATAAGGACCTGGCTCTGTTTTACGAAGATTTTCTGACAGCTACCGACAAGAATGGGAACTATATGTTCGTCCCATCCATCTCGCCGGAGAACGTGCCCGCAAGCTCTGACCCGTCGGGACCATCGCTGATCAATGCCACCATGGACGTGGCGGTGTGCCGGGAGGTCTTAACCAATTTAATCCGGGCTTCGGAGATTCTGGGCACCAACACTGACAGCGTGCCGAAATGGAAGGCGATGCTGGCCAAGATGCCTCCCTACCTTCTCGAACTGGACGGCACGCTGAAAGAATGGGCCTGGCCCACGCTCGAAGAGCATTACAATCATCGGCACATTTCTCATCTCTACGGCGCCTGGCCCGGCGATGAAATCGATCCTGACCGCACGCCGCAACTGGCTCGAGCCGCTGAGATCGCCGACCGAAGGCGCACGTTTGATACCTTAGCCACCGCAGTCGCGGGCGAAACTTTGCCTGCTTACGCCCGTTGCCATCGCGCTTTGGTGGGGGCGCGGCTCAAAGACAACGTAATTGTCGACGTGCAACTGCGGCAATTGATGGAGCAGGGCTACATCAGCACCGCGCTCCGCTGTTCGCGCGAACCGTATGCCGCGCCTGTCCCGGATGCGCACGGCGGGATTCCCGCGATCGTCATGGAGATGCTGCTGTACTCGCGCCCCGGCGTGATCGAAGTCCTTCCCGCTCTTCCGGAGACGCTCGTCAAAGGCTCGATCAACGGAATGCTGGCCAGAACTATTGTCAGGATCAACAAACTCGAGTGGGATATGGAGGCTAGGACCGTGGATCTGACGGTCACTTCATCCCGCCGGCAGGACGTCACGTTGATGGCGCGTCATGGAATCGAAAAGATCACCGTGCCAGCCGGCGTGCTGGCTACGCCGCTCAAGCCCGGCGCGGCCGACTGCGATCTGCACCTGCCCGATGGAAAGCCGGTGACCATCCAACTGAAACTCGGTTCTCACAAGCCGAATGAGTGGGTCGACCAGGTGATTATGACGTGAGAAACAACATCGGGCCGTGTTCGCAATACTTCTGCCGCAGCCTCAGCGCGACGGTGCGAAAAAAATTGGGGCTAGACAATTTGCCTCTTGGCTCCCAATGGAAAGGCGTAACAGGGAGGCAATCACAATCTGCCTTCGCGATCGCAGCTCTCTTCTGCTTGAAAGGCATCCTCATGCGTAATATGTTTCTCTGCTCAATTCTCTTGTTGGGATTGGCCACACCGGCTTCGGTTTCGGCGGCCGATCCTCTGCTGTGGTACCAGCACCCGGCCCAGCGATGGGGCGACGCGCTGCCCATCGGGAACGGCCGGTTAGGTGGAATGGTATTTGGCGGAGTCACCAATGAGCGCATCCAGTTAAACGAAGACACCATCTGGAATGGCAAGAAAGGGGACATTCGCCTCAATCCCAACGCGCTGAGAGCTTTGCCCGAGATACGCAAACTGCTCTTTGAGGGCAAACCCCGCGAAGCTGAAGCTCTGGAAGATAAAGATATGCTGGGCATTCCCAACCGCCAGCCGATGTATCAGCCTTTGGGTGATCTGAGCATCGCGTTCTCCGGTCAGGATGGGGCCGTTGACTACCGCCGGGAGTTGAATTTGGCGACTGGAATCGCACGAATCACATATCGCGTCGGCGATGCGACCTTCACGCGCGAAGTATTCTCCTCCGCGCCGGACCAGGTGCTGGTCGTCCGCCTCACCTGCAACAAACCTGGCCGCTTATCGTTTCATGCGACGCTGACGCGCTCGCAGGATAGCCAGACTGCAACGGCGGCGCCGGATCGCGTCATCCTGCAAGGCGAAGCGATTGCCCATACCAGCTTCTGGATGAATCCGAGGATGACGGAAGAAAAACTGAAAGCCGAAGAAGCCAACCTGCAATCGACCGGCGTAAAGTTCCGCGCAGTCCTGCGCGCCGTGAATGAAGGCGGTCAGGTAAAGGTCTCCAGCAGCGATGTGATTGTATCCAACGCTGATGCAGCGACTCTTCTGCTGGTCGCTGGGACGAATTATCGCGGTGGGGATCCAGCTCAGATCTGCGTGCGGTACTTGCTTCGCGCTGCCAAGCCGTACTCTGTGCTCAGAACCACACACCTGGTCGATCACGAAAAGCTCTTCCGCCGCGTGGACCTGGAGCTGGCTTCGCCAACCGACGAGGTCTCAATTGAAAGTCTCCCGATCGACGAGCGACTCGCGAGTGTCAGGCAAGGCCATGATGACCCCGGCCTTGCCGCACTGTACTTCCAGTTCGGCCGTTATCTCCTTATGGGGAGCAGCCGTCCCGGCACGATGGCTGCCAACCTGCAGGGCATTTGGAACGACAGTATGGCTCCGCCATGGGACAGCAAGTACACCACCAACATCAATCTCGAGATGAACTACTGGCCTGCCGAGGTCGGCAACCTTCCGGAGACCACAGGGCCCCTCTTCGATCTGGTGAAAACTTCGATGGACAGTGGCCGCCGCACGGCCAGGGAGATGTACGGCGCCGGCGGCTTCGCGTTTCATCACAATATCGATGCCTGGGCCGATACCGCGCCCGTCGATTACGGCTACGTCGGCGTCTGGCCGATGGGCGGCGCGTGGCTGGCGCTCTATTTCTGGGAGCACTACCAATATGGTTTGGATCGCGCATTCCTGGGCCGCGAAGCCTACCCCGTCATGAAGGAAGCCTCGCAGTTTCTTCTCGACTTCCTTATCGATGACGGCAAGGGCCATCTGGTCACGAACCCGTCCTACTCGCCGGAGAACAGCTATCGCATGGCGGATGGAACGATAGGCCGGCAGACAGTAGGCGCCACGATGGATTACGATATCATCTACACACTCTTCCATGCCACCATAGACGCTTCCGCGATCCTGGGAATCGACGCCGGTTACCGAGCCAGGCTTGAAGCCGCGCTCAAGCGTATCCCTGATCTCAAGATCGGAAAGTACGGTCAGTTGCAGGAATGGAGCGAAGACTATGACGAAAACGAACCGGGTGTGGGCCATGTCTCGCATTTGTTCGCGCTGTTTCCCGCCGATGAAATTACGCTGCGAGGCACGCCCGAACTGGCCAACGCCGCGCGCATTTCGCTCGAGCGAAGAGAGCAGCATGGCGCTGGCAGAAGCGGCTGGCCTGCGGCATGGTACGCGAACCTCTGGGCGAGGCTGGAGGACGGTGATCGCGCATATCAGCGCATCCAGAATCTTCTCTCAACTTCGTCCGAGAGTCTGTTGAATGCAAACAGTCGGTTCTTCCAGATCGACGCCAACTTCGGCGGCGCCTCCGGCATCGCCCAGATGCTCCTGCAGAGCCACTCCGGAATCATCGCATTTCTGCCGGCGCTGCCCTCGGCATGGCCGGAAGGCACCTTCCGCGGCCTTCGGGCTCGCGGCGACGTCGAAGTCGATGCATCCTGGAAAGATGGCCGCGCTTTCTCCGCCGCATTACGTCCGGGCGTTGCCGGTGAGTTCAAACTGCGGCCGCCGCACGGCCAGCGTATCGCCCGAATTGAATCAACTGGCCATACCGTCACGAGCATCGAATCGGGTGGCGTCTGGCAGGTCCGCCTTGAACCGCACCGCAATTACACCATTACGTTCGAATGAGGGCTGGTGAAGACTTTAG
>OKRB01000105.1:18211-107933 GCA_900290245.1 Candidatus Sulfuritelmatomonas gaucii | reverse complement strand
AATGTGGCCAATCGTCCCCACGTTCACGTGCGGCTTCGAACGATCAAATTTCTCCTTCGCCATTGCCTTCGAGTCCTCCGTTCAGCTTCTTTGCGTTGAGCTCTTAGCTCTTAGCTGTTAGCTCTTTCGTGCTGCTGTCATACACTGCGCCAAATTCCCACCCGCGAAGCTAAGAGCTAAAGGTTAAAAGCTAAAGGCTGCCTTTCTCAGTAATACGCGTACAACTTCAAATACCTTTGCCGCAGTTCCAGCGGCACTTTCTCCACCAACCGCAAATACCGCTCGCGCGTCAGCGCCTGGTCTGAAACCGGCAGCGCCTTATACAGCCCTATCGCTTCCTGGCCAAGCAACCCGCGATCCAGAATCTTCTCGAATTCCCGGACCCGAAGCTTGGCCTTGCCCACGCGGTTCAGAAAGACTTCCACGTCGCGCGCATCAAACGCCGCGTCGATCAACGCGTGAAGCTTCGCGTATCCCTGTTCGTCTCTGACCGCGATCGCTGCCTGTTCAAACATTCGTCGCAAACCTCAAAAACAGCTTCTAGCTTCTAGCCCAACCCGGCCCGTGCTTGCCGCGCCATTCCGACCCGCCACTGCATCAGCTAGAAGCTAGCAGCTAGTAGCTGGTCTTTGGAGCGGGAGACGGGACTCGAACCCGCGACCAACAGCTTGGAAGGCTGTGACTCTACCACTGAGTTACTCCCGCCCAACAACAGCCTCGAGCTTCCAGCCACTGGCGTCTAGCCCTCTATTGCCACTTCAAGCCGCAGAGGCTTTCCCTGCCGCTGCACAAGCTAGAAGCCAAGAGCTAATAGCTAGAAGCAGTACTTCTGGAGCTGATGACCAGGATTGAACTGGTGACCTCTCCCTTACCAAGGGAGTGCTCTACCAACTGAGCTACATCAGCCCGCAAACTCTCAAAGCAGCTTCTAGCTCCTAGCTTCTAGCCTTTAGCTCGATCTCACCGGTGCGAGCCACTTGGACCCGATCCCGCAACCACAAGCTAAAAGCTAGCAGCTAGAGGCTAGCAGCTAGTTCTTCTCCCCCTGCCTGCGAATCTTCTCCGCCTGCCGGGCCAAAACCGTACGCAATGCCAGCGCTCCAATAAGGATGAGCGGAATCAGCCTCAATTCCACCGGCCTGCCAAAGACGAGAACCGAACCCGCGTCCATGGTGAACCAAACCAGCGCCGCCAGTGCCGCGAACATTGCCATGGCCGCCCAGAATTTCCGGTCAAAATCTGTTCTGGCGCTCGGCCGAATTTCTTCCTTGCGCTTCGGCGCGACATATTCAATCTCCATCTGCCGCGCTTCCCGCATTGCCATTCCTCAAACTCAGCTCAAGTCCCAGAACTCTCTGATCCCTGATTCCTGCTTTTCTGGTGCACAGGGGAGGATTCGAACCTCCGTAGCTCGCAAGGAGCGGCAGATTTACAGTCTGCTGCCATTAACCGCTCGGCCACCTGTGCCCAATCATCGGTTGTGGTTGCCCCATTTCTCTTTCTCTTAATGGTCGCCGCGGCGACCTCGAAGAGTATGGAAAAACCCAACTTTCTGCCCACCTGGCTCCCCGTCTCGCCACCTTCCACGCACGCCGCAACGTCCGGTTAGCCGCCGGAGCATCGGAGCATGCACCTCAGTGGGATTACCGCGGAGATGAGGGCCCGGCGCTCGCAGCTTCACGTTCGCCGGTAAACCTTCGCCGTTTTCGTCTCCTCGTTCCGGTTTCCGTCTTGTGGAGCTGGCGAAGGGATTTGAACCCCCGACCCTCTGATTACAAATCAGATGCTCTACCAGCTGAGCTACGCCAGCTCTTGAACCACCCGGAATCCTTACCGGAGGAGCGAAATATCCGCGGACACACTCCAGCTTTCCGCGTATACGGCTCAGAACTCAAGGTTAGCATAGCTGCGCACCCCGGGCAAACACGGAAAAACGCGAAACCACCGACAAATCATCACCATCGGGCGACCGCGATGTCCTTATGGAAACACGGCTTCTCAGCCCTTCGCGACCTTTGCTCCCCACTCCTCCGGAGCCACGTCGCGCGCATGCATTGCGAACAACCAGCGATGCCCTTCCAGATCCTCCACACCGTACTGGCGCTCTCCATATTCTGTCTCGTGCAGTTCCTCTACGATCTTTGCGCCGGCCGCCTTCGTCCGCGCAAAGTGCCCATCCACATCCTCAACAAAGATGGTCAACATTTGCGTCATGCAGCCGGCCTCTGCGGGACTTGTGCGCCCAGGCCTTGCGGAACCCACCATGATCCACGCCTCCCCCAGGTGCAACTGCGCTCCTGCAACCGGCTCACCGTAGCGGAAGTGCTCTTCAAATCCAAACGTGTCCTTCAGCCACCCGATCGCTGCGGCAAGGTTTTTATAAAACAAGTGGGCAATCAGCGTGTCTGCCGGCACAGAACGGTTTCTCATAGCGCAACAATATATCCGGCCATACCCGCCCTCATCCAGCAAAGAAACGCAACCGCCCGGTGAGGCCCCAAAACTTGAAGACATCCAGCAGGATTCATTGCCCGCCGGAAAACCTTTTTGCCCAAATCGTCATAAAATGAGTCAAATTCTGTAACACCGTTCCACAGGCGTCCACGGAGGAAAGTATGCGTACGTGTGTTTTGGGGATTCTTCTGGTCACATTCTGTTCGATCCTCGCCGCACAACAAACCTCAGCACCGCAGACTCCGGCGCCACAAACCCCAACCCAGCAAACCATGGACATGTCCGCCGTCGTCCAGCTCGAAAAGGCAGGCGTGTCAGACACCGTCATCATCGGCATGATCAATGCATCGCCCTGCAATTTCGACACCTCGACCAACGGAATCATCGCCTTCAAAAATGCCGGGGTCGACGACGCCGTCGTGATCGCAATCATCAATCGCATGAACTCGCTGGCGCACCCGAGGCCGCCTTACATCGCCTCGTCGCCCGTCGCCCTCGACGACCCCGACGACCCGATGTCCCCACACGAGGCCGGCGTCTATTTGATGACCGGCTCGCCCGGCGTCAAGCAGACGATGATCTTCATCGACCGTGTCGGCGAATCGTCGATGAAAGTCTCCAACCTGGCCGGTGCGGCATTTTCATTCGGAACTGCCAAAATGAAATTGAAGGCCGAGATTCCCGGCCCGCACGCTCAAACCCGCACCACCGACGCACGGCCGGTTTTCTACATGTATTTTCCCGACATCAGCAGCTTTGCAGCCTTCGGAGGCCCCGGCATCGTCACTAGCCCGAACCAGTTCTCGCTTCTGAAAGTCGAAGAACAGAAAAATGACCGCGAGACCGTGGTTGCTTCGGCTGGCATCACCGGCGCCAGCATCGGCGCCGACGAGAAAAAGTCTGTCCCATTCACGACCGACCGCGTCCATCCTCGCATGTACAAGATCACACCTTCTGCCGACTTGAAGCCGGGAGAATACGCTTTCATTGCCGTCATACAAGGCGTCACGCCCGAAACGCCGCCCACCACCGTGGTCTACGACTTCGGCGTCGATGCCAAACCCCAATGATCGGTGAAAGAGCCGCCCGACAGGTGGTGGGTACTTGGGCGCCCAACACCCGTTGATTTGCCTTGACAGACTCGTCCGAAGGGTCGACCCTTCTTGCGTCCTTCCAAATACTCTTTTGAGGTCGTACGATGCACCCGAAGAGATTCCACCCAGCATTCATCATCCTTCTCGCCTTCACCGCTGCCGTGGCCGTATGGCCTGCCGCCGCCCAAACCACTTCAACCCGCAAACCCAAAGTCGCTGTCCTGGATTTCGACTACGCCACCGTGCAAACTGACTCAGCCGCCTTCTTTGGCACCGACATCGACTTGGGTAAAGGAATCTCCGACCTGGTCATCACCAACCTGGTCAAAGACGGCACCTACTCCGTCTTCGAGCGCCAGGCCCTGGATAAGCTCATGACCGAGCAGAATTTTTCCAACTCCAACCGCGCCGATCCCGCTACCGCCGCGCGTCTCGGTAAGCTCGCCGGGGTTGACGTCATCATCATCGGCGCCATCACCCAGTTTGGCAACGAGACCAAGAAGCAGAATGTCGGTGGCGGAGGCGGTAGCTGGCACGGCTTCGGCGTGGGCAACGTGGGCCACTCCAACTCCAAGGCCAACGTCGTCATCGACGCCCGCATCGTTAATGTTGATACTGGCGAGATCGTCGCCGTGGCCGAGGGCTCCGGCGAATCCGGCCGCTCCTCACTTGGCCTGGGCGGCGGTGGCGGCAATTGGGGCGGCTTCGGCGGCGGCCACGTCGATCTTGGCTCCAGCAACTTCCAGAACACCATCATCGGCGAAGCCACAAAGGCAGCCGTAGACAAACTTTCCGCCGACCTTGTCTCCAACGCCGCCAAGGTCTCCGTCCGCACCATCACCATTGACGGACTCGTCGCCGCTGTCGACGGTGGCCAGATCATCCTCAATGTCGGCTCAACTGCCGGCGTCAAGGTGGGCGACCAGCTCCAGGTCCTCCGTGTCACCAAGGAGATCAAGGATCCTTCGACCGGCGAGGTTATTCGCCGCCTCTCCTCCAACATCGGCGTTATCCGAGCCACCGATGTCGACGCGAAATCTTCGGTCTGCGTTCCTGTCTCCGGCTCCGGCTTTCAGGAAGGCGACCGGGTAACTTCAACGACGCAATAGCGCCGCGCAAATTCAATTGGGTGCCCAGGTCTCGTCCGCCATCGCGGATGAGACTTGGGGTCATCTGGGGACCTTACGCGGAGGGCGATCCTTTCGTCCCGCGCCATTGCTGCGCGCCGGCAACCCCTGCCTCGAAATACCCTCTTGCACAAAACGCGCGTTCGATAGATCATAACGCTGGCCCCAGATCTGAGAATTCCCCGACTCCAAAAAGGTAAGGAGAGCTGCATGCGCAAAGGTTTCTTCGCGATTTGCATTCTGGCCGCCTGCTCGTTCCTCGCTGCCCAGCAGGCCATGAACAATGACTCCGTCGTCAAGTTGGTCAAGGCGGGCCTGTCCGACGATTTGATCGTCTCCACAATCAACGCCTCGCCCGGAACCTACGACACCTCCGCCGACGGCATCATCGCGCTCAAGCAGGCTGGCGCCAGCGACAAGGTAATCGCCGCGATGGTCGCCAGGGCAGCAGCCCCTGCCACACCGCCTCCTGCCGCTGCGGCTCCATCCGGCACAGGCCGCCCTGCCGGGATCGACGACGTCGGCGTCTACATGAGAGACCGCAAAGGTGCGTGGAGCATGCTCGAGCCTGAGATCGTCAATTTCAAATCCGGCGGCGTTCTCAAAAGCATCGCCAGCGATGGCCTCGTCAAAGGTGACACCAACGGCCACATTCAGGGCAAGACCGCCAAAACAGTCATGGCATTTCCCGTGATCCTGGCGGTCTACGTCCCTGAAGGAACCGAAATCACTGAGTATCAGTTGCTCCGCCTCCGCGAAAGCGGCAATAGCCGCGAGTTCCGCTCCGTCACCGGCGGTGTCTTTCATTCCTCCGGCGGCGCGACGCGCGACGACGTCCAATTCCAATCCGTTAAGATCGCCCCTCGCGTCTACCAGATCACCCTTGACCAGGCGCTTGGCAAGGGCGAATATGGACTCCTCCCGCCCGGCTCGTACTCCAGCTCGAATATGGCCAGCGGCGGGAAGATCTACACAGTAAGCATCCCTGAGTAGCAGGCAAGCAATCCTCCCCAAATTACTCGGCCGGAGAACCGCTCTTCTCCGGCCGCCATTCGTCGCGCACACGTGTTCGCCCTTCCAATGCTCCAGAGCGCCGCGGAAGTCATCTTGCGCAAATCATCCTCAAGGCGCATCATTCAAGTGCTTCCCCTGTACAACTTTCTTCTGCTACGAAGGCGTGAGGGAAATTCTGCTCGAAAGGGGAACAATGAGTAAGTTCATCGCAATCATTCTCTGCATCATATTTCCGATTAGTTCAATTGCAGGAGACAACAGCTACAAAATCGTATACGACGGAGGCTCTCTGTCCAACGCCAAAGCCGGGACCGATATGCATTTGTTCATCGAAGGCAACAATATCCGGATTATGAAGGAAAAAACGGAAATCGCCGTTATCCCGGCCGCCGCCGTGACAGAAATCAGCTACGGCCAGGACGTCCACCGCAGGGTAGGAGCAGCGATCGGCGTTGCAGTGGTTTCATTTGGAATTGGGGCATTGCTCGCGCTTTCTAAGTCCAAGAAGCACTTCGTTGGTGTCACATGGGACAACAGCGGTCAAAAAGGCGGCATTGCGTTCCAAGCCGACAAAAGTGATTATCGTGGCCTCTTGACCGGCCTCGAGGGAATCACAGGCAAGAAAGCGGTCGATTCTGACGCGATGACCGTAAAAAACTAGCGCCACAGTAATCGCGCGATGGGCCCGCGCCCCAGGTGTTACGCTCATTCCTGGCGGTTTCAATTGCCTTGGGAATGAGCCGACGCACCCGCAGAACGCTCCTGATTGTCGCCGCGGTCCTGCTATTGCTGGTCCTCGCCGTCTTTCTGCGCTCGAAAGCCCCGCCTGAGGCCGCGCGCCTGCTGCCCGAGTCCGACGGCATCATCTACGTCGATCTGCGGCCCATCCGCGCCATCTTCCGCCACGACCTTCAGCCCCTGCTGCGTGCGCCCGACTACCAGCAGTTCGTCGACGCCACCGGAATTGACTGGGAGCGCGACGTGAACCAGATCGCCATCGGACTGCACCGCATGCCCGATCCCAACGGCCCCAACGGACCCGTCGCGTACTCCATGGTCATCGTGGGCAAGATCACCGGCAAGCGCCTCAACAACTGGCTCAATGATCACGCCGCCTCGCGCGAAATCTATGCCGGCCACACCATCTACAGCATCCCATCCGAGAACCGCACCGTCCGCGTCACGCAAATCGGCTATGACACGGTCGCCGTCTCTAACACTCCCACGCCCGAGCAGATCCATTCCATCCTCGACCGCCATCGCACTGCCGCATTGCCGTTCGCAGGTTCCACGCTCCTCGAGCGGCACTATCACGAGGTTCCCCTGCTCTCGCTCGCCTGGGGGGTCGGACAAATCGGGCTTCCTTTTAACGAGAGCGGCGAAATCCATGTCTTCGGCCTCGGCCTGCCCATCGAGTCCGACTCCACCATCATCGCCAGCGTCTCTCCCGCCCTCCCAACACCCCACGCCATCGGCGCCATGCGCCTGAGGGTCGAAGACATCGCCCCCAGTGAGTCGGCCGCCACGACCGAAGCTGCCGCCCTCGCTACTCTTGTCACGCTGGCCCGCAGCATCTCCCCGACGGATTCCGACACCAAAACCAGCCAGGGACTCAAGGAGCTGCTCAACAACGCTGAAGTCACCCAGCACAACGAGCGCATCATCGTAACGGCCACCTTGCCCGCCAGCTTTCTCGCCACCTTGTAAGCAGAACGACGAACCAGGACCAACCGCCCTGGCATCTGAAACAATGATGGTTGAGGGTTTCCTCAGCCGCCCGCTCCGTTGCGTAAGTCATTCATCCCCAGGAGAAGTCCCATGATGAATCACAAACGACTCCTCATCGCCTCGGCCATTCTTGCCGCCTTTTCCATTCCGGCCGCTCTCATTGCACTCTCGCCCGGCGCTGCCAAGTCCACTCCGGCTCAAACCGTCCTTACCGGCCAGGCCGCATTCACTGACGCGGCCCACGAGGCGCCCGGCGTTCGACGCCACCTTACCGTGGCCGACCTGCCCGCCCCCGCGCCCGATCAATCGGTAGACAACGGTCCAGATGTCGTTGCCCGCCCCGCCAACGCATGGCCCATCGCGCCCAAAGGCTTCAAGGTCGAGCTCTACGCCACCGATCTCGACAACCCGCGACTCATTCGCTTCGCACCGAACGGCGATCTCTTCCTCGCAGAAAGCGCCTCCGGCAAAATTAAGGTCTTTCGCGGCGTCGGCCCCGACGGCAAGCCGAAGCAGGTTTCCGTCTTTGCCACCGGCCTTGAGCAGCCCTTCGGCATTGCCTTCTATCCCACAGGATCCGACCCGCAATGGGTCTACATCGGCGACACCGGCGAAGTCCTCCGCTTCCCCTACCGCAACGGCGACCTCGTGGCTCGCGGCGCCGCACAGCACCTGGCCGACGTCCCCAGTGGCGGGCGTCTTCGCGGCGGCGGACACTGGACGCGCGATCTCGCCTTCTCTCCGGACGGTTCAAAGCTTCTCGTCTCAGTCGGCTCTCACTCCAACGTCGACGACTCTGACACCCATCCTGAAGAATTTCACCGCGCCAACGTCCTCGAGTTCACGCCCGAAGGCAAATTCCTCGAGATCTACGCCTGGGGCATTCGCAACTGCGTTGGCGAAACCATCAACCCCACCACCGGCCAGCTCTGGTGCTCCACCAACGAGCGCGACGCTCTCGGCAACAACCTCGTCCCCGACTACATCACCCACGTCGAGGAGCACGGATTCTACGGCTGGCCGTGG
Organism: Candidatus Sulfuritelmatomonas gaucii; assembly: GCA_900290245.1. Classification (GTDB taxonomy): domain Bacteria; phylum Acidobacteriota; class Terriglobia; order Terriglobales; family Acidobacteriaceae; genus Telmatobacter; species Telmatobacter gaucii. The sequence continues at coordinate 99,490 of OKRB01000105.1, read as the reverse complement.
TTCTACATGGGCGGACCCTCCGGCGGCCACTGGGATCCGCGCCACCAGGGCAAGCACCCTGAGCTGCAGTCGAAAGTCCTTACGCCTGACATTCTTCTCGAGCCGCACTTCGCTTCGCTCGAAATGACCTTCTACGAGGGCTCGCAGTTTCCCCCCGAGTACAAGGGCGACGCCTTCGCTGCCGAGCACGGTTCCTGGAACCGCGCCCAGCGCGCCGGCTATGAAGTCATTCGCCTGCCCATGCACGACGGCCACGCCACCGGCGAGTACGAAGACTTCCTCACCGGCTTCACTGTGGGCAATGGAGATGGCGACGTCTGGGGACGTCCCGTCGGAGTTGCGGTGGCGCCCGATGGCTCGCTCTTCGTCTCCGACGACGGCTCGCGCTCCATCTGGCACGTGATCTACACCGGCAAGTGACAGCGCTCACGAGCTGAAGAAAATGGCCGGGGGTACCATGGTCCCCGGAGGAAACCGTACGTGAAGACCCTCGTTTCCGCAGCCCTCCTCTCTTGTCTTTTCCTTTTTTGCACTCACCATGTTTTCGGAGCCGACGCGAAAAATGATCCCAGCAAATTTCCGATCGTCGTACACGTCTCAGCGTCCGCGTACCCGCCCAACGAATTGGATGACTACAACAGTTCTGGCAGAGCCGCAAGGGACGAGATTCTCACCGCGACCATTGACGGCAAGCATTACAAGTTGTTGGGGCCAACATCCAACCCCCGCGTCGACGTTTGCTGTAACGGCCTCATCAATCCCGGCGACTACCGCGCCAAACTAATCCAGGACGAACACAAGACAAGTTACGAATCTTTGCAGAAGTTCGAATTCTTCTTTCCCGACGGCACCACGCGTCGTTTCGAAGTGATCGCTCATTTCCAGTAGCGGGTGCCTCATCCAAGTTCCGCCATGGTGGGAATCCGTTCCTTGCTCCCTGATCCCTGTACCGCCATGCCGAAAACCCATCCGCATGCAACCGTCATCGAAGTTTGAAAGCGGAGCGGGAGGCCCTTATGTCCAATACCCTGATTCTCGCGGCGGCGCTGCTGGCAACGACGATATCGCCGGCGGGCCGGGACCAGACCCGGACCGGTTCCCGCCAAATCGAGGCCATGAGCCGCGCAACAGGCCAGGGCCGCTCTGAACCAGAGGAGTTTGCGCAAATGAACAACCATGAATCAATCCAGGCCGTCGGGCATTCCCAGGCGAGTTCCCATCAGCGCGCACATGCTGAAGCAACGGTCACCGTCCAGAACTCTCAGGCGGAGCCCTTCGACCAAAGTGCAGAGCCGGCATTGAACGAGGTTCACTTGACTGAAACGTTCGCCGGAGACATGGATGGCGAATCGTCCGTCCGCGCTTTCCAGGTCCGACTGAACCAGGAGTATGCCAGCCTGGTCAGCATGCAACGATTCCACGGAAAGCTGGGCGACCGCAAAGGCACGTTCGTGCTTCAAGGCTCTGAAGTTGTCGAGAACGGCAGCATCAAGGCCACATGGTTCGTCGTTCCCGGATCGGGGACGGGTGAGCTCTTAGGGTTGCGTGGTGAGGGCGGCTTCGCAGGCGAATTTGGAAAAGGCTCCAAAGCAACGCTGGACTATTGGTTCGAATAAGGTCGCCGCAGTGATCGAACCGCCAGCCCGTCGTCACGCAGCATCGTTTCTGCACGAAGGCCTGACCACTGACCGCCGATCACTGACCACTGTCCTCCAGAAATATCTCCTCAATCCTCAACCCGAACAGCCGCGCCAGCTTGAACGCCAGCGGCAAGCTGGGATCGAACTTCCCCGTCTCAATAGCGTTGACCGATTGCCGCGACACTTCCAGCCTCTGGGCCAGATCGCCCTGCGACCAGTCCCGCTCAGCGCGCAGCACCTTCAAGCGGTTCTTCATCACCGGTACCTCTGGTAGACCACGGGATATGTGATGGCCGCGAAGAGCCAGAAGATTGGATAGACCCAGACCAGGTCCAGCCGCGGAACGCGGGCAAAGTCCTCAAGGTAGCCCCAGGTCGTCGTGGCCGCGAGAGTTCCGCCGATCCCGCCCAGTAGGCACTGGATAAAAAGATTGCGCTGAAATTCGTCCTTCAGTTCGGCTAGGAACCGGCCCGTCTCGACCAGTGCCCACAGAATCGGAAGCGCCGGCAGCACAGCCACTGGGTAGGCCGGCAGGTCCTTCAGATGCCCCAGCCGAAACGCCACAGCCGCAACCAGCGCAGAGACAACGCAGAGCCCTGCCGCCACCCACATCCGCACCACATACCGGCGCTCCACTGGATTACTCGTCATGCAGAACAGACTCTTCATGTCCAGTCTCCTTAACACACTGACAAGTAAACATTACATCGAGGCGCAAAATCTGTCAAGTATCATTGACAATTTTATTTGGTGCGGCCGCTGACTTGACTCGGGACGAGCCTCGATTTTAGGGACCAACCGCCTCGAAGTTGCCTCTGGCGTCTACTCCATATATGTAGCTGCCTGAAGCAGTTAGAAAGTTAAACATCGTGCCGCTGAGTGTAGTTCCAAGGTAGGAGGGGCGGTCGGCTGTCGCCACATTGACTTCGGCCACGCCGCCCGGGCTGTCACAAGGCATGAGCGCCAGGTCTGAGAGGTAGACTGCGACGTTCATCGGGTGGCACGATCCCAGGCTCGCACTGGTTGTCTGCGGAGACGACGGGTTGGAAAAGTCGATGACCTGCAACTCCATGCCGTCGTAAATGGGGATCAAGGCCACGGTCCCTTCCGCCGCCGCCCACTGCGGCGAGTGCGGAACCGATACGGTTGCCATAAGCTGAGGACAGGTTGGATCTTCGATCGAATACAGCAGAACGTTATCGCTCGTAGAGCCGCCTTGGGTCGCGACTACATAGAGATCCTGTTCCCAAATGGCAAACGAGATTGGCTGGTAGTTGGCGTTGACTGAAACTGAACGGGTCACCACAGGGGAGGCCGGGTTCGACACATCGACAATCGCGAACGCGCCGGTGGTCGTGACCTCGCTCTGCCAGCAGGAGACGTAGACATAATCTCCATAGAGCGCTGGGTTTTGGAAGGGATACATCCCCGCGGGGCAGGAAATGCTTGCGCTGCCCGCGACGGACGGGCTACGTGGATTGCTTACATTCCACACCTGGAAGTTGGTCCCCGAAGCCGACTCATAAGGGACATACGCATAATTGCCTCTGACGACAATGCCACCCATGTCGCTTGTCAGCCCCGAAGAAGTTACGCTCAGGATGGTTGGAGCGGTCGCGGTTTCCAAACTGACAATCACCAGGCTTCTCGCACCGCTCTGGCTTCCGATCGCCTCCATCGAAATGTAGGCAAGTGATCCCTGAACAGCGATTCCGCTGCCCTGGTAGCCGGTCGGCAAGCGCAGGGTATTCAGGATCGAGAGACGGACAAGTTTGCCGGATAATCCGCCGCATCTTGTGACTGCGGAGATCGCGATCGCAGACAACACGAGTTGAAGTGCGCGCCGCCCTACGGAGTTCATCTTGACTGGGTTGAGGAAAGATACGGCAGGAGTATAGCAGGAGGATTGCCGGCCCCGCAGTGTTCAGGCCTTTCACGGCGCTGCTGAAGTCGCGCCCTTTCAAAGCACGATTTATGCAGTCGGTCTGGTCTCCGCCTTTCTGACATCTGACCGCTGATCATTGACCACTGACCCTGTTACTCTCATTCGGTGGGCTTCCAAGACTTTCTGGGCAACACTGCTACGGTGACACACCTGCGCGAGAGCGTGCGATCTGGCCGCTTTCCTCATTCCCTCATCCTCGCCGGCCCGCGCGGCTCCGGCAAATACACGCTGTCGCTGATGCTGGCTCAGGCAGTGAATTGCCTCAACCCAAAAGAAACCGGCGGCCTGCCCGACTTCTGCGGTGTCTGCACCAATTGCACGCGCATCGCCGCGTCAGCCAACCTCGACGACCTCGTCGGCGAAGCGGTCGCCGCCCGCGAAGACCTGCGCGAAACCGACAAGCGCGAAACCCGCATTCTCATCCAGACGCACCCTGACGTGCTCATCGTTCCGCCCGATCCGCCGCAGCTCATGATCAAGCTCGGCCAGGTCCGCCAGGCGATCCATGTGGCCTACTACCGTCCGCCCGTCGAGGCCCGCCGCACATTCACGATTTTCACTTCATCGGCCTTCATGAAAGAAGCTGCCAACAGCCTCCTCAAGCTGCTCGAAGAACCTCCCGACCACACGACGCTCATCCTGCTTACAGAAAATCCGCAGGAATTGCTTCCCACCATTCGCTCCCGCGCCGTCGTGCATCGCCTCGGCGCCCTGCCGGCCTCGGATCTCGAAGCGCTCCTCGCGCGGCGCCGGCCCGAGCTCAAGGCGCATGACCGCGCTCTTGTGGCGCGGCTCGCGCAAGGCGCCGTCGGCCGCGCTCTTTCGTTCGATCTCGCCGTCTGGCTCTCGAGCCGCGAGGATGCGCTTGTTATTCTGCGCACCGCGCTTCGCGAACCGGACTTTTCGGCGCTCTTCCACGCCACCGAGAGCTATCGCGCCGGCGCCGAGGGCCAGGAGAAGACGGTCAATCTGCTCCGCGTTCTTTCCAGCCTCATTGAGGACCTGCTGCTCATCGTGGCCGGCACGCCTGCGCTCATCCGCAATCTCGATCTCGCCGCTGAGCTCACGCGCCTGGCTGAAGGCCTCACCGTCGACTGGCTCGCTCACGCGCCTGGCTGAAGGCCTCACCGTCGACTGGCTCGACGGCGCCGCCCGCGCTCTTGTCCAAGTTGAACAGGGCATGCGCCGCAACCTGCTCCGCTCGCTCTCACTCGATGCCATGGCGGTGAGCCTTGGAGGCAGTGAATAGGGAATAGCCCGTAGGGAATAGACAGCCGAGCCTTGACCGACGGGGCTAGAAGCTAGCGGCTAGAAGCTCATTCTTACTCCCTACTGGCTACTCCCAATCGGCTAGTGCCACTTGACGCTCTGCGCCTTCGGCCGCAGAATGAAAGAGCAACCCCCAAACCGGCTCGGGCATCTTCTCCAATACGAGTACTCCCATGCAACCCAGGGACGCCGGGAATTCTTTCCCGCGGGCAACTGATTGTATGTGTGTCCTTAGGGTCGTTGGAGGGGAGCGGTTTCCGAAATACTGTCGGGGAAGCCGAAGTTTCACTTTTTGTTGAGGGAGGATCGTTTCCCATGAGCACTCCATCGGTTGTGAATGTGGCGCGCGGCACCGAAGGCGGCCGTCCTGCAATGCGAACCAGAAAGGGCTTCCCAGCGCCGGTCCCTTTTCTGTATCCCGCGCGCAATTCTGAAATGGATGCTCCGAATCGCCATGCCGAGCTCTTTTACCTGCAAAAGCAGATCCAGTCGCAGACGCCCATGGTGATCGTGCTCGAAGATGGCGAGCGCCTCGACGGCTGTATCGAGTGGTACGATCGCAATTCGCTCAAGGTCCGCGGACGCTCCCGGACCCTGGTTTATAAATCCGCAATCAAGTTTATGTACAAGCTTGGCGACAACGGGTAGAGATAGAGAACAGAAAACAGGAGATAGAGAACAGTCGCCGGCTGTAGTCGTTGCATCCTCGCTTTGAGATCCAGCTCTTCGTCTACTGGAAGCATGCCAGCGAGTCCTCGATTTTCTCTGATCTCTGATCTAATTCCTACTCCCTGCTTTTCTCAACCTGTCGCGGATCGCCACGCCGATTCCTTCGGCGCGCGGCAGCGGGCACAGAATCACCGTGCAGGCAGCGGCATCCAGCGCGCGCAATCCCGCATAAAGCCCTTGCGCGAGCGTCTCCGGAGCCCGCCAATTTCCCCATGGATAAACCTGTGTGTCCGCGAACGCTCGCGGCGCCGCAACGCCGGCCGGCAGCATCACTCCAAGCCGCTCGCCACGCATTGCGCTTGCTGCTTCGGCCAGGCACTCGCCCAGCTCATCGTCAGGAGCTTCAATCAGCACCAGGCGCGCCCCGGGCGCATAGTGCCGCATCCCGAGGCCGGGCGACGGCAGCGCTTCGGCTGGCATCTCCCGCAACATCTCCCCGCCTTGATAGAGTTCCACTGGGCCCGCTACCTCGGAAATCAGCTCCGCCGTCACCGCACCCGGCCTGTAAATCACCATCGGATCGGGCGCCGGATCAAGCACCGTCGATTCCACCCCGCGCTCGGTGGGGCCGGCATCCACCACCGCATCGATGCGACCGTCGAGGTCGTGCAGCACGTGTTCGGCCGTCGTCGGGCTGATGTGCCCAAATCGATTGGCGCTCGGCGCTGCCACCGGAATCCCCGCGCGCCCGATCAACTCGAGGGCCACCTCATGCGACGGCATGCGCACGCCAACCAGCGGCCGCCCCGCCGTCACAACGTCGGGCACTGCTCGCGTCCGCGGCAGCAACAGCGTGAGCGGTCCCGGCCAGAACGCCTCCATCAGCTGCTGCGCCTTCTCCGGAATTGCTTCAACCAATCCCTCAAGCATGGACCGCGACGCCACGTGCACGATCACCGGATCCCACGCCGGCCTCGACTTTGCTGCGAAGATCCTTTCCACCGCAGCCCGATCCAATGCATTCGCTCCCAGCCCGTAGACGGTCTCAGTGGGCAGCGCCACCAGCCCTCCCGCGCGCAGAATTCCGGCCGCCCGCTCCATCACTTCGCAGGATTCCGGTGCCTCCAGGCGGTTCGCATCAACTGAAAGCCGCAGCGTCTTCACATCTCTATTCTCACCTGCGGCAGCGGGCAGCACCGCCGCCTCTTATACTCAGTCTCATGGCGATCGAAACCGAGATCAAATTCCGCATCGCTGACCTGGCGAATCTGGCACAGCGCCTCGAGGCCGCCGGCTTTCGCGTTGAGACTCCGCGCAGCTTTGAGAGCAACGTTCTCTATGACACTCCCGACCGCCAGATGCGCACGCGAACTGAGATTCTGCGCATTCGCAATTACGCAGGCCGTTGGACGCTGACGCACAAACGGATGCCTGCAGGAGCGCCCGGCGAAAGCCGTCACAAACACCGCATCGAGACTGAAACCGCGATCTCCGACGGCGACGCGCTGTCCAGCGTGTTTCTCTCGCTCGGTCTCGTCGCTGCCTTCCGCTATGAAAAGTGGCGCACCGAGTGGCACGACGGTGAAGGCCACTGCGTCATCGACGAAACCCCGATCGGCAATTACGCCGAGCTCGAGGGCCCGCCCGAGTGGATCGATCGCACCGCGAAGCGCCTCGGAGTGGATCCTGCCGAGTACCTCACGCTCAGCTACGGCCGGCTCTTTGATCTGTGGCGTCAGCAGCATGGCTCCTCCGTTGAAGACCTGACCTTTGCCACAGTCTCGCAATCTGCACCCCTCCAATAGGCACCGCCCTGCCTGCAACGACTGGCAGCACTCATGCCCTTCGTCATTGCGGCGTGAGTACCGAGCACACTCTGACGGTCGGATCAGGCCTTGTCTTGTGCGCACATTCGCCCGCGGCCCGAATGTGGACAACCGAAGAACTGGAATGAGTTGTCTTGCTATGGGTGGTGCCCAAAGTCACCGGCGCCCAAATTACTCCAGCGATTTCATAGCCATAGCGTTTATTATGGTCTGGATTGTATTCTGCCATCCCTTCTCCGGGGCGTTTCACAAGTCCCATCTCAGCAATGAGATGGAATAAAATAGGCTTTTGGGAGAAGTTGCCGCATTATGCTCGAAATTCCGCGGGCGCCAGTAAGTCCTGACGAGATCAGTTTGGCCATTGGAATCATGGGCCCGGACAACGAGCGCCTTAAAGCCGTCTCCGGCGCCCTTGCCGAACACCATAGCGTCCGCGTCACGGAGTTCGCATCGTATCCGCCTAAGCTGGACGACCTGCCCCAAAAGCTGGCGCAGACCTACGACGTCCTTATCGTCGATGTCGACAGCGATCCCGATTACGCATTCGGAATTGTCGAGCTCCTGTGCTCAGCCGAGCGCAATTATGTGATGGCTTACTCTGAGCACGCCGACATGAAGCTGGCCGTCCGCTTCATGCGCGCTGGCGTACGCGAGTTTTTCACCCTGCCCGTCGATGCCACTGAGTTGACCAATGCGCTGAAGCAGGCCGCAGCCTACCGCGCCGCGGCTCCTTCTGAAGAGAAGACCGGCAACGGCAAGCTGTTCGTCTTCCTTGGGACCAAGGGTGGCTGTGGCGTCACCACGCTCGCATCCAATTTTGCGCTCGCGCTGGCGCAGGAGTCTGATCGCAAAACCCTCCTCATCGATTTCGGGCTCCCTCTCGGGGACGCGGCCATTAATTTGGGCATGGTGAACGAGTACTCTGTCGCCGGCGCTTTGCAGAATGCCGACCGGCTCGATGGCAGCATGCTGTCAACGCTGGTCGTAAAGCATGCCTCGGGTCTTGCCATTCTGGGATCACCGAACGAATTTTCCGAAAGCTCGCCCACCGTCGACGCCGTCGATAAACTTGTTGGCGTTGCGCGCCAGCACTTCGATTTCGTGGTAGTCGACCTCGGATCGCGCACCGACCTGATGCAGTCGGCGCTGTTTGGCCCGTCGGCGGTGGTTTACCTCATCACGCAGGTGGGCGTCTCTGAAATGCGTACCGCCAATCTCATGATGAAGAGATACTTCATCACCCGTACCGATAATCTTCAGATTGTGCTCAATCGATTCAAAGCCAGCGATCTTCTCTTTGATGAAAAGACGATCACCGAAGCCTTGACCCGCCCTGCGGAGTGGAAGATACCTGATGACTACGCCGCCGCCCGCAGAAGGCGCGATACCGCGACTCCCATGGTGATGATCGATTCCGCGATCGCGCAGTCCATCCGCATGATGGCGAGAACCGCCGGGGGCCTGCTCGCCGAAAAGGACGAAAAAAAGGGCTTCTTCCGCTTCCTGCGCTAAAGGGAAACGCCGCGCGGCTCGCTAGCTCGCCGCGCCGTGGCACCTCTTGTACTTCTTCCCGCTACCGCAGGGACACAGATCATTGCGCCCGACTTTCTCGCCTGTTCTGCGTTGTGTCGGCTGGTTCGATTCACCGCCGCCCTGCCGGCTTGCCACCGCGAGCTCGCGTTCCTTTTTGCGGTGGAATTCCTTTTCGAGTTCGTCGATGGTGGTCGAGGGCGGACGCGTGTGAATCGCGATCTCCCTCGGCGCGCCGTCGCCAGTGAGCGGCTGCGCTGCGCTGGCCACGGGCGGCGCCTTCGGAACCACACCGCGAGGCCGCGGCGCCGCATCCACGGGCTGCCCGTCGGGCCCCAGTATTTGCATCCGGAAGAGAAATCGAACCGTGTCTTCCTGGAACTTCAGCATCATCGCTTCGAACAGCTCGAAGGACTCGCGCTTGTATTCAACGAGCGGGTCACGCTGCGCATAGCCGCGCAGATTGATGCCCTCTTTCAGGTGGTCCATCGAGAGCAGGTGATCCTTCCACAAGCCGTCGATCACGCTCAGCATCACCATCCGCTCGTGATAGCGCATGGTCGCCGCGCCCAGAATCTTCTCCTTGGCCTCGTAGGCTTCCGTCAGTTTGGCAAAAATTTCTTCGCCGAGTTCATGCCGCGTCAGTTCTTCCGGCTTCATGCCCGACGCCGAAAGGTTGAAACCGAAGTGGTCGACGAGTTTTTCCGCCAGTCCCTTGAAGTCCCACTGATCCTGCCGTGTCCGCTCATTGCAGCACTCGGCCAGCAGGTTGCTCAGGATTCCGCCGACGTATTCTTCCAGGATCAGCTCACGCTGGTCGACGCCTTCCAGCAGTTGCCGACGCACGCCATAGACGGCCTCGCGCTGCTTGTTCATCACGTCGTCGTACTCGAGCAGGTGCTTGCGGCTCTCGAAGTTCTGCGCCTCCACGGCCTTCTGCGCGCCCTCGATGCGTTTCGAAATCATCTTCGACTCGATCGGCACGCCTTCTTCCATGCCTAGCCGCTCGAGCAGCGTGCTGACCCACTGCTTGGCGAAGATGCGCATCAGGTCGTCTTCGAGCGAGAGATAGAAGCGGGACTCGCCGGGGTCGCCCTGGCGGCCGGCGCGTCCGCGCAACTGGTTGTCGATGCGCCGCGACTCGTGCCGCTCCGTTCCGAGAATGAAAAGCCCGCCGGCATCGATCACATCTTCGTGTTCCTTTTGCGCAGCCTCGGCATAGCGGCCATACGTCGCAGCCCAATCCGGATCGGAGACTTCGAACTCCTGGCCCTGGTAGTAGAAGCGCAGAAATCCCGCCGGCGCCATGGGATTGATCGCTCCCTCGGCCACGCTGATGGCGCGCGCCTTCGTGCCCCCGTTGGCGTCCTTCGACTTCACCAGTTCCTGCCGCGCCATGAACTCGGGGTTGCCGCCCAGCAGAATGTCGGTGCCGCGGCCGGCCATGTTGGTGGCGATGGTCACCATGCCCGACCGCCCCGCTTGCGCCACAATCTCGGCCTCGCGCTCGTGGAACTTCGCGTTCAGCACCACGTGGCGTACGCCTTTGCGCTGCAAGATCCCAGACAGCCGTTCCGACTTCTCGATCGATACCGTGCCCACCAACACCGGCTGCCCCTGTTCGTGCAGCTCTGCGATGTTGTCTGCAACGGCTTTGAACTTCTCTTTCTCCGTACGGAAAACCACGTCGGCATTCTCAAGCCGCAGCAGAGGTTTGTTGGTGGGGATCACCACGATCTCCAGCTTGTAAATCTTTTCGAACTCGGCCGCTTCTGTCTCCGCCGTGCCGGTCATGCCGCTTAGCTTCTTATAGAGCCTGAAGTAATTCTGGAAGGTGATCGTCGCCAGCGTCTGGTCCTCCTTGCGGATGCTCACGCCTTCCTTGGCTTCGATCGACTGATGCAGCCCGTCGCTCCAGCGGCGTCCAGGCATCAGGCGGCCGGTGAAGGTGTCCACAATAATGACCTCACCGTCCTTCACCACGTAATCCACGTCGCGCTTGTAGAGCGCATGGGCCTTGATCCCGGTCTCCACGTAGTGCTTCAGTTCCCAGTTCTCCGCGTCAGCAATATTGCCGATGCCCAGCGCCTTCTCGATCGTCTCCCAACCGGAGTCGGTGACTCCGATGGTGCGTTGCTTCTCGTCGACAAAGTAGTCGCCGCTCAGGTACTTCTCGCCCTCAGCCAGCCGGATACCCAGTGCCTCCTGGCGGCGTGTGTCGGTCCACTCCACCTCTTCGCCCTGCTCAAGTTGGGGAATGATCTTGCGCACGCGGGCGTACTTGTCGGTAGTCTGGTCCGTGGGGCCGGAGATGATCAGCGGAGTTCTTGCCTCGTCGATCAGGATCGAGTCGACTTCGTCGACGATCGCATAATAGTGCCCGCGCTGCACGCAGTCCTTGATGTCGAACTTCATGTTGTCGCGCAGGTAGTCAAATCCAAATTCGTTGTTGGTGCCGTAGGTGATGTCGGCCCCGTAAGCTTCGCGGCGCTGGTTGTCGTCCAGGTCGTGAACGATGACGCCAACCGTTAGGCCGAGGAACTCATAGATTTTGCCCATCCACTCGGCGTCGCGCTTGGCCAGGTAATCGTTCACTGTGACCACGTGCACGCCGTGGCCCACGAGCGCATTGAGATAGCAGCTTAATGTGGCGACGAGCGTTTTCCCTTCGCCGGTCTTCATCTCGGCGATCCTGCCCTGGTGCAGCACCATGCCGCCGATCAACTGCACGTCGAAGTGGCGCATCTGCACTGCGCGCCACCCGGCCTCGCGCACTACGGCAAAGGCCTCCGGCAAAATCTCGTCGAGAACTTCCTTCTCAGCCGCTTTCTTCTCCTCCTCGTCGGTAATCCCTTCCAGCCGTGCCGCGATCCGCGCCTTGAATTCCGTAGTCTTCGCCTTCAGCTCTTCATCCGAGCGCTCTTTCATCTCCGGCTCCATCGCGCAGATCGCCGCCACAAGAGGCTTCAGGCGCTTGAGCAGGCGCTCGTTCGCGGTGCCGAAAATCTTCGTTAAAACTTTGTCAAAAACCACACAGTTCTCCACTTATAAGTGTAAATGGAAGGGGTAACTCTCACGATCAGCGAGGTTCAGGCGTTGACCTGATACCGCAGTAAAGAAAAACGCCCCCAAACCTCGGGGGCGTTCTTGTGTGAGGATTTTGTTTTGTTGTCTCAGTTGCTGAACAGCAGCACTCCCGCCGCCTTCTCGTCGCTTCCGCTCTCGTCCGAGCTCACAGGACGATAGAAGAGCTGGTTCGCGTCGAGATAGACCTCGAGAAACGCCGGCCGCTCGGGAATCTGGCCCGCGATCAGCGCCTCTGAGAGCGGATCTTCAACGTAGCGCTGCAGTGCCCGGCGCAAAGGACGCGCGCCATAGCTGCGATCGACAAGCGTCTTTTCGAGGATCCACTTCTTCGCTTCTTCGGTTACCGAGATGGTAATCGACTTCTGCGCCAGGTTGGCGTTCAATTGCTGCACCAGCAGCTCGACGATCTGGATCAGGTCCGCATCGGAGAGCGACTGGAAGAGGATGACTTCGTCGAGCCGGTTGAGGAATTCGGGGTTGAAGGTCTTCTTCACCTCGTTCTTTACCAACTCCTCGACCTTCTCGCTCACTACGTCTTCCCGCTCGCTCTGGAAACCAAGCCCCTGCCTCTTCTGCAGGTGACGCGCGCCGATGTTCGAGGTCATGATGAGGATGGTGTTCTTGAAATCGACGGTGTTGCCGAGGCCGTCGGTTAACTGCCCGTCCTCAAACACCTGCAGCAGGATGTTGAACACATCCGGATGCGCCTTCTCGATCTCATCGAGCAGCACCACCGAGTATGGCGACCGCTTCACGCGCTCCGTCAGTTGACCGCCCTCCTCGTAGCCCACATACCCCGGAGGCGAGCCGATGAGCTTCGAAACCGAGTGTTTTTCCATGAACTCCGACATATCGAAGCGGATGAGCGCTTTGTCCGAGCCAAACAGGAAGTTGGCAAGCGTGCGCGCCATCTCTGTTTTTCCCACGCCGGTTGGTCCAAGAAACAGGAAAGAACCGATTGGCCGATGCGGCGACTTGAGACCCGCTCTCGACCGGCGAATGGCACGAGCCAGAGCCGAGATCGCCTTGTCCTGCGAAATCACGCGCTTGTGCAGCTCTTCTTCCACGCGCAGCAGCTTTTGCGTTTCTTCTTCCTTGATGCTGGTAACGGGTACGCCCGTCCAGCGGCTCACGACGTCTTCGATATCCTCGCGGCCAACGATGCCGGCCGCCGAATCGTCGAGATGATATTTGTCGCGCAGGGCGCGCAGGTTTTCGCGCTCCTTGCGCTCCTCATCGGAGTAGAACCGCGCCTTCTCGAACTCGTGATTGGCAATCGCCGAGTCCATGCGATGCACAATGAACTTGATGCGCTTCTGCACTTCGGTGATCTCTTCGGGCAGCGAGGTCTGGCGCAGCTTCACGCGCGCGCCCGCCTCGTCGATCAAATCGATCGCCTTGTCGGGCAGAAACCGGTCGGGAATATAGCGGTTCGAGTGCGCGACCGCAAATTCCACTGCGGCATCGGTGTAACTCACCGCGTGGAACTTCTCATAGCGGTCCTTGATGCCCATGATGATCTTTATTGCTTCGGCTTCGTTCGGCGGTGGCACCTTCACTGCCTGGAAGCGCCGTTCGAGCGAGCGATCTTTCTCAATCGACTTGCGGTACTCAGCCGGCGTGGTTGCGCCGATGCACTGAATCTCGCCGCGAGAAAGCGCAGGCTTCAGGATGTTGGCCGCATCCAGCGATCCCTCGGCCGATCCCGCGCCCACCAGCGTGTGCAGCTCGTCGATGAAGACGATGGAGTTCTGGCTCTCCATCAACTCCTTCATGATGGTCTTCAGCCGCTCTTCAAACTGGCCGCGATACTTGGTTCCAGCCACGATCAGCGAAAGATCCAGGGCCAACACCCGCTTGTCGGCCAGAAAACTCGGCACCTCGCCATCCGCGATGCGTTGCGCCAGACCTTCCACGATCGCCGTCTTGCCCACGCCCGGTTCGCCGATCAGCACCGGATTGTTCTTGGTGCGCCGGCAAAGAATCTGGATTGCGCGCTCCAGCTCGCCTTCGCGCCCCACCAGCGGATCCAGCTGCCCATCCATCGCAGCCTGCGTCAAATCGCGGCTGAATTCCGCCAGCAGGCTCGACTCGCGCTGCCGTTGTTGCGGAGGCGCTTTTTCCTGTGTCACGCGCGCCAGCTCATCGCGAATCTGCGTGAGCTTGAGTCCGCGTTCCTGCAAAATCTCCGAAGCGAAGCACTTCTCTTCGCGCAGCAGACCCAGCAGCAGATGTTCTGTCCCAATATGCTTGTGCCCCAGCCGCTCCGCTTCCTCCGCCGCATAGGCCAGAACACGCTTGCACTCGTTCGAAAGCGGCAAATCAACACTGGTCGAAACCTTCTCGCGAATCGTGGTGTGAGCTTCGATTTGCTTCCTGATTGACTCTACCGAGGCATGCGAACGCAAAAAGCGGTTGGTTAACGCCTTGTCCTCGCGCAGCAGTCCCAGCAGCAGGTGTTCGGTTTCGATATAGGGCGAGCCGAATTGGCTTGCCTCATACCGCGCGAAGAAGATCACGCGGCGTGCCTTCTCCGTATACCGTTCGAACATGGTATGCTCCCTCAATCAGGGCAATCGGCTGGAGTGGCCGTCCGATGATTGGCACCCGGCGACGAAAACCTGTCGCTCCAGAACCCTGCCTTCGGCTTCGGCCCAGCCCGCGCGCGCCCTTCCGTTGCTTCGCCGCCGGAGCACCATTAGAAGCGATAGCCCTTGCTCCGAACAGCTCTTTTGGATGGTCTTGGGTACCCTTCCACCCCTTGCGTCAAACGGCTGACCCGCCGCCCGACTTCCATCCCGACCTCAGCACCCTGCCCCGGGGATAAAGCCCCCGGAAAGGCTGCTACTTAATAAGACTCAAAAACCGGCCAAAGTGGTGCTTTTTCTAACTTTAGTTCTCAGCTTGCGGCCTCTTCGCTGAATCGTCTGTGATTTCCGTCAACCGTCCTTTTTCCAGCCGCAAAATGCGTGAACACCGGGCCGCCAAATCCATGTTGTGGGTCACCAGAATCGACGTCAGCCCATGGCTTGCGTGCAGCCGTTCAATTAACTCGAAAACGCGGTCCGCCGTCATGCTGTCCAGGTCGCCTGTCGGCTCGTCGGCCATAAGCAGCCGAGGCCCGCAAACCAGTGCACGCGCCAGCGCCACTCGTTGCTGCTCACCCCCTGATAGCTCCCCGGCCCGGTGGTCGGCACGATCCTCTAACCCCACTTCGCTTAACCACTTTGATGCGTTCGCCAACGCCTCGCGTCTCGCCACTCCGCGCGCCAGCAATGGCATAGCCACATTCTCCTGTGCCGTAAACTCCGGCAACAAGTAATGGAACTGCCAAACGTAACCGATCTCACGATTACGAAAGGTTGCAGCCTCACGGGCGGAAAGAGTTGCCACGTTGGTTGAGGCGCAGTATACCGTGCCCGCAGAAGGCGCATCAAGCGCCCCCAGAATGTGCAAAAGCGTGCTCTTTCCCGCACCTGACTGGCCCACAATGGCGACTAGTTCGCCGGCCTCCACCTCGAGATCGAGATCTTCAAACAGTTCCAACGCGCCGCGCGATGTCTTATACGACTTGCGCAGCCCCCGAACCTCGATTAAAGGTGAATGGCTTGTCATTTGATCGGATGCCCGTGACTCTGGGGCCCGCGCGGCGCGGGATGCTTCGGGAGCAGCCGCTGAAGGGGTTCGGATCATCCGGTTATCCGTCATTTTACACGGTGCCGGCAGCGCTGCGGGCATCCCACAGATGAGGAACATCCTTCATCTTTCGTGTTGTTGCCGGCGCTGGTCAGGCTCCCAAACAGCGCCCAAAAATCGTCGCACGCGCCTCGCCCTACTGCTATAGTTGGCCTCGACTTATGAACCGGATGCTCATCTTCGCTGCGGCCGTCAGCACCGGTATCGCCTGCTCCAGCGCAGCAGCGGCGCAGCAATCGTTACGCGCCCGCTTCTTTGCGCACAACGACGCCATGTCCGCTCTGCAGCCTGCTTGGCCCACTCCCGTGGTGGAAACCGAGCCGCGGCTCACGCAATACTACCGCTTCGCTTTTTCGAACGAATACACCGCGGCAGGAACCCAAACCGTTAACTACGGCAACGCGCGGGGTGGCGGAATTATTGGCTGGAACCGCTTTGAATTTGACCTGCTGCCTCCACCCTACATCCAGCACAATTCCTCGGCAGCTGACGGCTTCGGCGATACCTCCGTGCTGGTCAAGTACCGCATCGTTTCAGGCAATGCCGCGCACGGCAACTATATTGCCACCGCGGTCCTCAGCCACACCTTCGCCACGGGCAGCGCGAAAAACGGCGCGCTCACCGACTCGTGGAACCCAACCCTCGCCGGCGGCAAGGAACTCACAAAACACATTGATGTGGAGTCATCGCTCGGCGGCTCGATGCCTACGGACAAGATCGCCGCGCAGGGCCGCACCATCACTTGGAATTCACTGGTGCAGGACCACCTGACAAAATCTGTGTGGCTCGAGCTCGAAAACAACGCCACGTTCTTTCGTGGCGGCAGCCACGATGGCATGATGCAGAACTTCGTCACGCCAGGCGCGTTTTACGTTCTTCGCCGTAGCGATTGGAAGTCCACTCATCCATTTTTTGTTTTCGATGGCGGAATGCAGATCGCCACTTCCAGGTTTCACACCTACAATCACAACCTGATTGCCGAGATGCGCATCCTGTTTTGATCTGGCGACCTGCACCCGCCAATCTAAAACTTGTCCCCGCACTCATCCCCACTTCTTGCCCAGCCCCTCCAGATCCGCTTGTGCGAGATCTTCGGGCTTCATGACGATTCTGAACCTTACCTCGGCGTTGAAGTTGAGGAACCAGGGCTCGGCAAGCCTGGGAACGTCCGACGGTTTCGCCACATCCACAATCAGAATGCCGCCCCTCTTGCCATCCCGCTCGCCGAAGTACGCAGCCTCAGGCTTGGCGTCGTCAAGAATCTTCTTCATTGTGTGACCCGCAGTTCCATTTCGAACCGCGGCGTTGAATGGTTCAAGCGGGAATTCAACCATCATCATCATCCGCATATTGCACCTCCAGGCGCTCTTGATTTGCCTTGGGGGCAGGCGGGCGCCGATTCCTCCGACGCTAAATAACGCACGAGATTGATGTCAAAAGAATTCGCTGACTTGCCGACTGGCCGGCTCGCCTGCCCCGCTGCCGTCCCCCGCTTGCTATCATCAAATCAAGGCCGCAGCCCCCTCGCTCGTGCTGCCGCCGAGGTCTTCTTTCGTCCCCATGACTCCTGTTTCCCAGGCCGCTGCTCCGGACCATCTCGTCGCCCATCGCGTCGAAGACGCTCCGCACACACTTCATGCACCCCGACCCGGCGCGACGGCCCTCCTCATCCACGACCTGCGCGAGCTTTTCAAGGTCAAGGTTGTCGGACTTGTTCTCGTCACCGGTTGGGGCGGCTTCTACCTGGGCTCGATGCAGTCCGGCATCTCCACGCTGCAGCGCGGCCTGCTCGATGTGCTCTTCGGCATTGGGCTCGTTTCCGCCGGCGCAGGCGCGCTGAACCAGGCTCTCGAGCGCTCATCCGACGCCAGGATGAAGCGCACCGCCGATCGCCCGCTCGCTTCGCGGCGCATGCCGCTGCCGATCGGCATTCTCGCCGGGCTGGGCGCGATTGCTCTCGGCGCCTTTTGGCTCGCCACCCGCACCAACCTGCTTACGGTTTCACTGGCGTTGCTCACGGCCTTCACTTACGTCGCCATCTATACGCCGCTCAAGCGCGTCACCACCATGGCCACCTTCATCGGCGCGTTTCCCGGCGCCATGGGACCCATGCTCGGCTGGACCGCCGCCCGCGGCCGCATCGAATGGCCGGCCGTCGCCCTCTTCGCCATTCTCTTCGTGTGGCAGTTCCCGCACTTCATGTCCATCGCATGGCTTTACCGCGACGACTACGCGCGCGCCGGTATCCGCATGTTGCCCGTGGTGCAGCCCGATGGATGGTCAACCGTCGTCGAAGCGCTTTTTTACGCTGTGCTGATGATTCCCGTTAGTCTCGCTCCATGGAAGCTCGGACTGACGGGTGTGCTTTATGTCATGCCGGCAACGGCGCTGGGCCTGGTCTATCTCGCCTACACCATCCGCTTCGCCGGCATCCTGCGCGCGAAGACCGAAGACGAAAGCCGCATGCGAGCGCGTGATCTGCTCAAGGTGAGCGTGCTCTACCTGCCGCTGCTCTTCACCACGCTGATGCTCTGCGCCACGGCAAAGGCATAATGGCAACCGTTGCTCCAGCATCCAGTTCGCGGACTCACACGGGCCCCGCTATCGCCGCCATCCTCGCCATCAGCGCCGCGGCCACGCTCTTCATCTTCTGGCTCATCTATATTCATCCGGCTGCGGCCACCAGCGCGCAATACGCCTTCCTTCCCGCCGTCGATGCGATCCTGAACGGCCTCGCGGCCACGGCCCTGCTTATCGGTTATACCTTCATCCGCGCGCGCCGTATCCGCCAGCACCGCGCCTCGATGATCACGGCATTTGTCTTCTCCACACTGTTTCTCATCGGATACATTGCGCACCACGCGCTGCACGGCGACATCAGCTACCCAATTCACGCCGCCTATCGTACGTTCTACCTTTGGCTGCTCGCCAGTCACATCATCCTGGCAACGGTGGCGCTGCCGTTGATCCTGGTCACCTTCTTCTTTTCGCTTAGCGGCCGCATCCCGCAGCACCGCAAAATCGCGCGCTGGACTTTTCCCATCTGGCTCTATGTCTCCATCACCGGAGTCGTCACCTACGCCATGCTCCGAATCGCTCTGGGATGAAATGCCGCAACCGCGCCCTTATCATGGACTAGATCGATCATTCATGCCCCCGACCCCGCCAACCTCGGCAATTCATCGTCCATCCCACTCTGACGACGGCACGCGGCAGCTCCTGCAATGGGGCGGCTCGATGGTCGGCATCGGCGTGCTCTCTGCCCTGCTGCTTGAAACTGTGCTGGGCGGCTACTCGCGCACCGGAGCCAGCACCAATACCGGCTGGTTCGCGCTCATCGTCGCTCTCATGTGCCTCCCCTTCGGCAGTTTGTTGCTCACGCTCGGCGTCGCCAAATGGCTACGCAACCGCCGCCTGGCAAGGCAACAACCCGGCGCCAGACGGTCAACAGGCTGACTTCCGGTAATTCACGTTGCCTGGTTGGGTGCCTCGCCGGTTCAGCGGCTGAACGTCATTACTCCTCTGTTAAGATCCACCGAGATTCGCGAAATGCCGAGCGCCACCGGGCTCATCAGCCCATCGAAGTCGATCTGAGAAGGTTCAGGGTTGCGGGTCACCAGGGCCCGTTTCTTACGAAACTCCTCGGGACCCAATTGGAGCGACTGCAGCAGAACCTGTTTGCTCTCGAATTCCCCCGTCGGCTCGATCGAGCGAATCTCGGCACCTTTGATATCTGGATTATTTGGCGTGATCGCGGTGAACATCACCAGGGAAGAAGCGCCGGTGTCAAGGAGAAGATGCACGGGCTTGTGGTCGATCTCTGCGTCAAAGACCGCGAAGCCGGCGTCGAGCCGCAAGGGAACGGAATCGGGCCAGGCCGGAGCCAATCCAAAGCGGATCACACGAGCAGAGTAATCGATGACGAAGGGACTCTGCCCCAGCATATCCACTCCGACGATCGCATCGATACGAACCGGGAGGAACTTCTCAAAGAACGAGAGATCGGCGGTAACCACCTCAAGATTGGACCGTTGCATTGGGCCGAGCCCAACCGAAGGGAGGTTGGCCCATTCACCCGGTACTTTGCCGCCGACGGCGATGACATTGGCGGGCTCTTCGCTGTGAAGCTTGAGCTTTCTCGCAATCCGCGAATCGAGAACAGACGAGCTCGTGCCGGTATCGATGAAAAAGTTGAGATTTTTGAGCCCGCCAATCGACCCGCGCGCTACGATGAAATACCCTTGATACAGGTCGAACGGGATAGTTGCGGCTTTTCCGCCGATTGGCGGAGTTGATTGCGGCTGGTGCACGTCACTGGCACACGCCTGCGTGATCGCAGTCAAAACCAGGGACACGCTTATCAGGACCTTGGGGAAGCGGGGAAAGCCGCGCATGGACCTCCTCCTTACGTGGCAAGGCGATCATGCGAGAGGCCGCCAGGTACCTCAATTCACTGGGCCTAGATTGAAGGTCGCGCCTCAGTCTTGTAGCAGGAGAGAAACTGGAGAGGTGCGGAATAGGAACGTCTCCTGCAAAATAGTTGAAGAAGGGGCCCGCGATATGGCATCAAGAGAGAGGTAAACGCAGCGATGCTGGAGATTCACCAGAACGGAGATTCCCCATCTCACAACGGGTTCCGCAGGGTTCGCTTCGGGGAATTCGAAGCCGACCTTCGCACCGGTGAGATCCGCAAGGCGGGGAGCCGCGTCAAGCTCCAGGACCAGCCGTTCAAGGTCCTTCAGATTCTGCTGGAGAATCCCGGTAACGTGGTTTCGCGCGAGGAACTCCAGTCGCGCATCTGGCCCGACGACAGTTATGGAGACTTCGACCACGCCGTAAACGTCGCGGTTGGCAAACTGCGCACAGCATTAGGGGATTCGGCCGAGAACCCTTCGTTCGTGGAGACGGTGCCGCGCCGCGGCTATCGTTTTGTTGCAACTGTAGATAGCCCGCCGGCACTTCCTCCCGCGTCAGCGTCGCCGATTGCAGCCGGCCCGGATGGCGAGCAGCAGTCCCGATACCGGTTTAAGTCGCGGCGCCTGGTCTTCGTCTCTCTGATCATCATTGTCTGTGCAGCGCTGCTGGGCGCGGGCGTATGGCTTGGGCGCCGCAGCGCGAGGCTGCAGCCGGCACAGATTCAGCGCCTCAGCGTCATGCGGGGAACAGTTTATTCGGCACGGTTCGCACCTGACGGACAAAACGTGATTTATGCGGCTTCGTGGGAGGGTGCCCCGGTCGAGATTTTCTCAAAAAATCCGAGTTTTCATGGCTCGCGATCACTAGGTTTGATGGGAACCGATCTGCTTGCCGTCTCTTCGTCCGGTGAGATGGCCGTACTCCAGCCGGCGACCCCGCAGTTCATGACCGGGATGACGGGTACACTGGGCGAGGTGCCGCTTACAGGCGGAACGCCGCGCCAGCTCGCCGAGAATGCCGATTGGGCTGACTGGTCGCCTGACGGAAAGACGCTTGCGGTTGTTCACGATGTGGCAGGCAAAGAACGGCTTGAGTTTCCGCTCGGTCACGTTCTCTACGAAACCTCCGGCTGGATCAGCCACGTGCGGGTCTCGCCGAACGGCCGCGAGATCGCATTTCTCGATCACCCGATCCTCAATGACGACCAGGGCGGCGTTTCGGTCGTCGATCTGGCAGGGAAAAAGATGCTCCTCTCCACGGGTTGGGAAAGCGAAGAGGGGCTGGCCTGGTCACCAAGTGGGAAGGAAGTCTGGTTCTCGGCGACGCGCGCCGGGTTGCAGCACCAGGTTTATGCGGTCGACCTGTCGGGCCATCTACGCCTCGCCTTCCGCTCGCTGGGCGGAGTAACCCTGCAGGACATCGCGCCTGACGGCCAAGTGCTGATGACGCGTGACGATCATCGCGCAGCTATTATGGGAGAAGCACCGGGAGCCAAAAAGGAACTCGACCTCTCGTGGCAGGACTGGTCGCTTCCCGTGGACATCTCGCGCGACGGCAAATCGCTGCTCTTTGACGAGCAGGGAGAACAGAGCGGGCCAAACTATACGGTGGCCATGCGCGACATGACAGGCTCGCCGCCGGTTGCGCTGGGCGACGGAATGGCCGGCGATTTTTCTCCCGACGGCAAGTGGGTGGCTGCAACTGTCTCCTACGCTCAACTCGTCCTGTTGCCCACTGGCGCCGGAACCATAAGGCGAATCAACCGTGGCGACATTCAGCAGTACGAGGAGGGCATTCACTGGCTGCCCGACGGCAAACAGATTCTTTTCACGGGAAACTACACAGGACGTGCGGCCCAGTGCTTCGTTCAAAGTATCGATGGGGGCAGTCCGCGTGCCGTTACGCCGGAAGGAATCAACGCTTGCCAGATTTCGCCCGATGGAAAGCTCATTGCCGCGAGCGATATGAAAAAGAGCGGAGCGCAACTCTACCCGATGGACAGTGGGACTCCTCGTGCCATTCCCGGATTGCTGGCGGGGGAAACGGTTCAATGGACATCGGACCCGAACGTCCTCTATGTCTATCAGCACGGCAAGTCATCGATCAGAGCTTTCCGGATCAACATTCTCACCGGTCAGAGGAAGTTCTTCAAAGAAATCGCCGTTCCTGAAGGGCCGGGAGTTTGCGAAATGACTCATGTGCTCTTCACTCTCGACGGCAGCGCATACGCTTATGGCTACACCCGCCTGCTTTCAGATTTGTATTTGGTCACAGGCTTGAGATAGTGACTCACTTCAAGTCGTCGGGAATCGTAGTGTCAAGGCCCTCTTCCCGTGACTCGCTCTATCTGAGCCACTTAACGTTGCGGACTATTTCGCCGTTTCCCGCACAATCAAGATGAGCGCCAAACCCAGGAGGTTTCTGACCGCTTAGCTTTGTACCAACTGGGTGCCCCTGGTCTCGATTTTGAGATCAGGGAATCACGAATACCGGGTCTCGATTTTGAGACCCGGGAACCACGAAGCTGATGGAGCGAATTCATGCGGTCAGAGAGGGTGCGAGGATCGAATGAATAACATCACCGTACCCACCGACACATACTGCCGTGCTTGCATCTGGGCCACCCACGCAAGCGCCGCTTTTTATTCACTGTGAAACTGTAGAACTGTGAAGATTCCGTTCTAAGTCACTGATTTGGCGCGATCCATAGTTTCACAGTTCTACAGTTTCACAGTCGCGATCCTTACAGCCAGTCTTGCGACCAGCGCTACGATCTTCGACGGCTTCAAGAGAAATGAGGGTTAGTTTGTCCCAGGCTGTAGAAGCAGAGTCCCCTCCCCCCGAGCAGACCCTGATTCCTCAAGCCACCCAACCACGGCAGCCTTCAGCCTAGGACAAGTGTCTCGACCACCCCGCCTGGCCGCTCCCTTCCCACGCGGCCAGGCCTGAGGCGCTGGTCGAACTTTACATGCCGCTCTCCGAATTCTGAGCGGGATGAATCACGAGATAGCTGGACCCGCCTTTGGCCCACACCAGCAGCAGGATGTCTTTGCCTGCCGGCGCTGAGTGCACTTGATCGACGAAGTTGTCGGCGCTCCCCACCGGATGCCGGTCCACACCGAGAATCACGAAACCCGCGGACAAGCCTGCATCGTCAGCCGGGCTGCCCGGGCGCACCGACTCAATTACCGCGCCATGCACATTGTCGGGAACGTTGTACTGCTGGCGCAGCTCGGGCGTGAGATTCGCCACGCTGACGCCCAATCTCGCGTGCTGATCTCCTGATCCGGAGTTGCTGGCTTCTTCGCCGCTTTTGTCGTTATGGAATTCACTTACGGTTACGTGAATGGTTTCCGGCTTGCCGTCGCGCAAAACGCCCAGGTTGAGCGACGTGCCGGGAGCCATTTCGCTGACCGCAACCTGGAAGGTGCTCGCGTTGTCGATCTTCTTGCCGTTCAATTCGCGCAACACGTCGCCGCTCTTCAGGCCGCCGCTGCTCGCAGGCGAGTCCGGCGTGACCTCGCTGATGATGGCGCCGCTGGCGTCGGGCAGGTTGAAGAACGTGGCATTCTCAGGCGTCACTGAGTTGATGCCGATGCCCAGGTAGCCGTGATGCACTGTGCCGTTCGCGATAATTGCCTTGGCTGAAGTCTCGGCGATCTGCGAGGGGATGGCGAACCCGGCGCCGGCAAACGATCCGCTGCCCGAGATGATGAAGGTGTTGATCCCGATCACCTGTCCATATGCATTCACGAGCGGGCCGCCGGAGTTGCCGGGATTGATGGCCGCGTCCGTCTGGATGTAATCGCCCGGCTTGCGCGGATCGTCGGAGTAGGGATTGGGCCGGTCGAGGCCGCTCACGATTCCACGGGTGACGGTGAACGGGAAGTTGCCGAAGGGATTGCCAAAGGCAAGAACGGATTCACCCGTGCGCAGCTTGTCCGAATCGCCCCATGGCACAGTGGTCAAATCGTGCGCGTCAATCTTTATGACCGCCAGGTCGTTCAGCTTGTCTACGCCAATCACTTTGGCCGTGAAGACGCGACGATCGTTGAGAGTCACGCGGACTTGCGTAGCGCCGTCGACGACATGGTCGTTGGTGACGATATAGCCGTCGGACGAGACGATGACTCCGCTGCCAATGCCGTGCTCAAACTGGGGCTGCGGTTTCATCTGCTGGCCGTTGGGCCCGAAGAAAAACTGCCGGAATCCAGGGGGCAATTCCTGCGGATTGATGCCGCCGAAACTCTGGCCGTTCATCTGCATCTGATCGTCCTGCTTGACGCGTGAAGTAACGGTGACGTTGACCACCGCCGGCGTGACGCGAGTTGCCACTGCTTCGACCGCGTTGTCCAGTGCCGTGAGCGCCGAAACGCTGCTTTCGTCCAGCGGGCCCGAGGCAGCGGCTTGCGCGCGGTTGTGGTCAAACATGAACGCGAATAGGAAGAGGACCGTAGCGAGAACACCCGCGGGGATTGCGAGCTCCTTCAGTCTTGCTACTAATGATTTAGTTGTTGGTGTCATGTTCATTCTCCATTTGGTTTGAAATTTCTGCTTGCCTTGGTTGAAATGTTTGGTTAGAGCCGGAAGACCAGCCAGCCGCCATCGAACGGAATTGCGGCGGGCAGGCCGGAATGGGAACCTGCGATGTGTTTCCTGTTCGCCTGGGGCGCTGAGGCTGCGGGGTAAACCGTCAGGATCACGCGCGTAATGGTGATTTGAGCCGCCGGTTGGGAGTCTGAGTCGCTGGCGGCCTGGGGATTTTCCCGCTGACTGCCTGCGTCAGCATCGTAATCGGCCACCGGAGCGCTCCCGCGCCGAACAGTTCGCACCTGCTCCCAGGCCGTGAAGACGATGCATCCCGTTTCCTGCGCGATAGCCGCGGCATTAGATTCTTCCGCTTTCAACAGCACCTGGCGCGGAGCATCTGCGTTTCTTTCAAGGGACGCAACTGCGCGCTCCTCAGTACCCATCGATTGCTGCGATGCGGGGCCTTCAGAATCGGCCATCAGCGGTGCCGCTGCGTTGCGCTGCGCCGGCAGAACAGCCTTCGTCTCGATCGCATGGAATTGTGCAGGCGCTTGGAGTCCGCCGGCTGATTTCAAATCTGCGGTGGCAACTGCCTGGCCTGCCTGACGGACCGGCGAAAGTGCGGCACGCTCCATGTTAGGCGTCTCTGTATTTTTCTGCGCATTCGCCAGGTCATGCGCCGTGTTGCCGGTCTTCGCCGGAACGAATGCCACCACCTGCGGGCAGCGCGCCAGCGCAACCGCTCCAAACAACAGGCCGCAGCCGACGGCGCCTACCCAGGCACGGGCCGCGAGTGGATGCAGCGCGCGCTTGCGCCACAGGATGCTGTGCACACGGTGGACCAGTTCAGGCCGCCGCTCGAACGCGCCGAGCGAGAGCGCCTGCGCGCGGCGTTTCAGCGACCGCTCGGCCAGGCTGGTCAGGCAGGCCGCGTAAGCCCGCGGAGCCTGCGTACGCCGCACAACGCCTTCGTCACAAGCCATCTCGCGTTCGCGGCAAAGCCGCCGCTCCATCCACGCGAGCGCGGGGTTCAACGGGAAAAGAACCAGCGAAATTTTCTGTAGCAGATTGGTCCAGTCGTCGCGTCGCCGCAGGTGTTCGGCTTCGTGCAGGACTACATGCTCAAGTTCACCGGGCGTCAGGCGCTCAAAGAGCCAATCTGGAATAAGGATGCGCGGCGCGAAGAAGCCAATCACGCTGGGTCGGTCAAGCTCGCGCGTCTTGCAGATCTCAATAGGGTGGCGCGTCGGAAATACGGCGCCAAGCAGCGAGCGCAGGCCTGCGTCCACTGGAACTGGTAATGCCGTCTTCCACAACTGGCGCAGGCGCATTGAGTGGAAGACGAGATCGCCGGCGCGGACAACCGATGCCGCGAGCCAAAGGCCCGCAACGATAAATCCCCATCGGCTATCGAGTTGCAGCCACGGTCGCGCGGTCATCGCAGGCAGCGCGGAAGGCCCAACGGCGGCCGATGCCGAAGAGTGCAGAATGATGGGCAGGAACGGCAACGCGGCAACAACCGCGAAGGCCGAAGACCAGATGGCGAAGCGGTGCGTGGCCGAAACGCGCGGCGCAAACCGCAAGCAGAGAACCAAGGCAACCGCTACCATCGCGCCCTGCCACACGGCGTCAAGAGCCACAGGTGCGGCAGAGCGCGCAAATCCGGAAAACATCGCGATCAGGCGGTCGCCCGTCGAGGCAATTTCCGCATGAAATGCGCCAGCTATGAGGATCGAATGCATTCTTTACCCCTCGCCTTCCGGATCGGGCGCGGCATCGTCTGGCGCGGCATCGCGAATTGCGTCCTTGAGCCTCTGCAATTCTTCTTGAGAGATCTCAATGTCGCCCAACAGAGATAACACGAGCCGCTCACTCGAGTTGCCAAAAAAACGGTTGAGCACGTTGCGAACCTCTGTCCGGCGCGCGTCCTGCTCGGCGATTTGAGGCCGGTAAACGAATGCGCGGCCCTCCTGCCGGTGTTCCACGTAACCCTTTTGCTCGAGGATACGAATTGTGGTGAGAACCGAGTTGTAAGCCAGTTGTTCGCCCTTAGGCAGCGCGGCCACCAGGTCGGTGACTGCCGATTCGCCACGCCGCCACAGGATCTTCATCAGCCTGAGCTCGGCCTCGGTCAGCGTGTTGGATTTTTTCGGCGGCATCGCTATCTCATTGATTTGATGGGGAGATTCCGTTCGGAAACATGCGCCCTCACACCACTATAGACGAACAACTAAAGGATTAGTTACCAAAAAGCACAAGTTTCTTGCGGAACCTCAAGGCTCGGGTCCAGACACCCGCAGCGCCGGACCGCTGCGCGCGCCGATCCTGTGCTACGATCCCTGCAAGCGTTCACGGAATCGAATTTTCGCGCCAAATCTTGACCTTTTTGTGCTGGGATATTTTCTGCGCGGGCCTCGGCGCATGCCTGAGCCAAACCCAAGCGCAGGTTCGCGGAAAAGCTTCTTTGCGCACTGAGGATGGAATGAACAACCAGCTTCGGCCAATGACCCTCGGCGAGATTCTGGACCGCACCGCCGAACTGTATCGCAATCATTTTCCGCTCTTTGTCGGGATCTCCGGAATCTTCGCCGGAACCATGTTGCTCGTGCAGATGCTCCACCTGGGCGTGCTCACGCTCCTCGGGTATCCGCATATTCCCCCCCACTTGGAGTGGGCCTACGCGGTTACGCTCGGCGTCGAGGTATTGGCCATCGCCCTCGTGGCCGGACTCGCCATCGCCGCATTCAATCGCACCGTGGCGTGGATCTATCTGGGTGAAACTGCGACGGTCCGCGCCGCTGCAGGCAGCGTTCTCTTGCGCTTGCGCCGGTATCTATGGCTGATGGCCGTAACCGTGTTTCGCGCATGGGCGCCCCTCTACGTTTTGTATGTGGTGCTGTTTGCGGCGCTCTTTGCCATTCTGCCCAGCGGATTCCTCTTCAATCCGCAGGTTGCGCAGCACCCTCCCGCGATGAATCCGTCGACCGCGATCGGCTTTCTGGTCGGCATGTTGATCTTTGCCCCACTCTTTCTGGGCGCGACTATCTACGGCGTGATCATGTGGCTGCGGTATTCGCTTGCCATGCCGGCATGCGTCGTCGAAGGCCTGTCGACCCGGCAGGCGATCCGGCGCAGCATCGAGCTCAGTCAGGGTTCGCGCGGCCGCATCTTTGTGCTCTGGCTCCTGGTTTACGTAATCCGCTTGTTATTGGGCATCCTGTTCGGATTTCCGTTTATTATCCTCGGCCTGAAGCATCCCGGACACGCGTTGCCGCTCGCCTTGCTGGCAGTCTCTGAGGTTGCCGCATTCGTCACCAACACCTTGATCGGTCCGATTTATTCCACCGGCCTCACGCTCTTTTATTACGACCTGCGAATTCGCAAGGAAGGGTTCGATATTGAGTGGATGATGCAGGCCGCCGGCTTGCTGCCACAGGCACGAACCGGGCTTGCCGGATTTCCCGACACCGGCGCCTCGCCAGGGATAACCGGCTCTACCGCAGACATGGGACATTAATAGGATCAAGACAAGCGAGCACGATCATGAACGAGAGCTTACGGCCATTGACGCTCGGCGAAATCCTGGACCGGACCGCGCAGCTTTATCGACGCAATTTTCTGCTTTTTGCGGGAGTCGCGGCATTGCCCATCGGGGTGATGATCGCGATCGGCGTTCTCGCCGGCGCGCTTGTCGTGGCCGCAGCCGCAGCGCTCAAGGGAAGTTCGGGTTCAAATCCGATCGCGATTCTGGCGCTGGTTGCGCTTATCGCTTTAACACTTCCCCTTTACATTGCGGCCTACGTCTATTCCACGGCCGGCCTTACGCAGGCTGCGGTCAGCGCCAATCGCGGCGAGAAGCTGACGATTCGCGCCGCGCTGGCCAGTGGGCGAGCCCGCTTTTGGACCTATCTGTGGTTCCTGGTGCTTCAAGGGCTCGTCGTCGCAGGTATCCCGCTTGCAGCTGCGGGTGGCGTTGCCGTCATCCTTTTCTACTTGGTGACGCTCACGGGCGGAGGCGTTGCCGCCGGCGTCGCCTCGGGCTTCTTTGTCTTTGTTGCGTTTGGTGCAGCCCTGGTTGTGATCGTGTGGCTCGCGCTGGGTTACT
Organism: Candidatus Sulfuritelmatomonas gaucii; assembly: GCA_900290245.1. Classification (GTDB taxonomy): domain Bacteria; phylum Acidobacteriota; class Terriglobia; order Terriglobales; family Acidobacteriaceae; genus Telmatobacter; species Telmatobacter gaucii. The sequence goes on along the minus strand of OKRB01000105.1, from coordinate 70,777 downwards.
CCGTCGGCATGGCCGTTTGCGTCGTGGAACAGAAGACGGCATGGGAATCGCTGATGCGCGCGTGGAAGCTCAGCCATGGTACGCGTGGCCGCATCTTTGTCATGTTCTTGCTGGTCGTCGCCCTCACCATGGTCGTCTCGATGATTGCGTATATCCCGTTCCTCATCATCGTCGGTGTCATCACGGCGGCCGGGCACAGCGCCCAAACTGCATCCGTGGCGATGGTTGTGGCCGAACTTTTGAATGTGATCGTGAATTTTACCCTGCAGACACTGCTCACTCCGGTTGCCTGGATCGCCCTGGTTCTCTTCTACTACGATCAGCGCATGCGCAAGGAAGGCTTCGACATCGAATGGATGATGCAGCAAGCCGGCCTCTTGTCCCAGCAAGCAGGCAGCGGGCATGCCCCTTCGCAGCCCGAACCCGGACCGGCAGGGTTCGCATCCGCGGCTGCGGCATCGGAAGCCGGTACCATTTCCGGGCCGACTCTGCCTCCTGATACCGTGGAAGAACGATGAACTTGTGGCAGCCTCGATCAGGTTGGTGGATTGCTCCGGCCGGCGCGACGCTATTGGCGCTTCTCTGTGCTGCGCCGCACGCTCGCCCACAGGGCTTCGTCGCCGATGCAGGCTGGCGCGACGTCAGCCTGGCGGAGTATCGCCAGCACCTCCAGAATCTCGACGCCCTGGTTTCAGCGTGCCAGGCCGCGCAGCCAAAGAAAGATGCGGCGCAGATGAGTTCCGCGTGCGATCCCCGGCAGGCCGGTTCGGATGATCGCGTACACTGGCAGGCTGGCGCCGTCACGCAAACCCGCGAAGTTCGCTACGACTGGCTGCGCGCTGTGCTGGGCTTCGCGGCAAAGAAGGATCACGCTGCCCAACCCGCGACTCTTACATTGATCCCCGGCGCCAAAAACCAGCCGCGAACCGCCGATTCTTTATTGACGCAGGCGCACCAGCGCCTCCAGGACGACGCGAAGCAGGCAGAAGGCCCGGCTCAGGCAAGCGCAAGCTACGCCGATGAACGCAAGGCGCTCAGCGCAATTCTCTCGCAGCGCGCCTACCGCGGCGTCACCGAAATGTCGCCGCGAGAACGATTCCTCGAGTGGTTTTACAACCTGCTTGATAAGTTCCTCGCGAGCCTTGTACGCCTGGGTTCACGCGCGCCGTGGATCGCCTGGGCGCTGCGCGCGTTGCTCTTGGTGGCGATTGCGACGGCGCTCATCTGGTTTCTCATCCGCATTGAGCGGCGTTCACGCGTCAAGCTCGTGCCCGATGAAGTGCCCGCACCGGACGCACCGTCAGCACGGGAATGGCGCTTGTGGCTCCTGGACGCACAAGCCATGGCAGCTAAGGGACTCTGGCGCGAAGCCATTCACTTTGTGTATTGGGCCGCAATCGCCCGTCTGGAGTCGCGTCGTTTGTGGCCCGCCGACCGCGCCCGCACCCCGCGCGAGTATCTCGCGTTGCTGGCCGGAACGGATCCGCGCAAGACGAGCCTGACCGAACTGACGCAAAGCTTTGAGCGCACCTGGTATGGCGGCCGGGCGGCAGCGGCGGCCGACTTCAATTCGGCGCTCGAACTGGCCGCGGCCCTCGGGGTGGAGACGAAATGAAGCTCCTTGCCTCACTCGACGCCACGGATCGCAAGCTGCTCCTGGGCTGCCTTGCCGCAGTGCTCGTGCTTGCGTTTGTCACCGCGTTCTTCGCGCGCAATGAAAACAATGACGACAACCCTCTGCCCAGCACCTATCTGACGGGGAGGCACGGCGCGCAGGCAGCCTTCGATCTTCTCAAGGGAAGTGGTTACGATGTCGAGCGCTGGGAGCAGCCATTGAGCGATCTGGCCAGCCGCGCCGACGCGCAAACCGTGGTGATTTTTGCCGATCCGGTCCTCATGACCACAGCGGATTTGAAGGCGGTGCGCGACATCGTTGCCCATGGCGGCCGCGTTCTGGTGACGGGTTGGTCGGGAGGCCATTTGGCGCCCGATGGCAATGCGCGGCCGTCTCAGCAGTTCCAGGCCGCGTGCAAACTTGCGCCTCAGGGTCTCGATGCGCTGGCTGATTCCGGTGAAGTCTGGATGGTTCCTGAAGCCGCATGGGGAGTGGACAGGCCCCGCGATCGCGTGCAATACAACTGTGCCGGTGCGCCAGCCGTCGTGGACTACACATCGGCCAAAGGCCAGGTCGTCTGGTGGGCGAGCGCAACTCCGCTCGAAAACGGGTTTATCAGCCGCGCTGACAACCTGAGCCTCTTTTTGAACTCGCTGGGCGCGCGCGATGGCCACCACTTTTATTGGGATGAGTCGCTGCACGGGGATACGCACTCGGTATGGTTCTACGCGCGCGGTCCGGCGCTGATCCTGCTTGAAACTGGCCTCATCGCCATCGGCTTGCTGATCGTGTTCAGCTTCAGCCGGCGCCGCGGGCCGGTGCGTGATGTTCCCCAACCCGTCCGCGCCACGCCCGTGGAGTTTCTTGAAGCCCTTGGCTCGCTCTACGCCGAAGCGGGAGCGTCGGCAACCGCAGTAGAGCTTGCATATGAGCGATTCCGGCGCAGCATGGCGGACCTGTGCGGGCTGAAAGGTGCGAAGATGAGCGCGGAAGAGATGGGCATTGCGCTTCGCCGCCGCTTCCCGAAGGCCGCCGCGGAGCTTGAGAAGGACCTCGCCGATTGTGAAGCGGTGGTGGCCGACGACAAGCTTCCACCGAAAAAAGCCTTGGCGCTGGTGCAGGCCCTCAGCCGCCACGGCGCCGCGCTGGAGGCAACCGCTCACACACAGGCGGCACGACGATGAGATTCAGAATATGGCAACGACACTTGGACGACACGTGCAAAGAGCAAGGAGAGCTGAATGACTGAGGAAACGAATTTGGAACGCGGCTCAGCAGCGCAAGCAGCGGCGTTGCCCGCGACGCAACAGTTGCTGACCGCAGCGCGCGCGGAGCTTGGCCGCGTAATCGCCGGACAGAGGGAAGTCATTGGAGAGGTCCTAGTCGCCGTGTTGACGCAGGGCCATGCGCTGCTCGAAGGCGTGCCGGGCATCGCCAAAACGCTCATCGTCAAATCGGTGGGCCGCTTGCTCGGCCTCGGCTTCCAGCGCGTGCAGGGTACACCCGACCTGATGCCTGCGGACATTCTGGGCACAACCATGTTTCGCCCTGGCGCGGACACGTTTACCTTCCATGCCGGCCCGGTGTTCACCGATTTGCTGCTGGTCGATGAGATCAATCGCATGCCGCCGCGCACGCAGGCCGCGCTGCTCGAGTGCATGGAGGAGCGGCAGGTGACGAGCGACGGCGTTCGGCGGCCGCTTCCGGAGTGGTTCACCGTCTTCGCCACCGAGAACCCGATCGATTTTGAAGGCACCTATCCGCTGCCCGAAGCGCAATTGGATCGATTCCTGCTCAAGATCAAGGTGAGCTACCCGAACGTTGATGAGGAACGGCAGATGCTCGAACGCCATCATGCGACTGGCACCGGCAACATCCTCGAAGAAGCAAAGATTGCGCCGCTCGCCGCCGAGCTGCTGAAGACGGCGCGCGCAGAAATTCGTGCGATTCGCGTGGAGCAGGACCTTTACGGTTACATCCTCGATCTCGTTCGCCGCACCCGCGAGTGGCCGACACTCGCGCTCGGCGCCAGCCCGCGCGCTGCTATTTGCTTGCTGCGCGTAGCCCAGGCCTTTGCGAGTTTCGAGGACCGCGATTATGTGATCCCGGATGACGTGAAGCGCGCCGTGCTGCCTGCACTGCGCCATCGCATTCTGCTCAAGCCAGAAGCCGAGCTGGAGGGCTTTGATGCAGATCGCGTACTCAACGACGTGGTGGCGGCGGTTGCGGTGCCGCGGAAATGATCTCACCCTCACTCCATCCTGAGCCGGCGCGCGCCAAATGCCAACCGCGTGGGCGTTTCGCCTTCGGCCTGACGCCGCGTGCGATCTGGCTGCTCGCCGCCGGATTGTTGTTTGCCCTGCCAGGATTCTTCGACGCGCGCCTCAGTTACACGATGCTGCTATGGGATGCGTTGGTCCTGGTCGGCTGCCTTCTCGATGGGTCGCGTCTTCCGGCGGCGCACGAGATCGCGATCGAGCGCTCATGGAGCAACGCACCAGCGCTCAACAGCGAAACCGAAATCGAGCTTGCGGTGGAGCACGACGCCAAAACGGCCATCGAATGCCGGCTCGTGGATGATTTGCCCGACGCACTGGTTGCCGCGCCCGCGACGCAGCGCTTGCGCGTCATCCCGCGCGTTCGAGCGGCATTGCGCTACAAGATCGAGCCGCGAGAACGTGGCGACGCCAAGGCAGGAGCAGTCTATCTTCGCTATGCTTCACCGCTTGGGCTCGTGGAAAAATGGGCCGTGGCGCCGCTCGAGCAGACCGTGCGCGTGTACCCAGCGCTTCGCCAGGGTGAGGATCAGGAGATCTTCCTTGCGCGCGGGCGGCAGATTGAGTTGCAGCTCCGCCAGGCGCGCGAGCGCGGACTCGGCCGCGACTTCGAGAGCCTCCGCGAGTATTTGGAGGGCGACGACCTGCGCGATGTGTGCTGGACTGCCACTGCACGCCGCGGCCAGCTGATTACGCGCCGCTACCAGACCGAGCGTTCCCAACCGGTGTGGATCGTGCTCGACGCGGGCAGGCTCCTGCAGGGCAGGATTCTAGAGGACGAGCGGAATGCGGAGCGCAGTCGCCCGCTCGAAGGTGTAGCACCAAAACCCAAACCTTCCAATGCGGCCGAGCGTCGCGACTACTCCAAGCTCGATTACGCGTGCTCAACGGCCGTGGCCCTGGCGCAACTGGCGTTATACTCCGGCGATCGCGTCGCATTGCTGGTATACGGCCAGCATATCCAGCAGCGCGTGCTGCCTGGCCGCGGCCCCACGCATTTGCGGCAGATCGTGGAGGCTCTGGCCCAGGCGCGCGCCGAGTCGAGCGAGGCCGATCACCTTCGCGCCACTGCGACACTCAATCGCTGGCAGCCGCGGCGCTCACTGATCCTGTGGATCACCGACCTGGCCGAAACCGCAATGCGTCCTGAAGTAATCGACGGCGCGATCCAATTGCTGCATCGTCATGTGCTGCTGTTTGTCGCTATGGCACAGCCAGACGTCCAGGCGATCGCCAATGCGCGCCCGAGAAATGTCGAGCAGATGTTTCGCGCTTCGGCGGCGCAGGAGCTCGCCATGCGCCGCGAACTGCTGCTGGCGCGATTGCGCGAACAGGGCGCGCTCACGCTCGACCTCGATCCCGCGCAACTCACCTCTGCGGTGCTGAACCAGTATCTGAAGGTAAAGGAACGGGCGATGGTGTAGGTAGGTCCCGCTTCTAGTGCGCGTTTCCGCTTGGGGCCGGTCGCATCGGCCGGAACAGCCATACCAGCAGCAGCGTAAACAGCGACCCGCCCACCAGAAACTTGAGCCACACCGGCGCGGCGGAGGGCGAGAAAAATCCCTCGAGCGTGCCCGCGATCACCAGCAGCGGAATGATCCCCGCGACGATTCGAGTGGCTTCAACCCCGGCCAGGGCGACCGAATCGTGGCGGCTGTAGAGCCCCGGGAACAGCAATCCGTACGCGAGGCGCAGGCCCGCGGCGCCCGCAAGGATGATCGAGGGCAGTTCCAGTGAGCCGTGCGGCGCAACGAAGCTCCACAAGTCGAGCGACATGCCATGCTGCTGGCACGCCACGTCAATCACGCCCAGAAGCACGCCATTGAAAAACATCGAGTAGAGGGGCCCCAGTCCGAAGACGATGCCTCCCGCGAAGGCGATAAAGCAGACGCTGAGGTTGTTGGTCATGATCAGGCTGCTGGCCAGGGGCTCGATACCGACGATCGAATGCGTCCACATCTCGTGGCGCTCGATGGTCTCCACCATCTGCGGTCCCAGCATGTGGCGCATGAACTGCGGTCGCGCCAGCGTGAGCACTGAGCCCAGCGTTGCCCCGGACAATAATAGGATGAGCGAAAGCGCAACGTAGCGAATCTGCCGTTGCACTAGGGCCGGGTACTCGTCGCGCAGAAAATAGAGTATCTTGAGGAAGCCTTTGCGTCGGCTCGAATAGATGATATGGTGGGCGCGAGCCAATAACTGGTTGACGTGCTCTGCGTAGGTTCTTGCGGTGGGGTCCTGCCGCAGCGTGGAAAGGTCGCTGGCCGCCTGGCGGTAGAGCAATGCGGTTTCGCGCAGTTCGGCACGCGACAACTGCCGCACACCGCCGCCGGTTCCGGCCTGCGACAACAACGCCGCGAGACGGTCCCAGTATGGGCGGCGCTTGTTGAGCCACTGATTGGAGAGAATGATCGCCATGGAGCCGGTTGGAGACCAGCTTAACATCGAAACCCCGGAGCTTGTGTCGATTGAGTTGCCGCTGGCCGGCGTCGGCAGCCGCTTCATCGCCATCCTGATTGATTACCTCATCTGGGGCGCAGCGTTCGTTTTGCTTGCCGTTATCGCAGCCATCATCATTCCCGCGCTGCATTTTTTCGGCGGAGTTTCCGCAAATTGGGCGGCGGGCATCTTCTTTCTCATCGTGTTTCTGCTGCAATGGGGATACTTCGCACTATTCGAGGCGTTCGACCACGGGCGCACGCCGGGCAAGATTGTGGCCAAAATCCGCGTCATTCATCAATCAGGACGCGGCATCAACTTTGTTGAGGCGCTGGCGCGCAATCTTGTGCGTTTTGTCGACTACCTGCCCGGCTTTTACGCCGTCGGCGTTATTGCGATCTTCATCAGCAAGCGCAACCAGCGCCTGGGCGACATGGTGGCTGGATCACTGGTGGTGCGCGATCGCGAAGTGGACGCGCCGCGTTGGAGCCAGAACAGCGGGCGTCCACTGTCGTTGTACTCACCGGCCGCGGCGCAGCCCGTCCCGCCGGGGTCCCCACAGAGCCGGGGTCCCCAAGAAGCGGCTTTTGCTTCTTGGGGTGGACAGACGAGTTCTGGTCCGTGGGGTGCGCCGCCGCACCTTCGTGTGGTGCTTCCCGCCCCGGCTCTGGCCAAATTATCGGCCAGTGACCTCGAAGTGCTGGAAGGCTTCTTTGCGCGGCGACTCGACATGGACCTCACCACGCGTGCCGCGCTCGCCAGCCGCATCGCTCAGGCCCTCTGCGCCAAGTCGGGCCTCACGATTCCACCCGACACCAGCATCGAGACGTTTCTTGAAGCCGTCGCGCATCAGTTTCGCGAATTGGGCCGCATGAGCTGATTCTGGCGTGTCAGACTCGTAGGACACTTTGCCGGGTCGAATACCGGCCGCAACAGTCCATCGGCATGATCTCGTTCGGCGACGAGGGTTACGCGCCCGTTATCCTGGCCGCGCCTTCGTTCGCGCTCGATGACGTCACCGTGCGCAAGATTCGCGGCGAGATCTCCAAGCCGCCGATCATCCCGCCTCCCTATTTCGAGAGCAAAGAGCAGCCCTGAACATGAAAACGTGAGGCGCATGCCCAGCTCCTGATCGGAGCCGGGTTCCCTGAATCGAGCGATACTCCTGCGATTGAACGGATCCTGGCAAGTTGCGATCTCTGGTTAGGCATCTACTTGGCACGTCCCATCGTCGATTCCCGGGCGATCAGCTTCGGTTCGACAAGGAATCGTTCAGCTCTCGGCCTTCGTTCTTGCGCGATCATGGAAAGCGCGAGCCTGGCAGCCTCTGCACCCTGTCGTTCCGGACATTGATCGATCGTACTGAGAGGCACTTCGAGGTACTCCGATAAACGAATATTGCCACAGCCCATTACGGCGACATCTTCGGGAACACGCAGTTTATTCCGAAGAAGGCAATGAATCGCCCCCACCGCAGTCAGATCGTTATAGCAGAAGACCGCATCGGGAATTCGCTTGATTCTGAGCAAATCGCCCATCGCGTGCTCTCCGATCTGCACGCCTGCTTCTTCAAGCCGGGAGCGAGTCACAACGAGTTCGCTGCGAAACGGAAGTTTGTTTGCTGATAGCGCCTTTTTGTACCCGTCCAATCTTCCCAACGAAGTGCTGATCACCTCGCCACCGATGTGTGCGATGCGCCGCCGGCCGAGCTGGATGAGATGTTCGGTTGCGATGCGGCCGGCGGCAACATCGTCTGTGCCGACGAAGTGCGCTTTGAGATTGGGAAGAAAGCGATCGAGCAGGATGTACGGGACCTTCGCATGTAAGAGCGATTTGAAGCCGGCGAAACTGTTTTGGCAGGACGCGATCAGCAGTGCATCCACTCCCCGTGCCAGCAGGTGCTCGATCTCCTGGCATTCAAGCCCTGGTTCCTCTTCGGCTGAAGCGAGAATCAATTGGTAGGAATCCTTGCGAAGGCCGGCGCTCACTCCCATCGCCAACTCTGCAAAAAACGTATGCACCAGATCAGGGACAACAAGGCCAATCGAGTAGCTCTTTCCTGAGGCCAAACCGCGAGCCAGCATATTCGGCTGATACTTCAATTCTCGAACCCGCTTGAGAACGCGCCTCCGTGTCTTCTCGCCCACGTCAGTCTTGTTGCGGAGGACTTTGGAAACGGTAACCAGCGAGACTCCCAGGTCGGCCGCAATGTCTTTCATCCGAACTGCCATGGAGGAATCTCCTGAAGCAAAGAAATATGTGGCAGCCGGCTATCGCAGTGCACCGCTACAGGTAGCCGGAGAATTCACGGGGTCACAGCGAGCAATGGCGTTCCCGGGCAAGCTCACTGAATAATGCCCCGGCCAGCGCGCGGGCTCGTTCGCCGGATAATCGGTGCTCAGGATTTGCGCGCCGCTCGCCATCATAGTGTCCCGGCGACCGGTTGAGTTCGTGCGGGCCTCCCGTGTGTCAGCATCGGTTCGAGTGCGGACGAGGTAGCCTTTGCGAACGAGCTCCGAAATCTCGCTCGACGGACCGTCGTTGCGCTCGATGAAGGCGGCATCGGGCTCTCCCGGCTCGGCATTGGTAAACAGCACACGGCCGCGTAGCGAGGGGTGGCCCTCAAGATAAACAGGACCAACCGGCCGCTGGTCCATGAGAAAAATCACTTTCCCGCGTGCGCTGAGCAGCGTCGGCCAGTTTCCGTGGAGGACTGCATCGTTCAGCGTTGCGTAGCTTCCGCGAACGTCGTCGGGAGTGATGAGCTGATCGGGGGAAAACACCGCGCGAATCTCCGCGTCGAGTGCGTCGAAAGTCGCAGAGGTGAATGGCTCCGGCACAGTGCGCTGCACTGGGCTGCGCGGCGCACCCTGTTTTGTCTCGACAAGAATAAAGATGGGGATGTGTCCCGGGTGGGCATGTGACCATTCCTTCACTTGACGCAGGCATGCGATGAACGGCTGACACGTGCTGCGGAAGTCGATATCTTGAATGTGCATGACCTTGAAACCCGGCTTGGTCATAACGCCGTCGGGATCGAAGTCAGGATCGGGTGGCAGATTCGCGGCCGCAATCATCGACGGACCGGTTGGATGCGCGTAGAGCCCTCCTTTGCTGTCGGCGAAGACATCAAGCTCGATCTGGCGCACGCCTCCGTCGAATTGTTGATTCAACGGCACATGACGATAGTCGAGGCCGTCGAACATACTCGGATTCTTGGTTTGCCATAATTGCGCCGCGCTGGGCGCAAAGCCGGCATGATAACTGTTGTGAGTCCCGATGACCTGGATCTGGTTCAATCGCAACTGATCGTTCTTCTGGCAGGTGGCAGGCAGAGCGCAGAGCGCCAGGCCTATGAGGAAAGACAGCATTCGATTGCTTCGCGAGGGCATCATCGCTCCTGGTCGTAGAACTTATGCATGGTTGTACGGTTTGCTGTAATGCGTGGACCACTCGACGAGGCTTTCGTTGAGAAAACGCCAGGTGTTTCGCTGGCGGTCCACTTCCATCAACATGTATGCGTTGGGGTCATAGCGCGTGGCCGCGATCACATATTGCTGCGGCCCGTAGGTATGCGCGAAATCTACCCATTTGTGCCAGTGTCCCGAGACGACAAGTTGAATCGTCTCCTTGTGCTTGCGGATCAGCGGATGCAGTCCATAATCGGCGACTTCCTTGGGGACGACGAGCCAAAGGGGATAGTGGATGAAAACGAAAGAAGGCTTTCCCTCTTCAAGCTGCGCTTCAAACCAGTTCAGCTGCTCTTCGCCAAGCGATCCCGTTGTGCGATCCACCATCGTGGATGCCGGGCCCCAGGTCGTGCCAAGAAAGTTGTTCAGGTCGATAAATTTGTGGCCCTTGTGCTCCAGGGCGTAATAGGGCTTGATGTGGAACTTAGCCTCGAAGAGGCGATGACTCATCTCGCGCGAAACGCCGGGTACTCCGTAATCGTGATTTCCCAGTCCGACCTGAACGGGCATCCTGAATCCGTCGGTAATCGCCTTGGCATTGTCGAGCCGCGTCGTGTTCTTGAAGTAAAAGTCGTAATCCAAAGACGGATAATTGTGAAAATAGTCGCCAACCACAAAAACCCGTTCGATGGGCGGATCGAGGCTGTTGATGAGGGTGCGTGCGGAAACCAGGTTTGCCGCGGTATGTTGTAGGCTTTCCGTGTCTTCAGCGTTGCTCTCCTGGCCGTGATAGAAACCATCGATGACATGCGAATCCGCGATGACGGCGAAGTAGAAGTAACGGTCCCTGTCAGTCGGGGACGCCTCACGCGCCCAAAGCGAGCGCGTGAGGCTTGAGCCCAGAGCACCGGCAGAGAGAATTCCAAACTGCCGACGGGTGATGGTCATCATCTCTACCCTCGGGTTTTCTTCCTTCCTCTGCGGACTAGAAGTTCAATTTGAGGGCCAGTTGCAGCTGGCGCGGTGGAAAGTATCCTATGATGGAGCCGAATCCACCGTCCTGGCGGTTGGAGTCTGGCGCCGTGTAGTTGACATTGTTGAGTAAATTAAACGCTTCGCAGCGGAAATCCAGGCTCGACGACTCGCTCCACAGCGGAAACAGCTTGTGCAGTCCGGCGTTCACCTGGTAGAAGGCGTTGTCGCGAATGGAGTTTCTCCCGGCGTTACCGTAAGGGTGCGTAATGTCGGTGGGGACGCTGACAGTCGACGAGCTCAGGTATCCGTTCAGCGAAGTATTTGTCTTCACCCAGGAGCCCCGTAGTGATTTCGGGTTGCCGGTAACATTGGGGCGATAGTTGAGCAAGTCACTTACGTCAAACTGCGAAGGCTCGGAGTAGATCAGGTTGACAGGCTGTCCGCTGGTAGCAGTATCGATGATGGTAAATTGCCAGCCGCCCGCTACAGTCTGCATCATGCGATTGGCGCTTGCGCCCCAGTGCCGGCCGCGGCCGTAAGGCAGATCCCAGATAGCGGTGAGCGTGTCGTTCAGCGGCTGGTTGTAAGCCGACTGCCCGCGCTCGCCGCGGAGATTGGCGAGGTTCACGCGCGAATTGTCATTGTTCGGCGTGTCCAGGTGGCCTGATGCATTGTCAACGGCCCGTGAATACGAGAATGCATCAAGGAGGTAGAGTCCGCCCGAGTAGCGGTGTTCAAGCCTGGCCTGAAGGCCGTGATAGATCAACATGCCCGCGTTAGAGGACCCTTCGATACCCGTGAATCCGACATGCGGGCGGCGATTGAGCAATGGTACGCAGCCCGAGTTGACGGTGTTGCTGCAAGTAGACGAAGGCGTGTTCGGAGTAGCCTGATTGATATCGTCAAGCACCCATATGTGAACCCCGTGCTCGCCGACATAGGAGACATCGAACAGCGTGCTTTCATTCAACTTGCGCTGGATACCGAAGTGCCAGGCCTGCACGTAACCGGTGGCGATGTTCGGCGGAATGTAGCGCGTCTGTGCCAGTGCAGTGCTGAATCCCGCTGCGCTTACAAAGTTCGTGCCGTAGCCCTGTGACTCCGGGCTGAAGCAGGTGGTCGATTGCACGTTGGCGGCGCAAATTGGCGTGTTGACGCCGCTGGTAACAACCTGCTGCGTAATGGACGAGTTGACGATGTACGGCCCGTTATAGGCGAGCAGATTTTCGCCGCCTTCGCGATTGAACTGGTCATAACTTATACCGTAGCCGCCGCGAATCACCGTCTTGTCTTTCCAGCCGTAGGAGAAGCCAATGCGCGGAGCGAAATCGGTCTTCGGCATATTCACGAGCGCGCTGCCATAGAGTGAGCCCCCCTGGGCCTGCAGCAGCGTATTCGTGTTCGGGTCGTAATTTGCCAGGTGATTTCCGTCGACCCATTGCGGCGTCGCGAGCTCGTAGCGCATTCCCGCATTCACCGTGAAATTGCGCGTGAGTTTCATGTCGTCCTGGAAATAGATGAAGTTCATGCGCTGGTGATAGTTCACAATGCGGAAGTTGTTCAACTGGTACAGGCTGCGTGCGCCAACCAGAAAGTCGGCGAGGAATGCGGCCTCCTTGATGCCGGCATCGCCGTTGCTGTTGTAACTGCCGGCACTGGCGTTCGAGAGGCCGGCACTGAATCCGCCGGAATAGTTGTCCTGCCCATAGACCGGGTTGAAGTCGTCGATCTCTGTGTTGATCGACTGGTACTCGTAGCCGAACTTCATGCTGTTGCGGCCCTTGAGAAGCGTGTAATTTACCTTCGGATCGATAGCGAAAGGGTTCTGAAACTGCGGGTTGCTTGGCTGCGATCCAAATTGGCTGAAGCTGCTCACGTTCTGATCATTCAGCGAGCGCGAGACTACCGGGCTGGTCGGTAAGCCCGGAATACCTGCCTGCACGAGCAAACTCTGCTGGCCCAGGCCATACGGTGTTTTTCCGCCGAGGGTCCAGGTGAAAGCTACTCGAGCATCAAGGATCGAGTGCTGGTTGAACAGGAAGGTATAACCCGCCGCGATTTGCTTATTGTAGTCATGAATGGTACCGTTGCCGTTTCCTCCGGCCGGGCCGGTGATGGGCTCAGCGTCGACGATGTCCTGGTGGTGATAGCTCCAGCGGAAAAAGGCCGTGCTGCGTGGATTCAAAAAGAAATCAAATCGCGCATCGCTTCTGTAATCTTTGAAGTTGGCTTTTGGAACATTGACAAGGTTATTTGAGAAGGCCCCGCTCACATTGGCTGAGGGCAATGCCGGAATGACAAGCTTGGCCAGCGAACCCCAGTCCGATTGGGGAACAATGCCATTGGCATAGACCGTACCGGTAAGAGGATTGTGCAACGGAACCGGGTTGCCGTTCGTGTCGGTAAAAACGCCCTGGCGCTGATTGCTGTTGGGCACGGTGGAAGCGGAATATTGGCCCTGTACCTGCCGGTTGCTCTCAAGATCGCCGAAATAAAAAATCTTGCCCTTGAAGATCGGCATCGGTCCGCCGATGTCTCCACCGAACTGGTTCTTCACGAGCACGGGTTTCTGCGACTTTCCGGTCAAGACGTTGGTGGGAGGCTTGAATGGGCCAATCGCGTTGAAGTCGGTGTTGCGGTTGTACTCCCACAAACCGCCGTGCAGTTGATTTGTCCCGCTCTTGATGCTGACGTTGAAGACGGCTCCGGACGCGCGTCCATACTCCGCGCTGTAGTTGTCCGTTTCAACGCGAAACTCGCTGATGGCATCGGGCGAAGGCTGGATCGCCTGGTTCGAGAAGCTCTGGTTCGATGTGCCGTAGGCGTTATTGTCCAAGCCGTCGAGAAGGAAGTTATTGAATTCGCTGCGCTCTCCGTTGACGTTGTACGATGCGTCGCGGCTGGTCACAGTTTGGTTTTCCAGGTTGTTCGCGCGCACGCCCGGCGTAAGCAGGGCCAGATCGGCGTAAGCGCGGCCGTTCAGCGGAAGATTGCTTACGTCGCGGGCAGAAATAATCTGGCCGCGTTCACTATCTTCGGTATTGAGCAGTGCGGCAGCGCCGGTTACGGTAATGGTTTCGCTCGCTGCGCCCGGTTTCAGCGAAATGTCAACCCGCAGGCGCGCGTTCACTTCAACCGTGAACGCATCCGTCGTGGTGGCGCTGAAATCTGATGCGGATCCCGTCACTTTGTAATTGCCAACGCGAACGCTCGTAAATTCGAATTCGCCCTGGCTGTCCGCTGTGACCGTTGCTTCGGTACCCGTGGCAACGTTGATGAGCGTGACTTTCGCATTGGCTACTGCCGCTCCTGACGTGTCGTGTACGAAGCCCAGTACCGATGCGGTTTCAAATTGCGCGCTGGCCGACGTGCAAATGAATGCGCCTGAAATCAGAAATAGCGCCGCGCACACCAGCCTGTTCAACACGGTCAATCTAGCCATCTTGTCTTGACTCCTTTCAAAGGTTCTGGATCGATTCGGGCTCAGATCGGTCATCAGCACGGAAAACTGTTGCAGCTTCAAGCGCTGCAAGCTCCGGGGAAGTGTACCCACCGTGCAAGGTCGATCGGAAACCCGAGTATTGGAAATGCGCTTGCCGCTCCTTCTGCAGGAGCGAGCGCAGATCCAGTCTGAGCCAAACAAGTTACAGGATGTTTAACTGCTCTTGGTGGCTCCTCGCAGTAAGCAATTTGGAGGAATTGGCAGAGGCCCGCAACGTCAGAAAAGACTAGCCCAACATCTGCAGCAAGAGGCTCAGGTGATTTCAGATTCCACAGACTTCTCTTGGTCGCGTTGTGCGATTCCTGCATCCCAGGAACCGCCCCAACTTTGGATGTGCCACAGGGGGCCGAGCGGGACCATGCATCACTTAGCCTCAATGATCGTAACAAGGGGAAACCGCGCTTCGAACCGCAATCGTATCTCCGGGTACGTTAGCGCTTACGTATTCTGGAACCCTAGAACATGCCGCATTCCATTGTCAAGCTTTTTGTCAATAACGACTCCATTCATGACCAGGAGTGTGCACCATGAAAAGTTCCGCGTTGACCAACTGAGAAGTGGTGAAACTATTTGGGAGTCGCGCGCAATCCTTCCTGATCAGCACAGGCCGAGGAGCTCGACACCAAGTCACCACCCGATCCCTCAGGGCGCCGGCAAAGTATACCAAGCTCTTGCGCCACCTTGTTGGCAGCGGACCACGAATTACCCTGGGGTCGCGTTGTGTATCCCGTGAGCGACCCGTTCCATCGCTCGCCAATCTGGAACCAGTCGATCTTCCCCGGAGCCGTTCCTTCCTTCATTGACTGAGCGAGTTTGTCAAAATAAAGTTGCCATCGCGGCCGGTAGTAGCCCGAAATTAGCCCGGCCCACTCCTTGTTGCCGTAATCGTGCAATCCTGCTTCACTGGCGGTCCGGTCGCCCCAGGTTGTCAAAATCGACCGCGCATCAAATTGCAGGCGTCGCATTTCGCCGTCGCTTGCCGCCCATGGCGTCACTGCGTCAAGCCAGCGCCCCAGCAAAAACGAAGAGTTCGTCGCAAGCATCGCGTCTTCCAGGTCCATCATCTTTAGCCATCGCTGAGCAAGACTTTGGAACTGCGCCTCGTCGCGATGGTCGTAAGCGTCTTTGATTTGCGGCAGCGCCGCTCTGCTCCAGTTGGATATCACCTGGCGGGCAACATCGACCAGGTCATATTGGTACGTGGCAGTCGCTCGAACCGCTGGGCCGGCTTCGAGCAGCTCCGTCAACGCGCTTTCCAACTCCTCCGGCGCATAACGAAGCTGATCCGGAGCCCATATCGATGCCTTCGTAGCCGTCAGGCTTGGCTGTGCGGCGAATAGAGATTCTGTTGCTGCGTCCCGCTCACCATGATTGGAAACACTGTCAGCCATCCCGCTGTATACCGTCTGCATCAGGATCTGCCACGCTCGCTCGGCATGTGGATCGTCGCTCCCATAGCGGCTCCTGGCATAGCCCTTCGACCACTCAATCACGTCAACCGGTTGTTCGCGCCACGCCATTTCAGTGAAGAGCGTGAACGCCGCGGGATTTGTGTCGAGCCCTTCAGAGAAATACGCGGTGCCGGCCATCTTGCTCCCCGGTCGAGTCCCCATCGCTGGCAGGCGCACAGCGTAGTCGTAAAGATTCGCGCCCAGCGTCGTCCGTCCCCCAAACTCCCACAGTCCGCCGAACAGATAGTGCGCCCCTCGAAAATCTGCTTCACGGGCTTCGTGGGGCGTGCGTCCCTGTTCGATGTCAACGATCAGAAGCCGGTTACGATTCACTCCTTCAAGCAGAACCGGCGATGGATTGTCCTGCCACGCAAGCATCATCCATAGCGCGTCAGGGTGGGCGAGATTGAGCATCTGCTGGATGCGCTTTGCGGCCGCGCTCACAGGCACCTTTCCAGGTGTCCCGCCTTCTTGAAATGGCTCCATGTCGTAGATCGACGTGTCGCCAAAAAGTTCACGCTCGTGCCGGTAAAAAGCCGCAGCCACTTCCGCAAAGAGAGGATCGCGTGGGTCGAGCCAACCGGGGCGGCTGAAACCGTTCCACGTCCCCTGCGCAACCACGTGAGCGCCCGGATGTCGCTTGGCAAAGCCTTCCGGAACGATTCCGAAATAGCCGGGTAGGACAGGCGTGATGCCGAGTTCGCGCAGCCGCGCAACCATCTGCCTGGCCGATTGCGTGCGCCGCTCAAGCAGTTGCCGTGAGATGGGCTCGTCAAAACAACACAGGTTGCCCATCAATTGCCAGTTCTGGTGTGCGGGCTGCGCAATCCACTGGCGAATCTCGCCGTCCGGGTAGCCTAATTCACGGAAAGTTCGATAGAGCACTTCATCCGCGCCACGTTCCACAAGCATGGCGTTGATGCCACTGGCTGCGAGCAGATCGATTTCGCGTTCCCAATGGGCCCAATCCCAGTACGGTGTTGAGTAGCCGTCGGTGTTTTCGTTCAGCGCATAGCGATAACGATACGGTGACTTCTTTTCGATCGCCTCGGGCGGACCCGGCAGTTTGCCCCGAAACCGAAGCTGATCCCCGTTTGAGGAGATTTGTAAATGCGCAACATACCTGAGATACCAGTTCACTCCAAAAAGAGCGGCGACGTTTGAAGTCGCCTCTACCTGGATGTTCCCCTTTGTTCCGGAAATACGAAATGCATCGCCGCCGTCACCGCTACTTATCTTTGAGAGACTGATCTGCGACTGCAGTGAGGGAATCAACCGTTTGAGGGCTGCTCTGGCTGGCTGCAGTTGGCCGCTCTTTGCATCGGCCGCATGAACTACATGCGCCGTAGCGAAAAGAATGCAGAGCGCGGTCAGTGCTTTTGTAAGCAAGCCATTCAAAGCCGGCATCATGGGCGTGCGAAGATCCCCTTAATACTACAGCTGGTTAAGACCAGCCAAAGTGAGAAGTAAGCGATCGACCCGACAATTTGGAATTGGCCGGTCTCGCGCGCCTTGCTCCCTCCTGAGACCTGAAAAGCGGCACACGTGTGGCACACGTCGCCGCTGTTTAAGATTGCCTTTTCGCGTCGATCGGGAACGGGAGACTGACGACGGTTCAGCATCTGTTGTTGCGGCACTGGCCAAATCCATTGGAGTTGCTGACATGACCTTTGCTGCCCTTCTGGCCGCTCGCATATACTTTGGACCAGAGATCTGAAGGGAAAGGAAAGTTTGTTCCTGACCAATCTGGCCACAAAGTGTCGCGGAGATTTGCTAATCCCCTCAAACGAGCTTTTGGCATGACACGGAATATTGGCCGAGCTTGACTCCAGGTTTTGGCACGTGACACGAAGAATTGGCAGTGAACAAGGAGAGCACGAACATGGCAAAGAGCGTAAACCGAGTTTTTCTTTTGGGTAATGTCGGCAAGGATCCCGAAATTCGCTCCACGGGCGGCGGCACCATGGTGGCCTCATTTGGGCTGGCCACCAGTGAGCGCTCTAAAGACGGCCAGGGCAACTGGCAGGACCGCACCGAGTGGCACAACATTGTCGTCTACGGGCGCCTGGCGGAGATCGTCCGCGATTACGTGAAAAAGGGCTCGAAGCTGTTTGTCGAAGGCCGGCTCACAACCCGCAACTGGGACGATAAAGAATATGCGGGACGCAAAGTGTATCGCACCGAGATTATCGTCAACGAGCTTTCGCTGCTCTCGGGCCGTGACGACGGCGGCGCATTCAACCGCCCCAGCCCGGCCAACGCAGCGGTCAATGAAGACCAGCGCCCACCCGCCGGCCAGGATGATTACGCGCAGGCGGCCGAGATTTCTGACGACGATATACCGTTCTGACGACAAGCATCAGGGGTCAGCGATCAGGGGTCAGGGAGAACGCGGAGCGAAGGGAAATCTTCACTTGCGCGGAACACGCTCTCGCGGCCAGGGGGAATCCAAATGAAAAAGCTGTTTGCTGTTGCACTGCTTGTAGGGTGCCTGGCCCTGCCGGCGCAGGAGACGCGCCACGAGACTAGCCATGCCACGGGAAATCCGGCGATCGATAACAAACCCAACAGTCCTGCGGTGCCCGACGTGTTTGCCGTCAGCGGGCACCTCGATCGCATCGTCGTGCTGCGCTTCAAATTCGGCACCGACCTGCTGGCCGGGCTCAAGCAGATGATCGCGCAGGAAAAGATCAAGAATGCCGTCATTCTCTCCGGTTTCGGATCGGTGCGCGGCTACCAGGTTCACCAGGTGTCGAATCGCGACCTGCCGTCCAAAGATATGTTCATCAAGAATCCCACCGCGCCCGCCGACATCATTGGCATGAGCGGCATGGTGATGGACGGCCGGGTGCACCCACACATTACGCTCGCGAATGCGGAACATTCCTTCGGCGGTCACCTCGAGCCCGACACGCAGGTCTTTACCTTTGCCGTCATCACCCTCGGCGTGCTCGACGACAAGATCGACATGAGCCGCTTCGACGATTCCACGTACCGGTAAAACCGGGCGCAAGGGAGCAAGGGAGCAAGGAAATCGCCGCAATTCCCACTAAAGGCGATACGCGCACGCTCCATTTTTCTGAAAGCGGCGAACGCGCGTGCATTCTCGCTCTCTAGCTGCCTTGCTCCCTCGCTCCCTGCTTTTCGATTGGATCGTTCTCCCGATCCGTGACCCCCGCCAGCGCCGCGAGCCTCTTCGCCAGCTCTTCCGTCCAACAACCCTCGGGCGCGCGCCAGCTCCAGTTGTCTGTCGCCACGGCGGGTGTGTTCATGCGCGCTTCGGAACCGAGCTCCAGCAGGTCCTGCGCGGGAACGATGGCCATCTCGGCGATACTTCCCTGCGTTGCGCGAATCAGCGGCCACGCGGGGCGATCGCCCACCGGCCCAAGAAGAGCCTCCACCGCTGCGCGCTCCGCTTCGCTCGCCGAGTTCCACCAGCCTTGCGTCGTGTCGTTATCGTGCGTACCGGTGTAGGCCACGGTGCCGGGCAAGAAACGGTACGGCAAGTGCGTGTGTGCGCCCTTGTTGCTGAAGCCGAATTGCAGCACCTTCATGCCCGGCATCCCGAGTTCCTTGCGCAGCGCTTCGACTTCAAGTGTGATCAAGCCGAGATCCTCAGCGACAAACGGGACCGGACCAAGCGCCCGCTCGATGGCGCGAAACAGCTCGAGGCCCGGTGCCTTCACCCATTCGCCGTTCACCGCTGTCTCTTCCTTCGCCGGGATAGCCCAATACGCTTCGAAGCCGCGAAAATGGTCGAGCCGCACAATGTCGTAAAGTTCGATGGCCCGGCGAACGCGATCGATCCACCAGTCGAATTCGTGCGCTGCGAGCACGTCCCAGCGATAGAGCGGGTTCCCCCACCGCTGGCCGGTCGCCGAGAAATAGTCCGGCGGAACGCCCGCAATGCGGATCGGCTTCAGCTCCTCATCGAGTTCAAAAAGATCGGGGTGAACCCACACGTCTGCGGAATCCATGTTGACGAAGATCGCCACATCGCCCAGCATTCTGATGCCGCTTTCCTCTGCCGCTTCGCGAAGCTGGTGCCATTGCTCCTGGAAAGCAAACTGCAGTACGCGCTCCAGGGCGAGCTCGCGCTCGTGTTCTGCCCCCAATTGCGCCAATGCCTGCGGATCCCGGCGGCGCAAAGGCTCAGGCCACTCTGTCCACGCGCCCGTCTTGAACTTGCGGCGCAGCACGGCATAGAGCGCGTAGTCGTTCAGCCAAGCCGCCTGGCCGTTGCAAAACTCCTCAAAATCCTTCCACTGATCGGCGAGCGCACCATCATTGAGCCCGTGATCGAGAAACTTGCCCGCAGCCTCGTAGAGCAATGGCAGTTTGCGGTCTTCAACCTCCTGAAAGTTGACAACGCCCGAACGGCCCGGCAACTCTCCAATGCGCTCCCCGTCGATCCAACCCCAATCGCTGAGGAACTCCAGGCTGATGAGCGACGGATTACCGGCAAAAGCCGACGAGCCGGCGTAAGGCGAGTTGCCGTAGCCGGTAGGACAAAGCGGCAAAACCTGCCACACATGCTGCTTCCCCTTGGCCAGAAAATCCACAAACTCGTGCGCGGCAGGCCCCAGGTTGCCGATCCCTCCGTAAGAGGGCAGCGAACTTACATGCAGCAGAACTCCAGCCGAGCGTTGCAATTCCATGTTGTCCCTTTTATCAGATGCGCCCGCGCTCGCGAGCGTCCGCATGTTTCCTTTGAGACGATAAACCGTGTATCCTCTTGAGCGCACAGCAAAACTCATTAAGAATGATCGGGGATCGCGCATTGATCAAACCAACGGGCCGTACTCTCTTCTTCTTCGTCCTCACTGCCTTGTCGCTTTTGCTCGCCCTCTTCGCAGCCCTTCCTGCCGAGGCGGCCGCTTTCCCGCAGCCGTTAACCCTCGCTTCCGGCTGGCAGTTGCAGGATGTGGCCAAGGTGCCGGAACCCGCGGCGCAAGTGTCCGCAGCAGGGTTCAACTCGACCGGCTGGTACGCTGCCACGGTTCCAGGCACCGTGCTCACCACTCTTGTCAACAACCACGTCTATCCCGAGCCGCTCTATGGCGAGAACGATCGCACCGACATCATCCCCGAGAGCCTGGTTCACACGTCCTACTGGTATCGAACCCTGATCCGCGTTCCGAAGTCGTACAAAGACCGTCACGTCTGGCTCAACTTTGACGGAATCAACTACTCCGCGGACGTTTGGGTAAACGGCGCAAAGATGGGCAGCATTCGCGGAGCCTTCATCCGCGGCAATTTCGATATCACTTCACAGGTCAAGCCGGGTCATGATGCGGTGATTGCCGTACTCGTCACGCCAGAGCCGCACCCCGGAGTTCCGCATGAGCACACACTGCGCGATGGCGTCGGCCAGAACGGAGGCATCAGCGCGATCGACGGACCCACGTTTCTTAGCACGCTTGGCTGGGATTGGCTTGACGCCGTTCACGATCGCGATTCCGGCATCTGGCAAAAGGTCTATCTCTCTGCCACCGGTCCGGTTGTCCTGAAAGATCCGTACGTGACCACCGATCTGCCGCTGCCGAAGACCGATTCGTCCGACGTCTCCGTGCAGGCCACTGTTGAAAATGTAAGCGACAAGCCGGTCCAAGGCGTGGTGCGCGGAACCATCGAGAGCATTTCGTTCGAGCGACAGATGGAACTTGCCGCGCACTCGACGCAGCAAATCACTTTCGATGCCAAAAACACGCCCGCGCTGCACATGGAGCATCCGCGGCTCTGGTGGCCCAATGGATACGGGGAACCGAATCTTTATCACCTGCATCTCGAATTCAAAACCGGCAGCGATGTTTCTGACGCGCAGGATTTGGACTTCGGCGTCCGCAAAATCACCTACTCGGTGCCCGGCACAGACACGCTCACGATTTCTGTCAACGACGTGCCCATCTTCATTCGCGGCGGCGACTGGGGACTCGACGAGGCCATGAAGCGGATCCCACGCGAACGGCTTGACACGGAGATCCGCCTGCACAAATTGGCCAACCTCAATCTGATTCGCAACTGGGTGGGCCAAAGCACGGGTGAAGATTTTTACGAGCTATGCGACAAGTACGGAATCCTTGTGTGGGATGAGTTCTTCCAGCCCAATCCCCTCGATGGCCCCGATCCCACCGACATCCCGACTTACCTTGCCAACGTGCGCGACAAGGTCCTCCGCTTCCGCAATCATCCTTCCATCATCCTGTGGTGCGCGCGCAATGAGGGCGATCCGCCTCCCGAGATTGACGCACCCCTGAAGACGCTGCTCGCCGACCTTGATCCCGTGCGCCTCTACCAGCCCAGCTCGACCCGCGGCCGCGGCGTGCGTTCGCATGGCCCGTATTATTGGCGGGCGCCGCGCGCGTTCTACACCATCACTGACGATTACTTCAAGACGGAGACGGGCAGCGTTTCGGTCCCGACGCTGGAATCGATCCACGCCATGATGCCCAAGAAAGATTGGGAGACCATCAACGACGATTGGGCCGCTCACGACCTCGCCAAAGGAAACCAGCACGGCGATCTCTACCCCTTGATTCTCGCCGGCCGCTACGGCAACGTCGCCAACCTCGCCGACTTTGTGCGCAAGGCGCAGCTGATGAACTACGAAGCCTTCCGCGCCATGTACGAGGGACGCAACGCCCAGCTCTTCCATCCCACAACGGCCGTCATTACGTGGATGAGCGATCCAGCGCAGCCGAGCTTTGTCTGGCAGATCTACGACTACGACCTAGAACCCATGTCTTCGTACTTCGCCGTCATGCACGCGTCAGAGATGGTGCACATCCAGTTCAACCAGGCCGACGGCGAAGTGCAGGTGATCAACAACAAGCCCGAGCCGGTCGCCGATTTGGCCGCGCACATCGCGGTTTACAACCTCGACGGCTCGCTCGTGTACCAGCACGAAACCAGGCTCACCGCCACGCCCGACGCAGCCACGGATATTGGCCCGATCGATTTTCCAGCGAATCTTTCAGCCGTTCACTTCATCAAGCTGGACCTGCGCGACGCCGCGGGAAAACTGATCTCGAGCAACTTCTACTGGCGCGCCGCGCCCAGCAATCCCGATGACCTTGCTGCTCTGAACCAGATGCCGATGGTCACGCTGGATGCGAAGGTGGAAGAACTCGCCGACAATCCACCGGGGCAGCGTCGTCTGCAAGTCACGCTCCACAATCCCACGAAAAATATTGCCCTGATGGCGCACATACAGCTCCGCCGCAAATCGGGCGAGCGGGTTCTGCCGGCTTTCTACAGCGACAACTATGTCTCACTGGTTTCCGATGAAACAAAGACCATCATCATCGAAGCCGCGGCCAGCGATTTTCACGGCCCGGATTCCTCGAGTCAAGACGCGCTCATCATGGTCGACGGATGGAATGTATCGGTAACGCCGGCTTCGTTTCCGGGCGCATCCGTAGCGCCCAACATGGAAGCGCAACCCGTCCGCTCGCCAACGACAGGGCTGCCCTTCGCCGCTTCCACCTTGCCGTAATCGCAGGCAGACGCCAACGCAAAAACGCCCGCAACCGTCAAGGCTGCAGGCCTTTTGTTCGAAGCATGATCCGCGCTTACATGCCCGGCGCCTGCTGTCCCGGCGCCTTGTTGTTAATCTGGATTAGTTTGTGCTTCTTGTAGTTGTCCCACACGCCGCTCAGGAACACGCTGAAGGCCTGATTGCGGCGCTGGTCCAGGAGCTGGTCGCGCGTCTGGTCAACGTTCTTCGCGATCTCATCGGCGGTTGGCTGCTGCTTGTCGTCGATCTTCGCCACCACGCCGGTACGCCCTGTCTCGATAGGCCCGCTGATCGCGCCCACATTCATATCGAAGAGCTGCGGCGCCACCTGGCCCACTGCACCAAAATCAGGCACCTGCCCGGCCTCGCCGATCAGGTCGCTGGTCTTTACCGTTGCGCCCGCCGCCTTGGCGGCTTTGGCCAGGTCGTTGGTCGCCTTGGCCTGGTCGGCCAACGCCTTGGTCTTCTGGCTCATCAGCATGGGTAGCTGCTCCTCGCGATAGTCGTCGAGCACGTGGGTCTTCCAGTCGGCAAAAGTCGGCGCGTGCGCCGGCGTAATACCGGTCACCTGGAAGATGGCGTAGCCCTCGCCCGTAGGCGCGGATTGCGGCGGATCACCCTGCTTGCCCTGAAAGGCCTTGGCGAGAAGCTGCGTACTGTCAGGCAGAGCCGCAATTACGCCGTCGTGCGCCACCGGCTGCGTCGTTACCAGTTGCAGGTGGTGCGCCGCCGCTGTCTTCTCCATTCCATTCTTGATGGCTTCTGAGGTAAGTGTCTGCGCATATCTCGCCTGCGCGTCTGCCGAGTTCTGGCGAACCAGCGTCGCTTGAATTTCCGGCAGCACTTCGTTCACCGCCTTCGTGTGCGCGGGTTGCCGATCTTCCACCTGCACCATGTGGAAACCAAAGTTGCTTCTCACAATCTCGATGTCGCCAATCTTCTGCGTGAAGATCGCGTTGTCAAACGACGGCACCATCTTGCCGCGTTCGGCGAAACCCAGCTCGCCGCCGCTGTCCTTGCTGCCGGGATCATCCGAATCTTTCTTCGCCAGGTCGGTCCAGCTTCCGCCCGCCTTGAGCTGCTTGAGAACCAGGTCTGCTTTGGCTTTGGCCGCGGCAACGGTCTTTGCGTCCGCGTTCTCAGCCAAGCTGATCAGAATGTGCCGCGACTTGGCCTGTTCGGGCACCGAATAGTCGATCACATGTTCCCTGTAGTACTGCTGGATAGCCTGCTGCGTCGGCTGCTGCACTCCGCCCGGAATCTGGTCTGCTGTGAATGCGAAGTAGCTGATCGTTCGCGCTTCCGGAACCGCCTGGGCGTACCGCGCAGCATTCTTCTTGAAGAATGCCTCCAGCTCGCTGTCGGAAGGATTGATCGTCTTGCTCACATCGTCAGCAGAAATCACGGCGTAGTCGAATTTGATCTTGATGTTCTGCTTGCGGTAGGTATCCTGCACTTCCTTGTCGCTCACCGTCACGCCGCCGGTGATAAAGGCCTGCAGCCGCCGGATCGTGATGTCGTCCTTGATGGATTGCTCAAAATCCGTAACCGACTCGTGCAGCCGGTCGTCGATCAACTGCCGGTAAGCGTCCTCGCCGATAAATTTTCCTTCGGGATACAGGACTTCGCCCGACGGGCCGGTGCGCAGATATTGGCGCACGTCGTCGTCGGTCGCCTGGATGTCGAGCCGGTGCGCTTCTTCGAGCAGCACCTGTTGCTGCACCAGTTGCTGGCCCACCTGCTGCTCAAAAAACTGCAGCAGCATAGGGTTGTTCGCATATTGCGGGTTGCGCTGTTGCAGCTCGCTCTGTGCAATCTGCTCCACGCGCGCCTGCTTGATTTCGACACCCGACGAAAGGATTCGGCTGTACCAGTGCGGAAAAACCACCGCATACGTGTCAGGCGACGAAGAGCCCACGCCGCTGAGGCCGGGAATCAGGTAGAGCACCATGGTGACCGATGCGGCGCCGATGATCACCACAATCAGCGCTTTGACCATGCGGTTTTCTGTCTGCAGGAAACGAATCATGGATGGATTTTTGCCTTCAACTCTCTACGCGTGGACAGGCTCGACCGGTAGGCATCAGCGAAGGTTCTGCTGGGTTTCGGCCGCCTGCGAATGCGCAATTCTCGCTCAATGCGACTAAGCCATTATATCCGACGGCAATCAGAGCTCTTGCGCATGCGAACAGCGCTTCGCCGCAACGAAAACGGGCACCCGCCAACGCGGATGCCTGATGTCTTTGCCCTTGTTCTCTCTGTCCCTTGTTCCCTTGGTCCCTGTCTTTTTTCACCGCCAGTAATACGCCCCGCCAACCACGAAGTACGGCCGATAGTAGACGGGCGGATACCCATAGGGATACGCGTATGGATACGGCGCATAGCCCGCATAGTAGCGCGGCCCATACGGCCCTCTCCGATAGAGGCTCGGACCGCCCGGATACAAACCCTCGGCCAGCCGCGCTGCTTCCTGCGGGTTCACGGGATCGACGGTCACCGGCGCAGTGACGTGAAACTTCACCAGCGCCTCGGCGGGAATCCAGACTCGCGGCCCGGAGGATGCAGCCGAAGCGGCCGTGCCTGCTGCGACGCCGGCCCCGGCGCCAATTGCGCATCCCGCGCCGCGGCCAACCGCGCATCCGATGATGGTGCCGATCAGGCCCGCGCCCACAGCGTTACCTACCGTCTCGCCGGCTTTATTCGGTCCCTTCACTTTGAACTCATCGGAGGAAAGCGGGTAGCTGCGTCCGCCCAAATCAAGCGATGTGAGCGTAAGCGCCAACTCGGAGCTGCCGGCAAGTTTGCCCTGGCCAACATTCCTGGCATCCGTCACCACGCCGTGCACCGTGGCGCCGCGCGGAATCGCCAGCACGCCCCCCGAAGTCACGTCCTGGATGACCGTGAATTGAACCGGCTCGCCATCCTTCGCTCGCTTGCTGTCGACCGGCTCACTGGTCCGCAGATAAAGCAGCGTCCCCTGCGGAATGGTGACAGGCCCTGAAGCAGGCTGATAACTCGGCGCCGATGGCGCCCGCTGATACTGCGGCGGATATTGCGAGTACTGCGGGCTCTGGTACTGCGGCCGCGCCGGCGGTGGCTGCGGATAACCACCCTGCTGCGGATTCGGTGCTTGCTGCGGGTAAGGCGCGGGAGCCTGGCTCTGGCCTTGCGCCGGATTCTGGTCCGGAGACGGACCCGGCGGCGGCAAACCCGGAGTTGCCTCGGGTTGCTGATTGTCAGGCATGTCCTGCGCCTGCATATCCGGCGCCGGCTGCGCGTTCTGCGCCGCCTGGCTCGGATTTCCGACCTGTAGATTGTTGTGCACCTTGGTTACGCCATTCACGTGCGAAACAATCGACTCGGCGAGCAGCTTTGATGCATCGCTCGAAACTGTTCCGGAAAGCGTGACTTCGCCCTGGATTGTGGCCGCGGTAATCAAATCGTTCTTCAGCGCCGCCGAAGCGTCAAGCGCGTGCACCACGTCCATCTCGACCTGTCCATCTGTGCGCGGCCCCTGTTGCGCAGCAGGCTGCCCTTGAGATTGGTCCGCAGGCGCGCTCGCGTCCTGCGCAACCGCGACCACAGCACACAGCACAGCCACCCCTGTCCATGCCATCACCTGCGTGAATCTTCGCGTCATCAAGGTACGGTTTATCATGATTTCTCCCCTATCAACAGATGCTCTCCACCCAGCTCCAGATGAAGATCATTTTCAATCCACTTCCACGGCCCAACCGCTTAGACGAGCCTCGCCTGAGCCGGTTACTCGTAGAAACCCCGTCTGGCTGAAAAAGTTGTCTACTTCAGGGCCGCGCTGATGGCCGTACTAAGTGCCCTCAGACCAGGCATCAAGCCGCCCCCCAGGTGCACCCGAAGGGCCCGCCGCCCCCGAGCCTCCAGCACCGCCAGGTCCCCGGCCGCCTGGGCGTCAATCACCACGCCGAAACTGTATTTGTGCCCCGGAACTTCCATATCGTCGGCATGCCTTGCTGTGATCTGCAAGAACACACCCTCGTTGGGTCCTCCCTTGTAATCCTGGCCCGTGGAGTGAAGAAATCGCGGGCCGAAGCCCATGCATGTGGCCACTTTCCTGCGGTCGCGCACTTTGTGCCGAAATCCCTGCATGATCGATTCCAACTCGCTGAACATCGGCAGAAACGCGAGCACGGCAAAAAAGTCGGTGGGTTGGATTTGGTTCAAATGCGCGCGCAACAAGCCAACCAGCGTCGGGCTTTTCGCCGCCGATTTCAGCAGCGTCGCGTAATCCTCCGTCGCATACACTTCGATCCCTACCTCTGTCAGCACCGGCTTGCGTTCCGGTAGCTTGCCTGTATTTTCGTACTCCGCCGTCAGCGCGCGCGTTTCCAGTTTTGCCGACTCCACATCCGGTTGATTGAAGGGATTGATGCCCATCACCGAGCCGGCAACTGCCGTGGCCACCTCCCATGTGAGGAACTGGCCGAAGATTTCATACGGATCTGCGATCTCAAAACGAATCACCGGATGACCAGCCGCTTCAAGCGCCGCCACCTTCGCATCGAGATCCCTTTGGGCGCTCTCATCTCCAGTGTCTTTCAGCCGTATATATGCGAAGACGCGATCGTTGCCATACACCTCGGGCGGTCCTGCGGCCTCGCGGTCCACTGGGGTGATTCCCTTGTCCTGCTTTCCCGTGGATTCGGCAACCAGCTGCTCCAGCCACGCGCCCAGGTCATAGATCTCGGGCGACGCGAAGAATGTGAGCTTGTCGCGTCCTGCGTTCGCGGCTGTACCCAAAAGCAAACCAAGTTGCACCGCGGGATTGTCGCTTACGGGCCGCCTGGCGCTGGCCACGGCCATGGCCGCCTCATCGAGCAGCCTGCCAATGTTCAAGCCCGCCACAGTCGCTGGGATTACCCCGAAATACGACAGTGCGGAATAGCGGCCGCCGATCTGCGGGTCGCCATAAAAGATGTAGCGGAAACGCTCGCGCTTGGCCACTTCTTCGATCATTGAGCCAGGGTCGGTGATTGCCACAAAATGGTTCCCGACCTCGCCCGCACCCACCGCTCGGGTCATCTCTTCAAAGAAAAACTGTTTCAGGATGTTGGGTTCGAGAGTCGATCCCGATTTACTGGCCACGATCACCAGCGTTTCACCCAGGTTCACCTCGTCGCAGGCAGCCATCACCTGCACCGGGTCAGTCGAATCCACAATGCGCAGCTCCGGAAAATTCTGCTGCCTGCCAAACGTTTTGGCCAGCACCTCCGGGCACAGGCTGGAGCCGCCCATGCCGAGAACCAGCGCCGTCTTGAAGCCTGCGCTTTGTATCTCGCCGGCCAGCTCCGCGAACGACGAAAGTTCCTTTAGCTGCCGCTCGACAATGTCGATCCAGCCCATCCACTGCTCTTCGCCGTCGCGGGTCCATAGTCCCGCGTCCTTTTGCCAGAATCGATCGACTTTGCCGTTGGCTTGCCAGTCGGCACAGGCGGCATCGACAATGCTGCGGAGATCGGACCCAAGTCCAAACCGAAAACTCATGACAATTAAGATTCTGCCCGAAAAGGTTGAAGAGCGCGTCAAAGATTTTCGAAATCGTTACGGTACGAATGCGTTATGTCACCCCACTTTTGGCTACGATTACGCGGATTCGCCCCGCCAGTTCGGAGTGATTCGGATCACCTCAAGGCTCCTGCCTGCACCGCACATGTCTTCCAGCACAAATTCCGGCGAGGTTGACGGCACGGCCACCATGCCGCGGGCAGGCAGATCGACGGGGTCGAAACCCGCTCCCCACAGACGGCCCGTTCCAGCAGCCGCAAACAGGTAGGCCAGCCTGGGGGTCCCGTTTCCCCCCCGCAGGTCCTCGCTCGATTTGCTCCCCTCCACAGGAATCCGCTCCACGCGGAAGAAGTCCGCATCGATGAGAACCGCGCGGTCCTCAAGCTCGCGCGGCGCCACCTTCCCGGCGCGCGTGATCAGCCGCGTGGCTTCCAGCGATTTCTCAATGTGCAATTCGCGAGGCCGCCCGTAATCGTACATGCGGTAGGTGATGTCCGAGTTTTGCTGCGTCTCCAGCAGGATCGATCCCGGCCAGATCGCATGAACCGTCCCCGCATCCACAAAAATCACGTCTCCGGCGCGAACCGGCAACACATTCAGGCTCGCCTCGAGCGTCCCGTTGTGAATGCCTTCCCTGACTTCGGCGAGTGTCACGCCGGGCTTCAGGCCCACGGCCACCTGCGCATCCGGTTCGGCCGCCAGCGCGTACCAGCATTCGGTTTTACCGCGCGGCTGGCCGTATTTCTGCGCCATCTTGTCGTCGGGATGCACCTGCACGCTGAGCTTTTCCTGAGCAAAAATCACCTTGATGAGCAGCGGCGAGCCGACTGCCGGCGCGTTGCCGCCCAGCAGTGCATCATGCTGTTCGGCAAACAGCGCTCCCAGCTTTTCGCCCGCGTGCGGCCCGGTCGCGACCACACATTCGTCGCCCGTGAGCCACACCTCACCGATAGGATCACCCTCGGTCACGCGATCGTACCATGGGCGCAGGTCATGATATCCCCACACGCGGGCCGTGAAGATCGGCTCGATGCGAAACGGCGCTAGTCCTGGCACTGGAACCCCTGTGAATGCTGGTTTTCGGTCTGTTTCCATCCTCACTCTAGCAGACGGCTCCGCCGCCCCCGATCATTGCCTGCGAGCACTCCCCTTCCCTTGAAAACTCGCTTTACCCTGGCCGCCGCCGGTTATCCTCTTTGGCATGCTCCACTCTGTGATCTTCCAACACATGTTTCAGATGCCGCTTCCCATCCTGGAGAAGTTGCTCCGTCCTGCCATCGTCTACCTGGCGTTGGTGGTGTTGCTGCGCCTGTTCGGAAAGCGCGAGCTCGCGCAGCTTAACCCGTTCGACCTGGTGGTGCTCCTCTCGCTATCGAACACGGTGCAGAATGCCATCATCGGCGACGACAACTCGGTGACCGGCGGCATCATCGGCGCCCTCGGTTTGCTGGCCATCAACTGGCTCGTGGTTCGCGTGCTCTTCCGCTCGCCGCGCCTGACGCGCATCATGGAGGGCCGGGCGACTGTGCTGGTCCGCAACGGGCAGGTGGACAAGAAGGCGCTCCGCCGCGAATCGCTCTCGCAGGAGGAATTAGTGGAAGTGGTTCACCGGCAGGGCTTCGAGGGAATCCACCGGGTGCACCGTTGCGAACTGGAGCCGAACGGCACGTTTTACATCGAGCCCTTTGAGCCGTCGATTGCCGACAAGCGCCACGATGATTTGCTTGCGCGCTTTGACGCGCTGCAACGCGAGATTGCCGCGCTGCGCCCGCAGACGTCGGGCGATTGATGGCGCCCTTTCATGGCGCCGGCGCGATACCCTCGCGGCCCCGAATTATTTCGCTTGCGGATATATCCGTTTCCGATATATATTACTGTCATGCCGATTCAAGGGCCTCCGCAGGTTCCTCTCACACCCGCTGTCTTCGCCATTCTCCTTTCGCTCGCGGAGGGCGAAAAGCACGGTTATCTCATCATGAAAGACGCGCGCGCGCCCGAAGGTGGGGGCGTGCGCCTCGGTCCCGGCACTCTCTACGGCTCGCTCGATCGCATGATGCACGGCCGATTGGTCGTCGAATCGGGCATGTCCGACGATAAGCGCCGCCGCTATTACAAGCTCACTGCGCTAGGACGACGCACGCTCGCTGCGGAAGTCAACCGGCTCGATGCCGCCGTGCAAACTGCACGTTCGCTTGGCGTGCTTCCTCACAGGAGCCGCTCATGACCCCCGATCGCCTCGAGCGTATTTACGCATTTGCGCTCCGGCTTTACCCGGAACCCTTTCGGGTCAACTATGCCCCTGCGATGCTGCAGACACTCCGCGATGCGCGAGCCGATGGATCGCTCGCGCGCGGTGCGCTCACTCGCCTCATTGTCGCAGACCTGGTCACCTCCCTTGCAAAGGAGCATCTCAGCATGCTGCGCGATACGTTTGGCCGTCCTGCATTGCTTTTCAACGCCTTTGTCCTGGCGGGGATCTCCACCATCCTGGCGCTGGCGCTTTACGCGATTCCACAGCAGGTTCTGCGCCAGGGCGCCAACGATCCGCAGATCGAAATGGTGACGAACCTCGCCGTCCATCTCAATAAATACGGCGTCAGCGACGGCCTCCGCCAGGGCGCATTGACTACTTACGGCAGCGCCACTGTCGACATGGCGAACAGCCTCTCCCCTTTTCTGATCGTTTACGACGATGAGGGCCGGGCTCTGGGTTCAACCGCACAGCTCGATGGCCAGACGCCCACTCCGCCGGCGGGCGTCTTTGATTACGTGCGCAGTCACGGTCAGGAGCGCGTCAGTTGGCAGCCGCGCAATAATGTGCGCATCGCAGCCGTCGTTGAGCGAATCTCTGGCGCGCAGCCCGGCTTCGTCCTCGCCGGACGTTCTTTACGCGAGGTGGAGGCTCGTGAAGGCCAGGTCCTCAAAATGGCAGGAGTCGCCTGGTTCGGAATGCTCGGCCTCATCCTTCTTGGAACCATCGCTTTCGGCTGGTTCACGCGGCCAAAGACCGCGTGATCGATTTCGCCGCTTCGCTCAAGGTTTGCTACTCTTGGCGCAGCATGTTCAAACCGGCTGGCCTGATTGCCGCTCCGATTGCCGCTCTGTTTCTTCTCTGCTCGCTCTCATCGCCCGCGCAAAAGAAGGTCCCGCCCAGGGCGATCCGCTTTCAAGGCGCGCCCCAATACACGCAGGAGGAGTTGCTCGCGGCGGCCGGCCTGAAACCGAACGTGCGCCTCACTTCCATCGAAGTGAAAGCTCGCGCCAGGCAGCTCAACGACACTGGCCTTTTTTCGGTGGTCAAGTTCAGCACTGACTCGAAGGGCCTGCTCTTCTCATTAACGCCCGCCAGCCAGCTCTACCCCATCCACCTTGACAATCTGCCGCTCAAGCCCGGCAAAGACCTCGACATGAAGCTTCACGAGCGCTTCCCGCTCTATCACGGTCTCGTGCCCGCCAGTGGATTCATGCTCGAAGCGATTTGCCATGCATTCGAGGAAATGCTCGCCGGCCAGGGCGTGAAGGCAACGGTGAAAGCCGATCTCACCAGCGGACTGGGCCCCAAAAAAATCACAGCCATGAACTTCACCGTCACCTCTCCGGCGGTACGCATCGGCTCCATCCAGCTTTCCGGCGTGTCGGCCGCCATGCAGGCGAAAGCCAATGCCCTTGTCGCCAGCCAGGCAGGAAACGAATTCGACACGGAGAATTCCGCGCCCGGTCTGCAACGCGCCTTTGAGGATCTTTATCAGGATCAGGGCTACGCGGCCGTGCAGGTCGATGTGACGGAAATTGATCCTCCCGTCGTCTCAAATCAAGCGGTCGAAATTCCCTTTACCGTCGCGATCAGGGAAGGCGGCATCTACAAGCTCGGCTCGATCAGCTATCCGTCCGACGCCCTCGTCCCCCGCGCCGAGGCCGAGAAGATCCTGTCCAAATACCCGGCTGGCTCCGGAAGGCCGCTCGACTTGTATCTCCTGGCCGTGCGCGACGCCTATCATGCCCGAGGCTATCTCGATTGCTCCGTCATCTCGCACGCCTCGTTCAACGAGTCCACCCGCATTGTGAATTACACTCTCGAAATCGCGCCCGGCCCGCCCTACCGCATGGGTGCGGTTCAATTCGATGGCGCTCCCGATGCCATGGCCGCGAAACTCGCGCACCTCTGGAAGATGCCCCCCGGCGCTGCTTTCGACGAAAGTTACGTCTCAACCTTCGCTGCGCGCGCGCAAAAGCAGGACCGCTCCCTCGCCAAATGGATGCAGTCCGTCATTACAACCTTCGACGTCAAGCCCGACCCGGCCACGCATCAAGTCAACTGCATCTTCCACTTCGCCAAGGCCGCGGGGAATGCGCATTAAGTCTCTGACTGCGCAGTTTCGTACCGAACTGGGTGCCCACCCTCCGGGGTCCTCGCGGACAGGTCTTCGTCCGTGGGGTGGACACTCGCGACGTCCTTGTTTTTATTGCTAGGGTAGGTCTCACAGAAACGGGTGCCCCATCCTTTCTCCGCTAGGGTGGGAGTCTCACAAGACTGGGTGCCCCAGGTCCCGATTTTGGGACCTGGGAACCTCAAAAATTAATGGAGCTCACTCATGCGGACCGAGATCCAGCACAAATGGCCTCGCCCGCCTTGACGGCCAGTCCTCACTCCCACTCGATCGTGCCCGGCGGCTTTGACGTCACGTCGTAAACCACGCGATTGATGCCGCGCACTTCGTTCACGATTCGGTTGGAGATGCGCTTCAGCAGTTCGTAGGGCAGCGGCGTCCAGTCAGCCGTCATGCCGTCTTCAGAGTGCACGGCGCGGATGGCGCAGGTATACGCGTACGTCCGCTGGTCGCCCATCACGCCCACGGTCATCACCGGCAGCAGCACCGCGAAGCTCTGCCAGATCTTGTTGTAGAGCCCGGCCGCCTTCACCTCGCTCACCACAATCTCGTCGGCTTCCTGCAACAGCGCCACCCGCTCCGGCGTCACTTCGCCCAGGATGCGCACTGCGAGCCCCGGCCCCGGAAATGGCTGCCGCGCAAGAATCTCCTCAGGCATGCCCATATCGCGCCCGATGCGCCGCACTTCATCCTTGAACAAATCACGCAGCGGTTCGATCAACTTCAATTTCATCCGCTCCGGCAGCCCGCCCACGTTGTGGTGGCTCTTGATGGTCTGGCTCGGTCCCTTCACGCTCGACGACTCGATCACGTCGGGATAAAGCGTTCCCTGCACCAGCCAGTCCACTCCGCCCTTCTGCTGTGCGATGCGCTGCGCTTCGTCCTCGAAGACGGCGATGAACTCTACGCCGATGCGTTTGCGCTTGATTTCGGGATCGGTGACGCCTGCGAGCTTCTCAAGGAACCTCGCGCTGGCGTTGACCGCGACCACATTCAGGCCCAGTTTGCCGCGCAGGTTTGCCTGCACATTCACGAACTCGTGCTTGCGCAGCACGCCGTTGTTCACAAACACGCATGTCAACTGGCTGCCGATGGCCTTGTGCACCAGCATGGCCGCCACCGACGAGTCCACGCCGCCCGAAAGCGCGCAGATCACGTGCCCGCCGCCAACCTTCTCGCGGATCGAGGCCACCGTTGTCTCGACAAAATGCGCTGGCGTCCAGTCGCCGCGTGCTCCGCAAATATCGAGAAAATTCCAGATCAATTGCCGCCCCAGCGGCGTGTGGTGCACCTCGGGATGAAACTGCACCGCCCAGATCCGGCGCTCGTCGTTGGCGATGGCGGCCAGCGCATTGGCGCTCACGGCTACGCGGCGAAATCCCGCAGGCAACTCCTGCGCTTCATCGCCATGGCTCATCCACGCCTGGATGGCCGGGGGAAGGTCGGCGAACAATGGCGTCGCCCTGTCTTCAATGGTCACTTCAGCGTGGCCATATTCTCGCTTGGGCGCCGGGCGCACCTTGCCGCCCATGGCTTGCACGATGAAGTGCAGCCCGTAGCAAACGCCGAGAATTGGGACGCCCACGCGCAGCACCCGCGGGTCGGCGGCCGGTGCGTCGGCGTCATAAACTGACGACGGCCCTCCCGAAAGAATCAGCCCGATGGGATGATGGGCCTGAACCTCCGCCAGCGGCGCCGTGCACGGCAGCACCACCGAGAAGACATTCAGCTCGCGGATGCGCCGCGCGATGAGCTGCGTATACTGCGATCCGAAGTCGAGGATTACGACTGTCTGGGTGTCCACGCTCCAAGTGTGTCAGGCGAGTCGAGGGCGTGTAAAGAAGCTTCGCTGCCGTGTTTTCAACACACCCGGCACTGCCCTACGGCAACCTGCCGCTATGTTTCAGCCGAATATGCTTTCTTCCCCACGTGCAAATGGTTTCGAGCACAGGGGTGAGCGTCATCCCGTAATCGGAGATCGAATACCATACGCACGGCGGAACACTTCTCGCCTGCCGCCTCACCAGGATCCCGTCGCGCACTAATTCTTGCAAATGTCGTATCAGCATGCGCTCAGTTATCCCCGGTATGCTGCGACGGAGTTCGCTTGTACGCATGGGGCCCTCCGACAGGCGCCACAGAATGGTTCCCTTCCATCGTCCATCGATCACCGAAAGCATGGCGTCAATGGGACATTCGGATATTTCTTTCTTAGAAACTGGCATTGGGTAGCCCACACCCCCGGCGGCTCTCGCCGCGCACTGACACCTTTGTCAGTACAAACATCTGAGTCAGTATACCCCTGAACTGCGTCTTAAGCGCAGGAGAAAATAATGATCCTCTTTCTTAGCGTCGTAACCATTCTTTCGATCGGCCTCATGGTCGGAACAGAATTCGCCGTGTGGGCCTTCATCAACCCGATTCTCGAAAAACTGGACGAGCAGGCACGTGCGCACGCTGTTCGTCTCTTCGCGGCAACACTTGGCAAGATCATGCCTTTCTGGTACGCCGGCAACTTCTTGCTTCTCGTCATCGAAGCCATCCTTCTTCGCGCTCAACCGGTGATCGGGCTTCTTGCCACCGCATCCGGCATCTGGGCTGCCGTGATCGTTCTGACGCTGATTTTTCTCGTCCCCATCAACAACCGACTGGCCCGCCAGGATGCATCCTGGATCCTCCCCGAGGCCGATCGTCAGCACCGGCGTTGGGACGCCATGCATCGCGCCAGGGTCGTCGCCCTCGGCGCAGCCTTTGTGCTGCTTTTGATTGGCTTGCGCGGTTGAGTGGCGGGAGTGCGGCGCTGGATCGCAGAAGCGTCCGCGGCGGGCGTTACGGCAGCTTCGCCGCCGCAGCGATCGGGTTCCAATGATCCTTGCCCGCCAGAAATACGCGCGGCCGGTACTGCGCCGCCTGCTGAGCGGTGATTTGATGCGACCACGCGACGCGCCCTGACGGGTTCGCGCCCGGGCCCGTGTCATGGAATTCCGCATAGTAGGTCTGCGGCGTGCTGTCCGTTCGGCCCCACGCGTTCCACCCTTGCGGAATGACATCTGCCGGCAGTTCTGTATCGATATAAACGACGCGCGAGTAAGGCCGCCACGGCCGTCCCAGGCTGATCGTGTCGCGGCGCGGCGGCGCGCCCGGTTCGGCTTCGCCCTGCTGAATGCCGCTGGCCACTTTGCTGTCGATGATCACGTAGCCGGTCGTCTGCTTCGGCGAGGTCCGCGACTGCGCGGTCAAATAGCCGGCGCCGTTCGCGTGAATCTCATCGTGGTCGAAGACTGCCGCAGCGTTGCCGAAAATGAAGTCCACGCCGCCCTCGATGTACGAGTCCACGTAATATTGCCGGCCGTAATCGGCAAACAGCGTGTCCTGGTGCCCCAGGAACCGGCAATTCTTGAACACGACTTTATCGGCGCGCACCGACGCCGCAACCGCTTGGCCCGTATTCCCGGCCGTATTTTCGAAGGTGATGTTGTCAGCTTCAAATCCGTTGCCGTTGATCTCCACCGTCTCGGTGAAAAACGTTCCGCCGGCCTGTTTCGCGTTCAGGCTGTTCGTGATCACCACGTCCGCCGGAGTCTTGCCCGTGCCCACCAGCGTGATGTTGGTGTGGTTCTGCGTCACGATCACGCGCTCGTGATAAACGCCCGGCGCGATCTCGATATAGACGCGCCCCGGTCTTCCGTCTTTTCCGATTCCAGCAAACGGATGGTGGTCCATCGCCATCTGGATGGTCGGGAACTCCGTCGTTCCCTCGATCCCCGTCTTCACATCGGGAGAAACGCGCACATGAACATCCTGCGCGTGGGCTATCATCTGCCTATGCGGATAGCAGAGCAGGCCCGCTGCGGCCAGGGCACATATCTTCAACGACAATTGGATGCGCATAAACCCATTCTCTCGCGAACGGCTGGCGGATCCGGCGGCGGTTTTCGAAGAGATCCTGGACCTGGCAGTCCCTGGGACTCATCCGCCCACCCGTGACAGGCGACACAGCCCATGCGAAACCGGCTCTTCGACAATCCACCGTGACCAGCCTGCAATTACAATTTTGCCTGCGACCGTTCTTCCAATAGGAGATTCGATGAAATCCAGATACCTCTTTCTCTTTCTGGCCGTGACATCAGGACTCACCCTCGCGCAGGCTCCCGCCGCCTCGCAAACCGACGACACCAAGCCCTCTGAGCCCCCTGCCACTCGCAGCTTTGATCCCACGGCAATGGACCTGAACGCCGATCCATGTCAGGACTTCTACCAGTACGCCTGCGGCAACTGGACGAAGAACAATTCCATCCCTGCTGACCAAACCCGCTGGGTGCGCTCATTTTCCTTGCTGCAGCAGCGCAATCAGTACCTGCTTTGGAAGGACCTGGACTCCGCGGCCTCGGCCCCTAAGAATCCCCTGCAAAAACAATACGGCGACTTCTACGCCTCGTGCATGGATACAGACGCGATTGAAAAACTGGGCCTCGAGCCAATCCAGCCGGCTTGGAAGCAAATTGCAAGCCTGACTGACGCAAAGCAGCTTCCCGGGCTGCTCGGCCGGCTTGAGGATCAGGGCGCGCCCGATGGTTTCTTTCAATTCAGGGTGGGCCAGGACGAGAAAGATTCGTCAAAGCAAATCGCCGAAGTCGCGCAGGGCGGCATATCGCTGCCCGATCGCGATTACTACCTTGTCGACTCGCCGCACTTCGCGCAAATTCGTGCGCAATATGTCGAGCACATCAAAAAAATGTTCGCACTCGCCGGCGACACGCCCGAGCAAGCCGCCAAAGAAGCCGCCGCGGTCATGGAGATCGAAACCGCGATGGCCAAGGCCTCCATCAGCCGTGTGGAGCGGCGCAATCCTGACAACGTTTATCACATCTACACTGTCGACGACTTCCAGAAGGTGACGCCCGATTTCGACTGGCAAACCTACCTCCATGCCGTCGGGATCGGCCATTTCGACACGTTGAACGTCGCCACGCCGGACTACTTCAAGGAACTCGCCACGCTGGTCCAGACAGAGCCGCTCGACTCATGGAAGAGCTACTTGCGCTGGCAAGCGCTCCACGGGCACACGCGCGCCCTGCCCAAGGCATTCTTTGATGAAGACTTCAATTTCTTCTCTACAACCCTGTCCGGGCAGAAGGTGCCTCTGCCGCGCTGGCGTCAATGCACCATCGCGACTGACCGCGCCCTCGGCGAGGCGGTGGGCCAGGATTGGGTGAAAGAAAACTTTCCTCCAGCCGCCAAGGCAAGCATGGACCGGCTCGTAGCCGACCTCGACAAAGCCCTCGCCGACGACATCAAGACCCTGCCCTGGATGACCGATCAGACAAAGAAAGCAGCCGAGCAAAAGCTGGCCATGTTCCGCAACAAAATCGGCTACCCCGAAAAGTGGCGTGACTACTCCAGCGTGAAAGTGAACCGCGGCGAATTCCTTGAGAACGAAGAGCACGCCGCCGTCTACGAACGCAACTACAACTTCGCCAAGCTGGGCAAGCCGGTGGACGAGAAGGAGTGGAACATGACGCCGCCTACGGTGAATGCCTACTACAACTCCTCTTTCAACGACATCAATTTCCCTGCCGGCATTCTGCAGCCACCCTTTTTCGATCCCAACATCGACGCGGCGGTAAACTTCGGCGGCATCGGTGTGGTCATCGGCCACGAAATGACGCACGGCTTTGACGACCAGGGCTCGAAGTTCGACGGCAACGGCAATGTACGCGAGTGGCAGACGGCGGAGGATCGCAAGGCATTCACCGAGCGGACCGAGTGCGTGGCCAACGAGTACGACCACTTTGAGGCGGCGGCCGCGCAGGGCGATACGCCGGCCACCTATCTCAACGGGCACTTGACCCTTGGCGAAAACACCGCCGACAACGGCGGCCTGCGCATCGCCTACATGGCCCTCCTCGACGCGCTCAAGGATGAAGGCAAATCCATCGACGAAAAGATCGGCGGCTTTACCGAGGCGCAGCGCTATTTCATCGGCTTTGCCCAGGTGTGGTGCCAGAACACGCGCGACGCGGCGGCGCGGCAGTCGGCGCTCACCGATCCCCACTCACCCGGTCGTTGGCGCGTCAACGGATCGGTGCAGAACTTCGATGAATTCGGCAAGGCCTTCGGCTGCAAATTGGGCCAGCCCATGGTCCCCCAGAATGCGTGCCGGGTCTGGTGAGCCGCGCGGTTGCTCAGCTCGTCTGGCGTTGACGTTTCCTCCTGCAGGTCGTCTAAAACGCCGTTCGTTCCTGAGAATTGAATGAGAGGGCAGCCTCACCCGGAATCGGGTCGGTCGCTCGTCCTCTCAAATCCAGAGAGTGGTGGTTTTCCCGGCTCTGCGGCAGAAACTAGGCACAACCTGCCCTCGCCTTTTACAATCGATCAGGGATTCCATCCCAACCCAGCACTGCTCGGGAACGATAAGACTTGGCGGCCTACGCCTGACCAGGATGAAGGAATAGCATGAAGTTCACAAAATTCGGCAAGGCGCTTTCCATCGGCGCCCTCTCGGTAGCCGTGGTTTTTGGAGTGACGTCTTGCGTACAGAGTTATACGGTCGGCTATTTGTATGTGACAGGAACCGTAACCGCCTCCACCGGCAATAATGGCATCGTTTCCGGTTATAAGATCGATCACAATACAGGCGCACTGACAACGATCAACGGCCTGCCTGTCTCTTCCGGCGGATCCAACCCGGTTCGCGCCGTCCTCACCCTCGGAAGCCGGTTCGTGTATGTCCTCAATCGCGGCGTCAACGGCTCCGGGAACGGCAACTGCTACGGCACCGGCGCCAATGCCTGCCAGAACGCCAACATCACCGAATTCGCGGTGGGCGGAAATGGCATTTTCACCCCGCAGGAGACATTCTTCTCTCAGGGCATGAATCCATTCCGGATGTTCGTCGACTCCTCAGGCAGCTACATTTTTGTTCTCGACCACGACTCGCCCGACAACGTGAACCCCTCAAGCAAAGACAATTGCGCGCTGGCCTTGGGCTCGGGAGTCACGACCTGCGGCGACATTACCGTCTTTAAGATCGACCAGACCACGGGTCGTTTGTCGCTGGTTGTCAACGCGCAGGTGACGGCCGCGAACGGCCAGCCGCTCACGTACTTTCCGGTCCCGGCGAACCCGGTCGACTTTGTCCTTACCAGCGGCTTCATTCTCACCCTGGCCGGTGCCCCGGCTCCAACCTCGTATCCATACGTCGGCGGCAGCCTGGTATTCCCGTACAGCTACGCAAGCACGACCGGCCAGTTGACCCTCAGCCAGAACAGCTCTCAACCGCTGGGCATCCACCAGGGAACTGCCATCGTCAACGCCAACAGCGTGATCTACGTGCTCGATAACGAGCCCATCACCATCACCGCAACGGGTGGCCCCTTCCCGACGGGTACCTATGCCAGCCAGCTTCTGCCGTACACCTTGGGCAGCGGCGGCGCGCTGCAGTCGGAACCCGGCGGCGCCTTCCCGGATGACGCCACGCTTTCCAATCCGATCTTTGTGACGGTCGAGTCAAAAGGCAAGTTCCTTTACGTAGCGAACCAGGGAAACAACGTGGTCGGACCCAACCAGGAAAGCGGCATCGCGGCGTACTTTATCACCACCGCACCCAATTACCAGCTCAGTTTTGTGCTCGACGAGCCGTTTGGATCAGGGGCCGGACCTCAGTGCATTGTTGAGGATCCTTCCAACCAGTTCATCTATGAAGCCAACGAATTCGACTCAACGGTCACCGGGCGGGTGATTGACCCGAATACGGGCGAACTCATCGATATGCGCGTGCTCAGCACCAACAAGCTTGAGGGACCTCCGACATGGTGCATGGTCGACGGCCGGACAAGTTAAAAACCTGCGGCGCCCGCCGGCCTGAGCAGACTCGGTGACGCGGGTTCGTCCGTTAAGAGATTCCCGGAGCTTCGGGGTCTGCACGAATATTGGGGTCTGCAAATTGGAATGAGATCAAGGCGCGCCCGCCGCTGTTTGCGCCGGATTTGATTCCAAAACTCGAGGGATGAATGGCCCACTAATCGGGCCATCGACGAAAGATGCGCATGAAGTTCAAGAGATCGAGCCAGCGATCGCAAAACCAGAATGGGCCTGCCGACGACGCCCAACCCTTGCAGCCCGCAAGTCCTCGTCGGCTTCGCTCCGGTTTTGGCCTGCTGCTGGTTTCCGCAGCCGGTCTGCTGGCCGCCACGCTGGTCACTGCCTGCTCGCAGTTGACGCAGACCTTGACCGTCGACTTCGTCTATGTGGCAAGCTCCAAGGCCGCCGGCGCCGACAATTACGGCGAGATCAATGTCTTCGAAATCAACTCCGAGTCGGGCCGCATGCGCCAGATTCCCACTTCGCCCTTCCCTTCAGGAGGACGTGACCCCGTGGCCGAAGCCGTTTCAGCCGACTACGGCAGCCTTTTCGTGGCCAACCAGGACGACAATACCATCGTCCAGTTTGTCATCGGCAGCGATGGCAAGCTCTATCCCTACAACACCGTGAATACGCCGGGAATTTTTCCCCTCGCCGCCGCCGCAAACAAATCCAACCTCTTTGTCGTCGACCTCTACCAGCCGCTTCCCGTCTGCTCTGACGCAGATCCCTGCTCGGGCTCCATCGGCGTCTTCCCGCTTTCGGCGGGCGGTTCGTCCAGCAGCGCCCCATGTGGGGCGACAACTTGCATCGGCTCGCCGGCGGTGAACTCGGCGGTGAACGGGCAGTATTGGCCGCTCACGCTCTCCGGGGCAAACTCCGCTCACATCATTGTTCCCACGGCGGTCAATGTGCTGGCGTCCGGCGCATACGTTTACGTCACCGCCTATGACTCCTCTGTCACGCCACATGTCGGTTATGTCTTCGCCTTTTCGGTGGGTTCGGGTGGTGTTCTCACGCCCCTTGGCGGCTCACCCTTTGCGGCCGGCGTTCAGCCTTCGGGTGTCGCCAGCGATTCCACAAGCACCTACGTTTACGTGACTGACTTCGGTAGCGGGAACGTCAGGGGATACTCCGTTGCGTCGGGCAATTTGACCCCGCTTGCCGGAAGCCCGTTCAGGGCGGGCAACCAGCCTTCCGCCATCGTCGTTGATCCCACCTATCCGTATGCCTATGTGGCCAATTCGCAGGACGCGACCGTTGAGGCCTACTCGATTTCCAGCGGAAAGCTCACTTCTCTCGGCACTTCTTCCAGCACTGGTACCTACGCCACCGGTTTGCAGCCAGTGGCCATCGGAATTGATCCCTCGACCAACCATTTCCTTTACACTGCCAACTTTCTTGGCAACAACGTTTCCGGCTTTGAGCTCAGTCTCACTGACGGATCACTCCTTGATTCGCAGCTCTCGCCCTATCCAAGCAATGACAACCCGACTGCTGTCGCCGCAATTCCACACAACGGCACGGGGGGCGGCATTCAGAAGTGAGAAGTCCTGATCGTTCTGCTCCGGCAATGGAGCGGCTGGCACCACCCCGCACCCGGCTTTTACAATAACGGCGGGCAATCTAACAGGTTTTTCTCGGGGCTCCGACAGACGGGCCCATGACGAAGGAAGCGCATGAAGTTCAACAAAGTGAGCCAGCTTCTTCTGGTCTCTTTCCTCGGCCTCATAGTGGCCACCGGCTTGAGTGGCTGCTATCTCGTCACCATTGCGTATGTTTACGTGGCCTGCTCCAAGGGCACCGGCGCCGGCAGCGCTGGACAAATCTATACGTACGACGTTGACGGCACCTCCGGCGCGCTGCGCGTTGGTCCCGCTCCCATCTCTTCGGGAGGAACCCTTCCTGTCTCGATGGCAACCACGGGCAACTTTTACCACCTCTACGTGGCCAACCAGGGAAACGATTCCGTGGTTCATTTCAGCATCGACGATCACGGCAACCTCTCGCAAAAAGAGTCGGTGACGCTGTCGACCGCTCCGGTATCGATCGCAGTCAACCAGGCGAATACCTACCTTTACGTGCTGTCCGGAACGACCTCCGCCACCCTGACGGAATATCCCATCAACAATCTGGGTGTAATCGGCTCGGCCGCCGCCACCGTCTCGCTTACTCTTCCCGGATTTGCGAGCGATACCATCGTGCCCACGGGCGTCACTGTGCTCGCCAACAGCGGTGCCGTATATGTCGCGGCATATGACAAATCCTCATACAATCCCGGCGGAAGCACATCAAGCGACGCCAATCCCGGTTGGGTATTTGGCTATGCCGTCGGTTCCAGCGGCGCATTGACCCCTGTCTCTGGCAGCCCTTACCAGGCCGGCGTCAAGCCTTCCGCGCTGACTACCGATCCCGTCAACCGTTTCGTCTACGTCACCGACTATGCGTCCAACGAGCTGATCGGTTACACCGTGATGGCCAATGATTCGTTGAATTTCCTGGTCAACGGTCCGTTTAAGACCGGCAACGAGCCCACTGCACTTGCCATCGATCCTCGGGGCATTTACATCTACTTGTCCAACTCGCTGGATTCATCGGTTTCGGCCTACTCGATTGCACTGCCCACAGGCACTCCCTCCACTATCGTCAACTCCACCGCTTCTGCTGGTAATTCCACCGATACGCAGCCGGTGTCGATTGTTGTGGATCCTGCGCTTGGCCGGTACGTTTATACTGCGAACTACCTGGGCAACTCCCTCTCCGGCTTCCGCCTCAATCCGGAGACCGGCGCGCTGTCGGAACTTCAGGCCACGCCATATCCCACCGGGGTTAATCCCACGGCTCTTGCAGCGGTTCCGCACGGCAACCACGCCTCCCAGTCGGTCACGCCGTAAGTCGCCAGTTCGTAGTTCACAGTTCACGGCACAAACAACGCCGCCTCGTTGAAGATCAGCGAGATCCTGTGAACTGTGAACTACGAACTACGAACTGCCTTCTCATCCCTGCTTTTCACCACCGACGTCGCGTGCAGCCACTCGCGCAGCTTGCGCTGTGCCGGCTTTTCGATGAAGTACAGCGCGCCAATCGCCAGCGCAATCATCAAGGCGTAGCTGAGCCATGGATCGAAGCGGCTCAGGCCGACCAATCTAAGCAGTTGCCAGCCGTGCACGATGTTCCACAAGTTGAAGTGCAGCAGGTAAAGACAGTAGCTGGCCTCGCCGACAAACACCAGCGGCCGCACGCCCAGCGCGCGCGCCAGCGGATTCACTCCCGCGAGCCCCAGAACGATGCAGCCAAACAGCGGCATCAGCAGGCCATCGTGGATGATGGCGTAAGGCACCAGGGGCCCCAGGCTCAGCAGGGCGTAGATCCCCCCGAAACCCGCGATGCCGAGCCAAAGTCGCAATGGATGCGCTCGCGCAATCATCTTGTCGAGATCGGCCAGCATCACGCCGAAGATAAAACTGAACACATGGGAGTACGGCGTATACTTGAGCGCCGATAGCCACGGACCAAAGCTCCAGCGGTCGGGGTGCGCGATGCCGTCGGGATTGAACGCAATGTAGAGAGCGCCGGGAACCAGGCCCAGTGCCCAGATGCCCGACATCCTCAGCAGGTGTGGTGCAATCCGCTCCGGGCGTTTCCACTTTGCCAGCCACGGAAAAATCACGTAGTAGACAGCTTCCGCCGACATCGTCCACGCCGGCGTGTTCATGAACGTGGCAACCGCGGGAACGAAGCCTTGCAGCAGCAGTGGAGTCAGAACGACGCCCGTCCAGAACATGGCAGGCGTG
This sequence comes from Candidatus Sulfuritelmatomonas gaucii, assembly GCA_900290245.1. Lineage (GTDB taxonomy): Bacteria > Acidobacteriota > Terriglobia > Terriglobales > Acidobacteriaceae > Telmatobacter > Telmatobacter gaucii. The sequence goes on along the minus strand of OKRB01000105.1, from coordinate 26,007 downwards.
TGCGTCGCATACTCTGTCTTCAGCAGACCCACGCTCAGCAACAGGCTGAGAAAGTAAATGGGATAGATGCGCGTGAACCGCGCCTCGTAGAATCGCTTGCGATCCAGTTCTCCGTTCCGCGCCCGCTCGGCGTAGTTATAGGCCAGCACGAAGCCCGACAACAGAATGAAATAACTGACCGAAATGAAGCCGGCATTCACCACCGGCGCCAGAAACCCGAACCACTGGGGATCGGAGAAATGAAAGAAGACAATGTTGAGGGCCGCGAAACATCGCAAGCCTGTCAATGCCTTCAACGGTGCTGGCTTACGATCTTCCACGAACAGTTAGACGTCTCCGGACAGACAGAGAACAGAGAGTGTGGAGTAGGAAAACCAACCGAAAATCGAGGAATGAGCTGAACAGCTCAGGCTTAGAGGTCGCATTCTGATCCCTGATCCCTGTTGCCTGTTCCCTGCTCTTACGCCGTCACCAGTGAGCCGACCTTTTCACCCATCACCACCCGGCGGATGTTTCCCGGCTGGTTCATATTGAAGATCACCATCGGCAGATTATTGTCCTTGCAAAGACTCACCGCGGTCAGGTCCATCACCTTCAGCCCCTGGCGCAGGATTTCCATGTAAGTGATCTCATCGTACTTGACGGCATCCTTCACCAGCACCGGGTCGGCGTTATAGATGCCCTCCACCTTGGTCGCCTTCAGCAGCACATCAGCCTTGATCTCCATGGCGCGCAGGCTGGCCGCCGTGTCGGTGGAGAAGAACGGATTTCCCGTGCCCGCGGCGAAGATCACCACGCGGCCTTTCTCGAGATGCCGCACGGCGCGGCGCCGGATATAGGGCTCCGCAATCTGGTTCATTAGAACCGCCGTCATCACCCGGCATTGCACGTCGCGGTGCTCCAGGGCATCTTGCATGGCAATGGCATTGATCACCGTGGAGAGCATGCCCATGTTATCCGCGCTCACACGGTCCATCTCCTTGGCCTGCTCCTCCACACCGCGGAAAAAGTTCCCGCCGCCGACCACGACACCGACTTCCACACCGAGGTCGTGGATCTCGGCGATCTCACTGGTAATTTGAGCCACTTTCTCGGCGTCGAGCCCAAATCCGCGATGACCCGAGAGCGCCTCGCCCGAGAGCTTCAGTACGATTCGCTTGTACATTCCGTTTCGAGTATCGCACACGCCCGGACGGTTGTGCTTCACGTTTGCAGCACGATAAAGCTGTCGGCCCGCAACTTTCGATGGCTCGACCGGCGCTGAGCTGATCGTTCCCGAATTGGATTTCTCTCATCATCTGTTTCAAATTCGGAAGCCCGATTCACTTTTCCTCCCCAACGCCGCGCAGTATCCCGAGCCTCTCCGTACACTGACTTCATTCTGCCTTCATTCACAAGGTTCTTATGGTCGTCAAAACACAGTGCGAAGGACACGCCTTTACCGGTGTCGATGTGGGAGCGGCCAATGTTCGCCGCTATTTTCCCAGGGAGCTCGAAGACATCGAGCTGCGCCTTGACCACCTGCTGATTCTTTTGAGCCTCCCTCCAGGTTTCTGGAACGGACACCCCGAGATTCGCGATCCCAGGCTCTCCTTATGGCTCGAATCGAAAAACTTCAGCGGCAGTCCCGGCAAGACGCCACTTCCCCTCGCGCTTATCCCATCAGGCAAAAACTCCTTCCGCCTCCAGACCTTCGCAAGCGCCACTCGGCCAAAAACCTAGCATCGCCTTGTAGCTTCTGTTTTCCTTTCCAGGTCCCCCTGCTCCCCTGCTCCGTTGCTCCGTTGCTCCGTTGCTCCCTCGTTCCCTGTTCCCTCGCTCCCTGCCCTTGATACACTCGGATTGCAATGGCCACGCACGATCTTCAAAAAGAGATTGAGCGGCACTTTGCCGCTGGACCGGCCGCCATCCGCAGCGTCCCGGCGATGGATGCATTTCTGGCCCTGCGCTCCGCCCTGGAATCCGGCAAGGTGCGTGCAGCCCAGCCCGATGCCAATGCACTCACGCGCTGGCGCGTGAATCCCTGGGTCAAGCAAGGCATCCTGCTCGGTTTTCGCCTGGGCGCGCTCGAAGAGATGCCCGCAGGCGGGCTTTCATTCATCGACAAGGACACCTACCCGGCGCGGCATTTTGCGTCCGGAGATGGCGTCCGCGTGGTCCCAGGCGGTTCATCGGTGCGCGCCGGCGCCTTTGTCGCCCGCGGCGTCGTCTGCATGCCCCCCATGTACATCAACGCGGGCGCGTATGTCGATGAAGGCGCTATGGTCGATTCCCACGCGCTCGTCGGTTCCTGCGCGCAGATCGGCAAGCATGTGCATTTAAGTGCTGCGTCGCAGATCGGCGGTGTGCTCGAACCGGTGAACGCCAGCCCGGTGGTCATTGAAGACGACGTGCTCATCGGAGGCAACTGCGGCGTCTATGAGGGCGCCATTGTGCGCAAAGGCGCGGTGCTGGCCGCCGGAACCATCCTCACCCGAGGAACCCCTTTGTTCGATCTCGTCACCGGCCATGTGATCCGCGCCACAGCAGACCTGCCGCTCATCGTTCCGGAAAACGCAGTGGTCGTTCCCGGCGCCCGCGCAGTCACCAAGGGTAAAGGACAGGAATGGGGCCTGAGCCTCTACGCTCCCGCCATCGTGAAATACCGCGACGACAAAACCGATCTCAGCACGACCCTTGAAGATCTGCTTCGCTGATGGGTTGAGTCAGAAGCTTTGTCACGATCAAGCTGCAACCCAGAAATGAATTTGTCTTCCTGAGCGATCAAATTCCCTCGCTCCCTTGCTCCCTTGCTCCCTGCTTCTCAGTGCTATTCTTCTCCTGCAATAAACTGAAAAGATGAAACCCTTGCTGCGCACTGCCGCCATTCTGCCCGTCATTTTCCTTGCGTCATATGCCCACGCCCAGTCCGCACAGTTCGTCGACCCGTTTCTCGGCGCATCAGGCGGCGGCAATGTCTTTCCCGGTCCCGTCGTCCCCTTCGGCATGATCAAGCCGGGCCCCGACATGGCAGCCGCCGAAGGCCACGACCCCAACGCCGGATGGAACGCCAAAGACGACATTCGCGGCTTCAGCCAGACACACGTGAGCGGCACCGGCGGCGGCGCAAAGTACGGCAACATCCTCGTCATGTCCACAACCGGCGCGCTTTCTCCCTTGGACGCCGCTTCGCCGCGAGCCGGCGAGCATGCCTCTGCCGGCTTTTACTCCGTCTCTCTAGCGCGCTACGGCATTGGCGTCGAAATCACGGCCGCGCGCCGCAGCGCCATCTATCGATTTCGCTACCCCGCCGCCGCGCCAGCCAATCTTCTCTTCGATGTAAGCCACTTCCTCCTCTCCGGCATGAAGACAGGTGAATTTCAAATTCTCACCGGATCGCAGGTTCAAATCCTGTCTCCAACCGAGGTCTCCGGTTCCACTACCCTGAAGGGCGGCTGGAACAAGCAGCCCGTTCCTTACACGGTGTACTTCTATGCGAAGACCGACACACCAGCCGCGTCGTGGGGCACGTGGCTCGACGGCAAACTCTCTTCCGGCAGCAAGAACGCAAGCGGAAGCGCACAATCGAAGTGCGGCGCGTGGCTCACATTTCCCGCCCTTACGAGCCACCCTGTTCTAATGAAGATCGGCATCTCCTTCGTTAGCATCGAACAGGCGCGGCGCAATCTCGAAACCGAAATTCCCGGTTTCGACTTTGAAGCGGTTCACGCAGCCGCGATCGCCGAATGGAACCACGCTTTGCGCAATGTCGAGATCGAGGGCGCGACGCCTGAGCAGGAGCAGATGTTTTCGACCGCGCTCTACCACACCATGCTCATGCCCACCGACCGCACTGGCGAGAATCCCTTGTGGTCGTCCGCAGAACCGTATTACGACGATTACTACGCCATCTGGGACATCTTCCGCACCTCCGGCCCGCTGCTCACGCTGATCGCGCCCGAGCGGCAAACTGCGATCGTCCGCGCGCTCGTCGATCTCTACCGGCACGAGGGTTGGCTGCCCGATGCGCGTAGCGGCAATTTCAACGGCCGCACGCAGGGCGGCAGCAATGCAGAATTCATGCTCACCGACGCCTACGTGAAGGGCCTCAAAGATATCGACTGGAAGACCGCGCTGGCCGCCGAGATTCATGACGCCGAGGTATCGCCTGCCGATCACCTCAAGGAAGGCCGCGGCGGGCTCGACGACTGGCACACGCTCGGCTACGTCTCCATTGAAGGCTCCGATCGCCCCGGCTCGGTCGACATGGAATACGCCGCCAATGACTTTGAGATCGCGCTGCTCGCTCAGGGCCTCGGCGACACGGGCGATTACGAGAAATATCTCGCACGCTCGGCCAACTGGAAAAAACTCTGGGATCCAGACTTCTCTGACGGCGGCTTCACGGGCTTCATTCGTCCCCGTCATCGCGATGGAAACTGGCTGACGCCATTCACGGCCATGGATTTCTGCACCTGGGGAGGCGAAACATTTTACGAGGGCAATTCATGGACCTACTCGACCTTCGTGCCGCAGGATGTCGCCTCGCTGATCAAGCTGAGCGGCGGCCCGGAGACATTCGTCCGCCGTCTCGACGCGTTTTTTGACGTGCCCCTCCGGTACGACGTCGGCAACGAACCGGGATTCCTTGCGCCATACCTCTACATCTGGGCCGGCCGGCCCGACAAGACCGACTCCCGCGTGCGCCAGATCATCGCCGCCAGTTATCACGCAGGCCCCAGCGGACTGCCGGGCAACGACGATTCGGGCGCCATGTCCTCCTGGTATGCCTTCGGCCAGATAGGCATCTTTCCCAACGCCGGCCAGGATGTTTACCTCATCGGTAGTCCCGCTTACCGGCAGACCACGCTGCATCTCGCGGGTGGCAAGGACTTCATCATCGAAGCCCGAAATCTGTCGAAGTCGAACCTCTACGTCACGGCCGCCACGCTCAATGGCGAGCCGCTCGACCGCGCGTGGCTCCATCACCGCGAGATTGCAGCAGGCGGGCGCCTGGTCCTGACCATGGGAGACGTCCCAAGCCGCTGGGCCGAAAACGACCTTCCGCCATCCACTCCCGCCCCGGAGTGAGACCATAGAATCAGTCAACGGTCCGCGGCCTGCCGCGTCTAACGGGGTGAAGAAGTGTGCCCCGCTCACTCCTATGAAGACGAATCCCTCGCTTTGCTTCGTTCTCTCTCTGCTGGCCGTTCCCTGCCTGTGCGGTTCCGCCGCCGCAGCCCAGCAGCCGTCCACCGGGCAGTCAGCAGCCACCGGGAGCCAGCCGCACGAAGTCCTGCTGCCGGTGATGGTGATCGACAAAAAAGGTGCGATCGTGAAGGACCTGACCGCCAAAGACTTCACCCTCACTGAAGATGGCCGGCCGCAGGTGATCTCGAGTTTCGCGGCCGATAGCAGCCTTCCCTTCCGGTTGGGCCTGCTCGTCGAAACAAGTCGCACCGTCATGCCCGCGATGGACGCCGAGCGCAAAGCCGCGCAAAAATTCGTCGATCAAATGCTGTCGGCAAGTCCGAGCCCCAACCCCAGTCCGAATCCAGGAAGCGCCGACAAGTCCACGCCGCCGTCGTCGCAGCATACTGCCGAGAAAGGTAACGAAGCCTTCCTCATCCACTTTGACCGCGAGGTTGAGTTGCTTGAGGACTTCACGAGCGCGCATGACAAGCTCGACCGCGAGATCGACGAGATGGGCCCTACATCGCCTCAGCGCAGCAATCCTCAGGGACCTGAAACCAGCGACGACGATCGGGACAACGGGCAAGCGCGGGGCGAGCATGGGAATGGAACCCAGCTCTATGACGCCATCTACCTGGCGTCGGATGATCTGATGAAATCCAAAAGCGGACGCAAGGCGCTCATCGTCTTTTCTGACGGCGCCGACCACGGAAGCAAGGAAACGCTGAACGATGCCATCGACGCGGCCGACCGCGCCAATCTCGAGGTGTGCACAATTTATTTCAAAGGCCAGGAAGAGCGCCAGCCGGGCGGCATCCCTGGGCACCATGGCGGCATGGGCGGCGGCTATCCCGGCGGTGGTGGCTACCCCGGCGGCGGTGGCGGCTATCCCGGTGGTGGTGGCGGCGGGCGCAGAGGCCCCGCCAGCGAGTCCGGCATTGATGGCCGCAAAATCATGCAGGAAATCGCCCAGCGTACCGGCGGCATGTTCTTCGAAGCCAAAAAGAAAGACAATCTCGATGAAATCTACGGTTGGATCGAGGCGGGCCTTCGCCAGCAGTACCTCTTGACCTACACGCCCGACAAAGCCGGCGCTGAAGATGAATTCCACAAGATCGTGGTCAAAACCACCAACCCCGACTACACCGTGGAAACGCGCGAGGGCTATTACTCACCAGAAGAAAAGTGACCAGTGCACCGTGATCAGTGGCCAGTTTCATCGTGCCTCGACTGACCACTGTTCACTGACCACTGACTACTGTTCTCCGCTTACTTCTCGTGCTTGTCGTTGTAAATTTGCCGGCTGGCGCCGTTCTGCCGCCGGTTGAGGTTCTGTCTCTCTTGTGGCGTCAGCCTTCCGCCGTTGGCCCTGCGGTCCGCCGCGTCAGACCGGTTGATGTTCTGTTCACGCTGCTCCACGCGCCCCGCCTGACCGGCCGACATGCTGCCGTTGTTCAGCCCGTTGGCGATGCGCTGCTGCTGGTTGTAGCGGCGCTGGCCCACTTCGTTGTTTCCGTAGTGAGCCGTCTGGTCGTTATGTTTGTCGTCGTAGATTGACCGGCTCATGTTGTTCTGCTGCCGGTTCACCTGCTGCCGCTCCTGCGGGGTCAGGCGTCCGCCGTTCGCCTGCCGGTCGTTGTGGATCTCCTGGTTCAGCCCCGCTTCGCGGTTCTCCAGGTTCTTGCTCTCGCCGGCCGTCAACTGCCCCGACCGAATGCCGTTGGCAATCCGGCCCTGTTGGTTGTAGCGGCGTCCATTCACTGAATCCATCGCCACATTTCCCGGATGCCCGCCGTTGGCCGAAAAGCGCTGCCCGGGATCCTGCGCCGCAGCGTTGAAGTGCTGCGTCTGCTCGCCGGTCGGCTCAAAGTGATGCTCGTTCATCGCCGTCTGCTCCATCCCGGTCGGCCGCGCCATCACGCCGCCGGCTCCATTGAAGCTCGTACGATTAATCACCGTGTTGTTGTTGATGACGGTGCGGTCGATATACGTGTTGTGCACCACGCCCGCTCCCACATTCATCACCGCTGAGTTATAGGCGAACGCGCCGCCGTGCCACGCGCCGCCCACAAACCCCACGCCGCCGTAGCCAAACCCGTAGTTCACGCCGCCATAAAAGCCGATGTGTGGCCCCCAGTACCCTGGATGCCAGCCATACGCGCCACCCGCGAAGCCCAAGTAGCCGGGAGTCCACAGCACGCCGACCATCGGCGGGCGCACCCACACTCCAGGCACCCAGTAGTAGCCTGCAGCGCCCCACCCCCAGTAACCCGGCGTCCACATGTAGCCGTCTCCTGGAATGGGAGGTTGCACATACACCGGAAGCGGTGGCGGCGCGGTATGAATCGCAACGCCAATTCCTATTCCGACACTGACCTGGGCCATCGCGGCCGCCGGAATCATGCTGAGAGCCAGCAAGATCACAAAGCTCTGCCTGCAGAGAAAGTTCTTCATCGTACGACCTCCTTTTTGGGATCTTCATTCAGGAAGCGCTGGTCCCGGCCTGTGCCGCCGGGACCAGGTTGTGATTAGTGGCCGCGATCGTGCGAATCGTGAGGCTGTTGCTCGCCGTGCCCGCCGTTATGCGGCTGCGGAGCCTGGTGTTCCTGCGGCTGGTAATGGGG
>OKRB01000105.1:0-18201 GCA_900290245.1 Candidatus Sulfuritelmatomonas gaucii | reverse complement strand
CCCGCCGTTATGCGGCTGCGGAGCCTGGTGTTCCTGCGGCTGGTAATGGGGCTGCGGCTGGTTGTGTTGCTGGAACTGCGGCTGATTGTGTTGCTGCGGCTGATAGTGTGGCTGCTGCGCCTGCTGGTTCCCATGATACTGGGGAGTTGCATTCGGCTCGTGATTGAAGCCACCTTGATTCATCGGCCGCGACTGCGCTGCCATGGGTCTCGCTACAGCGGCATTATTCGGGCGCCCATGATTGTTGTTGAAGTAGGATGTCCGATCGCTCATCGCTGCGTTCCGATGCTGCTCCTGGAATGACGTCGCCGCAATGTGGTGCTCATTCGAGTACCGCGTCTCCTCGGTGGTTGGGGCATGGTTGATGCCTCCCGGGCCGCCGCTGAAGGCTACATGCCGGTCGTTGATGATGGTAGTGTTGTGGACGATGGTGTTGTCGACGTACACGTTGTGAATGCCAGGTCCAACGTGCATGACTGCCGTGTTATAGCGGAAGGCTCCCCCAACCCACAGACCTCCGGCAAACCCGACGCCCATATAACCGAATCCGTAGTTCACGCCGCCGTAATAGCCCACGTGCGGTCCCCAGTAGCCGGGATGCCACGCGTACAGGCCGCCTCCCCAGCCCCAGTAACCGGGCGTCCAAAGTGCGCCTTCATAAGGCGCCGGCACCCACGTGCCGGGTACCCAGTAATAACCGTCAGGGCCATACGCCCAGTAGCCGGGAGTCCACATCCAGCCCGGTTCCGGGCATGGCGGTTGCACATAAACCGGCAGCGGCGGGGGTGCAAACCCGACGCTTACAAACACTGCTGCATGAGAGGCTATTGGAATAAAAGAAACGAGCAACGCCACCACCATCAGGCGCAAAAAATTTCGTGCGTGCATTGGGGGAACCTCCTATAGTTTTCGAGCTGAATGCTGCCTGAAAAGAGGCGCATTCAGTCTAAGCCAATAGAACCCCGCCAGGGCGAAGAAGTTGTACGAAAGTGCCCTTTCCCTTAACCCGCAAACGTGTTAATAGCGATAGCTAAGTCCCATGCCCACAATGCTGCGCGCCTGCAGGTTCACCGGCGTGGTCACGATCGGTGGCCCCACCGCGGGGAAGTAGGGATTTCCAACCCAGATCGATCCGATGTTGCCCGCCACCTGTCCCACGCCAATGTCAAATGCGAAGTGCGGCTTGTCCCTCTGCGTCACGCGCACGGCATAGTCCAGCGTTGTGGGTAGATGCGCGCTCATCAGCGGGTACGACGCAGGGTTGCAGGCGTGCGCCGCCTCGCACTGGTAAAGCGCCGCGTTCAGCAGCGTGTTCAGATTTACCGCAGTCTTGGGCTCCTGCGTAAATCCCGCCGAGGGTACCGCTACGATCCCATGGCCGAGCGGCAGCGGAATTCCCAAACCTCCAAAGAACCGGCCGCCAAAACGAGTGCTCTGGCCGCCAATGCCGAAAATGGTGGCATTGGTCGCCTTCCAGCCCAGGTTCAGCAGGAACGGCACAGGAGGTTTCGCCCAGGTCTTCGTGACGGCAACGTACACGTCGCCGTTGGTGTACGACTTGTCTGTTCCCGTCAGCGTTTTGTTGGCCGCGCCCGACACAAAGTGGTCGTTGGTGCGGATCACACCGCCGATTGCAATACCGGGCACCCACGCGCCAAACTGCCCGTCCTTCAAGGCGACCACCTTGCCGTGAAAGACGTTCATGCCGGAATAGTTCCACAGGTTGCTCAGTCCAAGCGGTGTGGCCGTCGTCGTCGGTTGGTCTCCAAACTGATGAACACTGCGGGTGTAGCCCGCCTCTGCCCGGTTGGCGAAGCCCTCGGTGATGCTGAACGTTTCAATCTTGCCGATCACCGCCGAAGCGTCGATGAAATGGACGCCGATAGCCGGATGCGAAAAGAATTGCCCTTTCTCCATGTACACCACGTAAGCAGTCGGTGTCAGGAAGCCGCCCGTCTGGCCCTCCAGCGTGAGGTTTTGCGCAATGAGCCGGCTGGCCGGCAGAGCACCCAGCAGGAGGACGCAAACAATGAACTTGAGCATGACAGACGAACGCATATTCCACTCCAGCAGGAAACGGACCTTCGCGGCCTGAATCCAGATCAGTTTTGGGGAATTCCCTCACTTGTAACACAGATCGGCAAATATGTCAGTGGTCCAGCAACTTCGAGTTCCGGCAATTTCAGGCCCTGGTTCCTATTCCCTAAGCCCTATTCCCTAGCTCCCTGTTCCCCGTCCCCTGCTCCCTGCTTTATCCTCATTCCATGCCGCGCGGTGTCTTTATCACGCTCGAGGGGCTCGACGGGTCCGGCAAGACCACGCAGATCAAGCGCTTGGCGGCATGGCTCACCCGCCGCGGCATGGAGCCCGTCGTCCTTCGCCAGCCCGGAGGCACGGCCTCAGGCGACCGCATTCGCGAGATCCTTCTCGACTCCCGCTCCGCTGCCGTCGCCCCCATGACCGAAATGGCTCTCATGTTTGCCGACCGTGCGCAGGCCATCGCCGAAGTCATCCAGCCGGCTCTCGACGCCGGCAAAATCGTCGTTTGCGATCGCTTTACCGATTCCACTGAGGCCTACCAGGGCGGCGGCCGTCAAATCGGCTCCGAGGTCGTGCTAGATCTGCACCGTCTCATCTGCGGCGGCCTCGAGCCCAATCTCACCCTCCTGCTCCTGCCCAGTTTTCAGGTCTCACTTGCCCGCGCCCGGCACCGCAACGTCCGAGTGGAAGCGGAAACCGGCAAGGACGAGAACCGCTTTGAGTCCGAGAAGGATGCCTTCTATCGCCGCGTCTGGGAGAAATATCACGAGATCGCCCGCCGCGAGCCCGATCGCGTGGTTCTCATCGAGGGCGACCTCTCCATCGACGAGGTGCACGAACAGATCATCGAATCGGTCGCCGAGCGCCTCGTAACCGCCCAGCCGATCCGCTAGAACCGATCGACGCTGCTTTGTTCCGATGAATGGAAATGTCTACTGTTGCGCTGCCGCCTGGGCTAGGCGCTTGTGCTCTTCCGCGATTGCGCGCGCTTTCGCCGACTTCGATCTGAGGTTCCGCTCCATCGATATGCAATGACTCACGGTTCCACGCGCCGACTTGTCATTATTGGTTGCGGGGTTGCTCAGAAATCTTCCGGCCATGTCTGCATGATGGTCTGCTTCGGCCGACAGGCGCTCATATTCAGCGCGATAGTAGGCAGCAATCCGCTCATGCTCAGCTGGCGTTTTAGCACAGGCAACGAGCGCGGTAAGTTGCTTCTTTGAAAGGTGCTCCTGGGCCTCGTAATTCGGAGCTGCCAGAGCGGGCGGCGCCAGCAGCGCACCAAGAACCGCCACGGATTGAAACAGATGCTTCATACTTCCGAGACTGAGTGTCGGCTATTCCTTCCCTCAGAGTCGGTGATTGGAATCACATGTCGGTTTGAGCCGCGCGCAATAGAGCGTATTCGTCAGTTGGCGGCCGGGCGCTCGATCCGCTCCACCGTGTACACCGGCAGAACGTCCTCTTGCCGCTTCAGTTCGAGTCCCCGCTCGCCCAGAACCGTGAAGATGGTGGGCAGGCCGGCGAAGTGGTTCTCCTCCGGCGTGGCGTTCGGTGGGGGAGGGGGCAGCCGCATCGGCAGCCAGCCTCCCGTGTTTACGGTGAACAGCCCGCTGAGCTCCGTGCGGTTCACGACCGGCAAATCCGTCCAGTTCCCGATGTAATGGGCAAGATCGTCCATATCGATGGCTTTTGCATTCAACGGATGGCCGAAGCCTGAAACAAAGTGATGGCAACCTTCCTGGTCGCTATCGAAGACGCAATCCTTCCCGGTGATGTCTGACTTCTGGAGCTTCGGACCACCGCTGGCTACGGTGAGAGCATAAACCGGCATTGTTCTCTTCTCGACTCGCAGCACGAGTTTGAAACGATCGGCGAGCAATCCGCGGATCATTTGCTGAATTCGGCTTCGCACTTCGCTGCCCGCGAGATCGGGAGGAATGGCGTTGGCAGTCGCTTTCGCTTCGATATCGTACCGCTCAAGAAGAGTCCACTCGGGAAGAGGAGAAAGACGCGGCGAAGGGTTCACCGGCACGTCGTAAGCGAAACTCAAAAGTGTAACCACAGGGACCGCATGCGCAATCAGGTCGCCGTCAGGCAGTATTTGCATGCGCATGTTGCGCGCGTCGGCTGAGCGAGCGGGTCTAATCGTGACCTTTGCAAATGCTTGCGACTGAGCAACCGCAGGCAAACCCACGAGCAGGTATGCGGTCGCTTGCCAGAACGCGGACATATTCCACCCTCCTCGCGGACTGCTGACCCGCTCCCTCGCTCCCTTGCTCCCTTGCTCACCGCTTCTCGTTCAGCCCCAGCGCCTTCACCACCGCGTCATCCACCTGCGCCGGCTGGCCGTCCTGCTTGGTCACCACGCCGAATCCGCCGCGATAGTCCCACATCGCCCATCCAATGCCGTCTGCCTCGAGCGCGGTGCGCACATCGCGAATCCAGTTCGATCGCGATTCGGGATCGGGACCGTGGCCGGGCCAGCCGCGGATCACGCCGAACTCGTCGCAGATGACCGGCACATGATACTGGCGCCCCCAGGACGCGGCATCGTCCATCATCACCTGGATGCGATGCGCGCCCCAGCCGTCAAGAAAATACTTCTGCATGGAGTACCGATCGACCGCGTCGGGGACCTCGTTAATTATCTCCTGCATCGAGCCTTCCGGCGGCGGATAAGGCACGCCGTGCGTCAAGCTCCAATAGGGCACGCTCCACGTCGCTCCCTGGTGCGTGAACTCGTGGGGCTCGTAGAAGTGGAAGTTGTAGATCACGTTGCCGTCGGCCAGCGGCTCGAGACCAACGAGGTCCCAGATGTCGGCCCACATCGTTCCTTCGGCAACGATGGTGTGGTGGGGCGCGGCCTCGCGGATGGCCTCCGCCACGTGCGCCTGGATTCCTGCCCAGCGGTAACCGTCGCTGAGCTCCGGCTCATTCAGAATTTCAAAGACGACCATGTTGGGATCGCGATCGGCGTAATGCGCCGCCAGCCGCCGCCACATCATGGTGAAACGCTCGACGGCATCGTTACTTGTGCCCAGTTGACGCTTGTAGTCGTCGGTAGGATGAACGTCGATGATCACCGCCAGCTTATTGGCCAGCATGGTGTCTACCGCATGGTCGAGCCGCGTCAGAAAATCATTGCTCGCGCCCGGGTAATGCGACATCGACCTCGCCAGCGGCTCGGCGTCGATGCTCAGCCGCACGTGATCGAAGCCCATTTTTGCGATCAGAGCAATGTCTGCATCGTCGGTGTAGGTGTCGAGGTGCTTGTCAGAGTAATCCGACCACTGCGCGAACCAGCCCGATGCATTGATGCCATGTTTCAAATGCTGCGCGCGCGCAAACGCGACTTTGAGATCAGCGGCGCGGTCTTGCGCTAATGCCGGAATGGCAAATGCAATCAGAATGGCAAGGAATCTGAAGCGAATTGGCACGTAAATTCTCCCCTAATCGAACACCTGCCACAATACCACGCAACGCTCGAACGCGAATTCGCGCAGGCAGGCGAAGGCAAGGCGCGACACGCGAAACGGAAACAGCTCCGTCGCATCAAGCTCATCGAAGTGGGCCATTGATTCTGAATTCCGCCAACAAAAAACGGCTCCCCAAAGGGAGCCGTTTTCACATCGCAATATCTCTCTTACTGTCCTGAAGCCGAACCTTGGTCGAGGTTGGCGGCCTGCTCATAGGTCACGTGCAGATATTTGTACGGATTCACCGGCACATTGTGCACGCGCACTTCGTAGTGAAGATGCGGCCCCGTGGCGCGGCCTGACTCGCCGACGTACCCGATCACCTGCCCGCGCGTCACGCGTTGTCCGGGAACAACGGCAATCGCGGAAAGATGCCCATAGACGGTCCGCACCTCGTGGCCATGGTCGAGCACCACTTCGCGCCCGTATCCCGCGCCCATCGATGCCCCGCTCACATCGCCGTCCGCCGCTGCTCGCACGGGCGTTCCATAGGGAGCGTCGATGTCGATCCCCGTATGGAATGCGCCTTCGCCGTTGATCGGATCCTCACGCTCGCCAAAACTCGAGGCCACGCGGCCTTCCAACGGCCACATCGATGGCGCATCGGCCAGTTCCGTCCAATCGCCGTTGAAATTCGGCGTCAATCCGCTTTCCAGAGCCCGCGAAACCGCGCCTGACATCGCTTCCTGGCGTAGCGCATAAAACGCGTCAATGGAGTTGGTCACCTGCTGCTGGCTGGGGTCGTCGGTCTGCATCAGCGTTGCCGGTGTGATCGCGGCGGCCGCCGCTGCAGTCGCCTGCGCGGGAGTCTTGGCTGCTTCAAGCCGGTTCTGCCGCAATCCGTAGAGAGCGGTTACTTCGTTCGCGAGCGCGCCAAGCGATGCCACCTGCACGCCGCGGTTGTGCGCAATCTCGGCCATGCGCTGGTAGTTTTGCCGCAGCGTTTCCCGCTCCGCGCGTACCTGGTTGTAGCTCTCGGTTTTCAGCAGCATGCGTGTATAGGAACCGGCCAGGCCCACAATCGTGAATGCTCCCACAATTGCCGCCGCCACGAACGCGTACGCATACTTCAGCGGAAGCGAAATCTTCCGCAGTTGCCCATCTTCATCTCTTGCTACGAAAAGTATGTAGTATCGCTTACGTAACATCAGTCGCCTGCAGTCCCCGGCGACCCGCCAGCACGGAATGGGTCCAAATCGGGGGAAAGTGGATCATGCGTGGCTTTCACGCCCACACAACAACCTTACTATGACGCCCATTATGGCGTAGATGCGAGAACGTGAGGCAAGCGTAACAGAACCCCCTCGGCCGGTCAATCAGAAAACCCACAGGTAACCAGCCAGCCGGCCGCCCGATGTGTCCCCAAACCACGCAGCTGTCCCCACATAACTCACTTCGAATCAAAAAGAAGACGCAAGCCGCGAATGCCTCCTCTTCCATGATCGGCCATTGACCGCAGGTCATCAGGTTACCTTCGATCCATCCAGTTTGCGTTCCGTTATGTGGTCCGAATGAAACGATTTTTCCACCGAAATCCCGGCCCTCAATCCGGTCCTTTTTGAAGCCGACGAATCACCTCCGCCGTGTCATGCCCTATCCTCTTGGCATGCGGCCAAAATCCGTCCAGAGACGGGGTTCCGGGAGAGAAACCGAGTTAGCCCTCCTGGCCGGCATTCGCGCCCGTTCGTCGCAAATGCGCAATCCCCGGCTGCAATTGGGCATCGGCGACGACTGCGCCCTGCTCCGCTTGCGGCCTGGAGAAGAAATGGCCGTCACCACCGATCTTTCGATCGACGGCCATCACTTTCGCGTCGAATTTCACCCTCCCGAAGCAATCGGCCATCGCACCCTCGCTCGCGGCCTCAGCGATCTCGCCGCCATGGGCGCGCGCCCCATCGCCGCCTTTCTTTCACTTGGTTTGCCTCGCAATCTCCTCCAAAAAGCAAAACGGCGTAAGCCCTGGCTTGACCTCTTTCTCGATGGATTTCTTTCGCTCGCTGCGGCGCATCAAACCCCGCTGGCTGGTGGCGACCTCGCGGAATCGCCCATCGTCGTCGCCGACATTGTCCTCGCCGGCGCAGTGCGGCGCGGAAAAGCGCTCCTCCGTGCCGGAGCGCGCCCCGGCGATTTGCTCTATGTCACGGGCAGCCTCGGAGGCTCCGCCGCTGGACTTGCCCGCCTTATGCAATCGGCGCCGGCACATCGCCGAACCCGCACACATCAGATGCCTCTGCGCATTCCCGCCCGTTTCCAAACGATGCTCAAGCCGCACCTCTACCCTCAGCCCCGCATCGCGCAAGGCCTCTGGCTCGCGAAGCCTTCGCGTGCAACCGCAGCCATCGACCTCAGCGATGGTCTCTCCACCGATCTCACGCATCTCTGCGAGAAGTCCGGCGTCACCGCCGAAGTATCTGCTGCCTCCCTGCCCATCCATCCCGCGGCCACGCTTCAACAGGCTCTTCACGGCGGCGAAGACTATGAGCTCCTGTTTACCGCTCCAAATTCCGCGCGCATACCGCGCAAAATCGGAGGCGTCCCAGTCACGCAGATCGGCCGCATTCTCCGTCGCCGCGCAGGCAAGCCCATGATCAGGCTGATCACCGCTCGCGGCCTGCAACCCCTCGACCCTCAAGGTTGGGAGCACTTCTCCTGAAATCTTCAACGCTGCGCCGCCACCAGACCTCGATTCAACGCCGGCCCCAGGCGCTGATCAACGCGACGCCGTACGTCCCCGTCACATAGCACCAGAGCGCCGAAAACACTACATGCATCCATGTCCGAAAGCGGTTGCCGCGCCAGATGGCCGCGTCGTAAGTAAAGATCTGCGCCAGCAGCCGGCATAGCCAGAAGGCGGCCATCCCCGCAAGCACTGCGCTGTTGAGCGCGCTCGGCGAAAGCAAGGCCCTGGCGTAAAACAACGAAATCACTCCCGCCAGCGTCACGCCTAATGCAATGAAAAACGAATGCACAAAAAAGATTCGGCGCGTAAGCAACGAAACTCCGGCCAGCTCCTGCTCCCATCCAAAATAGCGATTGAAGAAAGCGTGGCTCACCCCAAGAATCACCAGCAGCGCGCCAACCAATTGCAAATGAATCACGAGCGTCATTGCGGCCTCCTCAGCAGATACACCCGCACAAATGGCGTCATCCTGAACTCGGTGCGAACGATCAGCCCTGCACCCCGCGCCACGCTTCGCCACGCGCGTGGAGAAAAGAAGTGCAGGAACCCGGGCCCGAATGCCAGAAAATTCCGCCAGTCCCGCGCGTGCTCGATCAGCACGAACTCGCCGCCGGCAGCGAGAATGCGCGCAATCTCCCGGAACAACTGCACGCGCTGATCGTGCCTGCGCAACTCGTGCGCGGCAAAAATCGCAAATGCCGCATCGAACGTGCCGGCCTCAAAAGGCAGCGCATCGTAGCGCGTTTGCTTGGCTTTCATCGTGCCGCGATTCAACCGGTGCGCCTGCCGTATGGAGGGCTCGGTCATCACCTGCGCATCAAAGATGTCCGCCGTCTGCCCGTCCGCCCCGGGAAAAACGCTATCCAGCAACTCGCTCGTCTCGTCCCACCCGGAGTGAACATTCAGCCATCGCCGCGGCGTCCGCACGAGCGCGCACTCCAGCCAGCGCAGATCGTAGAGCGGGAAACGATCGTAAACATAATGCGAGACCGCCAGTGACGTGGCCAGCCAGAGCGCCGCCGGCGCCGACGCAATTAACAGCGCGATGCGGCCCGTTGCAGGCAGAAGCACCGCCGCAATCCAGCAACCAACCAGCGCTGCGGTCGTTGCCGCATACATCCGCCAGTTGAACTGCAAAATCTGCACGACGCCCTGGTACGGGCCTCGCGTCATTGTTGTGCTCATGTCAGCCTCCTCCCGCGTTGCCAGCGATACGGCACATCCCGCACGTGAAAGGCGTTAGCCAGAATCGGCCTTGCGCGGCAGAACGGTTCCCGCTCAAGAAACGTGTTTCGCCGCACCTCGACTGCGACCGGCTGCGGATCCCACGTCTGCCGCTCCGCGAGAATGCCGATGATCGAGCGCGTTTGCTCTTCGTATTCGAAGGTGTACGGCAGCGGACCGGCAAATCGCCGCGCCTCGGCCATCGTGGCAAAGGATGATCCCTCTGGCAGCGCGCCCGGCGCGCCCGCCAAATGCGCAACCACTTCCAGATCGGCCTCCGAACCCTCCGTCCGAACCGTCCAGTGAATCTCGTTCCCGCAATCCCTCAGTGCCGCCCGGCACAGGCGATAGTTGTAATGCGTCAGCAGATTCCCCGCGCGCACCATCCACTCCTGGTCCGTATCGCTGCACAGAATCTTCAGGCCCCGCTTCGACTGCGCGCCGCGCCCGAGCCGCGTAAAGATGCGATACCCGCTGAGGAAAAAAGCCCGGCCCAGAAACGCAGGAAGAACGCTGGGCCGCAGATGCTCCGTCTCGACCAGCGCGATCGCCAGAAACGCATAGCCCCGAAACGTGTCGAGCACCAGCCCTTCCGGCATCAGCGGCGCAAGAATTTCCGGTGGCAGCGCGTACGTCAGCACCAGCGAATGGCGGAAGAATGCCGCGACCGAAATCGGATGCCGCCTCAGCAGGTGCAGCATGGCACGCCTCCTGCGAAAATCCCCACCGGTCTCACATCCACCACTCCCCAGAGCAACGAACGGTCGAGGCCGGCTCGGTTTCCGGCCATTCCGGCGCCTGGCTCTTGAAAGCTGCGCGAAACCACAACAGCGTCTGGAGCCGATGCATGCTCCACGGCCGCCTGCAAGCGCTGCAAATACTCCGGCGACGCTCCGTCGCCAATGTTCGAAAGCGAAAATGCCTCAAACGTTCCCGCCGGGCAGCTCTCCAAAAATTCCGCCGCGTCGGCGCACACAAACCGGATCGGCGATATCGCGGCGCCCGGCTCCGGAAGCGATCTCCCCATCAGCAGCAACGCGGCAAATGAATTGCGGCTATTGGAGTGACTGGCCCAACCGCGCCGCAGCCGTTGCCGAACCCGCGGTCCAAAATCCCTCGGCAGCGATCTGAGGAACGGGCTGCGATAACAAAGGCTCAAAAGCCGCGGAGCCAGCAGCGTGTCCACGGCAAGACGCCACCTGGCAGTATCGAGCTCGCGATCCCAGAAATCCGCCTGCTCGCCGCAATCTGAAAGTGAAAGAAACGCTTCCAGCCTGCCGCGGCTCCAGCCGGCCAACCGCGCAAGCTCGCGGCCAAACCCGAGCAAACGTTCCGCCGCCCCCATGCGCGCCAGCCTTCCGGCATCCCCTGCCTCAGCGTAAGCGAGTTGTGCCGGGTTGATGTCCACGGCCGTCACGCGATGCCCTGCCGTAGCCAACGCGCGTGCCGTGCATCCCGCCCCTGCGATCGAAAAAACCCGGCTGCGCGGCGCGAAGGTCTCGAGCTCGATCCCCGGATCCTCATAGGTTTGCCCAAAGATCAGGCCCATCGGTCGCGCCCTGAAAGGCCCTTTCCGCCACGTCGTTTGCTCGAGGTCATGCGGTCGCCACATGAGGCTGCACCTCCGCTGCAATCCAGATCAGAAGCACAAATGCGAAGTTCTGCAGAAGCATGCCGGCCGGGTCGGGAAGCAGGCGCCAGGCCCAGATCAGCCCCGCGGCGTTCATGCCCACAAGGAATGCCGTCTGTGCCACCGCGGCCTTGCGCAATTGCCAGCCCGAAAGCACCCAGGCGGCGATTCCACACTCCATCAGGCCCAATGCGATCACCACCGCGCGGCTCGCCGCCGGACCAATGAACGGCACGGCAGAAACCACCGCCTGATGATGCGCAGCGCCGCCCAGCACCTTGCACCACAGGCCCTGGTAGAGCCAGACCAGCGCGATGGATGCACGGATGAGCTTGTGATTGATCATCGTCGGCGCCATCACGCGTCTACCCTCCTTCCACAACCACGATCAGTTCCACGACCTTCTTTCGCAGCGGTTTGAGCAGCGAAAACCGCGCCATCTTCAAGGCGCTCACCAGCAGCGGCAGGCTCTTTTCGCGCAGCGCGCGCGTTCGCCGTTGCCCCGGCGAGCGATCGTAGATCCAGAAAAGAATCAGCCCCATCTGGTAAAGCCAAAGCAGCATCGGCATGTGGCCAGCCAGATCCTCCGGCACGCGCACATCGCGCGACGCCGCAAGGGCCTGCGCAAAGTACATCTGGTCGCGCTCCCGAATCTGCCGCGTCGCCTCGCTGAATGGAGAAAGCCGGTTCTCGGGATCGGCGGCATGGCGGAACAGGGCGCCAAGGAATGCGCGATTGGGCTGAAAATAGCTGAACTTCACCGACAAAATCGCCTCCAGCCGCTTTTCGAATTTGACCGCACTTTTCAGCGCAGCCTCGATCCTCGGCGCCATCGCCTCCATGGCCCGTTCGTAGAACGCCATCACCAGGTCTTCCTTCGATTCAAAGTAGTAGTAGGCCGACCCGAGCGAAACCCCGGCCTTTGCCGCAATCTCGCGCATCGTGGTTTGCTCGAAGCCCTGGCGCCGGAACAGGTCCAGCGCCACGTCCACGATGCGGTCGCGGGTTGCCTCGGCCTTGGTGGTCAATGTCGTCTTGGTCATTGAATTGAACATGTTCAAAATTAGGATGCGCCAAGCCCGCATCCGTGTCAAGCACTTTTTGAACGTGTTCAGTTATTTTGCGGGTCGGCCGGCCGCCCCAACGCAGCCTTAACAATCGCCTCCGCCACCTCTTCCGGCGTCAGCGCATCCACCGCAATCGACACATGCGCCGTGCGATAGTGCGGCAGCCGCCTCGCGTAACGGTCGGCCAGGTTCGCCTCGTCGGCCAGCACCGGCCGCAGATGCTCAGTGCCGCCACACCGGGCCAGCGTCGTGGCCAGCTCAACTTCCATGTGAACCATCAGCGTATCCGGCGCCGTGAGCAGCAGCGTGCGCGTTTCCTCGTCTTCGATGGCGCCCCCGCCCAGGGCCAGGACCAGCGCGTCGCCGCCGGCCAGCCGCGCAATCGTCGCCCGCTCCCGCTCGCGAAAAGCTGCCTCACCGTCCCGGCGGAAGAGCTCCGGAATCGTGCAGCCCGCCTCGGCCGCAATCACATCGTCTACATCCACAAAACTCCAGCCCAGCCGCCGCGCCACCAGCGGGCCCACTGTCGTCTTGCCCGAGCCCATGAAACCCGTAAGCACAATGCAGCGCGGCAACGCGCTGGTCGAAGAGGAATCCTGGGATGGCGCCGTCATTCTTTCCAGTATAAGTACTCGTTTACACTGCGAATCGTGGAGACGGGCCGGCCGACGGCCTCAAGCTGCCGTCGCCCGGGCTGGGCAGACTGGCGACAGCGTGGGTTTAAGAAACGGAGGCGCGTGATGCATACTGTTCGGCTGGCGAAGAAGGGCGATCGGGATCAGATCGTCGCGATGCGCACACAGCTATGGCCTGGCAGCTCCGTTGAGGAGCAAGCGCAGGAACTCGACGCCGTCATGTCCACAGGAATGTCCGGCACCCTTCCGGCAGTCGTCTTCGTCGCGCAAAGCGAAGACGGAGCACTGGTCGGCTTTCTCGATGCCGGTCTGCGCTCACACGCCGACGGCTGCGACACCGCGCATGCGGTTGGTTTTGTCGAGGGATGGTTTGTCGGCCCCGGGCACCGTGGACGCGGAATCGGCCGCGCCCTCATGCGAGCAGCCGAGGACTGGGCCCGGGCGCAGGGCTGCACCGAGATGGCTTCAGACGCGCTGATCACTGAAGTCGGATCAGACCGCGCGCACGCCGCGCTGGGATTTGAAGTTGTCGACCGATGCGTCCATTTTCGGAAAAACCTCTGACCTTCGGCAACGACCCGCGCGCGCAGACCCGCAGCGGCATTCGTTCTTCCAATGCTCCGCGCTTCTATACTGGGTTGAGCATGACTCGCCGATTCTTTGCATTGGGGCTTGCGGCGCTATTCGCTGCCGTCACCGGCTGCGGCTACCACACTTTGGGCGCTGCCACGCATCTGCCTCCCGATGTAAAGACGCTTGCCGTGCCGGTTTTCGCCACCCACGCTGACTCAAGCGGCGCCGAAACTGCGATGACCGAAGCGGTCATTCAGGAATTCGCGGCACGCACCCACTTTCGCATCGTCTCCAAAGATGCCGCCGATGCCGACGCCGTGCTGCACGGAACCATCCTCAAGCAATCCACCGTGCCGCTCACTTACAACGTCGCCACGCAGCAGTCGTCAAGCTTCATCATCACCATCGTGGCGTCCGTCACGCTCAACGCCAGAGACGGCAAAGTTCTCTACCGGAACAACAACTACGTCTTCCGCCAGCAATACCAGTCCACCACCAATCTGCCTACTTTCCTTCAGGAAGATCCCGCCGCCCTGCAACGCCTGTCGCGAGACTTTGCCCGGCAACTTGTCGCTGACGTGATTGAAGGTTTCTGACCGACTCCACCTGAAACGCCGGAATTTGTGCCCCGGAATTCTTGAATTGACATTCCCGCTGCGGCCCCACTATCGTTTTGCCGGGTGGTCTGACCACGAAAACGAGGTGACTCCATGAAGAACCATCGCGGCCGTTGGGGAGTTCTTTTCGCTTTATTCATGATCGTTTTCGCCGGCCCCACCGTGCGCGCGCAGGACAACATGCGCGGCGAGCCCTACAACGGCTATACCGGCGTCCCCTTCGATACCCAAGCCTATGCTTACGACTACCTCGTCGACAGTTCCCTGTCGCAGGATGACCCCGCGCAGAAAAAGTTCAGGACTCTCCAGGCAGCCTACGCCGTCGCGCCCGCTGGCACGCCCGACCACCCGACCGTGATCGGCATCAAGCCCGACGTCTACTTTCTCCGCGGCGGCGAAACCGAAGCGAGCATGACCATCACCAAGAACTACATCACGCTGCTCGGCCTCACCAACGACCGCCGCAACGTGGTCCTCGCCGACAACCGCGGCAACAAGGAAGGCGCGTCGAACAACGGCTACATCTTCATGGTCAACGCCACCGGCTTCACCATGATGAATCTCACGCTGGTGAACTACTGCAATCTCGACTACGACTATCCCGGCGATGCTTCAAAAGACCTCAAGATGCGCTCGCCGGTCATCACGCAGGCCGTGGCTCTGCAGGCCGATGGGGACAAGCACGTCTATTCGCACGTCGCCTTTCTCGGCCGCCTCGACACCCTGTTCATCCGCACCACTCGCTCCTACTTCACCAATGTCTATGTCGAAGGCACCGACGATTTCATCGGCGGCGGCAACACCGGCGTCTGGGAAGATTCCGAAGTGTATTTCCCCACCGGCAACGGCGTCATGTCGTCCTCGGGAATCGCTTTCATCAACACCGTTTTCAAAGCAGCGCGCGGCCTGGAGTTCTACAAAGGCTTTCGCAATCCCGTCGCGCTTATCTATTGCACCATGCCCGTCAACACGCCAAAATCTCCCGTAGCATGGATGGTCTGGAAAGCACCCGTGCGGCAAAATCTCTACTCGCTCACCTATGAGACGAAGGACGCGAGCGGCAAGCCCGCCGTCATCTACGACAGCATCCTCGGCCCTCACACCTTCACATTGTCGCGCGAGCTCACTGCGAAAGAGGCCCGCGCCTTCAATCCATGGAATCTGCTACGCGCCACACCGAACGGTCAGGTCGATGACTGGGATCCCGCCGGCGTCCGCGCTAAATACGAGAACGACGGCAGCGACGTCTTCCGCATGGCGCTGGCGGCAACGTACCCTCCGGGAATCGGTGAGCATCGTCCCGCCGCTCAACCCGGCGACCCGTTCGCCAACACCGAACCGCCCGGCAACGCTTCGATCCGCAGCACCGGACCGGAGTACGCGGTCATGAGCGGCCACCTCCAGCCAGATGCAAACGCTGTCGTCACGCTCAAGGCAAGCGTCCAGCCCGCTCGCGCCTCCGGCACACCCATCCATTGGTCCACCACTTCAAATCTCATCAAGCTCAGCGACACCAGCGGACCAACCACCATGGTCAGCGGCTGGAACTCCACCAACCACGCCCAATACGTTACCGTCCGCGCCACCGCTGCGAACGGCTTTTACGTCACCTCGCACATCTACGTCGAGCCCGCCTATATCGCTCCGCCCACCTTCACGCGCAGCCCCAAACTCCAGCCTCCCGCCAACGGTCAAATCGCCGTTTCTTACGCTCTCAATCTCGGCGGGCGCCCAGATCAATCCCTCATCGACCAGTCCCTCATCGACTGGTACATTTGCAAAGATGCGCAATGCTCCATGCGGCGCGAGGTGGCCGTCAGTCGCGGCGATCAGCCGCTGCGGCAGCTCACGCTGACGCCCGGCTTCGTCGGCAAATACATTGAAGTCGCCATCCGCCCCAAGCACAACATCAGCGATCCCGGCCCCGAAACCGTTGCTGTTTCTGCAAAGGCGATCAACTCATCCGAAACCAGGAAAAACATCAATCCCAACTTCCGCAACTTTGTCGAAACCTCCGACAGTGATTACGTCAGCGGCATGTGGACAGTGCTGGGAAACTGGACCTCCTCCGTCGGCGACAATTTCGTGAATGGTTATGGCCTGCGCATTGCCTTGCAAGGCGCGCAGCTTCTCTACCAAAACGACGCGCCAACGAGCGACATGCGGGTGAAAGTCGTCCTCACTCCCGAGAAGACCGCCGGCCAGGGCTTCGGTATCGCCGGCTCGCCCGACGACAACGCCGGACCGCGCAATCAGAAGGCCGACATCTTCATCAAATACGACCCGCGCACCCGCAACGGCTACTCGCTGCGCTTCTGGCGCACCATCCAGGCCGCCGATAAATGCATGTTCCAGCTCTACCAGGTCGTCGACGGCATCGGTCACCCGGTAAACGACCAGCAGCAGCTCACCGGCGTCTTCAAGCCCAACACCTCAATCGTGCTCACGATCACCGGCACGAAATTCACCGCCAAGGGATCCAACACCACCGACGGAGACACTTTGTCACTCGAAGGAACCATCGATCCCAGCAAGTTCGGCGGCGCAGGCGTTGCATGGACGGGCTCCGTTCCCTTCGGAAACAGCGTGGTCATCAGCCAATTCGAAATCTCGTATCCCGCTGCGGCCAAGCGATCATCCGGCGAAGAAACGGCGCACGCCGCACATTGATTCCGCCTTCGCAGCCGCGTATCTCTTGATTCCTGCCCTGATTTCCGCGCTGGCCACGCGCCTTGGAGAACTGTATTCTGGAGCCGCATGAGAAATCCGGTATCTCTGCGCGCTACATCGGAGCGGAACTCTTGAACGCCTCCCGCTCAGGTCCCGGTTTCGCAGCCGTCTCGCGCTTCGTCGCGGAGATTGAGGCTGCCGCCGCGGGCACCCACAAGCTGAGATCCGGCTACGTCCTGGCCGGCGATGAGATCTTCTTCCTCGACCGCTGCCGCGCCGCGGTCATCAAAGCCTTCGTCCCCTCCGATCTCCGTGACTTTTGCCTCTCCGATCTCGACCTTGCCACCACCTCCATCTTTGAAGTGCTCGACCGCGCGCAAACGCCCTCCCTGATGGCGCCCTTCCAGGTGATCTTCATCCGCAATGTGCGCCAGCTCTACACGCGCGGCGCGAAGAAGGAAGAATTCGCCGCGCTCGATCGCTACTTTCGCTCGCCCAATCCGCAAGCGCTCCTTCTATTCATCGCCGATTTCCTGCGCATCCCTTCCGACGCTCGCCGCATGGAGCTCGACGACAAGAACCGCTTCGAACGCCTCAGCGAAACGCTGGGCGAGCATTGCGGCATGGTCGAGCTGGCCCGCGTCAACGAGGAAGATGCCATGCGCTGGGCTGTCAATACCTCACAGGAGTCGGGCCTGCGCCTGGACTCCGACGCCGCGCGCGAGCTGGTCGACGCGCTGGGCGCCGACATGATGCTCGTCTCCTCCGAGCTCGAAAAGCTTCTGCTCTACGCTTCAGGCCGCGGAAAAATCACCCTGGGCGACGTGGAAACATTGGTGCTCGCCGCCAAGCAGCGCTCGCTCTACGAGCTCACTGACGCCATCAGCGCTCGTGATCGCGTGCGCGCGCTCGCCCTCTTGCATGGCCTTCTCAACAGCTCCGATGCCGGCGAAGACTCCGCCATCGGCCATCTCTACATGCTGGCCCGCACCTTCCGGCAGATGCTGGTCATTCTCGAGAAAAATGTGCGCGACTCGCGCGCTATCTGGCAGGCGCTGTGGCAGGGCTTTCGCATGCCGCCTTTCGCCGCCGACGATCTCATCCGCCAGGCCCGCCGTTACAAGAGCCGCCGCGACCTCACACGCGCGCTGCGCCTCGTCGCCCGCGCCGATCTCGAGCTCCGCTCCTCCCCGCCCGACAAGCGCCTCGTCCTCGAACGGCTTGTGTACGAACTCGCCTCAGAGCCTAAGCCTTCCGCGCCGATCTTCTCCTCATCTCAGTTGTCCTTCGAGACCTAGGCGCATCATGAACACGATGGAGTGGATGCATTTCGTTACTCCCGCCAACCTGGTCGCCGCCGTTCTCACCCTCATTCCGTTTTTGACCTTTGCGTTTTTTCCGCAGGCGGCCGCCACTCGCGTGCAGGCTCTTCCGCTGTGGGCGCGGCTCACCTCTCCCGCTCTCCTGTCCGTCCCCTACTTGCTCGTCGCTTGCGGCGCCGGCATCTTCCGTTGGGAATGGTTCGCCTTGTATGCCGGTCTTCCCGCCATCATCGCCGCGCTCTTGTGGCAGGCCGCGCGTTCCGA
>OKRB01000030.1:3566-5787 GCA_900290245.1 Candidatus Sulfuritelmatomonas gaucii | reverse complement strand
TCGTCGAGCCCTAATTTCGCGGAGAGATAATGAATGTCATTGATCAGCAACTGGGGATGCTGGCGCGCGTAGGCAGCGAATTCAGCGTTCAATCGCATAAGGAAATGGACTCGGCCATACGACTCCGATGCTTCGAGGTTTCCCAAGGGCCTTGGAATGGGGAGATCAAAGTTATTCTGGATGATCAGGGCGCCAAGCTTTGATTGAATTCGTTCCCAGAGGGAGACAAACCGGGCAACTTCCCGCTGTACTCTCTCTTCGACCTCCGCCTCGGGCTCCATGAGTTTAGGAAACTGGGACACGTTGCGCCACGTCGTGTGAATCAGAACCAATTCGGGCCTAAAGTTCCTGAGATCCTCATTCTCGAAGAGAACGTCCTCGGAGTAACGGTTGTAGCCGGATTCGTAAAAGTCCGCGCGAACTCCCTGAGCGAGGAGAAACAGTTCCAGCATGTTGCGGACCTCGGTGGTTGTTGAACCGCCGAGAATGGCGATCCGGGTCGAAAGCAGGTTCGGCTGGGCAAGGAGCGCTCGTTTCAGGGAGAGACGTTTGCGCAGAAGATCTGACGCTGTAACCGGGAACTGCAGGTCTTTCAGAACATCTGATGGCATTGCATTCGTTTCCGGCGCCGTCGAGGATCCCAAACGCAACATGCGCGCTGCTTTGGCGGTCAAGATGACTGGCGCCCCACTACGGTGATCGATTTGCCGCTTGGGAATCCGGCTTGCTGGGATCGTCGCCGGCATCTTCGTGTTACGAGGATCTGTCGTCGACACCAGCGAGCGACACGAGATCGGCAACTGTTGAGCAATTCACAACCTGATCGGGAGAGATATGTCTCTCGCTTGCTGATTCGGCCAGAACAATGACTCCAATTAGAGCGGTCGAGTCCCAGTTGTGTAGTTCTTCCAGCTTCTCTTCACCCTTAAGTGTCCCAGGGCACAGACCAAGAATTTCATCGATCTCCAAAAGGAACGCGTCACGGCTCATTCTATTCTGCTTTTCAGCCATAGGCTCCCATCTCTTCAATTGCGGTCTTAATCACGATTCAGTGCAGGTTTCCCATCCGAAAGTCAATGAATGGATACACCCCAAGCTTACGCGGCATTTTGAAAAAGGCGGTTTCGTATCGCGCGAAGACGAGGCAACACTTCGATTTCAAAAAACAACGTCTTGTCATTCCTCGCGCAGCTATTGATCCTGTCCAGGCGAAACAGATCAGGCCTTCGAGGATTAGCGACGCTTTCACTCAAAAAGATCGCGTGGTGCCCTGAGTTTTTGAGGTGACCTCTCAACTCGGAGCTGAGATCCTTCGAAGAACCATACGGCTGGCTAAATGAACGAACATTCGTTCCTGACAGGGACTCCAGTTCTTCCTTGTTTCGGTCAATCTCTGCGGCAAAGTCTTGCCGCGACAAAGACCGGAAGTATGTGTGTGTATAGGTATGATTTCCGATCTCGAAACCGAAAGACTTGAGCCCCCGCAACTGCTCGGCGGTCAAATACAAACCGGCTTCGTGCGCAGTCCGTCTCTCGTCGATGCCCGCCAACTCACGCAGAACCGCAAGAAAAGTTTCCCGTTCCGCCAACGATAGCGCCGGCAAAAAGATGCCGAACACTTCGGAGAGAGAAGCAACTCGGAGCGCTTCATCGCCGCGAACTGCGCGGATGGCGGTATTGATCGTGTCGATCCCCAGGACATTGGCCACATAGCAGACGAGGTTGTCCGGGGCGAGCCGTTGATTATCGAGAAACGCTGCATTGATAAAGAAAACCGCCGGCACATGAAACTGCCGGCATAGTGGCGCCGCAACTTCGGCCACCGATGAGTAGGCGTCATCGAAGGTCACAAGCAGTGCCCGAGACGGCAACCCGCGCCCTTCGCAGTCGGTGATGACATCCTCAAGGCTCACCGGCCGGTAATGCGCTGTCAAAAATCGCAGTGTCTTTTCAAACCGCTGCGGCGACGTGTTCACATTGATTCCTGCTGTAAACGCAGACGGCGCGGCCGAAACATTGTGAAAGACGATACATCGCAACGAATATGAAAGTCCTACCATACGTAAAATGCGAGGGGATTCAAGAGGAAACAAAAGCGTCCTTCTGAGGGCGTCTCCAGTCAATTTGCCGAGGGCGCTCCGCGGCGCCATGTTGATCTTCCAAGAAAATTCGCTGCCAAAGCTCCAAGCTGAGCAGAGAGAAGATCTCCTTGGAGTAATCC
>OKRB01000030.1:3239-3556 GCA_900290245.1 Candidatus Sulfuritelmatomonas gaucii | reverse complement strand
CGACTGATCGTCCTGTCGTCGAGAAGTATGCCCCAAACCAAATCCTTAAGCTCGTTGCGAATCCAGGATCCGTAGGGAACGGGAAATCCAGCTTTCTTGCGATCGCGGATCTCTCGCGGGATTCTTTTGGAAAGCGCCTTCTTGAGAATGTATTTCGTCGTTGCGCCGTGCAACTTCATCCCGGGCGGGAGAGATGCGGCAAATTCCAGGACCTTGTGATCCAACAAAGGCACGCGTAATTCGATTGAATTTGCCATCGTCATCTTGTCCGCTTTGATCAGAAGATCGTCAGGCAGCCACGTTTTCGAATCTATATA
>OKRB01000030.1:0-3229 GCA_900290245.1 Candidatus Sulfuritelmatomonas gaucii | reverse complement strand
GGCTGTAAGCTGTATTCGCGATCAAGCGCTGATCGGTAACTCGCGGAATAGACTTCGCCCAGACTATTCCCCGTGGTGCGATACGGATTTGAGGTGCGGCTGTAGTAGTAGTCGGGAAATTGATCATGCAGGAGAGGCTTGTACTTGGCAAAGCGAGAGGGATCAAAAACGGTCGTCCAGAGAGAGAGCCCTGTGTTAAAAGCAGCATTGACCACGGAGCCGCCGCGCTTGATCCGTTCAAGCCAGACCAGATTTCGATAGTTGCTATATCCGGCGAAGGCCTCGTCGCCCCCCTCGCCCGAGAGAAGGACCGTGACATGATCCCTCGCCAATTTTGAGACATAGTAGAGCGCAATGGCGGGAGGTTCGCAAACAGGCTCTTCCATGTGCCAAACATACTTGGGCAGAAAGGCGCCGAAGTCAGCGGCCGAGATCGTCATCTCGTAATGCTGCGTGCCAAATCTGTCGGCGGCCAGCTTCGCAAATGGCCTCTCATCGGCAAAGTCCTTCCCGCTGAAACCGACGGTGAAGGTGCTGATCTTCTTGCCCGTCTCTTCCACGGCGAGGCTGAGAACTCCAGTGGAATCGACCCCGCCGCTCAGGAGAACGCCGACCGGCACGTCGGCGATCATGTGCATCTTCACAGTTTCTGACAGAAGGTGGAGGAGTCGCTCCTCCGCNNCGGTCGATCATCTCCGGCGCGATTTCGCGTGGGACCGACGGATCGGCGAGGATGGCTTTGATTTCAGAGGCAAAGATCAGCGAATCGTCGGTCAATCGGTAATAGAGCGGCTTGATGCCAACGCGATCCCGCGCCAGGAAGAGGCTGCCGGTGCGCCCGTCCCAAATCGCAAAGCTGAACATTCCACGCAGCCGTTCCAGGCACGCCGGCCCCAGCTCTTCATACAGGTGAACGATCACTTCCGTGTCGGTCTTGGTCTTGAAGAGATGACCCTTGCCCAGAAGGTAGGTACGTAATTCCTGGTAATTGTAGATTTCCCCGTTGAATACGATCCAGATGGTGCCGTCTTCGTTGGAGAGCGGTTGATGGCCACTCTGAAGATCGATGATGGACAGCCGGCGAAAGCCGAGGGCGATGTTGCCGGACAGATAACAGCCTTCGTCATCCGGGCCGCGATGGTGCATCGCATTCATCATCCCCTTGATGAGCGCGGGGGAGATGACTGCACCTCTGTCAAATTCGAGTTTGCCGCAGATGCCACACATCGTTTATCTAAAGACCGCTTGCGAGGTCATCTCCAAATGGTTTGCATGCCGCAGAGGCGGCGGAGTTGCTGGCTTCGTATGTATGCAACGTACGATCGATCACGCAAACGCGGCGGACGCGTCACATGGGCCTTCAAGAATCCGTACAAAATGGCAAGAGAGCCGATCACCCACGGCTTCTGCGCCAGCCGGTGCACACAGCTCGCAGCCACAAAGAGGGGATGATATCCGGCGACGTAACAGGCGACCCCATGCTTCACCCGGTCGCGGAGCAATCCTTCTTCCGCTCCCGTGAAACGATGATGAAAGAGCCCCAGCTCCGTGAAGGTGTGTGTCTTCCATCCCTTCATATTGGCTTTGACCTCATCGATTGTGTCCCAACCGGAAGCGGACCAAAGCCCGTCAATTGCTTCCCAGCAGTCTCTGCGGTAAATTTTGGTCGCGCCTCGCACGTGAAAGCTCGGATTCTTTTCCGCCTTCATTTCGCCGGCGACCTCGTGACGGATCTCTCCCCCGCCGATTCCAAGATTCGGGTCCTGCTGGAAGTGCTCAAAACATTTTTCGAAGTAGTCGGGTTCGAATGTAAGATCGGCGTCGAGTTTGACAAGGAATTCCCAGTCCTGGTGCTCGATGACCTTGTAGCCTTCATAAAACGCCTCCATCACACCGCCGCCCGGCTTCCGGAAGCCTCTGTTCTTGCGGTGAACGACTTTGATCCACGGGTGTTCGGTTGCGAATCGATCAACAATTTCTCCGGTATGGTCCGTAGAGCCATCGTTAACGATGATCCATTCCTCCGGCCGCACCGTCTGGCTGCATAGGGACTGGATCGTGCTTCCGATGTACTCTTCCTCGTCACGAACCGGGGTAATGATCACGTATCGCGGCAACGTTTCGTCCTCAACCCATGTCGCCTAATGAATCTGGCGTCATCTTGGCTCCGGCGCCTCAGCGATCGACGGAGGCAAACAGACTCGCATCGTGCCTGGCGAGTTCGCTGCAGATCACATCGAGGATTCGCTCGGCGCTTCTCCCATCCCAGGTCTCCGGAATTGCGGCCTCGCGTTTTGATTCCAATTGCCGTCGAGTCGCTTCGCGGATGCCACTGGCGCTGGTGCCGGCGAGGATATTCGTTCCCACTTCGATCGTGACAGGCCGTTCAGTGTTTTCGCGCACCGTGACACAGGGTACTCCGAGGCAGGTTGTTTCCTCCTGGATGCCGCCGGAGTCGGTGATAACGACGGCGGCGTGCTCCATCAGGCAGAGGAAATCGAGATACCCGAGCGGGTCAATCATGCTGATCCGCCGCTTTGCTACGTCATTAATTGCTTGGGAGCCATCGCGTGTTTCGCAATGATGATGAAAGAAATCCTCAAAACCGAAATCGGCAATCTTTTTTTGGGTTCGGGGATGTGCCGGGAAGATCACGGGACACAACGATGTCAATTCCTGCAGGCCTTCCAGGATACTCAGGAAGCTTTCGCGTTGGTCCACGTTTGACGGGCGGTGAAGCGTCAACAATGCGTACCTGGCAACGTCATTCTTGAGACCGGATGAACCCTTGCCAGCGCGCAGGCCAAGAGTGTCGAGGATGGGAGAGAGACCCGCCTTATCCCTGAAAGCAACAAGAGAGTCAATCATGGTGTTGCCAACAAAATGGATCTTGTGATCGGCGATCCCTTCCTGGCGAAGGTTTTTGATTCCGCTCTCTTCGGTGACGAACAACAGGTCTGCCAGATGGTCGGTGACGATTCGGTTGATCTCTTCCGGCATGCCCCGATCGAAGGAACGAAGACCCGCTTCGACGTGAGCGATGAACGGCCTGGATCCACTCACGTCGTAGGAAACCTTGGCTGCTACGAGAGCGCAAGCGACGGTAGAGTTAACGTCCCCGACGACGATCAGCAGGTCGGGCTTTTCCCGCAACAAAGCCTCCTCAAATCTCTTCATGATCTCGGCGGTCTGCACCGCGTGGGAGCCGGGTCCGGCGCCCAAGTGGACA
>OKRB01000038.1 GCA_900290245.1 Candidatus Sulfuritelmatomonas gaucii | reverse complement strand
TTCCAGCTTGTTCACGAAGCGGGCCATCTCTTCGATTTTCGTGCGGCTGGGTCCGTTCAGACCGTTGCCGTGGCGGGAATCGTAATGCTGGCAATAATCCGCCGCCAGTTTGTATCCGTGAGCGGGCGAGTCAGAATACCAGACGCAGATGGCCAGCGCCTGCTCCACGAGCAGGAGGTCCCAGTTGCGGATGATGCGCACCGGGCCCCATTCCTGGTTTTTGTATTCATTTTGGAACGTCTGAAGCCGATCGTGCAGTACCTTTGCCGATTTACGATCCACTTTGGGGGCGTATGGGTTCACCTTGGCCAGCAGTGCTCGCGCCTGGCGGAAAAGCTCGGTCGCTTCAACCCCGGTTTTGCCCTTGCCCGAGATGGCCCGACTCGCCACCCAGATGGCGAACGGAGGCAGTCTCCCCGCGTGACCAAACCACTTCTTCAGGACCGTCAGCCTGGTAAGGTTTGCGTTGCCGCGCTCCGCGATCTCAGCAGCGATTATCAGCAGCTTTTCCCGGACTTCAGTTCCTGCTATTGATCTTCTGTCGGCGTTCATTTTTTCGTGGTTCGACGCGGCTTCTTCGATTTGGGCTTGTTGGCTTCCAAACGCACGGGCCTTTGTACCGGTGCAAGTTCTGATTCGTTCATAGGCCCGACCACTCCGCGAGGACGCGGTCAATCGCCTCCCGCACCAGAGCACGGGCGTCGAGTCGCTCCGTGCCGCTCATTAAACGATCATCATAATCTGTGCGCTCATGTCGGATGTGTGCGATCACCGCGAGGTCCACCGCTGACGCATCCAGCGCGCGTCCGGCGGCGGAGCGGCCTACTCGGCCGCTGCTGCGGCACCCAGTATGCTCAGCGATTCGGCGGGCTTCATCGGTCGGACAACCAGGGTATCGCCGCAAAATCGCCTGGGCCAGGGCGGATACAAATTCACGGTCTTCTTCCTGACGTGCCAGCGCCGCGTGGCTGCGGGCTGTAGCGCGCGCGGGTGCGTCTGCCGCGCATTCCTCCTCGGCTTTGGCCAGGGCTTCCTCGGTCACCAGCAGACCTTGCCGCTCGTATCGTTTGCGTTTTCGGTTGAATCGCACCACCACTGCCGCGAGTGAACTGTGCTTGCGTGACCGCCGCGATAATGCCGTGTCACCGGCGGGGAGAAACACCAATCGGTCCAGGTCGCCGCAGGTGAGACAAAGAGGCTGGCCTTTCTCCATCAACAGGTAATCTCCTGTGAGCAGTTCCGCGCCGCACTCATTGCATTTGCCCTCGTCTCCCACTTTCTCGAAAACCACCAACTCGGGCGGCCGGTTCAATTTGGCGGCCAGCCGCGCGGTCTTCTTTTCCGGCAAATCTGCCGGCGTGTAGTACGTGCGATAAAACTTCTCCCATTGCGGATCGCTGTTTTCGGTGACGTGCAGTTGTTCGATGCCGCCCGGCCCGCGGCGCGTGTGGGCGGCTTCGATGGGGCGCAAACCGCGTTGTTTGACCCACTCCTGGAAATGGAGGATGGTCTTTTGCAGCTTCTCCGGCCCGACCTGAATCCATGGCTGAAGCACCCGGTAATGCTCGTTGCCTTTGCGCCA
>OKRB01000085.1:148336-205484 GCA_900290245.1 Candidatus Sulfuritelmatomonas gaucii | reverse complement strand
AATGTGGCCAATCGTCCCCACGTTCACGTGCGGCTTCGAACGATCAAATTTCTCCTTCGCCATAAAAAGCCTCAAATCCCTTTCGTGGCTAAATACTGCTTGTTACACCTCGGGGCGCCGGCATTCCGGCTCCAGCCCCAAAACTTAAAAATCAGCCGCTAGCTTCTAGCTGCTAGCCTCATTCTGCTGATGCCAGCCTCAACCATCCGCTCCCGCACCGCCGACCCAGAAGCTACAGGCTAGAAGCTAGCAGCTATTTCCCTTGCGCACGGCCGATGATTTCATCGGCAATCATGCGCGGCGCCTCTTCGTAGCGCGCAAATTGCATCGAATACGACGCGCGGCCCTGCGTGGAAGAACGAATATCGTTTACGTAGCCGAACATCTCCTTGAGCGGCACCATTGCCCTGATCACCTGCGAGCCGGCTGCATGTTCCATGCCCTCAATCCGTCCGCGCCGCGAATTGATGTCGCCGATAATCACGCCCATGAACTCCTCGGGCACCGTCACTTCCACCGCCATCACCGGCTCCAGCAGCACCGGCTTGGCCCTGTGTGCTGCTTCTTTGAACGCGACTGAACCGGCAATCTTAAAGGCATTTTCATTGGAGTCCACTTCGTGGTAGCTGCCGTCAAAGAGTGCCACCTTCACATCAACCATCGGGAAGCCAGCCAGAACGCCCCCCTCCATTGCACCCCGTACGCCCATGTCGATGGGCTTGATGTACTCTTTGGGCACCACGCCACCCTTGATCTCGTTAATAAACTCGTAACCCTTGCCCGGCTCGTTGGGCTCGATACGCAGCCAGCAGTGCCCGTAGTTGCCCGAGCCGCCGGTCTGGCGAATGTACTTGCCTTCGGCCTCTGCCTCCTTGCGGATCGTCTCGCGGAAGGCTACCTTGGGCTCGCCCACATTGGCTTCTACCTTGTACTCGCGCTTCATGCGGTCTACAAGGATCTCAAGGTGCAGCTCGCCCATGCCGCTGATAATCGTCTGCCCCGAGTCCTCGTCGGTATGCACTTTGAAGGTCGGGTCTTCCTCAGCCAGCTTCGAGAGAGCGACACCCATCTTTTCCTGATCAGCCTTGGTCTTGGGCTCAATAGCAACTGAAATCACTGGTTCGGGGAAAGTGATGGCGCCCAGAGCAATGGGATGATGCGGGTCGCAGAGCGTGTCGCCGGTCTTCACGTCTTTCAGGCTCACGCACGCGCAGATGTCGCCGGCCAGAATCTCCGTTATGTCTTCGCGCTTGTTGGCATGCATCTTCACCAGGCGTCCCACGCGCTCGGTCCTGCCGGTGCGCGGATTCACGATCGTGTCGCCGGTCTTGAGCGTGCCCGAGTAAACGCGAATAAACGAGAGCTTGCCGTATTGGTCGTTGATCAGCTTGAACGCCAGCGCCGAGAACGGCTCGTTGTCGTCGCATTTGCGGTGTTCAATTTTGGAATGATCGTGGGGATTGATGCCATCAACGGGGGGCTTGTCGAGCGGGCTGGGCAGGTAGTCGACGACGGCGTCGAGCAGGGTCTGCACGCCCTTGTTCTTGAATGCGCTTCCGCAAATTACCGGGAAGACCTTGAGATCGATGGTGGCCTGGCGGATGCCCACCTTCAGCTCTTCCACCGTAGGCGTCTCGCCCTCGAGGAACTTTTCCAGCAGCACATCGTCAGTCTCGGCTATCACTTCAATCAACTGCATGCGGAAAGCCTCAGCCTTCTTCTGCAGGTCGGCCGGAATCGGCTCGACGGAAAACTCGGCGCCCAGCGTCTCGTCGTGCCAGACGATGGCTTTCATCTCGACCAAGTCGACGACGCCCTTGAAGTTCGCTTCGGCGCCTATGGGAATCTGCAGAGCCACAGGCCGCGCGCCCAGACGCTTGCGGATGGTCTCGAGAACATGCTCGAAATCTGCGCCGTTCTTGTCCATCTTGTTAACAAAGCAAATCCTGGGAACCTTGTACTTATCACCCTGCCGCCAAACGGTCTCAGTCTGCGGCTGAACGCCCGAAACGGAGTCAAACAACGCCACCGCGCTATCGAGGACGCGCAGGCTGCGCTCGACCTCGGCGGTAAAGTCCACGTGGCCGGGAGTGTCAATAATATTGATGAGCACGTCGCGCCACGTGCAGGTGGTCGCAGCCGAGGTAATCGTGATGCCGCGTTCCTGCTCCTGCTCCATGTAATCCATGGTCGCCGTGCCTTCATGCACCTCTCCCAGCCGGTGCGTGATGCCTGTATAAAACAGGATGCGCTCTGTCGCTGTCGTCTTTCCGGCGTCAATATGCGCCATGATGCCGATGTTTCGGCAGCGATTTAGAGGTACGGTGCGAGCCACGGTTCCAATTCCTTGCGGGATCCCTTTCCCCGCGGTTAAGTCGTTCGTCCAGAAGAGTCAGGTTCTAGTCCTAGTCCCTGTTTCCTACCAGCGGTAGTGCGCAAACGCCTTGTTTGCCTCCGCCATGCGATGAACGTCTTCTTTCTTCTTCATGGCCGCGCCGCGTCCGTTGGCCGCGTCCAGCAGCTCGTTCGAAAGCTTGTCGGTCATGCCCTTTTCGCCGCGGCTGCGGCCGTAGGTAATCAGCCAGCGGATCGCGAGCGAAGTGCGCCGTTCGGGGTTCACCTCGATGGGCACTTGGTAGTTGGCGCCGCCCACGCGCCGCGTCTTCACTTCGAGCAGCGGCTTGCAGTTCTCGACGGCCTTCTTGAAGAGCTTGAGCGCGTCATCGCCGCCGCCCTTTTCCTCGAGGGTCTTCATCGCCTGGTAGAAGATGCCCTGAGCGGTCGACTTCTTGCCGCCCCACATCATCGAGTTCACAAACTTGGTCACGAGCGTGGATCCATAAACTGGGTCCGGCGCTACTTCCCGCTTCGCAATGTGCCCTTTTCTCGGCATAAATCCTCAATACAGCTATTAGCTTTCAGCCCCAGCTTTCAGTTTCTCCGCGCCAACTCCACCGTCGATTGCGCCCGGAAAACAAGCCGACGGCTGACAGCTAAAAGCCGTCTTTCTACTTCTTCGCAGCGCCGCCCTTGGCGCGCTTCGTGCCGTACTTCGACCGGCCCTGGTTACGCCCGGCCACGCCCACTGAATCCAGCGTTCCGCGGATCACGTGATAGCGCACGCCCGGCAGATCCTTCACACGGCCTCCACGAATGAGCACGATCGAGTGCTCCTGCAGGTTGTGGCCGATGCCGGGGATGTAGGTCGTGACCTCAATCCCGTTGGTCAGCCGGACGCGAGCCACCTTGCGCAGGGCCGAATTGGGCTTCTTGGGCGTCTGCGTATACACGCGCGTGCATACGCCGCGCCGCTGCGGCGAGGCCTGCAACGCGGGCGACGCCGTCTTGTATCGCGGAGCCGTACGCCCTTTGCGGACAAGCTGATTAAACGTAGGCAAAACGAAACTCCTTAGCCTTCACAAACCCGTAACACTCCAGTTCGACAGCCGCGCACAGGCCCTTCGGGCCGCTCTGGTCCTGGTTGGCATTTCAGCCAATCAAACACACAGAAGCCCTATGGTTGCTGCTTCGCGTCTGTCTTCGTTCCGATCTCAGACAAGAACTGCGACGGTTCGCCGGTCGTTTTCTGTCAATTACTCAGAAAAGCCAGCGCCGTATCGTCGGTTCCGGCCCGCATAGCCCCTCCCAGGTGGGGAACGCGCGGGCGCCGATGCGAATGTTCCCTGCCCTCACAAGAAAAGAGCGACTCCGGGAACTTTTCTGGCAGGCAACCTCGCCTGGCCGTGGAAACCGCCCGCCTCTAACTACCTTCTAAGGGGTTTCCATACCCCGCCCGCGTGCATGCGCACACTTCAAGCGGCGTTCTTGCGAACCTTTCCAAGATAACAAGAAAAACAGCCCGAGTCAATGCTTTAAGAAGATTGTGGAGGCCGGTTACAGAGCCGCTAAAACCCCGATGCTGCCTCTTCCTTCACAATTTGCCCGTCCCGCATGTAAAGGATGCGCCCCGCGATGGCAGCCGCCTCGGGATTGTGCGTGATCATCAGCGTGGTCTGGCCCAGCTCCCGGTTCGACCTGAGCAGCATCTGCAGCACCGCGTGGGAGTTCTTGGTGTCGAGGTTGCCGGTCGGCTCGTCAGCCAGCACGATCGCCGGACGCGTGATGAGCGCCCGGGCAATGGCCACCCGCTGCTGCTCGCCACCACTCAGCTCGGCAGGCCGGTGATGGAGCCGGCCCTTTATGGCCAGAAGGTCACTCAAATGCTCAAGATATTGCTGGTCCATCGGTTCCTTGCGTCCACTTACCTCGTAGGCGATTTCAACATTTCCCAGCCCAGTCAGCGTCGGAAGCAGGTTAAACCGTTGAAAAACAAAGCCGATACGATGTTTGCGCAGTCGAGTGCGCTCGGCATCATTGAGCGAAGCAAAATCCACCCCGTCAATGATTACCCGCCCCTCGGTAGCCCGCGTTAGGCCGCCAAGCAGATAAAAGAGTGTTGACTTCCCCGAACCCGACGGCCCCACGATCGCCACAAATTCACCGGGCTGAACGCCGATGCAAACCGCGCGGACGGCGGCCACCTTGATTCGGCCGGCTGCATAAACCTTGGTCAGGTTTTCGGTCTGAATAATGTGTTTCGATTCTTCGGACGGCACGTTGTCATTCTAACGGCATGGACCGACATAACGGGGAACAAGGCATCGACGAAAGGACGAAACAAAAAACAGCAATCTCCGCAAAGAGTTTCCTGCCGGGATAGACGGTTTCCCGGGCTGTAAAATGGTCTTGCATCAATCTCAGCCGCAGGATTCCCCACTCATGTCTCCGGATTTGAAAACCTCAATCGTCGCATCGCTCGAAAGCGCAGCAGCAAAAGCCGGCCTCAATCTCGTCTCCGTCACCCAAGGTACCGGCTTCAATGGCCAGCCAACGGCGGTTTTTGAACTCGGCCTACCCAGGCAAGAGTCCCTTGGCCGCTCACTCAACCTGGAGCTGAGTGACACCTTCGATTTTGATAAGCCGGATCTGTTGCCTGAGATGACGGCCCATCTCGCCGGTGAAGCCAAGCGCCTACGCAATCCGCGCCCTGACAGCTATGTCACTCTTGGTGGTCTGCCGCTGGCCTTTCGCAAATTCCAGTGGCCCTTCCATCGTTCCACCTCCGGCGCCGACACCTACATCGTCCACGGCGAAATCCGGCTCGAAGACGGGCGCGAACACGGTCTGCACGCCAAAATCTCCGCGTCGGTCACTCTCACCTTTGCCGAGATTGTGCCCGCGATGGAGCAGCCCTACGCTGAGACGTTCATTTACAATGCCGTCCGCAAAACGGTCGACATGGGCCAACTCGAGTTCCTCAAGTCCGGCAACCGGCAGCCCGTCCCAGTGACTACGCGCTACTACAGCCGCTGGCAAAAGAAATTCCTCTTTACCGAGACCGATGACAACGAGCGGCTCCGCTACCTGCTGAGCAAGGTTTACTGGCTCTCCGGCGTGCTGGGTGGCTCGAAGCCGGTGTGGATCGCCGACCCGCGCGACTCGCAGTATCTGAACACCGGCGAAGCCGATCTGCTGCGCATGGCTGGCCACGAGGCCGGCGAAGGTCTCATGGTTCTCGATGGGGAATTTGCCGCGGCCACGCCCGCGCTCATGGCTCGCGCCGCCGAGTACCAGGCCATGCTGGAAGCTGCGCTCGATTTCACCAAGCCGAAGTTCAACGAGTCGATGCGCTCCGGGCAAGCAAATATGTAGCTTTAGAACGACTCTTGTCGGCTGGTCAGCTTTCTTGCTCCCGTGCTCACTCGCTCCTTGCCTTTACAACGCTTGTCCACAGCCGACGCAGAACTTCGCGCCCGGCGGATTCACCCTTTGACAGTTCGGGCAGGGGGCTTGCGCAGGAGCGGCCGGGGGGGCCGGAACGACCGCTGGGACAAATCCCGCAGCCGAGACGAAGCCTGAGGCTTGGGCGAAACTTGCAACCGGGGCTGCAACCGGCGACGTGCCTGTCGGAATGTTCACCGGCTGGCCCCATCCAGGCACCGCGATGCCGAGCGACGCCGCGATTGCAGCGGCCT
Organism: Candidatus Sulfuritelmatomonas gaucii; assembly: GCA_900290245.1. Classification (GTDB taxonomy): domain Bacteria; phylum Acidobacteriota; class Terriglobia; order Terriglobales; family Acidobacteriaceae; genus Telmatobacter; species Telmatobacter gaucii. The sequence continues at coordinate 199,449 of OKRB01000085.1, read as the reverse complement.
GGATCGCGTTGTATTCCCGCACCCGGCGCGGCATGAAGAAACACTCGATGAAACCAAGGAGAGTCGGGATGCCGGTCCAGCAAAAGCAGCAGTAAAGGATGCCGAGTCCCGTGCGATGCAGATAGAAATGATGCACGCCGAACGTGCCCAGGAACAGCGCCAGCAAAATGCCCACGACTTCATCGCGGCGGACTGTCTCGTACTGCTGGTAGAAGATGGCTTGCGCATTCGGATAGGGAGCGCTGCTCATGTCTTTCTCTCCTTACTGCCTCAAACTAATCTACGCAGCCGGCTGCCGCGTAGTTCCCTGCACGCAATTGCGTCTTCTCTCCGAACAAACGGCCGCCCTCTAGGTAAGGTCGATCCCCCGCACATTGTCCCCCACCCGCCCGCACCGTTAGCATCAAACTCGCTATGAGCGCGCAAACGCTTTCCACAGCCGCCAGCGGCACCTTCCTCATCGGCGGCAAACTTCCCGTGCATCGGCTCGGCAAACTTCCCGTGCATCGGCTCGGACTTGGAACCATGCGCCTGGTGGGCGAGGGTGCCTGGGGCGAACCCGTCGATCCGGCGGAATGCCGCCGCGTGCTGCGCCGATCCGCCGAGCTAGGTGTCACCCTCATTGACACCGCCGACGCCTACGGCCCCGAGATCGCCGAGCAGCTCATAGGTGAAGCGCTCGCGCCCTATTCGGCCGGCGTGGTCATCGCCACCAAGGGCGGCATTACCCGCCAGGGCCCCGCCAAAACCGAGTATGTTGGCCGCGCCGGCTACTTGATTCAATGTGTCGAGATGAGCCTGCGCCGTCTCAAGCTCGAGCGCATCGAGCTCTATCAACTGCACCGAATTGATCCCCGCACGCCGCTCGACGAGTCTCTCGGCGCACTCGTGCGCATGCGGGAGCGGGGCAAAATTCGCTACATCGGGCTAAGCGAGGTCACGCCGGCTGAGATCGAGGAAGCCGAAAAGATCGTCCCCATCATGACCATCCAGAATCGCTACAGCCTGGCCGACCGGCGTCACGAGGAAACCCTCAAATACTGCGAGCAGCGCGGCATCGGATTCTTGCCGTGGTATCCCTACGCCGGTGGAAAAATGCTCAAGCCGGAGCACCCCGCCGCGCATTCGCTCAGCCGCATTGCCGGGCAGCACGATGCAACAATCGCGCAGCTTTCGCTGGCATGGCTACTGCAACGCTCGCCGGTCCTGCTGCCCATTCCGGGCACTTCGAAAGTCGCGCATCTCGAAGAGAACATCGCGGCGGCGCAACTCGAGCTCAGCGCGCAGGAGTGGGTGGAGGTGGAGGCGGCATTTCAGGCTTGAGTCGCGTCTCTTCTTCGCCTGAGTCTGCCATGTACTTCCACACGTTTTCAAACTCGGGCAACAGTGTGGACCCGTGAGGCCGCTCCGTCTCGTTGTTGATGAGGATCTGGTAGTTTCCCCGAATCTCCTGCCCCGGCGCGACCATCAAGGTCTCCGGCTTGGCCAGTCCCATCAGCACTGCGCAATTTGCAATCTGGTGATGCACGTTGTACGGATCGTTCTCGTTCAGGAAAGCGAAGTAGCGCGATAGCGGCGTCGCGCTCGGCTCAGCCTCCCAGGGCGCCGGCTCGGTCAGATCGTCCAGATAATCCTGCGGCCCGGAAAAAATCAGCACTTTGTTTACCGGAAACGACTTTCCGATGTACGCAGCATGCCCCGAACCCTGCGAGTGGCCGGCAACAACAATGCGGCTCCACGCCGGTTTGCCCGCCTCCACAAACTCATCCCATCCCCCCGTAGGATCCGTCTTCACTAGATAGAGCAGCAGTTTTTCCAGCCGGTTCAGAATCGAGTTCGCAGGATCGACGCTTATCTTCTCGCTCCCCGGAGCTCCGGTCACAATAGCTTCCCGATATTGGTCAAAGCAGGCGCTGTCCTGGCTGTGCGCGCACACAGCAGCAAGTACACTGTTTTCGTAGTCCAGGCCGATCGCGTGATAGCCCCAACTCGCAAATGCGCTATCGATCGTAAGGCTTCCTTCCGCTTTGGCCCCCGTTCCCGGGAAGAACACGAACAGCCGGTGAACTGGGAGAATCTGTGGATCGTACACGGCAAGATGCGGCCCATGGACCTGCTCAATGGCAGGATCGGTCTGCCGCGGATCGACGTGCAGTACCTTTGGCGCCGCGCGGAGATCGCCGCATCCCAGCGTCAACAGGAAAAGTGCGGCCGCGATCACGCCGTGGCGAAGACACGAAGCGCCTGAGACGCGAGCGTTCAAGTCACGCAGGTTTCGTTTGGCATTCAACCGGCAAGTTTACCTTGTTGATGATTGTGCGGATCCTGATCGCGACAAGCTACGTCTGCACCGGCGGCACAACCGCCGTATCGCGCTCCCAACCTTCGTTCTGCAGCACCAGGCGCTCAATCACTGTCGCGGCCACGTTCGCGTCCAACTGTGACATCGCCTGGTATTCCGAGGGCCAGCAGCGATACACCTTGTACGCGCGGACGAGTTGCCCGGCCTCGTTGTATAGCTCGAGAACAGTGTCTTTACGGAACTCGTTCAATGACATCTCCGAGCCCAGCGCCGCGCCGTACTTCCAAACCAAGTTCGCCCAGTTCTCGAAGGCGGGATCATCGGTCAGCCCATGCTCCAGCGTGATGGGCTGAAACTGCGTCAGCCCCGTCGATTTGTGACTCGTGCTCGGGTCGCCGCCGGCGCGATTCTCTACCACTTCCGTGGTGCGCATCAGCCCCGATACTCGCAGAATCGCCGGAATGTACTGCCCATCCCACTTCATGCGAAAGTTGAAATTCTTGTAGGAGTCAAGACGCGTCGGATTGGTTGGAAACTCTGTCATGCGACCGAGCATAGCATCGGTTTGGCGCCATCTCGATGAAATCTCATGTTACCTCGGTGCTTGCTCCCTCGCTGCCTCGCTCCCTCGTCCTCTTGCTCCCTTGCTCTCTGATTTATCCTTCCCTCGATGCCCAACACACTCTCGGTGGCGCTCATCACGCTCAACGAGGCGGCCAATCTGGCGCGCACTCTGGCGAGCGTACGCTGGGCGCACGAGATTGTCGTTGTCGATTCCGGCTCGACGGACGCGACGCGTTCCGTCGCACAGAGCTTCGGCGCGCGCCTCTTCGAAGAGCCGTGGAAGGGCTTTGCCGCGCAAAAGAATTCGGCGATCGGCCATGCCACCGGCGAGTGGATCCTTTCGCTCGACGCCGACGAAGAGGTGAGCCCCGAGCTGGCTCAGGAGATTCAGGCGCTTCTTGCCGGCGAGCCCGGATTCAACGCCTATCGCGTTCCCCGGCTCAACCATTTCCTCGGCCGGCCGCTGCGCCATGGCGGCTACTGGCCCGATCCGAAACTTCGTCTTTTCCGACGAGGCACTGCGCGCTTCAAGCATCAGCCCGTCCACGAGACGATGCAGGCTGACGGGCCATCGGACCTGCTGAAAGGCCACCTGATCCACCATTGCTATCCAACAATGGATGACTACATCGAGCACATGAACCGCTATAGCACCATCGCCGCGCGGGCGCTGGTGGAATCAGGCCGCGCCGGCCGCTCCTGGCCATGGCTCTTCTGGAATGCGCGTATCAATCCCGCCGCAACATTTCTCTACAACTACGTCTTCCGCCTGGGATTTCTCGACGGCCACGCGGGATTACTCCAGCACCTGAAGCACTCCGCTTATATTCGCTCAAAGTATGAGAAGGCGTGGTCTGTTGCTCGGGGCAAAGGCTCTTCAAGCAGCCAAGCTGTTCGCTGACCTGCTGGGTCCCCACCCTCGCCACGTCCTTGTTCTTGTGGCTAGGGTGGGTCCTTTATCTACTCTCAGAAATGGTGCCGCCCATGTCCGGCAACAAAAGCGATCATCCGAAGCAACAGCAGCAGGACGAACAGAGCCACGGCAAGGGCAATCAGTAGGCCGCCGGTGCTTTGCTTTTCAGCGCGCGGTTTTACCTTGCGCTTCATCTATGACTCCGCCGGAAGTCGACACCATATTTCCTTCCATGCCGTGACAGAAAACGCGAATTTCTCCGAAGAGCCCGCAATCGAGCTAAGAGCTGACAGCTAAGAGCTGAAAGCTGTTTTCGCCGGCTTCGATCCCCACATCCCGTACCAGGCAATGTAGAGATAGCAGATGAGCGGAAGGACGAACGCGTGCTGGATTCCAAAGCGATCTGCCGCCGCGCCCAGCAGCGCCGGGATTATCGCTCCGCCCACGATTGCCGTCATAATCAGCCCCGACCCCTTGCTCGTCATCGGGCCCAGCCCGGCGATGCCCAGTGTAAAGATATTCGGGAACATGATCGAGTTGAAAAACCCGCACAGCACGAGGGTCCATATGGCCACGCTGCCCGAAGTAAACATGCTCGTCAGCAGCAATGCCGAAGCGCAGAATCCAAAGATCGTGAGCAGTTTGCCTGATTGCACCTTGGTCAGGATCCACGAACCGAGCAGGCGGCCCACAAGTGCGCCAAACCAGTAGAGCGACGCCAAGTCCGATGCCGTTTTGAGCGAGCTCATACCTTGCGATTTGAAGTAATTCACCGCGATCGACGCCAGGCCGACTTCCACACCGACATATAGGAAGATGCCCAGCGCGCCCAGTACCGTGTGCCGGTAGCTCCAAACGCTGCGGCTCGCCCGTGCGCCGCCCTCCTTTGCGGGATGGGACGATGGCGGTTGGTCGATGTGGGGCAAGTGAGAAAACGCCACGGCGATACCGAGCAGCAGCAGCGCGCCCGCGATGGCGATATATGGCAAGCGAACTGTGTTTGCAATGGCCGCCGGCGTGGCAAACTTGGTGGGATCGGTCAGGATGAATGCACCGGCGAAGACCGGAGCCACGGTCGTCCCAATGGAGTTGAATGCCTGTGCCAGCGTCAGCCGCACTGAAGCGCTGGACTCCGGGCCCAGAATTGCGGTGTACGGGTTCGCGGAAGTTTGCAGCGCCGTCACGCCCGCGCCCACAACAAATGAAGCGGTCAGGAAGAGCGGGAAATTCACAAGCCTGGCCGCCGGAATGAACAACAGGCAGCCCACCACCTGGATGAAGAGCGAGACCACCATTGTCTTCTTGTAGCCAATCCACTCGATCAGCTTGGAGGTCGGCGCAGAAAATACAAAGTAGGCGAGAAAGAATGCCGATTCCGCCAGCATCGCCGACTTGTAACCAACGTTGAAGATCGACCGCAGATGCGGAACCAGCGCCATGTTCAGCGTGGTGACGAATCCGAACGCCAGAAACAGCGCCGTAACGGTGATGAACGGAACAAAGTAGCCCGGCAATGTAAGAGGCGCTGAACCTTTTGCGCTTGCTGCCATAAAATATCTTTCCCCGCTTTCATGGACTGGTGGAATGAAGATCGGCGGTTCGTACCAGACGAACACAGACCTTGCGCCTGCCCCGCAATTGGATCTCTGGACGCAGACAGCGTTTTGGCGATCGATATCTGCCAGTGCCTCGAAATCCGGTTTTCCGCTGCTCACAACACTATACGTCAGAGCGCGAAGTCGGAGTGGATTGCACCGAAGTGCGCCCGGGACGGAGAAAGCGCTCCTCGTCCGTCTTTTTGTTTACGCCTGGCCGCGAACGCTATCTCAGCAGCCGCGATTTCCGCTATGCTCAGGAACAAGCGAGGTGAGCGCAATGCCGATCGCAATGCTGAGCGGCGCCAGAACCAAAAAGATCCTTGCGGCCCTTGAAGGCAATTGGCAAGCCGAGATGGAGGGCTATCACACTTACAACACGCTGGCCGACCGCGACACTGACCCGGTCCGCGCGCAGGTGTTGCGCCATCTGGCTCAGGCTGAAATCGAGCATGCCGCGCTGTGGGAAGGCCGCATCAAGGAACTCGGCGGAGCCGACCCCGTCTACTCCGGAGGCCCCGGGGGCCAGGCCGATTCTCTGGCCAACCGCGCCGGCGGCATGCGCATGGCCCTGCGCCGCCTCGAGATCGAAGAAAGCCGCGACATTGCGCGCTACGGCGAGCAGCTCAAGGCCCTCGGCGACGAGGGATCGGTCGCCATCCTCGAGCACGTCATCCAGGACGAGAAAGATCACTATCGCGAACTTGGCTCGCTTTTGCGCGGCCACTACCAGGCACCGGCCGGCGCTACCAAAATCGACGCCAAGGCCGTACTGGAAGAAATGCTGGCCAAGCGCAACCAGGGGCGCAAGCAACCCGGTGCCTGGATCAGCGACGCCATCTACGGCGTGAACGACGGCCTCGGCGCAATCTTCGGCATCGTCTCCGGCGTTTCTGGCGCAACCGCCGGCAATCCCAAATATGTGCTGCTCGCCGGCCTCTCCGGCATGATTGCCTCGGCGCTCTCTATGGGCTCTGGCGCTTACCTCGCCGCAAAAAGCGAGCGCGAAATCTACCACGCTGAAATTGCCCGCGAGCGAGAAGCTATCCAGATGAACGGCCCCGAAGCCCGCGAACTGCTCTCGCTCTACTACCAGGTGAAGGGATTGCCCGAAGAAGATGCGCTGCACATGGTCAATCACATCGCCAGCGATCCCGATCAGTTGCTGCGTGCATTATCGGCCGAGCGCCTTGGCTCCTCGGAGGAAGCTCTCGCCAACCCGATGGTCTCCGCCACCTCCGGCGCCCTCTCCACCGCGGTCGGCGCCATCATTCCCGTCATTCCCTTCTTCTTCCTGCAAGGCATTCCGGCCATCGTCGCCGCCGCCGTCGTGTCGCTCGCCGCGCACTTCGCCGTAGGCGCTGCCAAGTCGCTCATTACCGTGCGCTCCTGGTGGTCTTCCGGCCTCGAAATGACCCTCGTCGGTGCGGTTGAAGGCGCCGTCACCTACGGCATCGGCATCCTGCTCGGCAAAGGCGGCATGTAGCAACGTCAGTCCCGCTTTTAGTGGGGGCCCCATCCAAGCTCCGCTTGGGTGGGTTATTGGAATGGTTTTTCGCATTTCGCGCTAAAATAAAGCTGTTGTGACTCTTCATCAGCCCATTCCGGCCCTGCTCTAGCGGCGCCCGCCGCAAACAGCCCTTCTGCGCTTTTTCCGTTAACAATTCACTCGTCCAAAACCTGAAAGCACGGAGTGCCCCGACAATGCTGGACCGCCTGGAACAAATGGAGCAGCGCTACAACGAATTGCAGTCGCAATTTGCCTTGCCCGAGGTCCTCAACGACCACGAAAAGTATCAGAAAAACGCCAAGGCTCTGCGCGAGATTGAAGCGCCTGTGGAGAAGTACCGTGAATTGAAGCAGGTGCGCAAAGGCCTCGCCGACGCGCGCCAGATGCTCGCCGAAAGCGATGCCGATCTGCGCGCCATGGCACAGGAGGAGATCGCAGCGCTCGAGCCGCGCGCGCAGGCTCTCGAAGAAGAACTTAAAGTGCTGTTGTTGCCTAAGGATCCTAACGATGAAAAGAACGTTATTCTTGAAATTCGCGCGGGGACGGGCGGTGACGAGGCTACGCTTTTTGCTGCAGAAATCTTCCGCATGTACACGCGGTTTGCCGAGCAAAAGCGCTGGAAAGTCGAATTGATGTCGCTCTCTGAGTCCGGCGTGGGCGGATACAAAGAAGTAATCGCCATTATTGAGGGCGACCGCGTCTACTCGCAGCTCAAGTGGGAGTCGGGCGTGCATCGCGTGCAGCGCGTGCCTGCAACCGAACAGCAGGGGCGCGTGCACACTTCGGCCGTCACCGTCGCCGTTTTGCCCGAGGCGGAAGAGGTCGATATCAAGATCGAGGCCAAGGACATACGCATTGATACGTTCTGCTCGTCGGGGCCTGGAGGACAGTCGGTCAACACCACCTACTCCGCGGTGCGCATCACGCATCTGCCTACCAATACTGTGGTTAGTTGCCAGGACGAGAAATCGCAGATCAAGAATCGCGAGAAAGGCATGCGCGTGCTGCGCTCACGGCTCTATGAGATGGAGATGGAAAAGCAGCAGGCGGAGCTAGCCAAAGAACGCAAATCGATGGTGGGCTCGGGCGACCGCAGCGAGAAGATCCGCACCTACAACTTCCCGCAGAACCGCGTCACCGACCACCGCATCGGCCTCACGCTGCACCAGCTCGACCTGGTGATGGACGGGCGGCTTCAGCCCATCGTGGACGCGCTCATCGCGCACTCCCAGGCAGAGCAGTTGAAGGGCGAATCCCAGGCCGCGTAAGGGGGCGGCGTAAGCGGACGCGATAAGCGGGCTGTGACGCGCGCACCACTTTTTGTGCAGCTTTTCGGCGCAGGGGCTGTAAAGTGCCTGGAATCATGCCGAATGTTCGGCAATAATATACTTGACGCATAAGATGCGTCAGGTAGAAAATGAGCTATGCCTGAAGAGGAAGATCAGAAGGAGGTTACAGAACTCGTCCCGCAGGGAGAAGTGCTACCCGCAGCACCTTCGGAGATCAGAATCTCTTTTTGGAATCGCCCGACAGGTCGCATCGTCGGTACGGGTTTGTGCCTGCTCCCTATTGCCTCCATTCTGGCTCAAAACTTCTTCCAATTGCGAGGCTATGTGAACATTCTAGCCTCTCGTATTGTTCTCTATCTGGCTGCAACGTGTGTGAGCGGGTGGCTATGGATTTGGGCGAGGAATACCCAAAAACCAAGAATCTTGTGGCCGATAATCGCAACGTTGGTCATTTTTGCGGCGGCTTTTGGGTTGGACTGGAAGACGTCACCAATAACGCCCGACGAGCAATTGAGTGATCGATGCACCCAAAGCGTCATAAACAAATTCGGAGGTGACCAGGGAGACGTCGGCATCGTATGCGATCGCTGGTTCAAGCTCATATGGGCGCGAGATAGTGCCCCGGACAGGGATAATGAAGAAATATATTGGTCACATCAGACGGAGCAAGTTCTTTCTGGATTGCCAGATCTTTCTTGTGAGAACGATTTCGTTCGCGCAGGCAAGAACCTCAAAGATACGCAACCAGACTCTAATGATCGACTTAAGGTAATGACGGCTGAAATCGGAGCAGTGAGTAGCTGCGTCGATAGAATGGAGGGCCGGAAGTGAAAGCCGAATATCACAAAGGTGCGGAAGCGCGAAGGAGATTCGAGGAAGGAATGAAGAAGCTCTTTCGCGCCCCAAAACCACCAAAACTAGAGAAGCAGCCTAAGAAGAAGGTTGCTTCGGAAGAGAAGAAGAACTGATGCGTTTGCCGCGCCACTGCCGTTTAAGCCAGTCAGTCCGCTCCTTGCCCCGTCAGTTGGGTGTAAGTCAGGCGACGGCCCACGATTTGGCTCATGGCAAGAGTGAACCGGTCTTCATCGGTCAGAGGATTGTCTTTCGTGGCGCGGTTGTTGTAGCGGAACACTTGCTCATCTGCATAGCGGTCAAGATGGAACGGCTCGACTGCAACATAGGTTCCCTTAAGGCCGCGCTTCAAGAGACTCCAGAAATTCTCCATTCCGTTTGTGTGGACCTGACCGCGCACGTACTCGGTAACGTGATTCACGGTCTCGTGAACGAATCCCTCTTTTTTGAGCCAATCGTAATTCGGGGCATTGTCGGTGTAGATCGTCGCGTTCTTGCCGACTTGATTCAGAATCACGTCTTGCACAACCTCGCGCTTCACGTTAGGGATCATCTTCGTGCGGACTTGGCGCAATTCCCTGTCGAGCAGTCCCATGACAATAGCCCGGCCCTGATGCTTGTTCAGTTCGATGGAGCGCAGCCTTGCGCCACGGTGCATCTTCTTCGTGTTCGGCCCAATAAACGCCTCGTCGCTCTCGACTGGACCGCCCTCACCGAACTTGTGAGTCCGCTCGTCCCGCATCGCCTCGCGAATCCTGTGCAGCATGAACCACGCCGACTTCTGACTGACTCCAAGAGAACGGTGAAGTTCATAGCTGCTGATCCCGTTCTTGCAGTTGGTCAGCATCCAGAACGCCATCATCCATTTGTCGAGGCCAATAGGCGAGTCTTCGAAAACCGTGCCAACTTTCAGGGTGAATTGCTTCTTACAGCCGTTGCAGAACCACAGGCGACGGGTCTTCACAAAGGAGTTCGAATCCGACTCGCAGCGGGGGCACGTAACCTTACCATCCGGCCAGCGGAGCCACTTGGCGTATTCGAAAGCACGCTCCGCGTCACCGAAGTAAACTATTGCCTGCTGGAGAGTTACCGGCTTTTTCATGTTTCCCGACCTCAATCTAAGAACAGAATAGCGCAAAAGGACTTGTGTGTCAAGTTTATTATTGCCGAATGTTCGCTCAAGTGGTGCGTTGACCCCCTCAAATGTTCGCTTAAGTGGTTACATTTGGGGCCAAAATGTAACCACCGGAGGTTGCATTTTTGCGACGCATTGACCTCTCCAGGTGCCGTTTTGCGCGATTTGTAACCACCTGAGGTTACGAAATAGAGCAAAGCGCACCATGTAATTACCCGAAAGAGCAATTAAATGCAATTATTCGGCCTTCAAAAGGGGGTTTTGAGCCACTTTTTGACACGTTTTTGCGCGATTTTGCGTTGAGTGATGGCGACTCTTACGCCCGCTGAAGCTGGCTAGACCGCGTAAGCTCACCTAGCAATAGAATCGGCTAGCCCGATCACTGACTCGAACGGCGTTTTTTCGGTAGTAATCCGAGGCGTGGCCGATAACTTCCGGCGTGACTGTCACTCGGGCACGACCTCGTTGAATTGTGTTGGCCGCAGTCTTGGGAAACAGCGGCACCACCTTAACCCACTCGAATTTGGAGGAGATTAGGGAGCAGGGACACCGGCAATCGATTGATTTTGGCTTCCGATTCGAGCCAGCTCATCATGCAGGCGCACAGCTTCGGCGTGATCCTTTGCAGCTTCGGTTCGATGCTGGACAGCGGCAACATCTCCCATCGCGTTGAAGACTTTGGTCATGGCCGCGCTCTTGCCGTGACCGATATGTTCGAGCTGGTCGGCGTAATCGTCCTGGTACAGGGCACCGGCCTCAGCTTCGTCAATGCGGCGCTGAAGATCCTGGATGTTCGCCCAGCGCTGAGCCTGGTCGATGGTCGCATCGCTGACCGGTTCGGTGGCGTTTTGCCACTCCCCACCGTCGTCCTGCAGATTGTCGGTGAGGATCTGGAGATTGTTCTTGCCCTTGACATTTCCCAGGTCGCCAGCCAAGCCATACCAGGTCAAAGCCCTGGCATTGTCGATGTCAACGCCTTGTCCGAATTGATACATCCAGCCAAGCTGGTTCTCCGCATCGCTGTTCCCTTGCACAGCAGCTTTTTCAAACCAGGACATCGCCTGCACATAGTCGGTTTTCACGCCGGTGCCATGCTCAAAAATGTAGCCGATGTTTTCTTCAGCCTGGTTGCTGCCGTGTTCTGCGGCTTTGTAAAACCAGGAAAGAGCCACGGCGTAATTCTGTGGCTGGCCCCATCCTTCTTCGGCCGTATACCCCAGCTGATTTTCCGCGTCCGCGTTGCCGTGGTCGGCGGCGCGGCGATACCAGGCCATAGCTTGGGAAAAATCACGCTTGACCCCAAATCCGCACTGGTAGAAGTACCCGACTTGCTTTTCGGCGCTGGAAAAATTCTGGTCGGCCGCTTTGCGGTACCAAGCGAGGGCTTGCTTATAGTCACGATGTACGCCGCGGCCATCTTCGAACATAGCCGCCAAATTGTACTGGGCGAGCGCATAGCCCTGGTTCGCGGCCAAACGGTAGTAGTTTGCTGCGTTCTTATAATCCTGTGGCACGCCGATGTTGTTTTCATACATGCTGGCGAGTTGATTTTGAGCAGGGGCAAAGCCTTGGGCAGCGGATTTTCGGTACCAGGTCAAGACCTGCGCGTAATCGAGTGTCACGTAGCGAACAAGAAAGTAGTAATTCCCGAGGGCGAATTGCGCCTGGGCGTCTCCTGCGGCGGCGGCCTCCCGAGTATCAGAATTGGGCTCTTGCGCAAACAGCACTGTGAGACAGAGCCAGACGAAAAGCAGCGCAAGGGCAGACAACCACGCTCGCCCAGGACCTGGGTTCTTTGCCCGAATTCTCATCATCATGTTCATTTCCCGCTGCCGGTTGAGAATAATTCTGGACCCGTCGGGAAGGGACGGAAAGATCACGGAAGTTTTGGAAAACGCCTGAGATCCACGATCGAACTTATAACGATCCACCGCCGCTGACTGTTTTGTCGACGAGGCAACCTCTGTGTGGCGGGCTCCTGATCAGAAGAGTGATTGTTCAACACAGGGGCGTTTTTCGTAACCTGTCCTCCTCCATTCAGGCCCTTGTCAGGAAGGAATGCAGGCCGCCCGCCAGCGCTAAATGCGGCGGCATTGAATCGTTCCGGTCAAATTACCCCCTTTGCACTTCGACAGGAACGGTGTTATCTTCTTGTCGAAGAACAAGGGGTAGGCATGCCAAAGCATGAGATCGATCTTCCGCAGGGCACTCTCGATCTTCTTATTTTGCGAACGTTGTCGCTCGGCGCTCTGCATGGGTGGGCGATCTCCGAGCGCATTCATCAGGTCTCTGACAAAGTTCTTCAGGTAAAGCAGGGGTCCCTGTACCCGGCACTTCACCGCATGGAACGCCGTGGCTGGATCAAGGCGAAGTGGGGCGCCTCAGAAAACAACCGCCGCGCCAAATACTATGAACTGACCCGCACCGGCCAGACGCATCTTGAAGCCGGCGAAGGCAAGTGGAAGAGGTTGACGGCGGCTGTAGGCCAGATACTGGAGACCGCATAGCGAATACGGGGAATTCGGTCGCTGGAGGGAGGGAAAGATGCTCCGTGACCTTTCGATCCGATTGAGGGCCCTGTTCCGTCGTGACGCCGTGGAGAGCGAGCTGGACGAAGAGCTGCGCTATCACTTCGAACACCAGGTGGAGAAACTGACGCAATCCGGCTTGCCTCCGGAGGAAGCCAGGCGTCGCGCCCTCGTCGATTTCGGTGGCACTGAACAAATCAAACAGGGGTGCCGCGAGGCCCGTGGTGTGAACTTCGTCGAAACGCTGCTCGCAGACATCCGGTACGGGCTACGCGCGATGCTCAGGAATCCGGGGTTTACGAGCGTTGCTGTGCTCACCGCCGCGCTGGGCATCGGCGCAACAACTGCGATGTTCAGCACGCTCTGGGCTGTCGCGCTTCGACCGCTACCCTTCTACCGGCCCGACCGGCTGGTGTGGATTGACGCGATCACGGACAGGGGACAGCGCAATTCGCTGTCGGCCCTCGACTACTTCGATTACAGAGACAGCGCAACCGCATTCGAGTCGCTGGCCGCGCGAAGCATCTGGGAACCTGGAAAGGTGATTGAGAACCAGGGCGAGCCCGAGCGCGTGGTCACAGCCAAGGTATCGGGGAATTTTTTCCACACCCTGGGTATGCAGCCGCTTTACGGCAGATCATTTCTCGCCGCCGAAGAGGTTGCAGGTGGACCCCACTCGGTTGTCGTCAGTTACAGCTACTGGCACAACAAACTCGGAGCCAGACAGGAGGCAGTAGGTACGAATCTGGACATCGACGATTCCGCGTACACCATTGTTGGCGTGATGCCAAGCGGTTACGACTATCCCACGGGGGCAAGTCTCTGGTTGCCGATGCAGGGGGGAGGAGACGAGGAAAGCGGCCGGGGTAACAACAACTTCCAGATCATCGGCCGGCTCGCTGATGGCGTGACTTTGGAGCAGGCCCAAGCTCGGATGAACTCCATCGCGGCACGAATCGCGACGCAGAATCCGGATGCCAAAGGTGGCTGGTCCGTGGCGCTTTCGCCGCTCGCCGAGCACTTTTTCGGCAAGGTTCGGCCGCTCATGCTCATGCTAATGGGCGCGGCTGCATTCCTGCTGCTGATCTCGTGCGCTAATCTGTCGTCTCTCATGCTGGCCAGGGTGATCTCCCGCCAGGGTGAATTTGCGCTGCGCCTATCGCTGGGCGCTTCCACGTGGAGGCTGGGGCGCCAATTGCTGGTCGAGAGTCTGATGCTCACCACCAGCGGAGCTGGTCTTGGTCTGCTGCTGGCTGCGATCGGTATTCATCCGGAGAAGGAGTTCGCGCCCGTCGATATGCCGCAACTCGGTTCGGCGCGCATCGACGGCCATGCATTGCTGGCCACGGTTGCCGCTACCGCGCTGGCCACGATTGTCGCATGCCTGGCACCGGCATTTCGCGGATCGAGTCCAATACAACTCACCAATCTTCATCAAGCAGGTCGCGTAACGGAAAGCCGACGTCACCAGGCATCCCGCCGGTTCCTGGTGGCGAGCCAAATCGCGCTGTCGCTGGTGCTGCTTGTGGCAATGGGCTTGCTGTTGCGGAGTGCGGATCGTTTGCAGAGGGCGGATTCTGGGATGCAGCCGGACCATCTGCTCACGCTGAACATTCAGTTGCCTGTCTCAGAGGCATCTCCGCAACGTACGCAGCAGGAGTACGAAGACATTCTGGAGCGTGTTCGCGCTCTTCCCGGCGTGACGAGTGCTGCCGGGGCAGACCAGCTCCCATTTTTTGGCGGACCCTGGAATGGAGTTTATCGCGCTGATCGTCCGCCACAAAACCCATCGGGAGCGATACCCGCAACGCGGCGCTTTGTGACCGAAGACTTCTTTCAGACAATGGGGATTCCCATTCTGGCGGGGCAGGGATTCGCAAGGAATGCCACAGCTGGCTCACTGCCGGTGACGGTGATCAGCCGCTCCCTTGCGCGTCAGTTGTTCCCCGATGGCGACGCTGTTGGGAAAAGTCTCGGATTCGCAGTTCCGCTCGAAATCGTGGGCGTAGCTGGGGATGTGCGCGATTTCGGACCGGCAGCGGACTTTCGACCTGCGTTCTATATTCCGCTGCGCCAATTGCCTGCGCCTCCGCCCTCGATGCGGCTCGTTATTCGAAGCGCTGATTCTCCCGATGTGCTTGTCCCGGCCGTCCGGTCCGCTATCCGCGAAATCGATCAGAGAGCGCCGCTTTATGAAATCGGCACGATGGATCAGTGGATCTACGACTCGACGAGCCGGCAAAGGTTTACGAGCCTGGTGATCAGCGCATTCGCCGGGCTGGCCTTGATTCTGGCAGCAGTGAGTCTGCTCGGATTGATGTCGTACACAGTCGCACAGCAAATGCACGAGTTTGGTGTCCGAATGGCGCTTGGAGCAAAACCGCGGGATATTCTGCGGCTGCTATTGGGCAGAGGCATGGCGCTGGTGATGGGAGGCACCGCTGCAGGCCTGGCTGCCGCGATGGCGCTCAGTCGGTTTCTACGAAGTTTTTTATTTCAAATCAGTCCCATGGACCCCGTTGTTTTTCTCTCCGTGTCCCTGCTGCTGATCCTGGTCTCGTTACTGGCCATTTACATTCCGGCGCGGCGGGCAATGCGAGTTGACCCTGTGACTGCATTGCGCTACGAGTAGGTCCCGCAACTCGGCCGAAGAGCGACCGGTAGATGCTGCTCACCTCTGTTAATTCGTTCTCGCATGACCGTGCGGGTCGACGAGTGACAATTTGCCAAGCGCTCTTCGAGGGCAGATTCGTACCAAAGAAGGTGCCTAGGTCAGGGCTGCTTTCTTTCCCCGCCTTCGGGGAGATTGGCGCTGTACGGGTTTGAGCGCGGCTTCGCCGCGTACTTAATTCTTCGAAGATAAGAGAGTGTTTTTTGGCATGACTGAAGTCACGCCCTGATACAAGCAAAGACAATTGCAGCCGTCAGCTTTCAGCTATCAGCTATTAGCTACGGATTCGCAGCGAATGGTTGGGAACGAATTGTTCGCCTGTTGAAGAACCATCGCGTGGAATTCTTCGAACTCAGTTTGTGCTGATGGTTCTTACGCCCGCTGAAGCGGGCTGGACGCAGATGGCACACTCTACCCCAGTCTCACGACCGGGGCTGCCCGTCTAGCGCCCGCGTTGCGGACTTCCTGTGGTCTCCCCCAGGTCCCAGAAACGGGACCTGGGGCACCTATATTGTCTTAACGAATCTACGGCCTGGACCCGGGCCACCCGCCGCCTCTGTGGTCAGTGAGCGGTTTGGGCTGTTCGCATCAACTCCGCCCACCACCGCCCTTGGCACTGCAAGAACGGCGCGCACTCAGCGTCATTACATCGAGATGCTCACCGCAATTCCAATGCCCGGATACCTGTTGTCGTACAGGTAGTAACCGTCGTTCTCGTAAGCCAAGTAGACGTCGTCGGTGTCATACCAGTCATTCGACCAGTATCCCGGCCATGGGTCGAGAAGCGTAATCCAATAGCCGTTGTACTGGAAACGTGGGTATCCCTCAAAAACCATGAAGGGAAGACCATAGATCCGAAACTCATTCCGCTGCCCAAAGTAGACGTTGTACCGGGCGTCAGGGACACGGTAACCGTTGTAGCCGCCCCGTTGTTGCCAGCTGCGGTGGTCTGACTGCCAGTTGCCTGCGCGGTGATTTTGCCAGGTGCTCTGCTCGGCACGCTGCTGCTCTTGAGTTCGCTGAGGTTGTTGTTGCTGCCGCTGCGCCTGCTGCCGGTCCTGGTTTTGCCTGTCCTGGTTCTGCTGTTGCTGGACGCGCTGCTGTTGCTGTTGCTGCTGCTGCGCCTGTTTCTGGTTGTTCTGGTTCTGCCTGTCCTGATTTTGCCTGTCCTGGTTCTGCTGTTGCTGGACGCGCTGCTGTTGCTGCTGCTGTTGCTGCTGCGCCTGTTTCTGGTTGTTCTGGTTCTGCCTGTCCTGGTTCTGCTGTTGCTGGGCGCGCTGCTGTTGCTGCTGCTGCTGCTGCGCCTGTCTCTGGTTGTTCTGGTTCTGCCTGTCCTGGTTCTGCTGTTGCTGGGCGCGCTGCTGTTGCTGCTGCTGCTGCTGAGGCGCTGGCTGTTGCTGCCTGCCCTGGTTCTGCTGTTGCTGGCCGCGCTGCTGTTGCGCCGGCTGCTGCTGAGGCGATGGCTGTTGCTGCCTGCCCTGGTTCTGTTGCTGCTGCTTCTGTTGATCGTGTTTGTCGCTTTGCTTCTGATCCTGCGCGAAGGCAGGAGCAGCGATTCCAAGCGCCAAGGCCAAGACGGCCGAAGTGATGATGAATTTTGCTTTCATACAAGGTTCCTCGATTTGCATTGGTTAGCTGCCGCTTGCTCTGGTGCAAGCTTCCCGTGGTCAAATGGACTGGACTGGCGATGGCTTCAACCGATACGACCAGCTACACCCCACGGCATTCCTCGCGCTTGAGCGCTATTCCACCCAGGCTCTTAGTGATTGTGGCTGAAGCTCAGAATGATGTCTGATTCGTTTTGCTCAACCGGGAAGAGTCTCTCTGGTGCCCATTCGGGTCAAAAGCTGGAAAATCTCTGATGCACTCGTCGAAGACGGATAAATGGCACTCTACCCCAGTCTCACGACTGGGGCCAGGCGTATGCCGCCCGTGTTGCGGGCTTCTTGTGGTCTCCAAGGTCCCAGAAACGGGACCTGGGGCGCCCTGAACAGCTACCGACTGGGGCAAGTAGATTGGGGGTTGGCGAGGAACCGGAGATAGAATACGTCCGTTCGGCTGCGGATGCTGGACGAAAGGATGAAATGATGGCCGAGAACAAGACCAAACCCACAAGCCTGAGCGTTCCGGCGTTTCTGGATGCGGTGGCGGACGAGGCCCGGCGCGCGGACGCCAAGGCTCTGGCCAGGCTGATGCAGAAGGTGACCGGCGACAAGCCCGCGATGTGGGGGCCGTCGATCGTCGGCTTCGGCAGCTACCACTATACCCACGAGAGCGGACGCGAGGGGGATATGCCCATCGTCGGCTTTTCGCCGCGCAAGGCGGCAAACGTCTTGTACGGTTCGATAGGCTTTGGCGGCGCTGCGGCGTTGCTCGGGAAGTTAGGCAAGCACACCACGGGCAAGGGATGCCTATATGTGAAGAAGCTCGCGGATGTAGATATGAAGGTGCTTGAGAGACTCATTGAAAATGCCGTTGCAGCCACGAGGGCGCGGCACACAAAGCGAGCTTAGAGCGAATTGCATGAATCCGCTGGGTCGGCTTTGAAGCTTCCCTCAGGGGCTAAAGCCCGCGCTGATTTTGCGACGTTTTCGGCACGAGTAA
This sequence comes from Candidatus Sulfuritelmatomonas gaucii, assembly GCA_900290245.1. GTDB lineage: Bacteria > Acidobacteriota > Terriglobia > Terriglobales > Acidobacteriaceae > Telmatobacter > Telmatobacter gaucii. Next base: position 181,486 of record OKRB01000085.1, on the reverse strand, counting down.
ACTCGTGCCCTGATACAAGCAAAGACAACCGCAGATCCTTCGCTCTGCTCAGGATGACAGCAGAACAGTGGTCAGTGTCCCGTTGTTCTCTTGGCCTTTCGGTCCCTTGGTCCCAGTTCTTCACACGAAGAGGATGCGCATGGGGATTTCGGCGGCGACGCTTTTGCCTTCGTCGGCGAGCTCGCCTGTGGCGGGGTTGCGCGCGAAGATGCTGATGAGATTCGAATCCTGGTTGGCCACGAGCATCCAGCGCTCGGTGGGATCGAGGGTGAAGTTGCGCGGTATCTTTCCACCACAATTTGACCGCTTGATGGGCGTGAGCGCGCCGGTTTTCGGGTCGGCGTGGAACGCGTAGAGGAAGTCTTCGTCGCGGTTGGCGAAGTAGACAAAGCGGCCGTCGCGCGTGATCACCGTATCGCAGCCGCGCGTGAGCCCGTGAAAGTCGTCGGGCAGCAGGTGGATGCGATTCACCAGGGTGAGGCTGCCGTCGTCGCGGTGCCAGTCGAGCACGTCGACCGTGGAGACCAGCTCGTTCATGCAATAGGCGGTGCGGCCGTTGGGATGAAAGTGCAGCGTGCGCGCGCCGGAGCCGGGCGCTCCGTGATAGGTTCCCGCCGGCGACATTTGCGCGGTGGCAGGGTCGGGCTTGTAGATGTGGATGCAATCGCCGCCCAGGTCATTGATATAGGCGAAGCGGTTGTCGGGCGAGAAGGACGCGAAGTGCGCGTGCGCGGTTTGCTGGCGATCGGGATTGGGGCCGTGCACGGTGTAGTGCTCAGTCCACACCGGCTCGCTGAGCTTGCCGTCCTGAATGCGGAAGCTGGCCGCGCTGGCGCCGGTGTAGTCGGCGGCGAGCAACATGCGGCCCGTGTTGTCGGGCGCTACGTGGCAAGTGCCGGTGCCGGCGGAGTTGCGCGCGGAGAGCGGCTGCAATTCGGTGCCGGCGAGGCGAAAGCTGGCTACTTCGCCGGTGGGCTTGCCCTGGAACGAATCCAGCTCAGAGGCCGAATAGACGAAGTCGTGTCCGTGCGAAAAAGCGAGCCAGGCGACCTTGGGAATTCGGGCGGCGACGCCGGAGCGGGTCAGCGTCCCGCTTTCGGGATCCCAGTTGTAGAACTGGATTCCGTCGTCGCCATGCGAGCCGACCAGCACGAGCGAGCGGCGGGATGACGTTGGCGTGGCGGCGTGAAGAACACCGGGTGCGGCAAAGGTGGCAAGCATGGCAGCAGAAGCAGAGCTCAAGAAATCGCGTCGGGAAGAGTGTGTCATGGCAAAGCCATTTTCGCCGATGCGGGCCTGCCTGTGCTATTGGATGACAGTTGTCAGTGATCAGTGGCCAGTAGGCAGTGGTCAGTGGTCAGGCCCCACCCTAGCGACAAGAACAAAGACGTCGCGAGGCTCCACCCCACAGACAAAGACCCATCTGTGGGGACCGCGGGGTGGGGCACCCGGCAGGATTCAGCCAGCACTGAGAGAGAAGCCTCAGGAGCTGAAGCCCGCGATCATTTTTCGGCACCTTCGGCACGACTGAACTCGTGCCCTGATTCAAAATGCTCGCCACTTCGGGTTTTTCAGCAAGCAGCAAAGTCGTGTCCTTTCAAGACAGATCGAAACTGGCCCATCATTGCAAAGTGAATTCGACGTTGATGGTGGTTTCAACCTCGACTGGCTGGCCGTTGAGCAAATATGGACGGTAGCGCCACTGCGCGACGGCGTTGAGCGCGGCCTGCTGCAGCATTTGTGGCCCGCTGAATACGCGCAGATTCTCGATGGCGCCGGTTTTGCCAATGGTGGCTTGCAGCACTACGGTGCCGGAGAGGCGGATCTCGCGCGGGATCGCCGGGTAGGTTGGGATGACCTTGTAGACCAGGTAACCCGACATCACGCCTGAGGAGACATGGCGCTTCTGCTCTGCCTCGCGTATTACGGGATTGGCGCCGTGGCCGGGAAATGGATTGGCATTGCCGGCGGGTCCAGTGCCACCGTCTCCGAGGGCAGCGACGGTGTCTTGCGTGGGGGGTTCCGGCTTGCCGGGAATGTAGACATGTTGCGGAATCGTCGGCGGAGCCTGCAGCCGGCCGCCCTGCATTTGCTGTTGCGGAGCAGGCGCGTGCTCGGGCCGCGCGATGGGCTTTGGCTGTTCCGGCGGCGGCGTGGGGGCCTCAAGCAGAATGATGCTGGAGAAGCTCGGCAACGCCTCAGGGTAGATGAGCGGAATGAGAATCAGTGCCAGCAGGATAGCTGCGTTGAACACAAAAGTCGCAATCATCCAGCCGCGGCTGCGGGTGCGGATTTTGCCCGTGGATTCGAATGTGGAATCTTCAAACATGGCCAGCCTCCCCTCTCAACCTGAGTTCAGTTGTGCCGGCTGGGAGGTGGAAGGCTTGCTGCGGAGCACAAACAACCTCACCGCTCTGCGCGTCGAGGCGCGGGGAGCGGGGGTTCAAGGCCCTCCGTTCATCCCATTCGGTACCACTGTGCTTGTGTAGACACCGGGCTCGGGCAAAGTGTTCCCGCGCTTCAGAAAAATATGTTTGCGTGCGTTAAACTCCAAGGGGATTGCGATGGCCCGACGGGGAGTTCGAATGAAGCTGTCTCTTTTATTGATTCTGGCTGCGCTGGCGGCGACGGTTGGGCGGGCGCAGGCTGCCGCGCCAGACCCTGAGGCGACGCTGCGCTACATTCATGCCGCGTGGGACACGCTTACGCGATCGGACACCGATTGCAGTTCTGTTGCGGACGTGAAGGTCGCGGAGGTGTCGGTGATTTATCTGCCGGCGGAGATAGCGACTCCGCCGAACGTTGCCGCGCTTGAGCACAAGTGCAAGGTGGAAGTGAAGCACCTGCCGCGGAAGATTGAAAAGCTTGCCGATGTGCGGCCGGAAGAACTGGGGGCGCCGGGGCTGCTATATTTGCCCAATCTTTATGTTGTTCCGGGTGGACGCTTCAACGAGATGTACGGCTGGGATAGTTATTTCATTCTGCTTGGAGTAGAGGCTGACCATCACGAAGCGCTGGCCAAGGGCATCGTGGACAACTTTCTGTTTGAGGTGGAGCATTACGGTGCGGTGCTGAACGCGAACCGCACATATTATTTGACGCGCTCGCAGCCGCCGTTTTTGACCTCGATGATCCTGATGGTTTATGAAGACCCGGCCAGCTTTGCGATGACGCCGGCGGGACGCACGGAGGAAAGAGACTGGCTGGAGCACGCGTACACCGTGGCGGAGAAAGACTATTCGACGTGGACGCGGCCCGAACATCGGGCGGGCGAAACCGGCCTGGCGCGCTACTTTGACTATGGCGTTGGGCCGGTGCCGGAGATGGCCGATGACAGCACGTATTACAGCGATGTGATTCGGGCGCTCGTCGAACATCCCAGTGCGGAGGCCGCGGGGTTTCTGGTGAAAGGACCGGAGCATCCCGATGCCGTGGAAGCCGCGCGACTGAAGCAGACGAGTTGCGATGTGCGCGCGAGCGTGGTTTGCATGCGCGCGTGGTTTGGCGGCTACCGGCTGAGCCGCGACTTTTACGAGGGCGATCGCGCGATGCGCGAATCGGGATTCGACACGAGCAACCGGTTTGGGCCGTTCTCGGGTGCGACTGAACATTACGCGCCTGTGTGCCTGAACAGCCTGCTCTATCGCTACGAGCGGGACCTGGCGCATATGGCGCATCTGCTGGGCAAGCCGCAGGACGCGCGAATGTGGGATCGCAGGGCGAACGCGCGTGGTGCAGCGATCCAGCGATATCTTTGGCAACCGAAGGAGGGCGTCTTCGCGGATTATGACTTCGTCCGCCGAAGGCCATCGAGCTACGCGTTCATTGCGTCGCTCTATCCGCTGTGGGCGGGAGTGGCGACGAGGGAAGAAGCGAATCTAATGGAGGCGAAGCTGGGCGTGTTTGAGCGGCCCGGCGGGCTCTCGACAAGCAATACGAATACCGGACTGCAATGGGATGAGCCCTACGGCTGGGCGCCGACCAACTGGATTGCGGTGGCCGGGCTCGACGCGATGGGATTTCATGCCGATGCCGCGAGGATTGCGAAACATTTTGATGCGACAGTCGATGCTGGCTTCGCGGCCGACGGAACGATTCGCGAGAAGTACAACGTTGCGACGGGCAGTGCGCAGGTGACGGTGAGCGCGGGTTACACGCAGAATGTGATCGGTTTTGGATGGACGAATGCCGTGTATCTGAAATTTAGAGAGATTGCCGAGCGGCCGGCGCCGTGAGGCGGTCCCCTAGGTGTTGCACCCATTTGCGACGGAAGGACAACCGCAGATCCTTCGACTCGTCGCCGCGGCGACTCGCTCAGGATGACAAATCATTTATGTTGCGATCTCAGTTACAGGACATTAGTTCTGCAAACCGCCAAAGTCGAGACGCGCTTCGACGGGATGATTGAAACGGATCAGAGCGATCCAGAGACTGCGGTCGTCGAGGCGCCAGACCAGCGTTCCATTGAGCTCGCGTGCAATCAGGTCGGGCGAGAGATCGTGATGGAGGCCGAAGTAGCGCTCGTCGAGTTTTTCTCCGCCGAGATTCAGGAAGGGCGATGGCGGCTCATCCTTGGTGGAGAAGACGAGGGCAGCGGAATACTTTTCCGGTTCCTGGGAGGCGCGAGCGATCTGGTCCGCGGTGAAGTCATCGACCGGGAAGACGTCCCAGGGTTCCTTCACATAGCCGAGCTCAGGATGCGTCAACTCATCGGTCATGGGCCAGGCGGTGAGCACCTTGGCTGCGGGACAGAGTTTAGTGAGCTCGGCGATGCCCGCCTGGTGCATACGAACGACGCGCACGTAGGACAAATTATCTTCGGGCGCGAATCCATAGGGCGGATTGATGAAAAGAGCAGCGAAGAAAGCAAAGGCGGACAAGAGCGTAAGTCCATACCAGTAAGGCACGCGGCGGTACAAGACAGAGACGGCGAGAAACAACACCAACGGATACATGGGCAGCAGGTAGCGGGTGAGCAGGGCGCCGCCAAGAAAGCTGAAGACCAACGCGTTGACAAGGAGCAAGAGCCAGATGCGCAACAGGATCGGACGGTCGAGCCTGGGGCGCTCGTGGCCTTCGACGTCAGTACGCGGGTTGAGCAGGAGCGCAGCGAAGGCCGTGAGCACCGGCACAAAGAGGTTCATGTGCGCAGTAAGGTGCAGGATGCGATGACCGAAGGCTGCGAGAATGCGCAAGGGCGTGAGCGTCGCCTCGGCGTTGTAGCGCAGATACTCGGGATTCCCGAAGAGGAAACCGGTTCTGGCGTAGTGATAGGCATACCAGGCGGCCAGCGGGATGACGCAACTCGAGAGCCACGCGGCTTCGCGCCAGAGCTTGAGGCGCGCTGGAGCGCCGCTGCGGAAGCCTTCAACGATATCGATTGCGACCAGTGTGAGCGGGATGGCGATCGCGGTTTCTTTCGATAGCGCGGCGGCGGCAAACCAAAGCGCGGCAGCCCAGGGATTGCGGCCGCGCGCGGGCAGCGCATAGACCAATCCCCACAACGAACACGCAGCGGCAAAGATGTCGGCGTGCGCAAGCGAGCATTGAGCAAACCAGATGGGGTAAAGGCCGGTGAGCAAGACTGTCCAGAAAGCCACCGAGGCGACACCGAGAAGTCGCATCGGAAGGCGCCATACGGCGAGGAGGCCCAGCGACGCGACCATGAGCACAGCTTCGCGCGTCACTTCGGGATAGAAGCCGGAGACCTTCCACCATAGCGCGAGATAGATGCTCGGCAGCGGCGGGTGGGCGTTGGTGAGCGTGGTGGTGGGGATCAAACAACCGGTGCGGAAGAAGTCCCATGCCGCGGGAATGTAGTAGCCGGCTTCGTCCCAATAGTAGGGAACGCGCAGCAACATAAAATGGCTGGCGTAGACGGCCACGAAGACGACCGGAAAGATCATCCAGAGCGGCAACGGCGCGTCCAGGCGCGGACTCAGAATTCCTTTCAAGCGCAAGGCACGGCTCCTGCGGTCCGTTAAGGGTACTGATAGCTAATTGACCTGCCCACGCGGGAAATTCTGGTTCTGCGGCTCCAGATTGAGCGTGCCGAAGGCCTGCTCATATTGAACAATATTCTGGCCTAACACGTTCCAGAGGGCTTTGGCCTGTTGCGGACTGAGGAAGATGGCCTGGTGATTGCGGATGTTGACTTGTTCGGGACTTTCGCTGGAGGCAAGACCGAAGACGAGCTGGAAGTCCCACACGCTGACGCGCACCTGTACGCTGTTGGCGTAGGATTCGCGATAGTCAGGGGTCTGAGCGAGATTCAGTTGAGGCTGCTGCTGTGTCGGACTCATGATGCTTCCAGCTTACGCTAGAAAGCAGCTACTAGCTTCTAGCCTCTAGCTGCTAGCTCGTGATGCTGGACGAGCAGCTTTCGTGCCGCGCATACGGGCTAGAAGCCAGGAGCTAGCGGCTAAAAGCTGTTTTTCAGGTCGCCGGCCAAGGGGCACCCTTCGCACTGCGCGGTGCGTCTGCAGTGTGCTTTGCCCACGGCGACTGTGAGGGCATGAAACTCGTTGAAGAGCCGCGCTTGTGTGGATACGGGGTCGGAGGCGAAGGCCTGGCGGGTGAGGCTGGTTAGCGAGTCATAGGAGATCTGTTTGCGGCCAGATGGCGGCGACAGAAGTTGGTGACGTTCGGCGATGCGGCGCAGGTACTCATCGGCGACTGGAACGGAGTGGCCGAGCGCGTAGAGCAGGATGGCATCGGCGGTCTCCTGGCCGACGCCCGGTAGCGCGAGAAGGCGTTCGCGGAGCTCCACAGTCGGCGTTGCGGCGAGAGCTTCGAGCGACCCGTCGAATTCTTTGTCGAGCAGGTTGACGAACGCTTTCAGCGCGGGTGCTTTGCGCGTGATGAAGCCGGAGGGGCGGATGAGGCGCCGCAGTTTGGCGCGAGGGATCGCGCGCAGGCCTTCGAGTGTGAGACCGCAGGCTGCGCGGAGATTGGCGAGGGAGCGCTCGACGGCTTTCCACGCGGTGTTTTGCGTGAGATAGGCGCCGAGGATGACTTCAAAGGGCGTCTGGGCCGGCCACCAGAGTTGCGGGCCGTAGGCTCGCATCAAAACATCGTGCATGCGGCGCAGGCGCATGGCCGGGGTGTGCGGGCGGCGGGAGTTCACGGCTGCCATTAGGATAAGGTCGAGGGCGGCTGCCGCGCTCTTTGCCGTGGTGCGGCGGATGATCGAAGGAGTTTCGCATGAAGAGTCACACAGAGTATTTGGTGTTTGAAACGCGCAAGCGGCGCGAAATGGTGCATATCACCGATGAGGTGGAGGCGATTGTGGGGCGCAGCGGCGTGAAAGACGGATTGTGTTTCGTCTCGCCAATGCACATTACCGCGGCGATTTATGTGAACGATCTGGAGAGCGGGCTGATCGAGGATATCGGCAAATGGCTTGAAGAGCTTGCGCCGGCGCGACCCGATTACAAGCACCACCGCACCGGCGAGGACAACGGCGATGCTCACTTGAAGTCGCTGCTGCTGCATCACGAGACCACGCTGCCGGTGACTAATGGCAAGCTTGACCTGGGGACATGGCAGCGAGTCTTTTATGCCGAGTTCGACGGACAACGGCGAAAGCGCGTGATTGTGAAGGTGCTGGGGGTGGAGGGGGACGAGCGGAGTTAGCGGGGTTTGCGGAGTTAGCGGAGCTAGTTCGCTACGGCATTAAGCCTCCGGAGTTCATCGATCGCGCGGAATCAAGTGGTCGGGAGCGTGGCCCCGCCAACTTCGCTCGTGTGGTGGCTCAGAAGTTCATGACTTAATCCGCAGAGAGCAACCGCAGATCCTTCGACTTCGTTTGCCGCAAAAGCCGGCAAACTTCGCTCAGGATGACACCGTTGATGGTGGCTCGATTTTCAGGGACAGGACGCTAGCTCCGCCAACTCCGCTAGCCCCGCTAGCTCCGCTTACTCATCCGTGACTTTGTGCCATGTTCCCGTTGCGTCGGCCGACGCAGGCGCGGCGAAGTTGATCTGGGTGCGGGGCAGGACGACGAGATCGACGCGGCGATTTTCGGCGCGGCCTTCCGGGGTTGCGTTGCCGGCGACAGGATGGTATTCGGCGTATCCGGCAGCGGAGATGCGGTCGGGCGAGATGGCCTTGAGTTCGAGAAAGAGCTGGGCGATGCCCGTGGCGCGCGCCGTGGAGAGTTCCCAGTTCGAATTGAACTGGGCGTTGTGGATGGGCACGTTGTCGGTGTGACCCTCGATGCGCAGGTCGTAGGGCGTCGCGCCCAATCTTGCGGCGATGAATCGCAGCGTGGGAAGCGCCTCCGGCTTGGGTGCGGCGGAGCCCGATTGAAAGAATCCCGCCTCGCGCAGGCTGATGACGAGGCCATCGCGGCCCATTTCGAGAGAGATGGAATGCGAGGCGACCTGGCCCGAGAGGGAGTGAGTCAGATCGAGGCGAAGACGATCGAGATCGTCCCTGATTTGAATGGGAGTGAGGATGTCTTCCGTAACGACCGAATTGGCGGACTGCGCGGATTGGGCTGTGCTGTCTTGATCGGACGAGTTGCCGGCCGAGGCCGGAGCAGGTGATGCGCCGGGAGCATTTTGAGCCATACCCATCGCATGGAAGGCGGTGTCGATGGCATGCGACACCTGCTGCTGCTTTTTCTCGTCGGCACGCGCGAATGCGTAGAGCACGACAAAGAAGCCGAAGAGCAGGGTGATGAAGTCGGCGTAGGAAACCAGCCATCGGTCGTGACCGACGCGGGCTCGAGGCACGCGGGGGTTCATGCGGCGCGCTCCTTCTGTTCGCGGCTTGCGTCGTCGAGAAAGCCGGCCAGCTTGATTTCGAGCATGCGCGGGTTGATGCCTTCAAGGATGGAGATGACACCTTCAAGCATCATTTCGCGGCGGCGATGGGCGTTGCGGATACGCATGCGCATCTTGCCGGCGAAGGGCAGGAAGAACAGGTTGGCGATGCCGACTCCGTAGATGGTGGCCACGAAGGCGACGGCGATGCCGCGGCCCACTTCATTGATGTTGTCGAGATGCTGCATGACCTGGATGAGGCCGAGCACGGCGCCAAGGATGCCGATGGTGGGGGAGAAGCCGCCGGCGGATTCGAAGACGGCGGGCAGGTGCTCCTCGTCTTCGGTCATGGAGTCGAGACTGACGCGCATGATTTTGCGCAGCTCCGCGGGCTCAGTGCCGTCGACGGCAAGCATCAGAGTTTGCTGAAGGAATGGGTCCTCGATCGACTGCAGATCGGTGTCGAGGGAAACCATGCCATTGCGGCGCGCCTTGTTGGCGAAGGCGGCGAGAAGTTGAATGAGCTGCGCGTCGTGCTCGCGGGGCGGCGCCACGAAAAGCGAGGCCAGGCTGCGGAAGGCGGCGAGCACCGTGGTGAGGGGGAACTGCAGCAAGACAGCGCCCAGGGTGCCGCCAAACACAATGAGGGCCGCGGTGGGCTGCAGGATCTGGCCCACGCTGCCGCCTTCGATGAGCAAGCCGGCAACGATGCCCGCGATGGCCAGGATGGCTCCGCTGACGCTCGCTTTGTCCATAGATAGATCCTCGATGCGAGACAGAAAACAGAGTGCCTACTTCACGGAGCCGCCGGCCGGACCGGGAGATTGAGGCGTGGCGGGTTGGTTGGCGACGTCGAGACTGGCCAGGGCAATGACGCGGGCAAAATCGTCGAACTTGTGCAGGCGCCGTGATACGACGGCCAGCAAGTGCGCGCGGTAGGCAAGTACGCGCTCCACCACTTCGGCGATCTCTTCGCGCACGATCAGCTTTTCGCCGTTGATGAGCGTCAGCATCGTATCGGGCGATGCCTCGGCGGTTTTGATGAGGTCACTATTCAGCATCATGGGGCGGCCGTTGAGGCGGGTGAGTTCGATCATCGCCGAGGCTCCTTGCAGGGGTTATCGGCGGAGGAGGGAGAGGGCTAAAAAATTAGAAAAAGCGGCCAAAAGTGTCCCATGCAGGACACAAACGGCGGGGGGATAAAGTCAGTCAAGCGCGTGCCGAAAAAGGGGCCAGATGCGACGGCTTGCCCCCCGTAAGCAGCAACCCACGCAGGAATCAAATAAGTGGGGCACTTTCGGGAGATGGGCCGCAAATCACCGCATCCAACAAGGAGAACCCCATGTCCCTGGGTGTCTTGAACAACCTCTCCGCGGTGTATGCGGAGAACAACCTGAATAGCACAAACAACAGCCTGTCGAAGACGTTGCAACAGTTATCTTCGGGCTCTAAAATCAACTCCGGCGCAGACGATGCCGCCGGCTTGTCATTGGTCGATGGCCTCCAGGCCAACCAATCGGCCTTGACACAGTCCGGAACCAATGCACAAGAGGGTGTCGGACTTTTGCAGGTCGCCGACGGCGCCCTGTCGCAGGTCACCAGCTTGCTCAACCGCGCCGTCACGCTTGCCACCGAAGCCTCCAACGGAACGCTCACCGACAAGCAGGATGCAGCAGCGAACCAGGAATACCAGTCGATCCTGTCGGAAATCTCGAACATTGGCTCCACAACGACCTACAACCAGAACAAGGTCTTTGGCACCAACGTTAGCGTCTACACGGGGGACTCATCTTCTACGGGCGCTTCGCAAGATACACTGCACCTCGCCAACCTCTCGTCTTCGTATGTGGGCGATACGGGCGGCTCTATGCAGTATTCGTCTGGTACCAACGTGTTCATCAACTTGTCCAAAACCCCTACCAACCTCGCGGTCAGCGGTGATGCCGTTACTGAAACGACTGGTCTCTCCTTCTCCGTTTGGGACAACACCACTGCACAGGCTGTGACCAAGACCTTTACGGGTGCAACCGTGCAGGATCTGGTGGGTGCAATAAACGGCGCTGGGCTGGGCGTAACCGCCAGCCTCACAACCAACGCCGACGCCACCGGCGCCACGGGGGCGGCCGGCCTCGAGACTGGCATCATGCTCTCCGGCAATGTCAGCTACAGCTCCGGAGGCTCGGCCTCTGCGTCGAGTGGCGTTGTCCTGAGCGCCAGCGACGTCGCAGACGAAGTAGCACTCGGCGGCGACCAGTCGACCCCATCCACGCCCACCAGCCACAGTGGCATAGCCACGATCAGCTACAACTCGGTAAGCGACACACACGCCAACCTTTCCACAACCGACCTGAGCGACCAAAACGATGCCGAAGCGGCGTTGACCAGTCTAAACACCGCGATCTCCGACGTGGCGGCCCAGGATGGCTACCTCGGCGCGCAGATCAACACGCTGAGTGCCGTCAGCAGCGTGCTCAGCACGCAATCTGAAAACGTGCAGGCGGCGCAAAACGCAGTCCAGGCCACCGACTACGCGTCTGCGTCCTCCAACATGTCGAAGTACGAAATCCTGAGCCAGACCGGCATCTCGGCTTTGGCGCAGGCCAACAGCGTGCAGCAGGAAGTGACCAAGCTGTTGCAATAACGAACCCGGCAGAAATGCCGATAACCAAAGGGGGCGTCCAGTGGCGCCCCTCTTTGCATGAGCGGAAACGGCTTGCGGCGATGAGATTTCTCCAATCTGGCACTCAAGCCGGTTGGATCGCAAGCTGCATGGGTTTTCTCTGGAGGTTGGAATGGGCACAGTCGGACTGAGTTTCGGTTCGCCGACGAGCGGCGCGGGATTCAACGTAAGCTCGACGGTCAGCGAGATCGTGGGCAACCTCGAGAACGTGGAGACGCCCTGGAAGAACCAGCTGACCTCTCTCGAGAGCCAGGACACGGCGATTTCGAACCTGGGCACTTTGTTTTCGAATCTCTCGAACGACGCGAGCGCACTCACCGATTTTCAAGGGGTCCTGGCGCAAAAAGAGGGATCAAGCTCGGACACCGGCGTTCTGGAACTGACCGCGGCAAACTCTACGGCAACGGCGGGAACGCACACCGTGGTGGTGAATAACCTGGCGCAGACGGCGAGCGGGTACCTGGACGAAATTACGAACGCGTCGGACGCGCTGGCCGGTTCGCTCACCATTCAGATGGGAAACGGGACGGCGAAGACGGTAGTGATTGGCGCGGCACCCAGCTCGCTGGCGGCGAACACGATTTACACGGGGAGCGGAGCCAACACGCTTCCCAAGCTGGCTTCAGCGATTAGTTCGGCCAACCTGGGCGTCACGGCCAACGTATTGACCGATTCCTCGGGCTCGCGACTCAGCCTCGTCTCGAATACTTCCGGCTCAGCCGGGAAGACGACGATCACGTCGCAGCTCACCGATGCCAAGCTGGTATCGACGACAAACACCACGGGCGCCATCAATTACAACTCCACCGTGGGCGCCAAGGACGCGTCCTTAGTGATTGACGGGGTGCCTCTGACGAGCGCGTCAAACACGGTGACGAATCTCATTCCCGGCGTAACGTTCCAGTTGCTGGCGCCGAGCGCACAGGAATCGGACGGCAACCTGGAACCGGTACAGGTGGTGATCTCCAATGACAACTCGGGCGTGGAAAGCGCGGTGAACCATTTTGTGACCGACTACAACGCGCTGATCAAGGCCGTCAACACGCAGGAGGGATACGACAGCACGGGGAAGCCTGAGCCGCTTTTCGGCTCGCCGACGGTGTCGCTGCTGCAACAGCAATTGCTGAGCAGCCTGAATACGCAAAGCCCGAACGGATATCTCGACGGGATCGCGGCGAACAATGGGACGACACTATCCGGCTCCATGACCATACAGGTTGGCAACAAGACCGCGGAGACGATTGTGATCGGCGCGGTACCGAGTTCGCCGGCCGCAAACACGATCTACACCGGATCGGGAAGCGATTTCAATACGCTTTCCGGCCTGGCGAATGCCATCTCCGCGGCTAACATCGGCGTCACGGCCGGAGTTGCAACATCGAACGGAGAATCCACGCTTACGCTAACATCGCAGACCGCCGGGGCGAACGGGGCGCTCGGGGTGACCTCGGCGATTGTGGCGAGCGCGCCGACAGCGCAAACCTATGTTGACTCCGGCTACACCAGCACGACTGCGGACAGCGGCACACTGGGCACTGTGGGAGACGCGAGCGACACGCTGACGGGCTCCATCTCCATTCGAGTGGGTAACGGGACGGCGGAGAGTATCGTGATGGGCGCCGCGCCCGCTTCTCCCGCGGCCAACACGATCTACACCGGCAGCGGAGCGGATACGTTATCCGACGTGATGGATGCGATCAACAACGCGCAGCTTGGAGTGAGCGCGAATCTGACGAGTGCGGGAACGGGAATCACGCTGACTTCGTCGCAGGTGGGCGCGGCCGGAGCGCTTGCGGTCGCGTCAAGTCTTGCCGACACGACGAGCCTGACGAATACAACCCTCAACTACAACAACTCGTCCGATATCAACAGCCTGACCGCGCTCGGCGTCAGCGTGAACAACGACGGCTCGCTGACGTTAGACGCAAACGCGCTGGATTCGCTGCTGAACTCGGACTACAACAGCTTGGTTGGGTTCTTCCAGAATGCGAACAGCTGGGGACAAACCTTCTCGACCATGCTGACCAATGCGGGCTCGAGTTCATCGACAGGGATCCTGGCGCTGGCGGCCAAATCGAACAGCAATACGGAATCGACGCTGAACGCGGAAGTCACGAAGGAAGACAGTTACATTGCAACGCAGAAAACAAAACTGACTGCGGAGTTGAACCAGGCCAACCAGATCATGCAGCAGTTGCCGTCGGAGTTGAACGGAATGAACGAGCTGTATTCGGCGATCACGGGCTACAACCAGGGTTCGAACGGCTAGGGAGAGACCGATGGGGAATTACCGGGAACACGCACTGGAAGGCGCATCGGCCGTGGAGCTGGTGGTGGCGCTCTACGACGGCATGATCCGCTTTTTGTATGCGGCCATTGCGGCGGTGGAACGGGGCGATGCCGAGGGGCGAAGAGCGGCGGTGAAACGCGCGCTGGACATCATTGTTCATCTACAGGCGCGCCTGCGCATGGATGTAGGCGGGCGGCCGGCGGAGTCGCTGAGCGATTTTTATGCAGCGATTTTTGCCGAGATTCTGCAGGCCTCGCAAGCGGCTACGCGGGCCAAGTTCCAACATGCTATCGGTTGCGTTCGAAATGTGCGCGACGCCTGGCGCGAGGTGGCGAAGAATCAGAGCGCGGGCCCGGCGCGATCAGGAGCACTAACGATGCCTTCAAGTCCGGGGCCGGAATCTGCGGCGGGAGGGGAATCGGCGGCGACAGGATCGAACTGGACGGCATGAACGCAGGAGCGAGGGATGCGCTGATTTGCGATTTGCTGGATTTTGGGCCTTGATTTCTGGCATTCTCTGGCAGGGGTGCCCCGCTTTCGATGAAGCGAGGGTGGACGGTGGAGCCACGGCATTTTAGGAAACAATGCGAGGTTTTTGCCTGCGTGCAAGGTCTTCGTTCCTTGTGGTCGCGCCGACTTTGGTACAGTGGCTTTCACTGAGAGCATTTCCTAAAACGCTTCGGAGGTCGCGGATGGGCGCGAAGAAACGTCCGATCGCTGTATGGGTTATCAGCTGCCTGTTTATTGTGGTGGGCCTGGTTGGGCTCGTTCATCACTTTCCGCAGCATTTGGTCTTTCACCGGGACGACATCTGGATTGAGCTGACCGAGTTGCTGGCTTTGGTTGCGGGAGTCTTCATGCTGCTGGGCCACAACTGGGCGCGATGGCTGGCGCTGGCTTGGATGGCGTTTCACGTGGCGATCAGTTGGCCGGTCGTGCGCTTGGTTGTGATTCACACGCTGATTCTGGCGGCGATTGCATGGCTGCTGTTTCGACGCGATGCGCGTGGGTATTTCACTACCCCACCCTAGCGACAAGAACAAAGACGTCGCGAGGATGGGGCACCCGGGACTTCGTTCTTTCCACTTCGAACGGAAATGCGTTAGCCGGCGACGGTTAGCTCTTCTTCGAGCTGCTGCTTGTGGAAGAGGCCGGCATAGTAGCCGTCGAGGGCGAGCAGTTCGTCGTGGCCGCCGATTTCAACGATGCGTCCCTTGTCGAGCACGGCGATGCGATCGGCATTGCGCACGGTCGACACTCGGTGGGAGATGAGGATCGTGGTTGTGTTCGCCGTGAATTTGCGCAGGCCGCCGAGGATGCGCTCTTCCGTGTAGGTATCAACGCTGGCCAGCGCGTCATCGAGGATGAGGATGGCGGGACGGCGCAGCAGGGCGCGGGCGATGGCGGAGCGCTGCTTTTGCCCGCCAGAAAGCGTGACGCCGCGCTCGCCGACCATGGTCTGAAAGCCTTGCGGGAACTCCTCGAACTCCATACGGATATGGGCGGCTTCGGCCGCGTCGAGAAGCTCCTCGTCCGCGGCCTGGGGCGCGCCGAAGGCGAGGTTTTCGCGAATGGTTTCGCTGAAGAGGAATGTCTCCTGGGGCACCATGCCGATATTGCGCCGCAGGACGGCCAGCGGGTATTCGCGCACGGGGCGGCCGTCGATGAGGAGCGTGCCTTCGGGGGCTTCATAGATGCGCGTGATCAGGTTGACGAGCGTGGATTTGCCGCAACCGGTGGGACCCACGATAGCCAGACTCGAGCCGGCGGGAACGTGAAGGGAGACGTCGCGCAAGACTGGGGCTGCTACGGATCGATCTTTGTCTGTGAGATGGAGGAGCAGGGGCGCCGCGGATAGGTCTTTGCCTGTCGGGTCGAGGGCTGGAGTTTGCGCGGGCGTGTCATCGTAACTGAACGTGAGATGGCGGAATTCGATTTCGCCCTGGAGCACCTGATCCGCGGGAATGGCAGGATCGGCGGCACGGTCGTCGATGGCCGGCTCGGATTTGAGCAGTTCGTCGATGCGCGTTACTGAGGCGGTGCCGCGCTGGAAGATGTTGATGACCCAACCCACGGCGATGATGGGCCAGATGAGCAGGATCATGTAAGTGCTGAAGGCGACGAACTGGCCAACGGTGATGTGATTCGCAAGGACCTGGTGCCCGCCTGCCAGCAGGGTAATGATCATGGAGATGCCGAGAATGAACTCGAGCGAGGGCCAGAGCATGCCCATGAGTTGAACAAGGCGGAGGGCGCGGCTGATGTATTGGCGGTTGAGCCGTTCGAAGCGCCCGATCTCGGACTCCTCGCGCGCGAAGGCGCGGACCAGGCGCACGCCGGAGTAGTTTTCCTGGGCCTGCGCGGAGATGTCGGAGAAGCTGGCCTGGATGCGCTCGAAGCGCTCGTGAATCTTGCGACCGAGGTACTGGATGACGATGCTGGCCAGCGGCATGGGCGCGAGCGCGACCAGCGTGAGGTAGGGGCTGATGCGCAGCATGAAGAAGAGCGCAAATACCGTTAGGAAGACGGTATTGGCGCTGTACATGAGCGCCGGGCCCAGCAGCATGCGCACCGCGTTCAAGTCATTGGTCATGCGGGCCATGATGTCGCCGGTGCGGTAGCGCTGGTAGAAGCCGGAATCCTGGATCTCGAGCTTGCGAAAGAGGTCGTTGCGCAGGTCGAACTCGATTTCGCGCGAGATGCCGATGAGGATCCAGCGCTGGGCGTAGAGGAAGATGCCTTTGACGAGGCTGATGGCGACCAGGATCAAGGCAAAGATGAGGATGAGTTCGCGGCTGGCGCTCTTCTCGATGCGGTCGATGGCCATGCCCAGAACGCGGGGGAACTGGACGGAGACGATGTTGGTGCCGACGCAGGCGAGGGTGCCCCACACGTATCCCCAGCGGTAGCGGCGCATGTAGCTGTAGAGGGGGGCGAGGTCGCCGAGCATGGGTTTATTGTACCGGGAGCTTTGATGGACCCCGAAATTCGCTTACGATGTCAATCAACCCAACGATGTTCCCTGATCCCTGTTCCCTGCCTAGGTGGGTGTGCGCAGCAGCAGGTAGCCGCCGGCGAGGGCGAAGAGTACGTCAGCGGACCAGGCGGCCATTACGGCGGGCAGGTAATTGACGTTGCCCATGGCTTCAAACATGAGATTGATGACCCAGTAAGCGAGCGCGACGGCGATGGCGATGGCGATGCCGCTGAGCGAGCCGCGGCGGCCCATGGAGAGCGCGAAGGGGATGGCGAGAACAGCCATGACGACGGCGATCATAGGGTAGGAGAGCTTATCCCATAGCTGGACACTGAGGCGCTTGGTATCGAATCCGCTTTGGCGCAGGTCGCGAATATAGCGGTTGAGCTGGCCAAAATTCATTTCCTGCGATTGCAGGGCTTCTTTCTTGAAGTAGTCGGGACCCGAATGAATCTCAGGCAATGATGTCTCGAGAAAATTGCGGTAGGCCTTCGGTTCGGCACCCTGGATGTCGAGCACCCAGCCGCTTTGGAAGAGCCAAACGTTGGAATCCGGGTTCCAGATGGCGCGGCGGGCAAAAACGCGACGTGTGAGCTGGAAGGAGGATGGGTCGAACTCGAAGACGGAGATGTTGGCGAATTCGTTGCTGACGGGATCGAAGAATTCGTAGTAGAAGATGTGGCCCGGCTCGCCGGGAAGCGGCTTCTGGCCGAAGATCCATTTTTCATTCGGGTTGAGGTAGGTCTGCGGCGGACGGCCCTTGATGATGTTGCGCAAGGCCTCCTGGCGGCGATTGGCCTGAGGCAAATAGTACTGGTCAAAAAGAAAAAGGCTCACGGCCAGGCCAATGGCGATGGCAACGATGGGAATGACCAGCCGATAGAGGCTGATTCCGGTGGCTTTGATGGCCACGATCTCGCTGTTACGGTTGAGGACGCCAAAGGTGACCAAAGCGGCGATGAGAACGGCGAGTGGGGCGATCTGATAAAGCATGCTGGGCGTGAGATTGACGAGGTACTCGCCCACGATGGCGAGAGAGATGTGGTTGCGGAGAATGTCGCCGACCAGGTCGAAGAATGTAAACACGATCATGAGCAGGACAAAGCCCGATAGGACCACAAAGAAGATGGTGAGGAACTCGCGAACGATGTAGGCGTCGAGGATGCGCGGGAAGATGCTGCGAGGCACGCTTCGCGGCGCGCGGGGCTGAATTCGATCAAGAAGGCCGGACAGGGGAAATCCGTTGGGCTTGGCGGGGGCCTTGAGCTTAGGAAGGCGGGAGATCCACACCGAGATGGCGCTTAGGATGCGGCCACCGGTAGCCATTTGCCAAAGCAGGAATACGCCGGCGGCGGCAAAGAGCAGATTGGCCGACCACACGGCCAGAAAAGCCGGAAGCCGGTTTTGTTGTCCGAGCGCGATACCTGTTGAAGAGAGGAAGTAATAGACGAAGACCAGCAGGATGGTAAAGACGAAGCCGGAGCTTTTGCCACCCCGGCGCGAAGAGACACCAAGCGGAACTCCCACCAGCATGAGCACCAGGCAGGCGACAGGATACGCAAAGCGGTTGTGCAACTCGATGAGATATCGCTTGCCATCGGGACCGTGAACGCGCTGGAGGAGAGAGCTGAACGGCATCGCATAGAGGGCGGTTTCCAATCGTCCCAGATGAATGTCGTTTTGCTGGCCCAGGGCCAATGGCATGTCGGTGGTGTTGAAGGTGGAGATGTTTGACTGGCCGGGCTGATCGGCAACGGTCTCGTCACGAAGACCATTGCGCAGGCGCATGATCAATTCCTGCGAATTGTCATTGACAACGGTGGCAGATTCCGCGGTGGTGACGATGGGATTGGCAGGATCGCTGACGTCGGCCATGAAGACATGGACCCAGTTGGCCGCGCCCGCGCCGGAGCGCACGTCCTGCACGTAGAGCACGTAATCACGAAAGTCTTCGTAGAAGACGTGCGGCTGAATTTCGAAGGAGGCCTGCGATTTCTCAAGAGATTGCTCCAACGCAACGATGGCCTGATTGGAGCGTGGCGCAAGATAAATGGAATTGCCCAGACCGAGCAGCGTGCCTGTGATAGCGACGATGGAAGCGACGCGGACGAAGTAGCCGATGCCCAGGCCGGAGGCGCGCATGGCAATGATTTCGCTGTCGGAAGCGAGCCGGCTGTAGCCCAGCAGCAGGCCCCAGAGCACCGCCATGGGAATGGTGACTTTGAACAGGTTGGGCAGCGTGAAGAGAAAGACCTGAGCGACATCAGACCATGTGGAACTGCTGCGCACCACCACCTCAAGAATGTGAGGAAGGTAGGGGATAAAAAGGATGAAGGTGAAGAGAGCGAAGCCAATGAGGGTGAGAGAGATGATCTCGCCGAGGATGTAGCGGGTGAGAATGCGCACGAACTGACCCCGAAGCTAGTTTAGCGTGTCTTGAGCGCAGGAAGTGCGTCAGGCTGCCAACGCCGCAGACGCAGGCTATTGGCAAGAACACACACTGAGCTGAAGGCCATGGCGGCAGCGGCCATCCAGGGCGTGAGCGCGATGTGAAAGGCCGGGTACAGAAGACCCGCGGCAAGAGGAATGCCAATGAGGTTGTAGCCGACGGCCCATCCGAGATTCTGGCGCATGATGCGGAGGGTTTGGCGGGCAAGGGCAAGCGCGGCGGGAATGGCGGAGGGCCGCGTGCGCAGCAGCAGAACATCGCCGGCCTCCTGGGCAAGATCGGCGCCGGCGCCCATGGCAATACCGGCATCGGCCTGCGCGAGCGCAGCGGCATCGTTGACGCCATCGCCGACCATGGCGACGCGCCGGCCGGATTGCTGCAACTCGCGAATTCGGGCCAGCTTGCCGGCGGGATCGAGGGCGGCTTCGATCTCCGTGATTCCAGCCTGGCGCGCGATGGGAGCGGCCGCGGCAGCAGAGTCGCCGGTGAGCATGAGCACACGCAGGCCAGTTCGGTGCAATGCGGTGACGGCCTCGGCTGCGTCGGGACGAAGCGCATCGCGAGCGTCGAAATAGGCGGCGGGCTTGTTGTCGAGGGCCATCCAGAGGCGCGTGAATCCCAGTTGCGGCGGAGACGCTGCGGCGGGAAGCGCGATGGAATACTCGCGGAAGACCGCTTCGTTGCCGAGGAGACAATCGTAGCCTTCAACGCGTGCTGAGAGGCCCCGGCCGGGGAAGATCTGGACATCGTCCGCGGGCGTCCAGGTGAGGCCGAGCGCTCGCGCGGAGTCAACCAAAGCGTGGGCGAGCGGATGATTCGAGCGCTCTTCGGCGGCCGCGGCGATGCGAAGCAGGTCATTCTCTGCGTATCCGCCCAGCGGGTGCACTGCGTCCAGGACCGGATGGCCCACGGTCAGCGTGCCGGTCTTGTCGAGAACGATGACGTCGAGATGCGCGAGGCGTTCGAGGGCTTCTCCGCCTTTGAAGAGCACGCCAAGCTGCGCGCCACGCCCGACGGCTACGGTGAGCGCGGCAGGCACGGCCAGGCCCATGGCGCAGGGGCACGCGACAACTAGAACGGAAACTGTGTTGGCGAGAGCAAGCTGGAACGAATGCGCGACCAGGAGCCATACGATAAACGTGATTGCGGCTAGAACGAGCACAACGGGGACGAAGATGGAGCTGGCGCGATCGGCGAGCCGCTCCATGGGCGCCCGCGAACTTTGAGCCTCATCGACCATGCGGGCGATTTGCGCGAGTACGGTGGCTTCGCCCAGTGACTCCGCACGGCAGACTATGGCGCCGTCGTAGTTGAGCGAGCCGGCGAGAACCTTGCCGCCGGGCTCGCGTTCAAGAGGAGTAGATTCGCCGGTGAGCATGGACTCATCTACCGTGGTGCAGCCTTCAAGAATGGTTGCGTCGACCGGGAAACGCTCGCCGGGCAGGACCACGATGCTGTCGCCCGGGCGAACCTCTTCAAGCGGAACCATGGTTTCAATGCCTTCGACCACGCGACGGGCGGTGACCGGTCGCAGGCGAGAAAGCGAATCGAGCGCAGCAAGGGCGCGGCGCTTGGCACGGCTTTCAAGACTCTTGCCCAGCAAAAGGAAGCCGAGGATCAGCAGAACTGCATCGTAGTAGACCCGGCGGCTGGGAGCCGGCGCGATGGTGGCAAAGGCGGAATAGATGAAGGCCGCCGCAGTGCCGAGACTCACCAGCGTGTTCATGTTGGTGGCGCCGTGGCGCAGGGCGCGAATGGCGCTCACGTAGATGCTGCGGCCTGCCCAGGCAACAATCGCAGCTGTGAAAAGAAGCAGAGCCCAGCGAACTGGATTCGGAGGCAGCGCATAGAGCCACGGCAGCAGCCGCATCAGGAAGTGATCGAGAGCGCCCATTTCGGCGCCCAACGGCATTTCGAGCAGCATCGCTACCGCGCCGGCGGCGAGCGTGATCCACGCTTTCCAGGCGGATTCGGCAACGAGGTCACGGGAGTGTACGCCGGAGTCGCCGGCGCGCGGAAGAACCGCATCGTATCCCGCACCGCGAATGGCCTCAACCAACTGTTGTCGCGCGGCAAGCGCAGGATCGAAGACCACGCTGGCGCGATGGGCCATGAGATCGACACGCGCCGACGCAACCCCCGCTGTGGAACGCAGCGCCTCCTCCACGTGATGCTGGCAGGAGGCGCAGGTCATGCCCAGGACGGGAAGCGTGAGCGATTCTGTTGCGTGCGAGGCCAAGGATCAGATCCTGCATGAAACGATGAATGGGCCAATGCGCAATGCGGGCACAATGACGGCGTTATGATTCCAGATGCGCAGCGAAGCCGGCCTTGGCGAGAGCGGCGATGGCGGCATCGACAGGCAAGGGCTCAGCAGAGCTCAGCTTGGCGGTTCCCACGGTGACTTCGTTCAGCGCCACGCCAGCGGTGGCGGAAAGCGCCTGGCTCACGCGGCGCACGCAGGAGGCGCAGTGCATCCCGTCAATTTTCAACGTGAATTCAGCCATTTCCCCTCGCTTTCGTCTTTATTTGATGATAGCGGGAAACGAACGATTCGAGTGCGGTTTGCGCCGCGGAGCGTCAGACAGGTGCGCAGTGACAGGAAAGCCTGAGGCATGGAAGCGAAGATGGAACGCGAATATCCGCAGAGGCCGCTGGTCGGGGTGGGCGCAGTGGTGGTCGACGACGGCCGCGTGCTGCTTGTGCGGCGGGGGAGCGAACCGCTGAAGGGCCATTGGACGCTGCCTGGAGGCGCGCTGGAGGTGGGCGAGTCGCTGTCCGAAGGGGTTGTGCGCGAGGTAAGGGAGGAAACCGGGCTGGAGGTGGAACCCATCGAACTGATTGAGGTTTTGGACCGGATCCACCGCGAGGGCGAGCGGGTGCGCTACTACTACGTGATTGCCGATTACCTTTGCCGCGTGATGGGCGGGAAGCTGCAGGCGGCGTCGGACGCGGATGCTGTGCGCTGGGTGGAGCGGGCGGAATGGAACAGCCACAGCGCGCTGATCGTTGATCCGGTGACCGTGCGGGTGATTGAGAGAGGCTGGCAAAGGGAGCAAGTGCTGCGATCAGAAAGAAGGTAGTGCGATGAGACGGGCATGGAAAGCGCTCTGGATCGCGATTGCAGCGGCAGTCATTGCCGGAATTGGATTCCTCGTACGCCCGGTAAGCTACTTCGACGGCTGGATGTACCTGGAAGAGGAATTGTCAGGAGTGGAAAGCCACTGGGTGCGGGTAGATGGGCATCGCATGCACTACCTGGCGGAAGGGCCTGCGAGCGGGCCGGCGGTGGTGCTGGTGCATGGGCTGGGCGGCCGCGCCGAAGACTGGCGCAACCTGGCGCCCTACCTGGCGAAGGCAGGCTTTCGCGTTTACATGCCGGATTTGATTGGCTTCGGGCGCAGCGACAGTCCGAAGTATTTCCCCTACTCCGTGCATGAAGAGGCCGCGGTGGCGGTGGACTTTCTGGACGCGATGGGGCTGAAGCAGGTGGACCTTGGCGGCTGGTCGATGGGCGGCTGGGTCGCGCAACTTGTGGCGGCCGAGCATCCGGAGCGAATCTCGCGGTTGATGCTGTTTGACGCGGCGGGCCTGGACGTGAAGCCGTCGTGGAGTATCGGGCTGTTCACGCCGACGAACGCCGCACAGCTTGACCAGCTGGATGCTTTGCTAATGCCGCATCCCAAGCCCGTGCCGGGTTTTGTGGCGCGAGATATTCTGCGACTGTCGCGGAGAAACGGCTGGATAGTGAAGCGGGCATTAGCGACAATGCTGACCGAGCAGGATGTGACAAACCAACTGTTGCCGGAGCTGAAGATGCCGGTGCTGCTTGTTTGGGGCGCCGAAGACCACATTGTTCCGCTTGACCAGGCGGCGACAATGCACAAGCTCATCCCGCAATCACAGCTTCACGCAATTGCCGGGTGCGGCCATTTGGCACCGCTGGAGTGCACGGACCAGATCGGGCCGAAGGTGGTGCAATTCGTGAGGCAGTGATGGGGCGGCGGGGTGCGGCGGTCGCAAATACATGGTTCGATTGGCTGCAATCTGCGCGGGTTGACGCACTCATATCCGCTCTGCGAAACTCACAAAAATGGCTTATACAGGGAAGATTGAATATGCCGCCCATCGCAAGGTCCGGCACCACAACAAAACCTACTACCGATTTGCTCACTGGCCGATCTGGATTTGGGTATTTTTTCTTGCGCCGGGCCCGCTTACCTTCAGCCTGTTTAGCCGCGGCTTTCACTGGCTCAACTGGGCGTGGCTGGCGGCGGTTCTGATTGGGACCGGCATCGCCGGCTACTATGGGCAGTTGCCGGGCGTGGAACCGGCACCGTACATTCTGCGCTTCGACGAGGACAAGCCGAATCCCCTTTACCGGCGCGTTTGCTACACATTTGCCTGGAACGCCGCGTTGAATTTCGCGCTGTTGAACATGGCTGGGTTAGCGTACGCCGCTGCCACCGGCATTTGGCACCTGAAACAGATTTACCTTTATGCCTACTCGCCAGTTTGCGCGCTGATTTTGCTGCTGGGCATGCTGGGCAAGCTGCCACGCGTAGCGCCTTCAACCAAAGGCGAAGGGCGGGAACGCCGCTATTTCTACGGTACAGTGTGGGCAGTCTCCGCGGCGCAAACCGTTGAGCTGGTTCTATGGAAGACGCTGCCGGAAACGCGCACCGACAACCTCATGAAGCTCCTGATCTTTGTGGGCGTGCTGGCGGTCTTCGGCATCGCGGCATCGCGCGGGATGCTGCCGCGGACGCGGCTGATTCTGCCGGGCGAGCTGATGTCGGACTAGAGACAGGGAGCGAGGGAGACTGCGTCGGGGTTCGAAGCGTGAATCAGTTCAGGACCGTCAAGCAAGCGAAGGATTATCTGGCTGGTCGAATCGCGGACGAGGCCGCCCGGGAGGGTATTTCGCTGTCAGAGACAGAACGGAAGATCCTCTATTTCTCCGAGACAGACTGGACGTTGCCCGACATGGCGCAGGTCAGCGCAGAGTTTGACCGAGATTACGACCAGAACGAATATGAGCAGAAAATCGGCGGCCTCGTTCGCGCAATCACGTTGCGCGATCACTCCCAGGATCAAGTTGCTACGGAGGCCTGGAATGAGGCGGTGGTAAAGCTGAGCGAGGGAGACAACTACCTTTCTGTACTTGTAAGAATCCCTGAAGCCTCCGTAGGTGGACTTCATGGCTTTCTTCCGGCGTGGAACACCAGTCAAGTCCGCCCTCCGCGCGATCGACTGAAGCTCTGGGTCACTGCCTTCGTGATTGTGTTCGGGATTTTCGGCCTGATGATTATCGGGAACTGGCTTTTTGGCGCCAGATTCTGGGTTGTGACGGATTGGGTCTTCGACCGCGACCATTCCGGACTGCTTGTCTTGATTGCTGTGGCCATTGGGCTTATATGGTTCAAACGCGGTGATTTAGGGCTGATCCTGAAGGGCATGTCGAAGCGATCGTAAGCCTCTGGCCGGATATCTCAGAGAGTGATCCACATCACATTTGACCAGTGCATGTGAGAGGTATAAGAAGGTTGCTATGTGCCTTGCGATACCTGGAAAAGTGGAAGAGATTACCACCGACGGCCTGATCCGAATCGGACGGGTGAACTTTGGCGGTGTGGTGAAGAACGTTTGCCTCGACTATGTGCCGGAGGTGGGCGTGGGCGACTACACCATCGTTCACGTGGGGTTTGCCCTTTCGAAGATCGATGAGGCGACGGCAGAGCAAACGCTTGCCGATTTCCGTGCGCTGGGCGTGCTGGACGAAGAGCTGGCCGAGGGGGAAGAAGCGTTTGAAAGGGCGGCGAAGAAGCCGCAATCGAATTGTCCGGATGGAAGTTGCGGGACGGAGCGTTAGCAAGCCAGCGAGTCAGCAAGTCGGCAAGTTGAGTTTTGTGGTTTCCCACCCTAGCCGAAAAACAAAAACGCGGCGAGGGTGGGGCACCCTGAGGGTGGCGGAGGTCGCGCAGGCGGTGAAGTACCTGACTGAGTTTCGGAATGGGGAGATCGCGCAGCGGATGGCGCGCGAGATCCACCAGGTGACGACGCGGCCGTGGAAGATCATGGAGGTCTGCGGCGGGCAGACGCACTCCATCATCAAGAACGGGATCGACCAGATGCTGCCGCCGGGGATCGAGATGATCCACGGGCCGGGATGCCCGGTGTGCGTGACGCCGCTGGAGCTGATCGATAAAGCGCTGGCGATTGCCGGCCAGCCGGGCGTGATCTTCTGCTCGTTCGGCGATATGCTGCGTGTTCCCGGAACGGAGGGGGATCTGTTCCAGGTGAAGGGGCGCGGCGGCGATGTGCGCGTGATGTATTCGCCGCTGGATGCGGTCGAGCTGGCGGTCAAGAATCCCGACAAGCAGGTGGTGTTCTTCGGCGTGGGCTTTGAGACGACGGCGCCCGCGAATGCGATGAGCGTGCACGTGGCCAAGCGGCGGGGGCTGAAGAATTTTTCGCTGCTGGTGTCGCACGTGCTGGTGCCGCCGGCAATTGAAGCGATCCTGAGCGCGCCAGGCCACCAGATCAACGGATTCCTGGCAGCGGGGCATGTATGCAGCGTGATGGGGTTTTGGGAATATCCGCCGCTGGCCGAGAAGTTTCGCGTGCCGATCGTGGTGACGGGGTTTGAGCCGCTCGATCTGCTGGACGGCATCCGGCGGGCCGTGATTCAGCTTGAGGCCGGACGGCACGAGGTGGAGAACGCGTATAGCCGCGTGGTGACGTTCGAAGGCAATCGCGCGGCGCAGAAGCTGCTGGGCGAGGTGTTTGAGGTAACGGATCGCGCGTGGCGCGGGATCGGCGTGATTCCGAAGAGCGGCTGGCGGCTGAACGAGGATTATCGCGAGTTTGACGCCGAGGAGCGCTTCCACATCACGGGCATTCATACGGAGGAGTCGGCGCTCTGCCACTCGGGCGAAGTGCTGCGCGGAGCGATCAAGCCGGCGGAGTGCCCGGCGTTCGGAAAAGAATGCACGCCGCGGCATCCGCTGGGCGCAACGATGGTTTCAAGCGAAGGCGCCTGCGCGGCGTATTTCAACTATGGGCGGTTTTTGTCGGCGGAAGAGTTGAAGACAGCTTCTAGCGCTTAGCCATTAGCTATCGACTCTTGATCCGGAAAGGTTCGATCATTGGCGGACTCGTCGAGAACATCGATCGATTTTTCGAACTGGAGCTGCCCGCTGCCGTTGGCCGATTATCCCACCATCGTGATGGGCCACGGCGGCGGAGGCAAGCTGGGCAACGAGCTGGTTGAACATTTGTTTCTGCCGGCGTTTCGCAATCCTGAACTTGAAAACTTGGGGGACGCGGCTGTGCTGGAAGCGGCAGGCGCACGGATGGCGTTGAGCACCGATTCGTTTGTGGTGCAGCCGTTGTTCTTTCCAGGCGGATCGATTGGCGAACTGGCGGTGAATGGGACGGTGAACGATCTGGCGGTGTCGGGCGCGGAGCCGAAGTTTTTGAGCGCGAGCTTCATCCTGGAAGAAGGATTTCCGCTGAACCAATTGGCAGCGATTGTGAGTGCGATGGCGAAAGCCGCGGCAACAGCGGGCGTGAAGATTGTTACCGGCGACACTAAGGTGGTGGAACGCGGGCACGGCGACGGCTGCTACGTAAACACGGCGGGCGTGGGTTTTCTGCGCGCGGGAATCCAGGTGGGCCCGCATCGAGCGCGGCCCGGCGATGCAGTGATCGTGTCGGGGACGATGGGCGACCACGGCATGGCGATCATGAGCGTGAGAGAGGGCCTCGAGTTCGAGAGCCCGATCCGGAGCGACTGTGCCGCGCTGAATGGAATGATCGCCGAGGTGCTGGACGCGGCGGGTGAAGCCGTTCATGCGATGCGCGATCCGACGCGCGGCGGGCTGGCTTCCACGCTGAACGAGATTGCGCAGGCGTCAGATGTGGGCATGGTGATCGACGAAACGAGCCTGCCGGTGCGGGCAGAAGTGCAATCGGCTTGCGACCTGCTGGGACTTGATCCGGTGTATGTGGCGAACGAGGGCAAGGCGGTATTCTTTGTGGCGCCGGAGGCTGCGGATCGCGTGCTGCAGGTGTTGCGAGCACATCCGCTGGGATGCGAAGCGGCGCGCATTGGCCACGTCACTGCACAGCATAGGCGCATGTTGGTTTCGCGCACTGCGATGGGCGCGAACCGCGTGATTCCTACGATGATTGGCGAGCAGTTGCCAAGAATCTGTTAAAGACAGGGACCAAGGGAGCAAAAAGGCCCGCCAAATTCATCTTGTTTCTTCCTCGCCACCTACGGATTCGGCGCCGCAGTGGGCAGTTCTGGCGTGGGTGCTTCGCGCTGGGTAAGTACAATGCGTTTCACCTTGTTCCGGTCGATGTGCTGGATGGTTCCACCGACGCGAACCTCCAAGTCCATGCCGGAGATCGAGACCAGATCGCCGTTGAGTACACCGCCATCGCGCAGCTCAACCGAGTCGAAAGCAGCGTTGCCAAGCTCAAAGCTCACCGTTCCACCTGAGACGTCGTTTGGCCCGATCTCGAGGGGAAATCTACCGTCTGTGAATCCCTCTTTGGAAAAAGTAAGGATGTGGTGCCCGGGCCCCACGGTGATCATCCGGGGAGTTTCGCCGACTTCCGCCCCGTCGACTTTGAGCAGTGCGCCCTGAGGCGTCGAGTTGACGGTCAGAGTGACGACCTTTGCCGACTGTGTTATTGGTTCAAGCGAAGCCGAGACAGGAGTGTCCGAAGCCGCGACGGTGGTTTCGAATTTGACGGATTCACCCGGGCCGACGTTGCTCACTTCAATCCCGTCTTCGCCCACGCGCGTCTTGTCCTTGTTGAAGAGGTAGACGTGAAATTGTGCGTTGGCGATCCGTTTTGAGGATAGGTTCTGAGCTGTTACATCCATGACGTATCCGTGAAGCGGACCCATGCCCGGAAGAGACTTGAACTTGCTGAACGTAAATCGCAGCGCCGGCGTGCCGCTCTCGGGCCAATCAATCGTCAGGAGTGGCGTGTCCTTAGCCTTATCCTTGGCCAGGGTTGGAAGGACAAACAGCCCCGGCAAGGCAATCAACAAAACATGGCGCAATAGTGGGCGTTTCATGACGCAACCATGATAGGCCAATTCCTGCATTTGCGACCGAAACCTGCAAGCAAGAAGCCGGCGGCTATTTTCCGTTGGCGGAGAAAAGGCAACCGCAGATCCTTTGACTCCGCCCCGCTAAAGCGGGACTTCGCTCAGGATGACCGGCAGGACATTATTCCTTGAGTAATCCGTAAAGTCCCGTGTATTGTGGTCGCTCTTCGGCCCGACTGAAGCAGTGCCCTTGTTACAAAGCCATTGATGCATCCAGTTCCAGGTCCCTTGTTCGCTCGCTCCCCTGTTCCCTGTTCTTAGCTTTCTAAGTACATTCGTAAGCTGAACCCACTCACATTTCGGCTTTTCTCGCTCAGACGCGCGGATTCCGCGCCGATATCTGAGAGAAGGCAAAGACCGCGACCGCGCCAAACCAGACGCGCTGCGGCTTTTGTTCCTCTGAAGGACCGGAATGTCTCAGAATCTGAGAGCCTCCTCATTTTTCGCCGTCGCGCTCGCCCTCGCAGGCTGCGGCGCAAATGGGCGCGTGCCGCCGGCTGGTGCGGGTGGACGAGACACTGGCGCTGCGCAGCCGGCGACAGGAGCCGGCGAGCCGACCGTCACGCTCACCGGCAATGTGCATCCTTTGGCGCGAGCTGCGTTCGATCAGGGCGCTATCGATCCCGAAACGCGCGTGGAGCGTCTCCTGCTGCTGTTGCAATCGTCGCCTGCGCAGCAGGCAGCGCTCGATGAGGTGGTTGACGCGCAGCAGGATCCCAACTCGCCGCTTTATCGCCATTGGCTGACGCCGTCGGAGTTTGGCGCGCGTTTCGGCGCCGACGACGAGCAGCTTGCGCAGGTGACGTCATGGCTTACCGCGCAGGGATTCAATGTCGACGAGATTGCAGCGGGACGCAGGCTGGTGATCTTCTCGGGAGAAGCAGGCCAGGTCTTCAGAGCGTTCAACACGGAGTTGCACCGCTATCGCGTGGACGGCGGGGAGCATGTTGCGAATGCCGAAGACCCGCAAATTCCCGCGGCGCTGGCTGCAGTGGTGGAAGGCGTGGTTTCGCTGCACGATTTCCGACGCCAATCGGAGATTGCGACTCGCAGGCCGCTCGATGCGGATCCCGAGTACACCGCGGGCAGCACGCACTATCTGTTCCCGGCGGATTTCGCGACGATTTATGACTTGAACCCGTTGTACGGATCGGGGACAGATGGAGCAGGCGTTTCGATTGCAATTGCGGGTCGAAGCAACATCAGCGTGAGCGACGTAGCGAAGTTTCGCGCGACCGCGGGCCTTGCGCCGAATAGCGCGACGGTGACGCTGGCTGGATCGGATCCTGGGCTGGTGGCGGACGATCAGGAGGAAGCGACGCTGGATGTGGAATGGAGCGGAGCGGTTGCGCCCGCGGCCGCAGTGCAACTGGTGGTGGCGAGCTCGACAGCGACGACCGACGGCGTGGACCTGGCGGCTGCGTACATTGTGAATCATGCAATGGCGCAGGTGGTGAGCGTGAGCTATGGCAGTTGCGAGCAGGAGATGGGCGCTTCGGAGCTGGCATTCTACGACGGCCTGTGGGAGCAGGCGGCAAGCGAGGGAATGAGTGTTTTTGTGGCGTCGGGCGATGCAGGCGCGGCAGGGTGCGCGGCGCCGACTGACACAACCGGAGCAGGCACGGCCGTGAATGGATTGTGCAGCTCACCGTATTCCACTTGCGTAGGTGGGACAGAGTTTAACGAAGGCAAGAATGCCGCGCAGTATTGGGCAGCAGGGAATACGGTAGGTTACGGTTCGGCGCTGAGGTACATTTCGGAACAGGTCTGGAACGAGAGCGCATCGAACGGAGGAACGGGGCTGTGGGCATCAGGAGGGGGAGCGAGCGTTGTGTACGCACAGCCGGCGTGGCAGGCGGCGGTGAGCGGAGCGAGTGAGGCGAACGGCATGAGGGCCGTGCCCGATGTGGCGCTGGCGGCGGCCGATCACGACGGCTACTTCATGGTTGAGGATGGATCGTACTGGATCGCTTCGGGAACGTCGGCGTCGGCGCCAGCCTTCGCAGGGCTGATGGCGCTGGTGAACGAGAAGCATGGCGCAGCGCAGGGGAATGCGAATCCAGAGCTGTATTCGCTGGCGAATGCGCCGGGCAAGCCATTTCACTTGACGCCATCCGGGAACAACAGCGTGCCCGGCGTTGCGGGATTCCGGGCGATCGGCCTCGACTATAACCTCGCCACGGGATTGGGATCAGTGGATGGCGCGCTGCTGGCGCAGGAGTGGGGCGCAGGCCGAACGGTGGCTCCGGTTACACCGCGGCGAACCGGATGCGTCGCGTCCGATTTGTTTTACCTGCGCTGCAAGCCTCCGCTGCGGCCGCCGGTGATCGGGCGGGGCATTGGCGCGCGCTGAACGGAGTGCAGACGCTTATTCGAAGAGTGCGAAGGATTTCTCAATCAGGGATGGCAACGCAGCGCCGGGATCCGGGAGCGTGTGGCTGATTTCGAGGACGGTTGCGGGCGGGGTGGCGAGTGCCTTGAGCGCTTCGGCGGTCGCCGGCCAGTCAATGGTTCCGTCGCCGGGCCAGAGGTGCTCATCCTTGGTGCCGTGGTTGTCGTGAACGTGAACGGAGGCGATGCGGCTGCGGAGCGATGCGATGGCCGCAAGCGTGCCGACGGTGATGTTGGCGTGGCCAAGGTCGAGGCAGACGCCAACATTGTCAAGGTGGCCCATCTCGAGAATCAGGGCAAGATGATCGGGAGTGGTGGCCTCGCTGAGCAGGTTTTCGACGAGCAGGCGCACGCCGAGCGGGCGCGCAAAAGCGCCGAGGTGCTCGAGCGCCGTGTGCGCGAACTCGATAGAGCGCGGCGACCAGGAATCATCGCGTTCGCCGAGGTGGACGACGAGATTGCGCAGGGGAATGTGCTCGGCGGCCTCAAGAGCGCGCTTGATTTCATCCATGGCGTCGATGCGGCGGGACTTTTCCGGGTGCAGGACGTTGACGCCCGGCGCGCCAGCGCGACCCATTTCGCGGTCAGGGAAAAGCGGGGCGTGCATGGAGAAGGCCTGAAGCGAGTTGGAGCGGAACCACTCGCCAAGCTCGGTGACGGTTTCGCGGCTGGTGTAATCGAAGTGTTGGCGCGCGGCGAAGATTTCGACCGCATCGGCGCCGGAGCGGGCCACGAGCTCAAGCAGGCCCGGATGCAGGCGATGGGACAGGAAAAGATGAGTCGATAAGACGCGCAGCATGATGGTGAGGCCCCTTGCGCCGGTCCGATGGGTTACACGAGCCGGTATCTATTGACATTTTCGCATCTTTGCGGGAGTTTGCCGCGAAACGGCTGTTGCGTGGATTGGTGCGCGGGGCGAATGGGGGTGCAGGCGGATTTGGCGGGAGTGGCAGGTGACGTGGCAATTGCGCCCGGCTGACTGGCTTGCGAAGATGCGGAATCTGTTCGAGCGTACCGGCTATGATCAAGAGCGGGCAGGTCGTTTTGGGGGAGTTTGAGCACTTGGACACCGTTCTGTGGATTGAAGGAAGCGAGCCGGTGGGATTGGCAATCGTGATTCGTCCGCGCGGCGACGAGGAACTGAAGGACGATCTCGCAATCATCAAGCACAGCGGAGTGGAGACGCTGGTTTCGATGCTTGAACCAACCGAGGCTCTCTGGCTTGGGCTGAAGGACGAGGGCAAATTGGCCGAGGAGGCGGGAATGCACTACATCTCCTACCCGATTCTCGATGTCCACGTGCCGGATGATGTTGCAACCTTCAGGGAATTTGTGGCGAACCTGGCGGATCGCCTTCGCTCGGGAGACCGAATTGGCGTGCATTGCCGGGGAAGCATCGGCAGGTCAACGGTGACCGCGGCGTGCACGTTGATCCACTTGGGCTGGAAGGCAAAAGCTGCGCTGGCGGCGATCCAGGCGGCGCGAGGGTGCCTTGTGCCCGATACCAATGAGCAGAGGCGCTGGATTCTGAAGTACAAGGCGCAACCGTGAGCGTGATGCCGGGCGGGGTGATCGTCGACCTGAGTTTTCCGCAAAACTGGAATGCGGAGGTGCTTGCGGCGAGGCCGATGATTTTGCCGCAACGTCATTTTGTTTATCCGCGCGAGGTTGAGGAAGTGGAACGGGGAGCGCTGGAGGTGCTGGTGCATCCCGGTGCTTCGGGCGCGGGGCCATTTCTGGCAACTTGCGCGCTGGGGTTTCGCGATCCGGCTGTACCCAGCGGGATTTGGTCGGCGCCTGACCCGAATGTGATCTGCGCGGTTTCAGGCGGATATGTGTACGTGATCGACACGGCTGCGCCGGAGCGATTCACGATGATTGCGTACCGGCCGGTGCTGGGGGTGCGCGCAGTGATTGAGGAGCGTTTGCTGTTGTTCGCTGGACACCGGTCCATCCTGGCGTGGGGGCGCGAGGGCCAGGCATGGGAATCGGAAAAACTTTCAGACGAGGGCGTGACGATTACGGAGATTGAAGGCGGCGTGCTTCGCGGCATGGGCTGGGAGATGCGGAGCGACGCGGAGAGGCCGTTCGCGCTCGACCTGCGAACCGGGCGGCGAATCGCGGCCGCCCAGCCCTGAGCGCTCAATATTTCTTGAAATTCACTTCGATGGTGATCGCAACGGCGACTGGCTGACCTGCGTGCATTGCGGGCTTGAACCGGTATTGCCTGATCGCCTTGATGGCCTGGGCATCGAAATCGGAATTGTACGAGCGGGTGATGTGAACGTTCTGCGGCATGCCATGCGAGTCGACGATGACGCCGACGAGAACGACGGCGCTGAAACCCACCTTGAGGGATTTGCCGGATTTGGGGAATTCCGCTTCAGTGGAATGAAGGACAGACGGCGGGCTTACGTCTTTGCCGATTTTGTAAACAGGGCCGTAGGGCGCAGTTTTGTCTGGCG
>OKRB01000085.1:24132-148326 GCA_900290245.1 Candidatus Sulfuritelmatomonas gaucii | reverse complement strand
GCGGCGACGATTCCCGAGGAAGCCAGCAGCAGAGCCGCCAGAGTTGTCAGGCTGTAGCGTGCAAGGCGCCCTGCACTTTGTGTCTTGGAACTCATGATCATGATTCGTTTCTCCAGAATGTTGGCATCGAAGATACCGATGGCGTGGGCTGGCTCGTTTTGCGACGAGGTTGTGACCAGGGAGGCAAGGCGCAACAGAGAGTGGGCATAGGCACGGGCGTTGAGAGCTTTCTCGGCAACGACGCTGTCGCAGATCATCTCGCGGCTTTGGGCGATGCCGGCCTTGATGAGCCAAATGGCGGGATGAAAGGCAAGAGAAAGACTGAATGCTTCGTAGAAGAGGTTTTTCTGGAAATCGCGCCGCACGGCGTGAGCGCACTCATGGGCGAGCGCGGCCAGAAGGTCGGAGTCGCTGCAGCGCGCAGTGAATCCGGCAGGCACGACCAGGACCGGTGTTCGCAGGCCAGCGACGACGGGGCCGGAGATCGTGGCCGAGCTGAGGATGGGTGTGTTGACTAATCCAAGCAATCGCTGACAACGGTCCCAAATCTCCCGCTGCTCGCGTGTCAAAGACAGCGGCACTGAGCTGCGAATCATCGCCCGGACGCGGAAGAGCGACAAGGCGATGCGCCCTGCGAAGTAGCACAGCGTGCAAATGTAGCAAGCGGCAAGAAGCCAGATGGCGAGCGCGGGCCATTGATGCGGGCTGCTGAAGGCGCTTGCAGCCTGAGGGAGAGCACTGAACGAGATCGACAGGCGGACGCCTGCTGAAGGCTGGCGGAGCAGGAGCGCGGACAGCGACCGAAGCAGCGGAGCTGCGGGAGTGAGAACGGCAATGGCGAGAGAGGCGACCCATCCCACATGTTCTGCGCGCGGCCCCAATCTCTTGAGAGCACGTGTCGCGAGCCACCCGGCTGCGGCGACGACCGCAACCTGCCACACCGCGTTGACCAGACAGGAAACAAGACGACTAACGCCGTTCATCCGACGCGCTCCTTTCTTCGGCGGCAAGGCGCCGGCCCAGCTCGGCGATCTTCTTTGCATCCACCTGGCGCGACTTGATCAGGCTCATGACCAGCTCTTCAGAGGAACCACCGAACATGCGGTCAATGAGGTCGCGCACGGCCTGTCCCAGCACGGTCTCGCGAGAGGCGACTGCTCGATACACGTAGGCGCGGCCCTTCAAAGCCCGGCGCACGCGGCCCTTGCGATGAAGAACGTTGAGCATGGTCTGCACGGTGTTGTAGGCGAGCTCGTCAGCCGGCAAAAGGTTCTGCTGCACGAGTTGGACGTTACTCGGGCCCTCTCTCCAGAGCACCTGCATGATCTTGAGCTCGAGGGGGGTGAGCCTGTTGGAGCCTTTTTTGCGGCCGGGCATCTGTGCTCCTAAACAAATAGGAGTCTAGGCCCAAATCCGGGACTTGTCAACCTAAAGATTTAGGACTAGCTCAATCGTCTTCGTCGCCGCCGAGCTCCAGGGTCATTTTGAAAACGACGCCGACGGGGCTGCTGTTGCGACCCATGCCCGCCGGCACGGCAACGCCCATTTCGAACCAGTGAGGCAGGCGCTTGTAGATTCCCGGCGTGACGTAGAAGCTGTTTAGGCGATTATTGCGTTGAATTCCAGCGTCGGAATCCAGTGGTGCGCGAAGGGATGGTCAGCGGCGACGTTGTACTCGAGCGAAGTTTCGTCGCCGCCGAATTCCGGGATCACGCTGGTGTGAATCTGATATGTGCCGAAGGCCTTGGCAATAAGGAGTTCCGGCTCGTAGCCGAGATCCCCGCGGGATTTGAGCGGCGCATCAACGCCCATTGCGCCGCTGAATGCAAATGGATGGTTGCCGCGGATGAACTGGTAGAGCAGGCTGAAGTCAGCGGTGCTCCAACTGACGGGAATCTCGCTCGTGGCAGTGGATTGAATGCCGTAGGGGGCTTCGAGGCCGAATTGCAGGCGCGGGGTGATGCCGTATTCGAAATCAAGACCGGCGGACTTGCCGTCCATCGAGCTTCCGCGGCCCCGAAAGGCGGTGCCGTCGACCGTGAGTTGCAGCTCGTTGCGCTCTTCGCTGCGGACTGCTTCGGATAAGAAAAACTCCTCGATATATTCCGGCAAGGGGCCGTTGGCGGTTGGCTGGGCGGGAACGGATGAAGACGACTGCGGTGATGAAGCCTGGCCTATCGCAACAGCAGGTATGGCTGCCAGCAGGAGAAGGCAGACGACGCAAGCGCACGGCGCCAGTGCAATATTTGGATTTCGGTTCAAGGGCCCCTCGATTCCGTTTGCGCGCAGGAAGAAGCATCGCGGAGGAGACACGATGGCACAGGCAAGGTCTCACCGCAGAGAATGCGAAACCGGCGAGCATTGGAATCAGATGCGAAGGGGAGTAGAAGGAGGCGAACTACCGGGGAAGAATGGCAAAGAGGCCGGGAGCCGAACCGCTGCCCGGGCCGTGCACGAGGCGACATGCCGGAATGGAACAAGCGGGAGACGACTGTGAACGGCGATCAACACCACTGTCGCAAGAAGGCCGGCGGAAACTGCCAGCGCAGCGACATGGAACTCGGTATCGCTGGCAAGACCCGGCGTCGAATCCCAGCGGTCGAATGTTTCGAGCACAGGGGCGAGCGCTGCCGTGAGGAGCAGCAAAACCAGAGCGCGCCGGATCAACATTCGGCCCATAGCAAAATCTTACAAGGCCTGATTGTGGGGCGGCGCTGTGACGAAGCTTTGAGTTCTTCTTTGTTCCGCGTTGCACTCATCCGCGGCGGAGTCTGAAACCGCTGATGCCGGAACATGTGAGGGAGGTTGCTATGGCTCTCTGCCCTGGCCGAAGTGCAGCGGCATGAGTGCTTCAAGGAGCCTGCGGGTTCCGGGGACGCCGTCGCTTCGAATCTCCAGCGGATCTTCGGCCGCGATGAGGGCGAGAGCGATAAACAGCAAGATGAACGGGAAATTCACGATGAGCGAGACCAACGGCTGAAAGATATCCAACTTCAGGTGGGAGACTCGCATTAGCCGGATGAGTTGGATGATGAGCTGATTCGAGAGCTGATCCAGGACAACCGCGGCCGTTCCCGCCGCCGCGGCAAAGATTCTTCCCAGCTTCTTTCGTTCGGCGGAAACGGCAGTTGCGTCGATGGGGCGGATGAGTGCAATCGCGAGCGGCGCCATGATCCATGCGGAGCAAGAAGTACTCAGAAGCTCCCCGCCTGTAATCGTCACGGAATAGAGCAATTGACTCGCGTGATACTTGGCATTTAGCAGGTAGCTCGAAGGGAAAGCAATCATCAAGGCAGTCAGCACCAGGATGAGTGCACAGAAGATGAGAGTGAAGCGAAAAATCCTCCTGGGAGTGGTTCGAAGTGTCGGCAGGGCAATCGCCAGATCGGGCTTTTCGCCGCGAAGGATCATGACAACAAGAACGGCTGTGAGGATGAATCCCATGGTGTAGAAGCAGGCATTTGCATAGCGCGTTCCCCATTCCACAGGGATTGCCAGCAACGACGCTTTCACCATCGCGGCGTGGTCGAAGTTGGTCGTAACCGCATCTCCGCCTAAGACGGAGTGCAGATGCTTTGTGGTAACCCAATGGAAGATCGCATGTGTGGAAACCTGGCGGAGCCATGTGAGGCAGGAGGTGGCGAGGTCGGCGCAGAGATACGGTACCCAGAGAATGGGGTACGTTCGGAAGAATTCTATCGTCTTTCGCCAGAGCTTGAGCACGGCGCATTCATGTTAACCCCAACCGCGACTTCCCGCTGCGGCAAGATCGTTTGATAGGCCGAGTAGATGCCTTCGAAGACGGAATCCCAACTGGCGGTGAGGGCGTAGGCGCACGCGGCGTGGCGCATCCGGGCCAGGCGGGCGGGATCGGCGAGCAGGGCGGCGATGGCTGGAGCAAATTGATCGTCGGGGATGATGCGGCCGGTGACGCCGTCGCGGACGATGGTGCGCGGGCCGCCGTCGGGAGTGACAATGGCGGGCACGCCGCTTGCAAGAGCTTCAAGCACCACGTTGCCGAACGTGTCAGTGTGCGAGGGGAAAACAAACAGGTCCATGCTGGCGTAGGCGGCGGAGAGAGCTTCTCCGCGCAGGACGCCAGTGAACTCCGCCTGCGGCAGCCGCTCGCGGAGCCAGGGCTCATCGCCGCCGTGGCCGATGATGAGGAAGCGGAATTTCTCCTGGTTCCGGAGGAGTTCCTGATTGATCTCGGCGAGGAGGCCGATGTTTTTCTCGACGGAGAGCCGGCCGACGAAGCCGAGGATGCGAACCGGATCGCCGGGATCCCGCTTGCGCTTGGAAGGGTGGAAGAGGTCGGCATCGACGCCGCGCGGCATGAGATGGCATGGGCGGCCGGTGGCGCGCTCGAGGAGCGTGCACAGCCCGGGATTGGGCGCGAAGAGGACCTGCGCAGCGGAGTAGAACCGCGCCGCGGTAGCCAGGGCCAGGTCTTCGATGATTTGGCCGGTGACAGCGGATTGGCGCCTGGGCATGAGGCGCAGAAGCCAGTTGGCGCGCTGGGCGGCGTACTCATGAACGTTGGTATGCCAACTGGCGGCAAGCGGCACGCGCAGGTGGTGGGCCAACGCCGCGCCCAGGATGCCGACTTCGCTGGGGCCGGTGATGTGAATGAGATCGGGGCGGAATTGCTCGAGCACTTCGCCGATCAGCGGGACGTGACGCAGGAATGCCGGATCGAAGCGCAGATCTTTTTCGAGTGCGAAGGAGAGGAAGCCGCGCGGCAATTCAAGGGTCCACAGGTTGCCTTCCCGAATGAAGGCCTGGGCACGCGAGCTGGAGTGCGCACCCGCGCGCACGCAGAGGAAAGGCAGATTGCGCCGACGGGCGAAAGCTTCAAAATGGCGGCTGGTGTGCGCGACACCGTTGACTTCGTGAAACGAATCAGGGAAGTATGCGACGCGGGGAGAGGCAGAGGAGATAGCGGTGTTGGCGGGGTTAGCGGAGCTGACGGAGACGGCGGGTTTCGTGCATGCGGAGGTATCGTTGTTCGCTCCGTTGACCACGCCAACTCCGCGAACTCGGCTAAACTCTGTTAGAACTCAGGCTCGCCCAGGGCGAGGCGCAACTGCTGCGAATCGGCCCAGGCCATGCGCAGACTGCCGGCAAGCAAGCCCTGACCCATGAGCTGCACCATGGCGATGACGCCGCTGATGAGCCGCGGCGCGGAACCCTTTGGCCAAATCTCGTTCAGCGGACGAATTACGCCAGCGGCATCGGGGTGGAAGACGCGGTCATCCCATGTGCGCGAGCCCAGCGGGAATTCGGGGTAGTGGCGCACGGCGTCGATCGCCGACTGCAGGATGCGGTGCTTCCACGGCTCGGCATATTGCGGCATAAAGAGGACGTGGCTCTTCCGCTTGCGCCGGATCTCGTGGACAAACTCACTGAAACTTGCGGCGTTGGTGAGATTGATGTTGGCGTTGGGCTCGACTCCGTGACGATCGCCGCCGGAGATGAGCAGCATGTTCCATTTTTCAGCCAGGCGGCGGACGTCGCGATTCTCGTCCCAGTTGCGCAGGCCATTGAGCTCGAGCGCGTGGAGATAGGCGCCGTTCTTTTGCAGGAATTCATTGACCAGGAACTGATGCTTTTCCTTGCCGACCAGGTAGAGATCCCACATGGGGTGATTGAAGACGACGAGGACATTCGGCTCGCGGCTCAGCTCGATGAGAATTTCAGTGAGGCGCTTGTCGCTGGGGTGCGCGGTGAAGTCATCGAGAGTTGCCATCCACTCCGCAGCTCGCGCGCTGGGCAGGTTGTGCACTCCGAGATGGAAGGACTGAATGCCGCCGTAGGGCGCGCTCCACTCGAGCGACACTGGAATCTGGCGCGCGCTGGGCACGGTGCGCAGGAGCATGGGCGCTTTGATGTTGTCGTGATCGGTAATGGAGACCATGGGAGCGAGGTTGAGCTTTTCGATCTGCCGGGTTTCGAGATCGAAGGCCAGCTTGGGAGTCATGGGAGGGGTCCAATAGCTGGCTGCGTAGTCGATGCGGATGCCGTGCATTTGCTCGGCCCTGCGCTCAAGCCGCGAGAGAAGCGGGCGCATTACGGGAAATTGATTGCCGAAATTCGCGAGAAAATCCAGAGTCTCGCGCGATTGATTGGTGTGACCGTGCAACGAGACACCGGTTCGGTAGCCACTGGAGGCGAGCTGATCGCGCCAGAGATACGAGATAGTGGACCCAGGCATAAATGCTCCTCGAATTATTTCTCGATCTGCTCGGATTTCCACAGTCAGTATCCGTTCGGGGCGGTGAATTTGCAGTTAACAGCTCGCGAATTGCCCTTCAATTGATGCAAAAACGGAATCAAAGAAGTTACCAAAATACTGTGCTCCGCAGAGGAAAGCCAGTGGTTTCCATCATCTAGGCGGATGCAGCGCTCTATCTAAGGCCATTCTGCCGAATTCTACTGTCGTGCGTCGCAGACACGATGATGGCCAAACATCCTCTCAAGCCATACAAATTCCATCAATCTTCGGTTAACCGCTTCGGTTAAACGGCCGGTCGGAGAGAGGAGAGCAAGTGCCTTGGGGGATATCCTGTTGCGGCGATCCCTGAAATGAGAGGCCCCTGCATCAATTTTATCAGGACTTCTCTTATTTCTTGGTTTTGGCCAGTTCCGGGCTGAGAAAGTCGTCCATGCTCCAACCGGACATCAGATCTTCTTCAGACGCTTTCTTGCTTTCAGGGCGTGCGGCGGCAGCTGCGGCCTCTGCGGCGAGGTAGTTGTCGGTGAGCCCTTGCTTCAGCAGTTCGAAGGCTTGCTCCGGAGTGTCTGCGTACTGGAACAAATCGAGGTCCTTTGGCGAGATGGCGCCGGTATCGACGAGTGCCTCAAGGTTAAAGACCTTTTTCCAGTACTCCGGGCCATAGATGAGCACGGTGATTTTCTTGGCGAGCTTCTGGGTCTGGGCGAGCGTGAGGATCTCAAACATCTCGTCGAGGGTGCCGAAGCCGCCGGGAAAAACAACCAGCGCCTTGGAAAGATAAGCGAACCAGAGCTTGCGCATGAAGAAGTAGTGGAACTCAAAGTTGAGCGACGGCGTGATGTAGGGATTGGGCCGCTGCTCGAAGGGGAGAAGAATATTCATGCCGATGGTTTTGCCGCCAGCCTCGTAGGCGCCGCGATTGGCCGCCTCCATGATGCCGGGTCCACCGCCGGAAGTGACCACGAAACGATGCTTGCGCGAAGGGATGGTCTTGGCCCATTGCGTGAGCAGCTGGGCCAGGCGGCGCGCATCCTCATAGTAGCGAGCCATTTCGACGGCGGAAACGGCACGCTTGCGCTGGAGCTCAGTGGCTTTGCCCGTGGCGATCTCCTGGGCCATGGCAGGCTGCTCCTCACTGGGAGCGAGGCGGGTGGAACCGGTGTTGTCGAGGAGTTCGAGGGCATGATCGGCTTCCTCGCGTCCGCGAAAACGCGCGGAGCCGAAGAATACGACTGTGTCCTGAATCTGCTCGCGGCGAAATCGCGCGAGAGGCTCGAGGAATTCTGAGACGATGCGAATCAGGCGTCCATCGGGGCTGTTGAGGAATTCCAGATTCTCGTACGCGAGCGGGGCAGGCTCCAGGACCGGCGGCGATCCATTGCCGGGAATGACCGCACGCGGCACCGCTGCGGCGGCCGCGGCTTGAGGAGTTGCAGCGGGCTTCTTCGGAGTCTCGATCTCTTGCTCCCTCGCTCCCTTGTTCCCTTGTTCCCTGTTTTTCATCGTTCAACCATCCCGGTGACGAATGGCATCGTGTAACGCAAACCACAAATTTAGCAGGCCAAGCCCGGAGATGATGCCGCGCACCGCGCCGTTGGTGGCGATGTTCGCGATGGTGGAGTACCGCAGCAAGATCGGATTCTGGTCCCAAAACGTGTGCGACCACGGCGCGTAGCAGACGGCGAGGCCGATATAAAGGCGCAACATGATGCGGAGAAGCAACTCGACGCGAACGAGCCAGCGAGGCACATGCGCTGGATGAACGTCGGAGTGCGGCACTGAGCCGGACCCGGGATCCGATGGCGTCCCTGGCACAGGAGCCGGGCTCGCAGCGAGTGTAGACGGTGGCGATTCCGGCTGCTGTTGCATTGGATAGATTCGGTCCGACGTCGCCGGCGATCACCTGCCGACCGTTGCCGTCTGTTTGCACTGAGCGAGTTGAGCTCGCCCGGCACAGTGACTCCGTATTCAAACGGTAACACAATGAGGGTAAGTCGGTGCGCAATGAGCAGGCGTCCGGCAGCGGTAAGTCCAGGTTGATCAAGATGAGGCGCGAGAGTATTTTGTTTGTGTGCCGGAAGATCATGAAACAGCCCGGCTTGACGGCGGCTGCGATCGAGGAAGCTTGAAGTTCACGCTCAAGAAAGCGAGTGGCCGGCGTCAAATGATCGGGGCAGTTCAAGGAGTCCTTGGGAAGGGGGTTCCCATGAAATTTGCATCCGTGTTTATGTTCGCTTTGGCGATTGGCGCCGGCCCGCTTGGCGCGCAGTACACTCAGATTCCGCCGCCCCAGAAATCTTTCGGGGTGGCCTGCATCGGAAAGTTGAACGCGCCCTGCCCCATCCCGCCCGCAGTGAACCGTTGCCCGATCTCCATGCGGGCGCAGCATCTTTCCGATGGGAGCCTGGTGAAGACGTGCAAACCGACGCATCCCGCGGGCATCGGCCAACGACTGCATCTGACGTTCACAAATCCGGATTCGAAGCAGATTGCGAGCGCCAGGCTGACGGTTCACGGTGTTACGCCGAAGGGCCGCGTGATGCAGGCGGCGTCTGCTCAAGGCGGCTCATCCGACGCGACGCAAAGCCTGTCGGTGACCTTCTCGCCCGGGCCTGATCAAAGCGCGACTGCGGATCTCTGGGTGCCGGGGATGACGGCAGTGCGGTCGATTGCATTGGAATCCGTGGTGTATTCGGATGGATCGACGTGGAAAGTTGCAGATGGAATGGCCTGCCGCGTCACACCCGACCCGCTGATGCTGATCTCCGTACGCTGAAGAATCCGGGACGACAAAATACCGATGACGGAAAATCTTCTTGCGATCGAAGGACGTAGCGCTCTTGTGTGCTCCGCGGAAGGCGCATTGCTGCGCGGAACGCAGGCAGCCGTTGACCTGATCAGCGAGGCGCGCTCGAGTGGGGCGCAGATGGTAGTGGTGCCGGTGGAGAGGCTCGATCCGGAGTTTTTTCAACTGCGGACCGGCGTGGCGGGTGAATTCCTGCAGAAGTTCGTGACTTACGAGGTTGCGATCGTGATTCTTGGCGACACATCGGCCTTGGCTCCAGAGAGCAAGGCGTTGGGCGACTTCATCCGTGAGTCGAACGACCACGACGCGATCTGGTTTTTTCGATCGATGGAGGACTTGAAGGCGCGGATCGCTATTCGACCGATAAGTGGTTAACAGACCCCAGGTCTCTGACCGCGTAATTGTGTACTTGTCGATTGCCGATCCCAGGTCCCAAAATCGGGACCTGGGGCACCCAGTTCGATACAAGTCCAAACGGTCAGATATCTAGAAGCTGAGGTAGGCGCCGATCATGGGCTCGGCCGTATGCGTAAATGCATCGGTTGACGTGTAGAGCCTGGTGACGTCAGGGGCCTTGTAGAGATTGCCGCGGTACTGGAAGCGAAGACCGAGATGCGGCAAGAGCCCCCAGTCCAATCCTGCGCCATAAACGTAAACAGCCTGGTAAGAGCTGGTGGTGCTGCTCTGCCCGCTCGCAGGTTCATTCAGCAGCAGACCCAGGCCGAGGACTCCAAATGGCCTGAAATTTGAAATACGAATTGAGGGAACCCAATCGCCGGTGATCTCGTGGGCGTTGGCCGAGACGGCACCTGACGGCAAGGCGCAACCGGGGGCCGGGCATTCCGGCGGGGGGTTATAACTGTACGTTTGGTTGGCGCGATTGTAGGAGTAGGTGGCTTCCCAACCGAGAATTGGATTGGAGATGTGACGCAACTCGACCAAGCCGCCCGCGGAGTTGGACGCGCTCTGTTGGACACCGTTGCCGTTGGTGGTGC
Organism: Candidatus Sulfuritelmatomonas gaucii; assembly: GCA_900290245.1. GTDB lineage: Bacteria > Acidobacteriota > Terriglobia > Terriglobales > Acidobacteriaceae > Telmatobacter > Telmatobacter gaucii. Next base: position 138,290 of record OKRB01000085.1, on the reverse strand, counting down.
CGCTGAAGGCGCCGTACAGGCTGAGACCGACGGACGTCTGCGCATGGACCGCGAGTCCACTCAACGAAACAAATCCAAACAAAAGCAGTGTCACTGCAGATGGAGATTTTCTATGCACGAATGCCTCCGGTTTTCGGTCCTTTTAAAGACACCTGCGAATGATGAGAGTACAGACCCATACGATGATGAATTGGATGCAAAATCGCGGCGCGGGTAAGCAAAGGAAAAGAGCAAAGGTACTGTCCGGTCACACGGACGAGGCCTCTCTGCTCTCTATGGGAGAGCGCAATTCTGTGTAGGAAAGGCATCGATCAATTGATCGAATAAGACTCAGTGGGCGATCAACTGAATCTCAGCGGGTAGATCCGAAGCGATAATATACGCCGCCCATGGGCTCGTAGATCTGGGTATAGGCGGTCGTCGATGGATAGAGGTCGAGGAGTTGAGGCGCCTTGGTCATATTGCCGCGTACTTGCACGCGTAGACCGAAGTGAGGCAGAAAACTCCAATCGAGTCCGCCCCCGTAAACGAACACCGGCCTGACGACGGTGTTGACGGCGTAGCCGGGGACAGTCACCTTGCCAACGGTGACAGTTGGGCTCGCCCCTGGAACGGTAAAGGCGAAGCCGGCGCCGCCAAGCGCAAATGGCCTCACTTTTCCGGCCTTCATCGAAACCACCCAATCCATCGTAAACTGAGTCATTTTGCCGCTCACCTCGAGCGGCGGCTGCCCGCAAACCAAAGCGCAGGCTCCCGCTTTGGGCGCGTACGACTGATCGGCAAGAGCGAATGACACAGCGCCTTCAAAGCCGACGAGCGGATTGACGATGTGGCGCAGTTCGATCATCGCGCCTTCGGAGTCATGCGGTGTTTGCTGTGTGCCGAATCCGCTGGAACTGCTGGTGATGGTTCTGAAACCGCTCAAAGCTGCGTCAGTCTGCGCCCGGGCCGCGACGCCGCACACTGCGGCCGCTGCAACTACCGCGAACACGCCCTGCTTCCAATTCTTCATCCGAGTCACTTCCTCCTGGTTTGCTTCCCTCGATTGACCGCATGCCGGAAAATTCGTTCACTGTTATCTTCGCAGTTTGACGTTCACAGAAGCCGCATGGATAGCCCGCGGTTCGAAGTGAAAATGGAACGAACCGCGAAATTGAACTCCACCATTCACGGGACGGCAGGCAAGCCGGCGAGCGCCATGGCGATTTCTTCCTCCGGATAGTCGTAATTTTCCAGTTTACCTGCCTGATAGTCGATATAGGATTGCATGTCGAAATGACCGTGCCCGCTAAGGTTGAAAAGAATGGTCCGGGCGTTGCCTTCCGCCTTGGCTTCGAGGGCCTGGCGGATGGCTTCGGCGATGGCGTGATTCGCCTCAGGCGCCGGAATGATGCCTTCAGCCCGGGCAAATTGGATGCCGGCAGCGAATGCGTCCAGTTGTTGCACCTGCGTGGCCTCGACCAGGCCGAGATTAACCACGTGAGAGACGAGTGGAGCCATGCCGTGGTAGCGAAGGCCACCCGCGTGAATTCCCGGAGGCACAAAGGTGCTGCCAAGCGTGTGCATCTTGACCAGCGGCGTGAGGTGGCCGGTGTCGCCGAAGTCGTAAGCGAAGCGGCCCCTAGTGAGGCTGGGGCAGGCGGCAGGCTCGACGGCGACGACGCGCGCGTGGCACTTTCCTTTGATCTTGCGGCCCAGCCAGGGCATTACCAGGCCGGCGAAGTTCGAGCCGCCGCCGGTGCAGCCGATGATGACATCGGGCTCGTCGCCGGCAAGAGACATCTGCTCGATGGCTTCCTGGCCAATGACGGTCTGGTGGAGCAGCACGTGATTCAAGACGCTGCCGAGCGCGTAGTTGGTCCTGGGATCATTGGCGGCGACTTCAACAGCTTCAGAGATGGCGATGCCGAGCGAGCCTTTTGAGTCGGGATGCTGGGCAAGGATGGCGCGGCCTGATTCGGTGAGGGTGCTGGGGCTGGCAGTGACGGTGGCGCCAAACGCTTCAATGAGGGCGCGGCGGTAAGGCTTCTGGTCGTAGCTGACGCGCACCATGAAGACCTTGCAATCGAGACCCAGGAAAGCGCAGGCCATGGCCAGCGCAGAGCCCCACTGGCCGGCGCCGGTCTCCGTTGAGAGGTGCTTCACCCCTTCCTGCTTGTTGTACCAGGCTTGCGGGACGGCGGTGTTGAGCTTGTGCGAGCCGGCCGGGCTTACGCCTTCGTATTTGTAGTAAATGCGCGCCGGCGTTTCGAGGGCTTTCTCGAGGCGGCGCGCGCGAATGAGCGGTGAGGGGCGCCACTGCGCGTAGATCTGCCGGACTTCTTCGGGAATCTCGATCTCACGCTCGGTGCTGACTTCCTGAAGGATGAGGGCCATGGGGAAAAGCGGAGCCAGGTCATCCGGCCCGAGGGGCTTGAGGGTGCCGGGATGGAGAGGCGGCGCCAGGGGCTCGGGGAGATCGGGAAGGATGTTGTACCAGGCCTGCGGAATGCGGCTTTGCGGCAGGTTGTACTGGATGGTCTCCATGCCCAACATTTTACAGGGCCAGAGGCACATGCGGCTGCGCGGAGCGGCTCGCGGGCGGGATGTAGGCATGTGGCCTGAATCACAGCCTGCGGGGATTTGGCCGCGTAGGCTGTGAGCAACGTGAGAACGAAGACGCTCCGGAACAGGGAGGGAGCCAGTGCTGGAGATTTCTGCAGAAAACGAATTCGCGATTCAGGATCTGTTGGCCGCTTTTGAAGACGAGACCAACGCACAGGCGAAGTACCTGGCATTTGCCGAGAAGGCCGATGCCGAGCAACTGCACGGGGCCGCCAGCCTGTGCCGGGCAGCCGCGCGCTCAGAACATTTTCATGCGGCGCGTCATGCCCGGGCGATGAGGCAACTCGGCGTAGACGTTCAGTGCGCCCCACGCAAAGCCGAGGTGAAGAGCACGCTCGAGAACATGAGGAATGCGCTCGAAGCCGAAGAGCACGAGATTGTGGAGATGTATCCGGGAGTGCTTGAGGCAGCGCGAAAACAGAGGAATCAAACTGTGATTCGCTCCTTTACCTGGGCGATGGAGGCGGAGAAATCGCACGCTGTGCTCTATGGAGAGGCCGTGGCGCTACTCGAAGCCGGAAGAAGCGACTCGTGGATCGAGGATGCCCGGGAGTTCTATGTTTGTCCGGAGTGCGGCTACACCGCTGAGACCTTGAAGCGGGACGAGAGCTGCCCGGTGTGCCGCTGTTCGCAGGAACGGTTTGAGGCCGTCGAGTAGCAAGAAGGTGACGCGCGGGCCATTGTTGCAACCGGGGCCGCGGCACGATTTCATGGGTCTAACATTGGTCCCCGGCCTAAAGGCCTCGTTGAATTCGGGTGTTTTGAGCGGGGGTTGAAAACCCTCGCCTCCCTCCGTCACGAATTCTTACGCAAGTTGTGAAGCCTTGCCCTTCAAGACCTGTTCTTCAGTAACAAGAATCATCCTTCAGTTCAAGACCGACTCTTGACGAGTTGTATGAACCGTCGCAGCCACGCAGAGTTAGCTCTGCTTATCTCTGGCTTGCTTCTCCGGCGGCCACATTGCGATTAAATTCAGCCGACTTGTTGCGCGGCACGCTGAGCGATTGCCAGTGGTCGGAAGCGAAGTGCTTGGCAAGCAGGACAATTTGCCCCACGTGATGGGGATAATGGGCCAACTGGCGATTGATGGCCTGCATGACCGAGTGCGCTTCGCCGCGGATGGTGACCGCGCGGCCGAGATCGGCGTCGCTCAGCGGCTCGATGGCAGTGAAGAGCCGGCTCCAGCCGTCTTCCCAATCGGCAAGCAGATCTTTTCGAGTGGCGGCCGGAGCCAGGAATTCGCTGTCGCGATCGCGTGTGGGCTTCTCACCATCGGTGGTCAGGAAATCGGTCCAGCGGGAGCGCATGTTGCCGGTCATGTGCTTGACGATGATCGCGATGGAGTTGGCTTCGGGGTCGAGGACCGCGAAAAGCTGCTCGTCGGTGACCTGCTCCATGGCACGCTCGGCGAGGCGCTTGTAGTAGCGGAAGAGGGAGAGTGCGTCAGTTATGTACGAGGTGGTGAATTCGAGAGCCATGGGGGAAGTCTAGTTGAAGGCTGGGCGTGAGACGGCGGCTCGGGCGCCTCGGAGATCTGCAATGAAGCAAGAAGCAAATCCTTCGACTCCGCTCTGGATGACAAGTTGTGTTTCCAGGATTCAGCAATCTGCTGGCTGCGATTTGTTTCCTCGGCTCGTGGCTTACGGCTCGTCGTTGTAGATGTGGACTTCGATGGTGCCGCCTTCTGCCTGGCGACCGCGAAACATGCCGGGGGTGTTGAAGCTCCAGACAAGCTGGCCGTCGGGCGTGATGGCGATGACGCCGCCGTCGCCATGGATCGGCTCCAGCTTCTTGTGAATGACCTCGTCAGCGGCTTGCTGCAGCGTGAGGCCTTTGTACTGGACGAGGCCACAGACGTCGCGGGCCACGGTGTAGCGGATGAAGTATTCGCCGACGCCGGTACCGGAAACTGCGCAGGACTGATTGGAGGCGTAGGTGCCGGCGCCGATGAGTGGCGAGTCGCCGACGCGCCCGGGCAGCTTGCCCTGCAGGCCTCCGGTTGAAGTGCCGGCGGCGATGTTGCCTTGTTTATCGAGCGCAACGACACCGACGGTGCCGTAGTTTCGCGTGCCGGCCGCTTCCTGCCATTGCGCGATGGGGATGGTTTGACTCGGCGGAGGCACGCCGGGCGGGCGCGGCGGAATGGGCTTGCCTTCTTTTTCGAGTTGCTTCACGAGGGATTGCCAGCGGCTCTCAGTGAAGAAGTAGCTCGGCGGCTCCTGTTCGAGACCCGCCTGGGCAGAGAAGGCATCCGCGCCGGGACCGACGAGAAGAACGTACGGCGTCTTTTCCATGACGGCGCGGGCCAGGCTGATGGGATGGCGCGTGCGCGTTACGTCAGCCACGGCTCCGGCGCGGAGGGTTGCGCCGTCCATGATGGCGGAGTCCATCTCGTTGGTGCCATCGGCGGCGAAGACCGCGCCATGGCCTGCATTGAAGAGCGGGTCGTCCTCCATGATGTGAATGGCCGCCTCGATGGCGTCGAGCGACGAGCCTCCGCGATCGAGGACCGCGGCGCCCGCTTCGACCACCCTGGTGAGTGACGCGCGATAGGCTTTATCGCCGTCAGGACCCAGCTTTGCGCGAACAATGTCGCCAGCGCCGCCATGCACGACGATCGCCCAATGGTGCGCCTGAGGCTGTTGTGCCGAAGCCGCTGCAGCCATCATGATGCCTCCGAAAAAGATTCCGCGAAACGTCAACATCGCAGATTTGCCTCCACCTTCGCGTCGCGTGCGCCACCTGGAGAACCATGCCGAGCGCGGCGGATTTTTGTTGCTACCATCCTATAGCTTATTCGCTGCGCTCTATGGGAAGCCGCGCGCCGCTGCAGTAGGATGGTTGTCATCGAAACGAACTCAAGGATCTCGCCATGAAGCTGAATCTCATCACTCTAGCGGTCGTGATGGTCGGCCTTGTGCTGTTCGGCATGCACGCGGCAAATCTGCCGTGGACTGCCTGGCGCATTGCGGGAGTGGCCATTGTGGTGCCGGCGTTTCTTTTCTTCGTTGCGGCGCGCATCGAGCTGGGCCGCGCCTTCAGTGTGAAGGCGAAAGCGACGACGCTGGTGACGACGGGCGTCTATTCGCGGATTCGCAACCCGATTTATTTCTTCGGCGCATTGGTGGTGCTGGGCGTCGTCATCTGGACCGAGCGCCCGTGGCTGCTTTTGTTTCTTGCGGTTCTGATTCCGATGCAGGTGGTACGAAGCCGCAAGGAGGAGAAGGCGCTGACGGAGAGGTTCGGCGCCGCATATCTCGAGTACAAGCGAAAGACGTGGTTTTGATTTTGGCGATTCTAACAACCGATCATCGTGTACCATCGCACCCATGAAGTCCCGAACGCGTGTCTCTTTGTCCGTGTCTCTGCTTGTGTGCTTTGCCGCCACGGCTGCGGCAAAGCCGCGCCCCATCCCGGTAAAGGTGGTGGTGGTGGCGATGTTTGAAGCAGGCGCTGATACCGGGAACCAGCCCGGCGAGCTGCAGTACTGGGTGGAACGCGACCATCTCGACCGGGTGTATCCGACGCCGGCCGGATACCATGCGGTGCGCATGAATGGGCTTGGAGAAATGGCGGTGCTGACCGGCCCGGGAACGGCACACGCGGCGGCGACGATCATGGCGGTGGGTTTGGATCCGCGTTTCGATTTCAGCCATGCCTACTGGCTCATCGCGGGGATCGCGGGCGGTTGCCCGGAACAGGTTTCGTTGGGGTCGGCGGTGTGGGCGCGTTGGGTGGTGGATGGAGATCTGGGGTACGAGATCGATGCGCGCGAGATTCCTCCCGATTGGCCGACGGGCTATTTGCCGCTGCGCAAGAAAGTGCCGTTTGAAGAGCTCGCGGCGCCGGTTGATGGACAGGCATATGCGTTGAACGGCGGCCTGACTGAGTGGGCTTTCGAGTTGACTCGCGGGGTTGCACTCGATGATTCGGACAGGCTGAAGGAGATTCGCAGCAACTTTGACGGAGCCGCCGCCGGACGCGCGCCGTTTGTGGCCCTGGGTGACGAGATTTCGTCGTCGACATATTGGCACGGCAAGCTGATGGATGCGTGGGCAGCGAAGTGGGTGCCGTATTTCACTGGCGGCAAGGGAACGTTTGCCACGACGGCGATGGAGGATACGGGAACGCTGCAGTCGATTCAGTTTTTGGCGCGAGCCGGTCGCGTGGATGCGAACCGCGTTCTGGTGCTGCGAGCGGTAAGCAACTTCGACCAACAGCCGCGAGGCCTGAGCGCGGCAGAGAGCCTAGCGAAGCAGAGGATCGGCGCGTATGCAGCGTACCTGCCGGCGCTGGAGGCTGACTATCGCGTGGGGCACGCAGTGGTGAATGAACTGCTGGGGCATTGGGCGCGGTATGTAGAGACGATCCCGGAGGAGAGCCGGCGAGGCGATGAAGCGCCTGCGAGGTAGAACTTCTTATGCGCCTTTGGCGGCAAGGCTAAGGCCGTGCCCTTTCAAAACTGCTCAAGCTGTCACGGCCTAGAGTTCGAGGGCAGCCAGATGGTTCATCCACTCGCGCGTGCCTGCGTACCGGCAGGAATCTGCGGCGATCTTCGCTGCTTCGGCCAAGGATTCAATGAATCCGCGGCCCATGGATACGAAGAAGCAGTAGGCTCCATGAAGGATGTCGCCTGCACCCATGGTGTCGACCACTTCGACCTCCGGGACGGACAGGGTTCCTGAAGACGTTCCCGAAACAAACTGAATTGCGCTTGCGCCATCGCTAATGGCGATGTTCGCGACTCCGCATTTCTGCAGATACTGGATGACGTCGTCTTTCGATTTGCAATCCGGCGGCAGAAAATCCGCGGAACAGATGGCGGTATGAATGCTCTTGAGGAGCTCATCGCTGCCATCCTTCCAGCTTCCGCCATCGAGAACCACCGGCTTGCCTTTGGCTTTTGCCGCGCCGGCCCACGCCTGGCATGCCTGCATGGAATGGCCGTCGACGAGGATGACGCGCGCCTGCTCCAGAAGGTTTCGGTCCACCTGGGCCGGAGGCGAAGGAATGCGCGTGGCGTTGGCCGATACGACATTGCGATTTCCTTTCTTGTCGACAAAGATCGACGAGATGGCGGGCTCAGCATCGAACTGGGGATTCAGATCGATGAGCTGAACCGAATAGCGCTGCAGGTCTTCGCGGAGGACGTTCACCAGAGCATGGCGCCCTGCCACGGTGACCAGCGCCCCCTTGCCGCCGAGGCGCGAGAAGGTGACTGCTGCATTGGTCGCAGGTCCTCCCACGAAAACAGTCTGGCTCTGCGCGGCGACTTTCGTGTTCGCCGAAGGAAACTTATCGACGCCGTAGACGACATCAATCGTCGACAGTCCAACAAAAATGCCATGGTTCATTGGGTGATCCACTCCGCGTGGAGACCTCCTGCCGTCATTCTAAGGCGGCTCTCCAGTATCGATTTGCCGTTCCGGCTGATTTCAAGATGGTTTTTTACGGCGAAAAAGCCATTCAATGATTGCGGCCTGGTCAAATGCCTTTTAGAGAACCTATAGGGTCTGGCGTCTGCCGGTTGGCACGTCATTCTGCTTGATTGTGCCCTGCGGATTCGACTCTTGGCGAGGGCAGGCCCGGCAGTGGAGAATGCTTGCGTCCCTGAAATTGAGTTCCGGGTTGCGCCCTGCACTTACCGACAGACCCGGGCAGCCGCGCAAACCCCAACAAGGATGGTTTGATGCACTCTTTGTGGTTTGGGGAATTTATGGGCACGCTGGTGCTGGTGCTCCTGGGCGACGGCGTTTGCGCCGGCGTGACTTTGCGTAAGTCGTACGCAGCGGATGCCGGATGGATGGTGATCACGACGGGGTGGGCGCTGGCAGTACTGTGCGGAGTGGTGGTGGCACAGGCATTCGGCAGCCCCGGCGCGCACATCAATCCGGCGATCACGCTGGCGGTTGCCGTGACCACCGGGAACTATTCGCAATTGCTTGTGTACTGGTCAGCGCAGATACTCGGCGCGATGTGCGGCGCGGCGCTGGTGGCCCTGCACTATGCTCCGCATTGGAAGTTGACGCCCGACCCAGCGGCGAAGCTGGGCGTCTTTTGCACGAATGGGGCCGTGCGCAGTCCGTTGGCAAACATCTTCAGCGAGATGGTGGGCACGGCGGTGCTGGTGGTGGTGGTGGGAGCGATCTTCTCTCACGGTGTGGCGATGAATGGGCCGGCCGCGGGATTAGGGCCGTGGCTGGTGGGCAGCCTGGTTTGGGGCATCGGGCTTTCGCTTGGCGGAACGACAGGCTATGCCATCAATCCCGCACGCGATCTGGGACCACGGATCGTTCATGCGCTGTTGCCGATTCCAGGCAAGGGCGGATCGAACTGGCGCTACGCTCCGATTCCGATTGTTGGCGATCTTGCCGGCGGCGCACTTGCCGGGCTGCTGCTGCATTTCGCGCATCTGTGACGGCGCAACGCGGCTAAAGTTTCGGACAGCTTTTCCACAGTGCAGGATGGGTTAGCGGATTTTTCGCTCCAGCGGCACGTCGAACGGTCACTCCAAACAGGAGGCGACGACGGCCAGCGCGGCGATGGCGGCGGTTTCAGCGCGGAGGATGCGCGGCCCCAGCGACACGGCACGCCAGCCACTCGAATCGAAGAGCGTTTCTTCGGCTGGAGCCCATCCGCCTTCAGGCCCGATTGCGATTTCGAATGACGGCAGCTTGTCCTCGGGTTTAGCGATGGCTTCCTCAATCGCGTGACGAAGCGCGGTGGCGCGCTCCTGCTCGGCGAGCACAATACGCGTTGCGGCGGACGGCATGCGCACGCGATCGGCAAGCGCGATGGGCGCGTGAATGGCGGGGATATCGGAACGGCGCGCCTGCTGCGATGCCTCGTGCGCGATGCGGCGCCAGCGCTCGATGCGCTTCTCTGCTGCCTGGGCAAGATGCTTTTCCGTTCGGCACGCAACCACAGGCACGATTCCGGCAACGCCGAGTTCGGTGGCTTTCTCCAGCGCCCACTCCATGCGATCGAACTTGTAGACGGCCATCACCAAAGTAACGGGGAGCGCGGGGTCGGCGCGGAGCTCCGAAGCGATCTTGAAGCGGACTTCGCTCTTTTCTCCGGAGAGGGTGACGGCGGCGACCGTGGCGTGAAAGAGGCGGCCTCCGGCAACGACTTCCGCTTCCATTCCAGGCTGCGCGCGGAGGACGCGCGCCAGGTGTTCCGCCTGCGCGCCGGTGAGGGTCGCGGAGGTTTCATCCCAGCTTTCGGCAATCCAGCGGCGGCGCGTCATGTCTTCTCGATGGCGATGGCTTCAACTGAAGTTTACTGCTTTTCGGGGATTGTGCAGTGGAGTGGCTGAATTCATGAGAATTGCGGATCACTGCGTCTGGCGCGGGTTTCAGCAAGTTGATCAAGAAGCGCGGCATTGTCGGGGAGTGCGATGATTCTTTCCCCAAAAACACCAAGGGGAACGCCTTTTAGCGTCCCCCTATGAGTGTTGCCTTTTGGGTTGTTCGATCCGCTACTTTTTCTTTGCGGACTTCTTTGCGGTCTTCTTGGCCGCCTTCTTCGCTGGTTTCTTGGCTGCTTTCTTGGTTGCCATTTGCCTATTCTCCCTTTTCGATGGGTTGCATCGATTCTGCAATTAATAAACTGCAGTTGAAAAAGGTATAGATTCATGCAACATCGATGTCAAGAAAAAAACGACGTAAGAGTGAAAAAAAGATCAACACGGTTCCGGGGAGGAATTGGAGGTCGGAGCGAATTTTGAGTTCGAAAAGTGAAAATCAAATCATGATTCGCACTGAAAGCTCGGCGCGAAGTTCAAGAATTCTTTCGCGAACGGATTGCTTCGGATGACTGTTTCATCTTTCGAATCGCTACGACGCATGCGACGCGCAGCCTTGATTGGCGCGGCTAAATCAACACTCGATGATGTTGAGCGCGAGGCCTGCGAGGCTGGTTTCCTTGTAGCGCGATTGCATATCGAGGCCGGTGAGGTACATGGTGCGGATGACTTGATCGAGAGAAACTTTGTGGGCTCCGGACTCATTCAGCGCCAGGCGCGAGGCATGCACGGCCTTGGCCGCGCCCATGGCGTTGCGCTCGATGCAGGGGATCTGCACCAGGCCGCCGATGGGGTCGCAGGTCATGCCGAGGTTGTGCTCCATGGCGATTTCGGCGGCGTGCTCCACCTGGTCATTGGCGCCGCCAAGCGCCGCTGTTAATCCTGCGGCAGCCATGGAGCAGGCTACGCCGACTTCACCCTGGCATCCCACTTCTGCACCGCTGATCGATGCGTTCTCCTTGTACAGCGCGCCGATGGCAGCAGAGGTGAGGAAGAAGCGAATGATGCCTTCGTCGCTCGATTCGGGCACAAATCGCCGATAGTAGAGGGCGACCGCGGGAATCACTCCCGCGGCTCCGTTGGTGGGGGCTGTGACCACGCGGCCACCGGCAGCGTTTTCCTCATTCACTGCCATCGCATAGACGGTGACCCAATCGAGCGGCGCCAGCGGATCGCTGTGTTCGCCGGCTGCGGCTCGCACCTTCAAACGCTCGGCCAGGCGATGGGCGCGGCGGCGGACATTCAGGCCGCCGGGCAAGATGCCTTCCGCCGCCATGCCGCGTTCAGCACATGCCTGCATGGTCTCCCAGATCGCGCGGATGCCGGAGCGGACGCGCTCTGCAATTTTTTCAGGTGGCTCTTCGGAGGCTGCTCCGCGGCGGGCGGCACGCATGCGCTCGCACTCGTTGGCCAGCATGACGCGGTCGATGGAGAGAGAGTACTCGCCAGCGACCTGAAGCAGCTCAGCGGCGTTATGGAATACATAAGGAGGGATGACTTCCGGTTCACCGGGCGACAAGCCGGCCACTCCGTCTTCGGAAATAAATCCGCCTCCGATGGAGAAGAACGTGCGTTGGGACAGGGTTGCGCCGCCGGCATCCGCGGCGGTGAATCGCACTCCGTTGGGATGCTGGGTGTGCGCGCCGGGAGGAAACATCAGGTCGCGATGAAAAAGAAGGTCGCGTGGCTCTTCGAATGCGATGGACTGCTTGCCGGCGATTCGGACCTGTTTGGATGCACGGATCGCTGCAACGGTGGAATCGATGGCAGCGGGATCGATGGCCGCCGGCTCATTTCCTGCCAGGCCCAGCAGAACGGCGCGGTCGGTGGCGTGGCCCTTCCCGGTGAGAGCGAGTGAGCCATAGAGATCGACCTGGACACGCGCAACGCGATTGAGCTGGCTCGCCTCTTCAAGACTGCGGGCGAATCGGCAGGACGCGCGCATGGGGCCCATCGTATGCGAACTGGAAGGGCCGACGCCGATCTTGAAGAGGTCGAACAGGCTCGTGGTCACGGATGAGATTGTAGCGAGAAAAGAAGGCGAGAGAACAGAGAATAGAGATCAGAGTCAGCTTCAAGGGATTGCGCGCCTGGCGAGGGCGGAGCGACGATCAGCTCCACTACTCCCTGCTCCCAATTGGCTATTCCCTGCTTTATTCGAGGAACTCGCGAACAAACTTATCGTCGGTGTGAAGCAGATCATCGAGGGAGCCGTCGAAGATCAGGCGTCCTTCTTCGAGCATGAGGAAGGTGGTGTTGGCGTTGGTCTGGCCGGCGGGGAGCGGCACCATGCGATCCTGTTCGGGGTCGAAGCGGTGATTGCAGAGCGTAAAGGCGTCCTGCAGTCGATGAGTGACCAGCACAGAGGGGGTCGCCTTTACGTCGCGCTGCTTGACGATGAGCTCAATGATGGTGGTGGAAGTGACGGGATCGAGACCGCCGGTGGGCGAATCGTAGAGAATCAGCTCCGGATTGTGGATGAGGGCGCGGGCGATTGCCACGCGCCGCCTCATGCCGCCCGACAGGCTGGGCGGATAGAGACTGAAGGTTTCTGCCAAGCCGACAAAGCTGAGCGCCTCGCGAACCCGCTGGTCAATCTCTTCATCGGGAGCGCCCTCCTGGATCCACTGATAGCCGACGTTGTCCCGCACGGAAAGCGAATCGAACAGAGCGCTCTCCTGAAAGACGATTCCGGCGCGAGACCGTAGAGGAAAGAGCTTCTCCTCAGGCATGCGGGAGATCTCTTCGCCAAAGAGCACGATGCTGCCATTTTGCGGACGAAGGAGCCCGATGACCAGCTTGAGGAGGACGCTCTTGCCGACTCCGGCGGGTCCAAGCAGAATGCGCGTTTCTCCCGGCGCAACCGAAAACGTCACGTCCTGCAGCACGGGTGGGCCATCAAAAGAGATGGAGACGTCGCGCAGCGCGACGACCGGGCCCGCGTCTGGGGGCGGAGTGGGATTGGAAGGAGCGAGGGCGGCAGCGTTGCTCATGTGGGGAAGATGGAGAGGAGCACGTGGGTGATAAGGAAGTCGACCGCGATGATGAGCACCGAAGAATTGACGACGGCTGAAATCGTGGCGCGGCCGACGCCTTCGGTGCCGCCGGTCGTCCTCATCCCGTAGAAACAGCCGATGGAACCGAGAATGTAGCCGAAGAACAGCGGCTTGACCAGTCCCTGAATGATGTCGGGATAGTGAAGGCGCTCGTAAGCCATATGGAAATACTGCGTTGCGTTCTGATGGTTGAGAAAAACCGTCACCGCAGCACCGCCCACGATGCCGAAGGCATCGGACACGATGGTGAGCAGCAGGAGCATGGCGATGCTGGCGAAGATGCGCGGGGTGACGAGCTTGCGCATCGGGTCGACACCAAGGGCGCGCATGGCGTCAATCTGTTCGGTGACAACCATCGATCCCAGTTCGCTGGCCATGGAGGATGCGTTTCGGCCGGCAACCATGATGCCCGTGAGCACTGCGCCCAGCTCGCGAATCATGGTCAGGCTGACGAATTGGCCCGTGACCGCGGTTGCGCCGAACTCAGAAAGAGTGGCTGCGGACTGAAGCGCCAGCACGCCACCAGTGAAGAATCCCGAAAGGATGACGATTGGTACAGAGCCGACGCCGATGATATCGGACTGCATGAGAAAGTCGGTCCAATAAATGGGCGGGCGAAAAAGATTGAGGAAAGCTCGGCTTGCGAACAACGAGTATTCCTGGAGGGTAAGCACGATTTGTTTGGCGGTACGGTCGATCGTATTTATCGCCATGATGTACGGGCCTTGCGGTTCAAAATCATGCAGCGCTTCAGAGGACAGGATAGCGCATGGATCAGCCGCAAAAGAAAGGCGATGCTCCGGGTTCCGTATTCAGGCAATGCAGGTGCGCTCCTTTGGCCCTATAGCGCTTAGTGGAACATTCGGTTCTCGATACGGCGGGCTTTTGTGCGCGGAACAGAATGCATCGAAATGCATCGCTGCCGGGCAACGCTCAACAAACTTCAGGGGCCATTCATGGAGCCCGCCAATGCGCTCAAATGCTTTTCCTTCATGGAGTAAGCGCCACCCGGCTCCTCAAAAACGGGCTTGACGCAAAGAAATCGCCTGAAGGCGCATCTAACTCTATACCCAGACGTAGGAGGGGAACGATGCATCTGTTTCGCATGCGGCTGATTTTTGCTCTCATTGCGAGCGTGACATTGGTATCCGTTGCCTCCACATATTTCGATGTATTAGCCCACCGGCACGTTCTCCGCGAGGATCTGGAACGGCGCACGAAATGGATGGGCGTCGCAGCTTTTGAAGGCGGGAACGGGCGCGTTGGGGCTCGCGATTTATGACACGCGAGGGAATCTCATGGCGGCCAGCGGCCCGCCGGACGTGATTGCGGCGCTGGCGCGCGGTGTGGTCGAGAAGTCGTTGCAGCGAGGCGTGGAAGTTGGCGCATTCGGGCATAAGGGCGATTGGCAATGGCTGGAAGAGACGTTTCCGATCCACCAGGGCAACGATTTGCAAGGGGCGATGGCTATCGTGGCGGATGCCAGTTACATCCGGAGCGAAGCCAACGACCTTTGGCGCCGGAGTTTCTGGCGCATCGTGGCGCTTGTGATTTTGATCGTGGGCATCACGCTGGGCATGGTGCGGTGGTTCCTTCTGCGGCCGATGAGCCGGGCCGCGGAACGAATGCGCCATCTGCGAACCGGCCATGCGGAGCGATCGGGAGATGCCGAAGTTCCGGAGCTCGCCCTGTTTTCACCGCTGGCCCGCGAAATGGAGACGATGGCCGCCAGCTTGAGGGCGGCGCGCGCGGCAGCGGCAGCGGAGGCCCGGCTGCGCGAGGCCGGAGAAAACCTGTGGACCGCAGAACGGCTTGCAGTTCACATGCGCAACCGGGCGGGATCGAGCCGCATCTTCGTGGTGTCGAACCGCGAACCGTACATGCACATCCGCCAAGGCCGGGAAACGGTTTGCGTGGTGCCGCCCAGCGGGCTGGTGACCGCGCTTGAGCCGGTGCTGCGCGCGTGTGACGGCGTGTGGGTTGCCAGCGGAAACGGCGACGCGGATGCGACCACCGTAGACGAGTTCGACCGACTGCGCGTGCCTCCGGATGATCCGCGCTACACCTTGCGCCGAGTGTGGCTCTCAGAAGAAGAGGAGTCGCGGTACTACGAGGGTTTTGCCAACGAAGGACTCTGGCCGCTGTGCCATATTGCTCATACGCGCCCCATCTTTCGCGCCGCGGACTGGGAGTGCTATCAGCGCGTGAACCAGAGATTCGCCGACGCGCTTCTTCAAGAGATGCGGGACAGCGCCGAGCCGGTAGTGTTTGTGCAGGACTACCACCTGGCTTTGCTGCCGCAAATGGTGAAGAAGGCGCGGCCGGACGCGCGCGTGGCCATCTTCTGGCATATTCCATGGCCCAACCCCGAGGCTTTCGGAATTTGTCCGTGGCAGGTGGAGCTACTGGATGGGTTGCTGGGAGCGGACCTGATCGGGTTCCACATTCCTCTGCATTGCAACAACTTTCTGGCGACGGTGGACCGAGCAGTGGAGTCGCGCACGGCAAGGGAGTACATGAACGTGCTGCGCAATGGGCATTTGACCGCGGTTCGGCCGTATCCGGTGAGCGTCGCGTTCGATGGCGGAGCGCAGCCGGTGACGGAACTGGACAGAATCGCGATGGACGACGAACGGGTTGCGGAACGGCAAAGGCTGCTGAGCGAATTTGGCGCGCGCGCGGAGTGCCTGGCAGTAGGCGTGGACCGGTTGGACTACACCAAGGGCATTGTGGAGCGGCTTGAAGCGTTTGAGCAGTTGCTCGAAGACCACCCATGGCACCAGGAGCGGCTGACGATGGTGCAGGTTGCCGCACCCAGCCGATCGCGTATTCCCAGTTATGTGGAGCTGCGCAGGCGAGTGGAAGCAACGGTAGAGCGCATCAATTCCCGCTATCAAACCGCTCGCTGGAAGCCGGTGATTCTGATCGAACGCCAACTGAACCACGACGAAGTGAGGCGCTGGTATCGCGCCGCCGATATTTGCCTGGTGACCTCATTGCATGACGGCATGAACCTCGTAGCGAAGGAGTTCGTTGCAGCGCGCAACGATGAGGATGGGGTGCTTGTGTTGAGCAGGTTCACCGGGGCGGCCGTGGAGTTGCGCGACGCTTTGCTAGTCAATCCCTATGACGTGGTCGGCGTGGCCGAAGCCATTCACATGGGATTGGAGATGGGCGCGGACGAGCGCCGCGAGCGGATGCAGGGAATGCGGCGGCAGGTGATTGAGCACAACATCTACATGTGGGCTGCGCGGGTGCTGGGCGATTTGCGAGAATTGCGCCTGGAGCCCGCGGAAACCACAGAAGTCAGCCGCGTGACCGCGTCAAGCGTTCGCAGAGCCGAGTTGCCTCTGGAAAAACTGGCATGACAACGCCGGGCGGTGAAAACGGGAGATAACGGGATGACAAAGCCGGCGTTGTAAGATTTGGCTGCTGCTTCTCATTCCGGAAAATTCCTCAATCATGAGAATCCATTGAACGGCGAAACGAAAGACAAACTGAACGAGTTCTTTGGCTCTTTTGCGAACGCCGCGAATCCCTTGCTCCTGCTGGATTATGACGGAACGCTGGCGCCGTTTCGCGTCAACCGGTTCAAAGCGAAGCCGTGGGCCGGAGTACGGGAACTCCTGATGCAGATCCAGAATCAGACGAGGACGAGCATCGTGGTGGTGACCGGCCGGCCGGCTGGGGAAATCGTTGCGCTGCTTGGAGTGAAGCCCGCGCCGGAGGTGTGGGGCCTGCACGGTTCCGAGCGCCTGCACCCGGATGGCCGGCGTGACCTGGAGCAGTTGCCGCCGGCGACACTCGAAAAGCTGAATGCGCTCCGCGCTCAATTGCGCCACGACACGGCAGGCGGGCTCCTCGAAGAAAAACCCAATGCGGTTGTGATGCACTGGCGCGGAGTGGCTCCGCAAAAGGCCAGGGTCATTGCCGCCAAGACGCGAGCCCTGTTTGAGCCACTGGCCCAGATGGACGGCATGACGCTGCTGGAGTTCGAGGCCGGGATAGAGCTGCGCGCGGGCCGCGACAAAGGGAAAGCGGTCAAGCTTCTACTGGATGAGACGCGGAGCCGAGGACCGCATCCGGCGTCGTACCTGGGCGACGACGTGACGGATGAGGCAGCATTTCGAGCGATGAAAGGGCGCGGCCTTGGTGTGCTGGTCAGGCGGAAACACCGCGATACGGCCGCCGATATCTGGTTGCAGCCGCCGCAGGAGTTAAGAGAATTCTTCTCGCGATGGCTCGACGCCTGTCGAGCCGGCAAACCGGAACCCATCCTTCAGTAAGACTCGGCTGAAACCGCTCCCATTGCAGAGTACGATCAGACTCAGTACTATGCTCGGAGACCGGTTTCCGGAGGTTGCGCGGGCCTGTATCTGGCGCAACAACCGGAGGACGTCGGGGGAGAAGACGATGCAAGGCGGAAAGCGCGCGAGCAGGCGTAGTTTCTTGAAGATGGCGGGCGGAGCCGCTGCGTTGGCCACTTCCCTCGACCGGATCGGCGAAACTGCCGAAGGCGCACCTGTGCAAGACGGAAATCACGTAGCGGGCGGCACTGGTTCCACGCCCACCGCAGCGAGCGCGGCTCTGCTCTCGGATCTGGCGAATCCGCTACAGGGGACGGACTCGACGTCACTCTTTTCCCGGGGAAATACGCTGCCCATTGTCGCCCTTCCATTTGCGATGGCGCATTGGGTGTTGCAATCGAGCGAAAAAGGTTCATGGATGTTTCAGCCGCGCGATGAGCGGTTGCAGGGGATTCGCTGCACGCACCAGCTAAGCCCCTGGCTGGCCGACTACGGTTACGCGACATTTCTGCCATTCAACGGTGATGCTTCGCCGGAAGCCGCTGAGCGGGCCTCAAGCTATCGCGCTGAGGAAATGGAGATCAAGCCACATTCGTTGGCGCTGCGGCTGACGCGGTACCGCTGCAAACTCGAAGTGGCGCCGACGGAACGCTGCGCCGTGATGCGGTTTACGTTCGATGATTCGGGCCAGGCGGGAGTCTACATCGATCTTCCGGGCGACAAGGCGGAGGCGCGTCTCGACTCGGCGAGCGGCACGCTGCTGGCGCTGACCCGCTACAACAATGGCGGAGTGCCGGAGGGATTCGCAACCTACTACGCGGCGCGCGTGGATGCGGATGTTGCAGGGTTCGAAGTGAAAGACGTCGGCAACCGCCGCGTTGCGGTGCTGCGCTTCACCGCGAAGGCCGGGAACCCAGCCACGCTGCGCGTGGGCTCGTCGTTTATTTCCTACGACCAGGCCGTGCTGAACCTGAAGAGCGAAGTGCTGGACAAGTCTCTCGATCAAGTGAAGAGCGAGGCAACAGCCGCATGGGAAGCCGCGCTGGGCAGGGTGCGCATCGAGGGCGCAAGCGATGCGCAACGACGAATTTTTTATTCGTGCCTATACCGCTGCCTGTTGTACCCGCGCATCTGGCACGAGCGCGACTCGAGCGGCAATCTCGTTCACATGAGCCCTTACAGCAGCAAGGTCGAGTCGGGCGTGATGTACGCGGACCACGGATATTGGGACGACTATCGCGCGTGGTATCCGATGATGGCGCTGCTTTATCCGGAGCGATTGAGCGAGATTCTGCAGGCGTGGGTGAACGCGTACAAAGAAGGCGGGTGGATTCCGCAGTTTCCTTGCCCGGGCTATCGCAACTGCATGACGGGCAGCCCCACCGATTTTGTGTTTGGCGATGCGGTGGCGAAAGGCATTACAGGATTCGATGTGCAGGCGGCATTTGAGGGGTTGAAGAAGCACGCGATGACGCCGGTTGCGCCGGGGCTGGGTTACGGGCGGCCGGCGGTGGCGGAATATACGAAGCTGGGGTACATTCCCAGCGAAGCCGTAGTGGGCGCCGTAGCAGAGACGCTGGACTCGGCCTATGGAGACTTCTGCATCGCCCAGGTGGCACGCGCGGCCGGAATGCATGACGACGCGGCGATGTTTGAGCGCCGGTCGCGAAACTGGCGCAACATCTTCGATCGGGACACGCGATTCCTGCGCGGCAAAATGGCCGATGGATCGTGGCAATCGCCGTTCGATCCGCATACCTGGGGCGGAGCCTATGTGGAGGGCTCGGCATCGCAATATCGATTCTCTGTGCCGTTCGATCCCGAAGGACTGATCGAAGCGATGGGCGGACGGACCGCCTTCATTGCCGCTCTGGAAGAGATGCTGTCGCAGGCGCCGGTTTTTCATGTCGGGACATATGGGCGCGAGATTCACGAGATGTCGGAGATGGCAGCGGTGGATTTTGGACAGTATGCGCACTCTAATCAGCCGGTGCATCACGTGCTCTACATGTTTACGGTTGCGGGCAGGCGCGATCGCACGCAGTACTGGGCGCACCGGGTGATGAATGAGCTTTACACGCCGGACAACTTTCCAGGTGACGAGGACACTGGTTCGATGAGCGCGTGGTACATTTTGAGCGCGCTGGGGATTTTCTCGATGTGCCCCGGGACGCCGGAATGGATGCTTGGTGCGCCGCTCTTCGACAAGGCGGAGATCAAATTCCCGGATGGACGCGAGATTCGCATTAACGCCGAGAGAAGCAAGCCGAGCGCGTTTCTGAGCCGCGTTACGCTCGACGGCTCGCCGGTGGCCGAACCCTTTGTTCTGCATTCGGCGTTCACCAAAGGGGCGCGGCTGGTGTTCTCCGCGGGTTAAAGACGCCGTCAGATCAAGAGAATACGGTCAGGCACGGCCTTCGCCGTTGCGCGCGCATTTACAATCGAATCTATATGATCCGCTTCTCCACGGCCGGCGAATCGCACGGCGAGGCATTGATCGCGATGGTTTCCGGCTTGCCCGCGGGCGTGCCTGTCGACCTTGAAGTTGTGAACCGCGAGTTATGGCGGCGGCAGCAGGGCTATGGTCGCGGCGGCCGCATGAAGATCGAGACCGACCAGGCGCACATTCTTTCGGGCGTGCGACACGGCAAGACCATCGGGTCGCCTATCGCGATCCAGTTGATCAACCGGGACTGGAAAAATTGGCAGGAGAAGCTGCCGGTTGAGGCAGGCGATCCGGCGAAGCATCGTGCGGTAACGTCGCCGCGGCCGGGTCATGCGGATCTGGCCGGCGCGCTGAAGTTCAACTTTCCCGACGCGCGATACGTGCTGGAACGCGCCTCGGCGCGCGAGTCGGCCGCACGCGTTGCCGCCGGAGCGTTTGCCAAGCTGCTGCTCAGCAACCTGGGCATCGAGGTGGCCAGCCACGTGATTCGAGTGGGGCGCGTGGATCTGGATCGTGATGCAGCGTGGGAAGAGATCGCTGCCCTTGCCGGGAAGGACGAGGTTGTCCTGGCTTGCGTCGACGCGGCCGCCGAAGCGCGCATGAAAGAGGAAGTGGATGAAGCGTCTCGCGCCGGCGATACGGTGAACGGAGTCTTTGAAGTGGTGGCGCACAGCGTGCCCGCGGGCCTTGGCTCGTATGCGAATTGGGATGAGCGGCTCGACGGGCAGCTTGCCTGGGCGCTGATGAGCCTGCAAGCCGTGAAGGCCGTTGAGATCGGGCGAGGCGTGGCGGNNGCCGTGAAGGCCGTTGAGATCGGGCGAGGCGTGGCGGCCGCAGCAACCTTCGGCTCGCACGTCCACGATCCGATCCACTACGCGGAAGTGAATCCTGCCGGCAGGCCGACGCGTTTTACACGGCCGCACAACAACGCCGGCGGAATCGAAGGCGGCGTTTCGAACGGCGAAGACATCGTGGTTCGCGGATACCTGAAGCCCATTTCGACTTTGCGCCAGCCGCTCGAGTCAGTGCGTTTTGATACGCGCGAGGCGACCAGCGCAAGTTATGAGCGCAGCGACATTTGCGTGGTGCCGGCCGCGGGTGTGGCGGCAGAAGCCATGGTCGCGCTGGTTCTTGCCAACCTTGTGCACGAGAAGTTTGGCGGCGACTCGCTGGTGGAATTGAAGCGGAACTATCTGGGATACATCGAACAATTGCGGAGTTATTAGCGATCGATGATATTGAAGATTGTGAAATATCCGGAGCCCGTGCTGCAGCAACCCGGCGAGCCTGTGACGGAGTTCAATGCGGAGTTGCGCAAGCTGGTGGCCGACATGTTTGAGACTACTTATGCGTCGCAGGGCATCGGGCTGGCCGCGCCGCAGGTGGGCGTTTCAAAGCGGCTTACTGTGATCGACCTGAGCCAGGGCAAGGATCCGGTGCAAAGGCTTGTCCTGATCAATCCCGAAGTGATCTTCAGCGAGGGCAAGCAGTACGAAGAGGAAGGCTGCCTGAGCTTTCCTGATATTCGCGAGAAAGTGGTGCGCGCTGCCAAGGTCCGCATCCGGGCGCAGGATGAGACCGGCAAATGGTTTGAGATGGACGGCGAAGAGTTGCTTTCGCGCGCATTTCAGCATGAAATTGACCACCTCGACGGCATCTTGTTCATCTTTCGCATGAGCGCGCTGAAGCGCAGCCTGAATTTGCGCAAGATTCGCAAGATGCAGAGCGAGGGCACCTGGTAAGACCGACATGACGAACGCGGCAAACCGCCTCAAGCTCGTTTTCTGTGGGACGCCGCAGTTCGGCGTGCCGACGCTGGAGGCGCTGCTCAAGGCAGGACACGAGGTTGCACTCGTGGTGTCGCAGCCCGACAGGCCCACGGGGCGCGATCATCAACTCACTGCTCCAGCCATCAAACAAACTGCGCTGGCCAAGGGGCTGGCGGTCACGCAGCCGGAGAAGATCCGGAACAACGCAGAATTTCGCGCGCAGCTTGAGGCCATTGCGCCGGACGCGATCGTTGTGGTCGCGTATGGACGCATCATTCCGCCGTGGATGCTGGCGCTACCGCGATTGGGCTGCATCAACCTGCATGCTTCGCTGCTGCCAAAGTATCGAGGTGCGGCGCCGATTCAGTGGGCAATCGCCAGCGGTGATGCTTATACCGGCAACACGACGATGCTGCTCGAGGAAGGCCTCGACACGGGACCGGTTCTTCTTCAACAAACTATGGAGATTGGACCGGATCAGACCGCCGCGGGGCTTTTCCCGATGATGGCCGAAGCGGGCGCGCCGCTCGTGGTGGAGAGCCTTGCGGGCCTGGCCAACGGAGCGATTCGGCCTGAGCCGCAGAGCGAGGAAGGCGCAAGTTTCGCACCGCTGCTCGCTCGCGAGGACGGCCGGATGGACTTTGCCGCGCGCACGGCGCACGAGCTTTACAATCGCTGGCGCGGCTTTCTGCCGTGGCCCGGCGCGTTTACTTTTCTCAGCGGGAAAAAACTGGTTGTCCATCGCATGGCGGTTTGCCATTCGAACTACGCCGCAGGTCTTGGCTTCGCTGAACCGGGTTGGATCCTGGTGGAAGATGGCCGCCTGTTGGCTGCTTGCGCGGGGAATACGTGGCTGGAGTTTCTCGAGGTTCAGCTCGAAGGCAAGAAGCGCCTTGAGGCGGCGGAGTTTTTGTGCGGAAATCCGCTTGCGGCCGACGCGCGGCTGGGTTGAGCGCCGTGGCGGGGATTTCTGCTTCGCGCAAGGCGGCCTTCGACATTCTCATGGCAGTTGAGCGGGGAAAGGCTCACTCCGATGCATTGTTGCGGGGGAAAGCTGTCAGTGTGTTGTCGCTTGCCGATCGCAACCTGACCACAACGCTTGTGCTCGGCGTTCTGCGCTGGCAAATCCGGCTGGACGCGGAGATCAGGAAGCTCCTCAAGAAGCCAAATGCGAAGCTCGATGCGGAGGTGCTGATCGCGCTGCGCCTTGGTGCGCTTCAGCTGCTTCATCTCGAACGCATTCCTGCTCATGCGGCGATCGGTGAGAGCGTTGAGCTGGCGAAACAGGCGGGGCACCGCTTCGCAGCGGGCATGGTGAATGCGGTGTTGCGCGGCATTGCGCGCGGTGGCGCTGCGCATTTGGAGGTGCCGCAGGGAACTGCGGATGAGTTGGCGCTGGCCGAAGCGCATCCTTCATGGATGGTCGAACGATGGGCGGAGTTCTACGGTCTGGATGCGGCCCGCGCGATTTGCCGCCACGCCCAGGTGCGGAGGCCGGTTTCAGTGCGCGTCGAAGACGCCGATGCTGAGGCGGAGGTTGTGCGAGACGGAATCTTGCTCGGACCCGGCGAGTTGCTGACGGCTGCACGGACGGTGATCTCCGGCGATGTAACCGCGACAGCGGCTTTTCAGGCGGGGCGCGTGCGCATCCAGGACGAAGGCTCGCAGTTTATCGGCGAATTGGCGGCTTGCGCAGGGAGGGGCGTCGGACCAAACCCGAAAAGGATCGTCGATCTTTGCGCGGCGCCGGGGGGCAAGACACTTATTCTCGCCGAGCGGAACCCGGAAGCGCAGATCGTGGCATGCGAATCGAATGCGCGGCGGCTTGAGGAGTTGCGCGAGCGCGTTGCACCGTACGCTGGCCGGATCGAATGCCGGCTGGCTGATGCGGCGGAGCTAGAGGAGGGTTCGGCGTTTGATGTGGCGCTGGCCGACGTGCCGTGCAGCGGAACGGGGACGCTGGGACGCAATCCGGAGATTCGCCATCGCCTGCGTCTCGAAGATCTGGCGCGTCACGCTGAGCGGCAACGGGCCATTCTTCGCGCAGCATTGCGGGCGGTTCGGCCCGGAGGGTGTGTTGTGTATTCAACGTGCTCGCTGGAGCCGGAGGAGAACGAACAGGTGGTGGCAGGGGTACTTGCGGAAAACCGGAATGTGCGGCAGATTTCGGCGGCGGCGGGCATTGCATCTTTGTTGGATCGCGGAATTTTGAGGCACACCTGCGCAGAGCGATTGGCGAAATGCGTAACTCCGGAAGGCGCGCTGCGGCTGCTGCCTGGCGTCTTCCAGACCGATGGCTTTTTTGCGGCGCTGATTGAGAGGATTGCTTAGGGAGGGCGTGGGAAGATTGTCACTGTCTTGCACCAGCCCCCGAAGGCGCCCCTCAGCGGCTATTGATTGATGCAGACGTAGTGTCTTGTTGGCGGAAGAAAGGCAACCGCAGATCCTTCGGCTTCGTTGGGAGCAGAGACGCTCCCAATTCCGCTCAGGATGACAACGCTGTTGCAGAAGCAGCTTTACGCCGACTCTGGCGCGAGGCGCAGTGCACGGAAGTCGCGGCCGAGCAAGGCGCAGAGCGCTTCGACCACAAGATGATGATCGTCGCGTTGCGGCAGGCCGGAGACGGTGACGCTGCCCACGATTCCGGCGCCTTCCACGATCAGCGGGAACGAGCCGCCGTCGGCCGCGTAATCGGCGACGGGCAGGCCGTAGCGCTCAAGCAGCGTGGTGCTTTTGACCTTCAGCGTCATCCCGACAGCATATGAGCTGCGATGAAAGCGTGCGACCACGTTGCTCTTGCGTCGCACCCATTCGGCATTGTCGGGCGTGGTGCCCTCGAGCGCGGCATAGAACAGCGGCTGCCCGAAGCGGCGCACGTCGATCACCAGCGTGAGGCCGCGTTCGAGGGCCATGGCCCGGATCCGCGAGCCCAGGTCCCATGCGAAGTTTGCATCGAGGTGCGGCAGGCGCAACTCCCGCTCCTGCAGCGCGATTTTTTCGAGATCCTCGCTCAAACCCATCGAAGTTCTCCTATACGGAACTATTTGGCAACGGTCAGCTTCACTTTCGTGTCCTGGTCCACGCGCGACCCCGCCGCAGGCGACTGCGACAGCACCGAGCCTGGCTTCACCGGCAAGCTTGGCGGCGCATTGCCGCTTCCCACCGGAGCGACGGGCACATCCTCATAAGTCGGCGTTGCGGTTTTGATGCCGACTTTGGCCAGCGCCGCCTGCGCGCTGACCACGGGCCATCCTGCGAAGTCGGGCATGACGTATCCGTCCGGCGCCTCGTCATCGGGGGCGGCCACCAGCAGGTTGACGCTGGGCTGCTCGATGCCCATTGCGTGCGGGGGTGGATCCTGGGCGAGGACGGTGCCTTCCGCTGCTGCGGCATCCGGCAGGCGGGCGATGTCTCCGACCTCGAGGCCGGCGCGGCGCAACTGGAGCTCGGCTACGCGCTCATTGTCGCCCACCGTGTCGGGCACATCCACTTTTTGCGGGCCGAGACTCTCGGAAACGCGCACCTGCCATTCGCGGCGGACCTCGGTTCCCGGCGGCGGAGATTGCGAAAGAATGTGCCCTGCGGCGACGTCGCCCGAGTAATAGCGATTGTCCACATCGAGGTTGATGCCAAGGCCGGCGGTCACGCTGCGGGCTTCGACGATGGTCATGCCTTTGAGCGAGGGCACCTGCACTTCGGCGCCGTGAATGGCAAAGTGCATGGTGATGATGGCGGCCGTGAGCGCAACCGCCACCAGCAGCATGAGCAACCAGGCAATGCGGAAGAAACGCGCGATGGGGCGCATGCTCATGGTTCCGGGTTGCCAGCGAATCACAAGGTTCTTCACTATCGCGTATTATCGGTCACCGGCTCGGGATGGACGGTCACACGGAACACTTCGGGGCACTCCAGCTTGAATCGATCTTCGAGAGCTGTAATGGCTTCGTGAACGCGAGACATGGGCAGCTCATCGGGCAGGGTGCAGTGGCAGGTGACGTGAATGTGGTCACGCGTGCGGCCGACGGTGACGGCATGCACGTCAACGATCTCCGGAAGCCCCGCGGCTGCGGAACGAAGAGCCTGCTCAATGCGTCGATCTTCGACCGCTTCCTCCTCGGGCTGCTCGATGGTGGCCGGCTCGCTTTCGATGTGCGTGAGCACGGAATCAATCTCGGGAACGCCGTGCCGGATCTCCGCCTCGAGGTTGGTGACGAAGGCGTGCGCTTCGCGGAGCGGCTGGCTCTCTTCGAGTTCAACATGGAGTTCGACCTGCAACCTGCCGTGATGCGATTGGATGCTGAGCTCGTGCACGGAGACGTTGTTGCGGGCGGCAACGGCGCGCACGCGGTCAAAGATGCTTTCGGCGCGGGTTTCGCGCGGGATGGTGTGAATGACGACGTCGGCCCCGGGCAGGATGCGGTGCACCGCGGCAGTGGCCGCCCGCACCAGTTCGCCAGAGTGCTCAAAGGTGAAGCGGCGCGGAAGAGCAAGCGTGAGATCGGCGAAATAGCCGGCTCCGGCGCGGCGCACCCGCGCCCGTTCCACGGCCAGCACGCCGTCGACGCGTTGCACTTCGCGCACAAGCTTGCGCCGGGTCTCGGCGGGAATCTCGTCCACGAGCGCGTCCACGGCTTCGTGGCCAACGCGGACCGTCATGCGCAGAATCATGAGCGAGACGACCATCGCCGCGCAAGGGTCTGCGAAGTGCAAGGAGCGAATGCCAAAATGAGCGCCCACCCACGTTGCGCCCAGCCCGGCGAGCACGGCAAGCGAGGCCCAGATGTCGGAAGCGAAGTGAAAGGCGTCAGTGGCCAGTACCGGAGAGCCGGAGCGCAGCGCCACGGCGCGCAGTTTTCGCGAGCGCCAGAAGTCCACACCGATCGAAGCGGCGAGCACCAGCACCGGCCACAGCGAATGGTGCAACTCCACAGAGCGGAAGAAGATGCGCTGAGTCGCCTCCCAGATAATCCACACGCAGGAGACGGCCATGAGGCCTGCCTCGCCGAAGGCCGAGAGATTCTCAATTTTGCCGTGGCCGTAGGTGTGATCTTCATCCGCGGGCTTGTCGCTGACACGGACGGAGAAGAAGGTCAACGCCGCACCGACCAGATCGAGGCCCGAGTGCGCCGAGTCGGAAAGCACGCCTAGCGAACCCGAAAGAAGGCCTGCTGCGAGTTTCAACAGCGTCATGACCGTTGCAGCAGCCATGGAGTACAAGGCCACGCGGCGCTTTTCCGCCGAGACGGCGGAGAGAGCCGGGGCGGGTGGCTCGGTTGCCCGCGAACTGGAGACAGCGGAGGTCATCCGGTTTTTAGACTACAGGGGGTCGCGCGGCGGTGTACAACCCAGCGATCCCGAAGGTGTAAGGCTGCCACGAGCAGTCGACGAAGCCGGCGGTTCGCATCATGGCGAGCAATTCGCTGGGCGGCGGAAAATCACCGACGGAGCTTGGAAGGTAGTTGTAGGGACCGTCTTTGCCGCACACCATGCGCCCGATGGCCGGCAGAACGCGACGAAAGTAGATCGCATAGGCTTTGCCGATGAGGCCGCCAGGCTCGCTGAACTCCAGAATCCCCAACTGCCCGCCTGGTTTCAGCACGCGGTAAAACTCTCTGAGGCCAGCGTCGTAGTTGGTCAGATTTCTGAATCCGAACGCCGTAACAATCAGATCGAGAGATTGGGCTCGAAGGGGCAGGTGCAAGGCGTCAGCTTCAAGCGCCACGGCATAGGGCGCATCGGTGTAAGGCGCTTTGCACGATTTGCGAAACGCAGGCGAGCCGAATTTCTGCGCGCCGCGCCGCAGCATGGCAGGGGCGAAATCGCCTGCAAGAATCGGCTGGGCCCCGCGCGGGCGAAGCTTGAGGAGCGCCATTGTCAGATCGCCCGTGCCGCAGCAGATGTCGAGGATCGCGGCATCGGGACGGGCGAGCACCGGGCGGAATCTGCGGGCCGTTCTTCGCCACCAGAGCCGGTCGACGTTGGCCGAAAGCAGGTGGTTGAGCAGGTCATAGCGGGGCGCGATCGAATCGAACATCCGGCGGACGGCTTCGGCCGCAGACGCCTCGTCTTGAGCTCCCACCGGCTTGGCTCCGGTTGCGGGCATTCCTGGTTCCCTCGCCAATGAGAAAAGTTGCGAGCCGACAAAAGACCGCTCGCTTCTCAATGCTATAGCCTCTGTCTATGCAAGTGTTTACGGGAACTGGTGTCTTACCGGCCTTTCAAGGTGCGGCCAAAAAAGTATAGGCTGGAGATTGGATATGGCCGCCACTTCCCTTCCCGCTGCTCCTGTTCCAGCGACGCACTCGACGCTCAGGGATAGCCATGGGCGCGTGATTCACGATTTGCGTGTCTCGATCACCGACCGCTGCAATTACAAATGCGTGTACTGCCGCACCGGCGAGGAGGGGGCGCAGTATCCGGAGTTGCGCATCGATGAATACCTGCGGCTGATTGAGATTTTCGTCGGCCTTGGAATTACCAAGGTGCGGCTCACCGGCGGCGAGCCATTGTTGCGGCGCGGCATCGTGGAACTTGTGAGGGAGTTGGCGAAGCTCCGCGCGCTCAACGGAGAACCGCTGGACCTGGCGATGACCACGAACGGGCATCTGCTGGAGTCGCTTGCCGCCCCGCTCAAAGCAGCGGGACTGAACCGGGTGACGGTGAGCATGGATGCCGTGGACGCAGGCACTTTTGAGCGAATTACGCGAGTTGACGGCAGCTTTCCCACCGTTCTCGCGAGCATTCGGGCGGCACGCGCAGCCGGGTTGACACCAGTGAAGATTAACTGCGTGCTGTTGCGCGGGTTCAACGACGACCAGATCGAGGGTTTCGCACGGTTTGCGCGCGAAGAAGACGTGGTGGTGCGGTTCATCGAGTTCATGCCGCTCGAGGAAGGGCGGCTCTGGTCGCCTGAGATCGTGGTGACGCTCAAGGAGATTGTGGAGCGCATCGGCCGGGTGCTGCCGCTGGTGGAGCTTCCCGCACGCGAGGCCAGCGAAACCGCGCGGCGCTACACCTTTGCTGACGGCGTGGGAGAGATCGGCATCATTGCGCCGGTGAGCCAGGCATTTTGCGGCGCCTGCAGCCGGGTGCGGCTCACCTCCGATGGAAAGATTCGCACCTGCCTGTTCTCGCAGGTGGAGCACGATCTTTATGGGCGGATGCGAGCCGGGGAGAGCAATGACGAGTTGCGCGCCTATGTGGTGCAGACGGTGCAAGGGAAAGAGGCGCGGCATCACATCGGGGAGCCGGGATTCATGAAGCCATCGCGGTCGATGGTGCATATCGGCGGTTAAGTCTACGGGGAAACGCTGAAGCGAATCCACAACATGCTCTGAAAAACTGTGCCCCGGTTGCGCGGGCGAACCGGTGTGACACAATGAAGAAAAAGGCTTCCCGCGTTAAGGCCTGGACATGCCAAAAGTGACGGAAGAGCGCATTCCGCTCGCCGATCTGCTTGTTTTTCATCAACTCGCGCGATCGCTTAATTCAAGCTTCGATCTGGACACGATCCTGCGCACCATCCTGGAGCATATGGAGCGCATGGTGGAGGCGGAGCTGTGGGCTCTGCTGATGCTCGACGAATCCAGCCAGGATCTCTACTACGCGATCACCGCCGGTGACGAGCAGGAGGCTTTTCGCGGCCTTCGTGTGAAGGTGGGCGAGGGAGTCGCGGGCTGGGTGCTGGAGCACGGAGAGACGCTGATCGTTCCCGAAGCACTGGACGACCCGCGCGTCACGCAATCAAGCGAGACCGGCGCGCGGCTGGTGCGTTCGGTGATTGCTCTGCCGTTGCGCGGGCGCAAGGGCATGCAGGGCGTGATTGAGATTTTCAACCCGCGGGCCGAGATGTCCGACTATTCGATTGCGTTCCTGCACATTCTTGCCGACCATGCAGCCATCGCAATCGAGAATGCGCGTGACGTGGCGCGGATCCAACAGCTCACCATCACCGATGACACCACCGGTCTCTACAACGTGCGCCATTTGTACGACGTGCTGGGCAATGAGCTGAAGCGATCAAAGAAGGTGAAGCGGCCATTGAGCCTGGCCTTTCTAGACCTGGACCGGTTCAAGCTGGTGAACGATGAACACGGGCATCTTGTGGGCAGCGAACTGCTTGCGCAAACCGGCCGCCGGCTGCAGGAACTGAGCCGCAAGCAGGATGTGTGCTTTCGCTACGGCGGCGACGAATTCGTCATCCTGATGCCCGAAACCAGCGCGAAATCCGCACTGGAACTGGCGACTGCACTCAATCATTCGCTGATGAAGGTGCCCTTCCAGATGAAGAACGGGCTCAAGCTGAAAGTGAGCGCGAGCGTGGGCCTGGCGTCCGCTCCGGACGACGGCATGGCCGTACACGGCATCATCGGAATCGCCGATGCACGCATGTACATGGTGAAGCTGCACGGGCGCGGCAACGTGCGTGGGGCATAGCGGCAGGAGCGGTGAGGTCGTGTTTCGCGGTCAGTATCCCAGGTGCTTTTCGACAACATTTGCGAGCGGCTGCCCGCTGCTGAAGCGCCCGTATTGCTCAATGAAGAAGTGCATGGCCCGATCGAGCCAATCTTTTGTGTGGTCGGCGCAATGCGGCGAGATCAGCACATTTGCAAGTTTGTAGATGGGATCGCCAGCCGGGATTGGCTCCTGCTCGAAGACATCGAGAGCGGCGCCCCTGATTCTGTTTTGCGTGAGCGCGCGAACCAGGGCCGCCTGGTCGATCACCGGACCGCGGCCAATGTTGATGACGACCGCATTGGATTTCATAGCAGCGAATGCGGCATCGCTGATCATGTGGCGGGTCTCAGGCGTAAGCGGCGTGGCGGCGATGACAAAGTCGCACATGGCAAGCATGGAGTGGAGTTCGCCTGGCGCGTAAAACTGGTCGACCAAGGGATCGGGAGACGCGGGAGCATGGCGCTTGAGGGCCAGAACTTTCATGCCCATGGCGTTCACGCGGCTGGCGACGGCCCTGCCGATGTCGCCGTAGCCCACGATGCCGACGACCTGGCCGGAAATCTCTTCCACGTCAAACTGCTCCCAGCGGCAGGCCTCCTGGTTGCGCAGCATGCGACGAAAATCTTTGGCAAAGTAGAGAATCGCGGCGAGAGCGAACTCGCCAAGTGACGGAGAGAAGACGCCGCTACCGTTGGTGAGGGGAACCGCGCTGTCGACGAGTTCGGGAAAGAGGATGCGGTCAAGACCAGCCGAACGCGAGTGGACCCAGCGTACGTTCCGGCAGGCCAGAAACGCAGAGCGAAGAAGATCGCGCGAGCCTGCCCAATGCAGGATCGCTTCGGCATCCGTTGCCGGTCCGGATAAACCATCCGCGGAATTCGCAAGGCAGTGGGGCAGCTTCGCAAGCATGCGCAGTTGCGGATCGGACTGGGGATCGGCGGCATCTGTCAACGCCATAACAAATGGTTGATTCTTCATCGACTTGAAATCGCTCCGGTTTCGATTGGAATACTCGGTATCGCTCTACTTCTTCGTGTCTCCGCCGACCTGGATTACAACGTAACTGGCGGGACCGCTGCCGATGTTCCTGACGGAGTGTAATGTGTCGAGGGCGACATAAATAATGCTGCCCGGCCCGGCACGCTCCGCTTGGCCATCGTGATCGAATTCGAGGGTTCCCTCCCGGACCACAATCACTTCAGAGTGGTGGATGCGGTGCTGAGGATTGGGGACCACGCTGGCAGGTTGTGTGGTCTCGTGCACGGCTACCGCCTCGCCAGTGGCAAGCGTTCCCTTGAACACACTGCGGCCGACAGCGCCATTGGGTGCGGTTTCCGCCGTCATCTGCTCATAGGCAAAAACACGCGAGCTTGCCAAAGGGTTCGGAGTGGCTGATTGCGCGGCGGCGACGGATGCAAACGCAAGCAATAGGGCAGAAAGAGTTGGGGAAGTCATTCAGATTCCTTCCTGAAAGGGAGAGACGATTCTCGAAGGGCGGCGCCCCATCCTCCAAGATAAGACCAATGGGCGATGGGGTCGTTCAAATCAGGGGGAAGGATTGGCAGGTGCAGTTACTGCTGCTCGGTGATGTGCACTGAATGCTCGAGGTGGAAGGTCAGCAGCGTTTCAGCCGGGAGGAAGATTTGCCTGTTGCCGGTGAACGCGCCGCCTGCCGTGCCCGCGCCGCCGCCAGCAAGCGCGCCGATGGCCGCACCCCTGCCGCCGCCGGCAAGCCCGCCAATAACCGCTCCCAGACCCGCTCCGCCGCCTGCGAAGAACGCCGTACGCTTGCCTTTGCCCTTTTCCACGCGGTCAATGCTGTTGCTGGCTACCGGATAGCTGCCCCAGTTAGTGTGAACCCGTTCCAGACGAACCTCAAGCAGCGCGCCGCCCTTGAAGTGGCCGAGGGGTTTGGCGTCGACTACAGTACCGTCGGCGCGGGCACCCCTGGGAATCACCGTTTGGCCGTTGACCATGACATCGTCGGCAACGGTCGCGGCGAAGGAATCGCCGGGCTGGCTGATCCTGGAGCCAAGATCCTGGTCAAGGCGAACATGGATGCGCGTTCCGGCAGGCAGATCAATCACTGCTGGAGGAGGAGGCGCCTGCGGAGCGGGCGCACTGGCCGGCGCGGAGCCAGGAGCCGACCCTGTTGCGGAAGGCGACTCTGGAGCGGAACTTGAGGCACCAGAAGCTGGTTGGTTTTGTGCGGTCTGCGCGTTGTTAGTCTGCTGGGTTTTGGATTTGCATCCATCGCAGGTGAGCAGCGACAAGAGCACGAGCGCGGAGACGAAAGAACAGTTACGAAGAAAATTCATGACAGGACCTCCTGAATTGGGAGTGGGGGGAATCGAGCGCACTGGCAACGAACACAGGGCGCCGTGGAGACGACGCCCGAAAGTTTAGATATCGAGGTTCTTGACGTCGAGAGCGTTGTCTTCAATAAACTTGCGACGTGCTTCGACGTCTTCACCCATGAGGGTGGTGAAGATTGCTTCGGTTTCAGCGATGTCCTCAAGCTTGACCGAGAGAAGCGTGCGGCGCTCGGGATCCATCGTGGTCTCCCAGAGTTGCGCGGCAGTCATCTCGCCCAGGCCTTTATACCGTTGCACCTGGTAGTCTTTCTTGCCCTGCTCGACGATGTGGGCGAAAAGTTCCCGGGCGGTCTGCTTTTCGACGGGCTCACGGAGTACACGCGCGGCGCGGCCGCCTGCCTTGGCTTCGGCGCGTACCTCCGCGCTGCCTGGCGACGGTGCGCCCTCGGCATCCGGCTCTTCTTCTTCGGCGCCCTCGGTGGCGGCTGCCACAGTTTTGGCGGCATATTCCACCAAGAAAGGTGGTTCGAGGAATTCCCTGATGAGCGAGTACTTCGACATCATCTGGCGGAATTCCGGGCTGGAGGCGAGTGTCCAGTCGATGCAGCGCGTTGCCCCCTGCGCATCGGTAAAGCAGATCGACCAGGTGTGATGTTCCTCGTCTTCGACGGGCTTGCCAATCTTGAACTGGAACTCATCGGCAAGCTCCGCGAGCCTGGCATGCAGGGCAGAGAGCTTTTCGGGAACTGCACTTCCATTTTTCGAAGTGAAGTCAGCGCGTTGCGTGAGCTCGGCGCGAGCCAGCATCTCGGTGAGCTTTTCGTTGCGAATGCGCTTGTCGACCTTTTCGACAAAGCCGAGATACTCGTTGAGCGTGGTCATGAATCGGCGGAGATCGGCGCCTTCAATGCGGCTGGCGGTTTCACCGTGGCGGACGACCATGCCCTCGGCGGCGCGGTTGACCATGACCTTCACAAATTCGCGATCGTCCTTGATGTACTGCTCAAAGCGGCCTTTCTTGATTTTGTAGAGCGGCGGCTGCGCGATGTAGACGTGATCGCGCTTGATGAGCTCGGTCATGTGGCGGAAAAAGAAGGTCAGCAGCAAGGTTCGGATGTGGGAGCCGTCCACATCGGCGTCGGTCATGAGGATGATCTTGCCGTAGCGGATCTTGGTGGCGTCAAAGTCGTCTTTGCCGATGCCGCAGCCAAGCGCGGTGATCATGGCGCGGATTTCCTCGTGGCCGAGCATCTTATCGTAGCGGGCTTTTTCCACGTTCAGGATCTTGCCCTTGAGGGGAAGGATGGCCTGGAAGCGCCGATCTCGCCCCTGCTTGGCCGTGCCGCCGGCGCTTTCGCCCTCGACGAGATAGAGTTCGCAGCGTTCGGGATTGCGTTCACTGCAGTCGGCCAGCTTGCCGGGCAGGCCACCGCCGTCGAGCGCACCCTTGCGGCGCGTGAGATCGCGCGCTTTGCGGGCGGCTTCACGGGCGCGAGCGGCTTCAATGGCCTTGTTGATGATGCGGCGAGCCACCGGAGGATTCTGCTCGAGAAACATGCCGAGGCGCTCGTTGACGAAGGCCTGGACCGTGCCTGCGATATCGGAGTTGAGCTTGCCCTTGGTCTGGCCCTCAAACTGGGGCTGCGAAAGCTTCACGCTGACCACGGCAACCAGGCCCTCGCGCACATCATCGCCGCTCAGGCTCTCCTTCATATCCTTGAAAAGGCCCATCTGCTGGCCGATGAAGTTGATGGTGCGGGTAAGAGCCGCGCGGAAGCCGGAAAGGTGCGTGCCACCGTCGACGGTGTTGATATTGTTGGCGAAGCTGAAGACGGAATCGGAATAGCTGTCGTTGTATTGCAGCGCAATGTCGATTTCGACGTTGTCGCGCGTGGCTTCCATCACGATGGGCTTGTCGTGGAGGACGCTCTTGCCGCGATTCAGGTGCTTCACAAACTCCGCGATACCGCCCGCATAGCGAAACTCGGTGCGCCGGGCCTCGCCTGTCTTGGCGTCGGCGGTGCGTTCGTCAGTGAGCGTAATTTCAAGGCCCTTGTTCAGGAAGGCCATCTCTCGCAAGCGCTGAGCGAGCGTGTCGTAGTTGAACTCGGTGGTGGTAAAGATGCTCTTGTCGGGCAAAAAATGCACGCGCGTGCCGCGGCGCTTGCTGGTGCCGGTCTTTAGCAATTTCGAAGTGGGGATGCCCTTGGAATAGCTTTGCTCGTACGTATGGCTGGACTCGCCGGCTTTCTCGGGGCGCCAGATCTCGACCTCGAACTCTTCGCTGAGCGCGTTCACAACGCTGACGCCTACGCCGTGCAATCCGCCGGAGACTTTGTACGTTGAAGAGTCGAATTTGCCGCCAGCGTGCAATTTCGTGAGCACG
Source organism: Candidatus Sulfuritelmatomonas gaucii (assembly GCA_900290245.1). Taxonomy (GTDB): domain Bacteria; phylum Acidobacteriota; class Terriglobia; order Terriglobales; family Acidobacteriaceae; genus Telmatobacter; species Telmatobacter gaucii. The sequence continues at coordinate 103,644 of OKRB01000085.1, read as the reverse complement.
ACCTGCACTGCGGGCATGTGCTCGCCGCCGGGCAGATCCATCATGTCGACGGGAATTCCGCGTCCATCGTCGACCACGGTAATGGAGTTGTCGACATGGACGACCACATCGATTTTCTTCGCGTAACCGGCGAGAGCCTCGTCCACTGAGTTATCCACCACTTCGTAAACGAGATGATGCAAACCCATCTCACCGGTCGATCCGATGTACATGGCGGGACGCAGGCGCACAGCTTCCAGACCTTCCAGCACCTTAATATTTTCGCCGGTGTAGTTGTCGTTGTCGCCGTGGATTGTGGTGCTGCTCAGAGCTTCAGTCGCCATAAGATTCCGTTCGCAAGGTCTTCCGTATCGAGGGTCGCCGGGGATGGATTCCGCAGGCGCTGGAATGGGACTAACCGCTTGAAAAAAGGAGGGCTATCAAGCGTCCTAACCTGGGTCTATTTTATCACGCGGAGGTGTAGGAAAAGGGGGTAGGAAGCCATTGAAGAAATGGTTACTGGGGGTGGCACGCAGAGCATGGGAAGTGACGTTAGTAACTCACTTTGGTTAGTTATTAGTATCTACATGAATTTTATAGACTTATTATTATCCATAACGTATGATGATCCTCCAAAGGGAAGAAGTTGTCCCTGATTTTCTGAGTTAGAAAGGTTACCAAAGATGAAGGCTGCCATTCGCATATCTGCTCTGTTCATCGCCATCGCTGGTCTTGCTTCCGCCTCATTCGCGCCCGCAACCACGAAAGCGCTCTCCACACCTAGCTCCGTGTCTGCGAGTGGCGCGGGACCTACGATCGGTCTTCCAGCTCCTCTGCCCTGCCAGCTGGATAACACCTGCCTGGTTTCGCCGGCGTCGACCCGCTAAGTACGCCGTTCTGGCTTCGGCGGTGCATAGCACGAAAGTGCCAACGCCGCGTTACCCATTTGTGTTTGGGACAAAAGGCATAAAGGCGCTATCCTGAAGGCGTTCGAACAACTCATAGATACGCCACTATGCCTTTGAGTCATACAATGTCGGCGATGAATGCGGCTGAAGCTGTCCTTTGGGCCGCTCTCGCCATTCTGTTCTGGAGTAAGGGACTGCATCGCCGGTTCCGGGCCATGAGTGCCTACCTGGCGTTGCGTGCCATCTCAACTCCGCTCCTGATGCTCGCGCTCAATGCGGAATCGCAGCAGTGGGGTCGGGATTTTCACGCCGGCCAGGTTTACTATCTGGGGTTCTTCTCCACCTACGTCGCCAGCGCGATTTTGCTGTTCTTCATTTGCATCGAGGTATTCCGGGCTGCGCTCTCAGCATTCCCCGGGATCACCAAGCTCGCGATTGTGATTTTCCGCTGGGCCGCAGTGGTTTCAGTGATCGTGAGCCTGACTTCAGTTTCCTATACGCATAAGGGCATCCTGCTGGTCTCGGATATTTCTTATGGTCTGATGCGGTCGGTCAGCGTCCTTGAGCTGTGCCTGCTGGCGTTCTTGTGCCTGAGCATGAATGCGCTGCGCCTTACGGTGCGCGATTTGTCGTTTGGCATTGCCCTGGGCTTCGGACTGATGTCCACCGCCGATTTTGTGGTTGCTTCCTGGATCTCTCGCATTGCGTCGTTCGCCGACCCGATGCAGTTCGTGTACGAATCGCTGATTCTGGCGACACTGGCGATCTGGACGGTTTACTGCATCATGCCTGAGCCGGTGCGCAAGCCGCTGTTGATGCCGGCGAATTCGACGATTTACCGCTGGAATGAGATCGCTTCAGCCCTCGGCCATACCGGAACCAAGGTGGCCGTTCAGCAGCCTGCCAACAGCTTCTTCCTGTCGGATGTGGAGCGCGTGGTGGAGAAAGTGCTGGCGCGGAATATGAAGGGCCGCGAGTCGGAAACGTAAAAGCGGGGATTAGGGATTAGAAATTAGCAAGACAAAAGGCCGCAGCGGGTGCTGCGGCCTTGACCATTTGAGGTCGATTATGTTCGACCCGGGCTGCGACGCGACTAATCCGCTACCGGCTCGATGGAGGCAAACCGTCCGCGGTTTCCGCGATCGGTGAACTTGACGCGGCCTGAGACCTTGGCGAAAAGCGTGTCGTCAGAACCGATGCCCACGTTGGGGCCAGGCTTGATCTTGGTGCCGCGCTGGCGCGTGATGATGGAGCCGCCCGTGACCAGCTGGCCGGCGAATGCCTTTACGCCGAGGCGCTGCGCATTGGAGTCGCGACCATTTGTGGAGCTGCCTCCGCCTTTTTTGTGTGCCATTTTCGAATCCCCTTTTGAAAGCAGCTTCTAGCTGCTAGCTTCTAGCCCCTAGCCTATCCTGCAAAGGAATTGTGGCTGGTGTGCTCGAGTAAAGCAAAGCCGGATGTGCCCGCGAACTAATTCTTGTTCGCGTCGTAGGTGACGCCGTCGGCCTCGATGGCCTTGATGCGAACCTGTGTAAAACTCTGGCGGTGGCCCTGGAGCTTCTTGTACTGCTTCTTGCGCTTGAAATGGAAGACCAGAATCTTGTCGCCGCGGCCCTCGCCGAGAACCTCGGCGGTAACTTTTGCCGAGGAGGGTTTGGCAAGAGTGCCGGGCTCGCCCGAGACCGCGAGCACGTCACTGAATTCGACGGTCGGATTGCCGGAGCCGACTTTCTCTATCTTCAACACATCACCCGGTGCGACGCGGTATTGCTTGCCTCCGGTGCGAATGACTGCGTACATAAAAAATCCTCCAGCGCATCGGCTTCCCAGCCAGGCGCATCACCTAACCCTGAATACTCAATTGTGGCGGATACAGAACGGTGACTGCATCGGGCGCCGGACCGGGCCACACCTGGGCGAAAATCCTTCGCAACATCCCGAGCACCCTGGTCGGGGTGCATCGCCAAACTCTTTGATTTTACCGTTAATACGCGGGATGGGTCAATCGGCGCGCGGTCCCGCAATTGCGATGGCTATACTGCAAGCATGCAGCCTGTCAGCGTCATTGCCACGGTCCTGAACGAGGCCGAGGACATCGGACGGGTTGTTCCCAGCCTGCTTGCGCAAGAGCCTTCGGCGGCCGAAGTGATTGTTGTGGACGGCGGCTCGACGGACGGGACGTGGGAGTGGCTGGCCGGGATGCAGGCTCGGGATCCGCGGCTGGTGGCGATTCGCGACGAGACGTGCAGCCTGAAATTCTCACCGGGGCCGGTATCGCGCGGGCGCAACGTGGCGATTGCCGCGGCGAAGTCGCAGATCATCGCGTGTGCTGACGCGGGCTGCACCTATACGCCGGACTGGCTGAAGAACCTGACGGCGCCGCTGGCTGCCGGCGAGGCGGAGTATGCGCTGGGCGGGTCGTGCCTGGAGCCAAATGCCGGCAGGAGCGGATGCACTGCGTGGGATGTGGCGTCGGCGCCGTTCTTCAGCATCAAGCTCGCGCCGACGGAACCGACAAAATCCTGCACGGCGCGGTCGATGGCGTTTACCAAAGCGCTGTGGGAGCGCATCGGCGGCTTTCCCGAGCAGGTGCTGGTGGGCGAGGACACACTATTCGATCTGGAAGCGCGGCGGTTGACGGCGCCAGCGTTTGTTACGAACGCGAAGGCGCTCTACTGCCCGCGGAATACGTTCCGGTCGGCGTGCCGGCAGATGGCGCGCTACGCGGTAAGCGATGGCCAAGCACGCGTGCGGTGGGCACGGCTGTTTCGCAATGGCGCGCGATGCGTTGCGGAGATCGCAGTGATTGTGTGCCTGCGCTGGAGCGTGATTCCTCTGCTGGCGATCCTGGCTCTGGAACTGTGGTTCGCCTTTCATCGCGATTGGCGGCATATCGGCCGCTATGGATTGCGCGCGGTGCTGGCGCGGTTTGTGTTTTCGCTGGCCGTGCCCTGGGTGGTGGCGGCCAACCACATTCGCGGACTGCTTTCGAAGGAGCGTCTGACAAACAAACAAAACGCCTGAAGACAGCTTCTAGCTTTTAGCCGCTGGTCAAAGATCAGGGATCGCGCCCGCATCGGCTCATGCCCGCGCGGGGACCACGTAGAAGAGAATCGCGAAGTAGTGGGCGATGCTGCCGGCGAGCACGAAGATGTGCCACGCCGCATGAAAGTAAGAAATGCGATCGAGGGCGAAGAAGACGATGCCGAGTGTGTAGGCAAGGCCGCCTGCGCCGAGCCACAGCATCCCATGCCAGCCGATGGCATGAAGCAGCGAGCCCGCCACGAAGACGATAAACCAACCCTGAAAGAGATAGACCGCCGTCGAGAGAATGGCTAACCGGCGCTCTTTGAACCGTTCCAGTGCGATGCTCTTGAAGAGTACGCCTGCAAGAGCCAGCGACCACTCGACTGCGAAGACAACCCATCCCAGCGTGCCGCGCAGGGAGATGAGCGTGAAGGGCGTGTAGGTGCCGGCGATGAGGACGTAGATGGTCGAGTGATCCAGGACGTGAAAGACATGGCGAGCGCGAGTACGCACCAGCGAGTGGTACAGCGTGGAGCAAACGTAGACCAGTACAAGTGCGCCGGAAAAGATTGAGCAACTGATGATCAGCCGGGCCGAGCCGCGTGTAGAGGCAACAATCAGGTAAACGGCCCCTGCAATGGCCAATCCCGCGCCGATGCCGTGCGTGATGGCATTCGCGAGAATATCCCCAAGATTGGTGCGCAGAGACACGGAATAATGATCGTTCTGAATCTTAGCTCCTTGCCCTTACCTCCTGGCTCTCAGGGGCCGAGGCGCAGTTCAAAGTTCACAGACTTACAGTTTCACAGCCCCTCCCCTCCCCCCCGGCTATCCTTAAGCAAAATCCTTTAAAAGGCTCGGGTTAGGCGGCATCATTCTGGCCTAAGTGTCTTCTTTTCAAGAACGTGTACCTCACATTCCTGAAACCAAAGGAGTTGAGGCCCTGCGGTTTCTGCAATTCGCTGGTATCCGCACTCTGTTGTGCCGGCGGTCAGACGATTCGCAGGAGCGGAACGGTCGGTTTTTTTAGCCGGTCCGTCTACTTTTTTCGCCGATTCTCGACTAGGATAGCGAATCGCGCGATTTATTCTGCAAATCTGGAGAGGCTTTAGGCTGTTTGTTTTGAGTTAGTTGGGTGGAGCGAAGAGATTCCAAGGGTTGACGGCTACTCTGGCAGTGAATTTAGTTTTGGAGATTTCTCTTGACATCGAGTACTCTGTGTTATAGAGTACTCTCCACGATGGGCAGAGAGCAGGGAAAAGAGTTCAGAGACCGGAAAGTGGTGAGCGGTGGAGGCGCAAATGAACGAAACAGCGATGCCGTTGGAAGTGACGCGACTGGTGAAGCGCTTTGGTGCAACGACGGCGGTAGACGATGTGAGCCTGACGGTGAAGGCGGGCGAGTGCCTGGGGCTGCTGGGGCCGAACGGGGCGGGCAAAAGCACGGTGATCCGGAGCATCGTGGGGCAAGTCGTGCCCCAGAGCGGGAGCGTGGCGGTGTTCGGGGCGCCGGCTGGATCGACTGAGGCGCGGCTGGCCCTGGGGTGGGTGCCGCAGGAGCTGGCGATTTACCCGCGGATCACCTGCAAAGAGAACCTGGGATCGTTTGGTCGCTATTACGGCTTGAAGGGACACGAACTGCGGGAAGCAATTGCGTGGTGCCTGAAGTGGGCTGCGCTCGAGGACCGGCAAGACGAAGTTGCGAAGAAGCTCTCGGGCGGGATGAAGCGGCGGCTGAACATGGCGGCGGGAATGTTGCACCGGCCACGGGTGATGCTGTTCGACGAGCCGACGGTGGGCGTGGATCCGCAATCGCGGAACCGGATCTTCGAGATGATTGAAGCGCTCAAGGGCGGGGGGATGGCGATTATTTACACCACGCACTACATGGAAGAGGCGGAGCGGCTCTGCGACCGGATCGCAATTATCGATCACGGGCGCGTGATCGCGGCGGGCACGAAGGACGAGTTGGTGCGCGCGTCGTTTGGGACGTGCAGCCACGTGCTGGCGCGAGTAACTGGGGAGGCGCAAGCAATTGAAGCTTGGGCCGCGCGGTACGGCGGGCGCGTGTTGGACTCGACAGCGGAGTTCACGGTGGAACAGGCAACCGAGATTGCACGGCTGCTGGATGACGCAAGCAAAGCGGGCCTGGAGTTGGTGGATGTTTCGCTGCGCAGGCCCAATCTGGAAAGCGTTTTTTTGCACCTGACAGGAAGGGAGCTACGAGATTGATTTTTCATGTGGCAAGGACCGCATTGATTGCTTTGAAGCGCGACCGCGGCGCGCTGGTGCTGAGTTTTGTGCTGCCGATTGTTTTCTTCAGTATTTTTGCCGTGATCTTCGGCAAGCAGAACGGATCCACACCGAAGGTGAAGCTGATTGTTGTGGATGAGGACCAGAGCGAAACTTCGCGCGACCTGGTGAAGGGGCTCATGAGCGAGTCGTCGCTCGTAGTGAGGACGAGCCCCGCGGCGGAGAAGAAGAACGCGCCCTCACCCGCAGCCTACACAGCGGCGACGGCCGAAGCCGCAGTGAAGGCGGGCGACGCGCCGGTGGCGCTGGTGATTCCGCAGGGATTCGGGCAGCATCCGATCGCGTTTGGGCCTGGCGGAGGCGGGAGCTCGATCGAGCTGCTCAACGACCAGAGCGACACGATTGCTCCGCAGATTGTGATGGGCCTGTTGCAAAAGGCGGCGATGACGGCCATGCCAGCGTCGATGGCGGACGAAGGGATGAAGTACGCGGACGAGTATATGGGCGGGTTTACGCCTGCGCAGCGTGCAAAGGTGGACGAGGAGCTGAACGCACTGAAGAAGGAGCAAGCGAGCGGGAAGATCGGCACGGGAAACGGCGGAAACGATGCGGGCGCGGGGATTGTGGCGGTGAAGACGCGCGCGGTAGTGGGCGAGGACAAGAAGAGCCCGATGATCTCGTTCTATGCGGCGGCGATCGGCGTGATGTTTCTGCTGTTCACGGCGAGCGGATCGGCGGGCGCGCTGCTGGACGAGGCCGAAAGCGGAACGCTCGAACGGGTGCTGAGCACGCGGGTGACGATGACGAGGCTGCTCGCCGGAAAGCTGGTGTTCAACACGCTGCTGGCGTTCGTGCAACTGGTGGCGATGTTTTTGTGGGGATGGGCGGTGTTCAAGCTGGATTTCCTCAGCCATGTGCCGGGGTTTGTAGTGATGGGATTGTGCACGGCGTTTGCGGTGGCGGCATTTGGAATACTGCTGGCCAGCGCGTGCCACACCCGGGCGCAACTGGGAGCGCTGTCAACGCTGCTGATTCTGATCATGTCGTCTGTCGGCGGAAGCATGTTTCCGCGGTTCCTGATGCCGGAGTCAATGCAGAAAGCGGGATTGCTGACGATCAATGCGTGGGCGATCGACGGGTTTACGAAGGTGTTCTGGCGCGATTTGCCGGTGAGTGACTTGTGGCCGCAGGTAGCGGTGCTGCTCGCGATTGGCGTGGTGCTGTTTGTTGTGGCGCGGAGAGTGGCGCGAAGGTGGGAAGTGGCGTGAATGCGGGGAACGGGAAAGCAGGGAGTAGCCGGTAGCCAATGGGGAGTAGAAGACAGCGAGTGGTTATTGGTGTGGAAGTGACAGGAGGGTTTTGTGAGCGCAGAAACAGACAAGATGGAATTGACGGAGCGGTTGAAGCTGATTGAAAGCATGATCGCTGAAGGCCGGCGGTCAACAGGGCGATGGGGCTGGACCTTCGTGCTCTGGGGCGTGGCGTATTACGTGGCGGAAGCGTGGGCCATTTGGGGCAGAAGCTGGCTGGCATGGCCGGTGACAATGGTTGCCGCATTCGTGATTTCTTCTTTGGTGGCGTCGCGGATGAAGCATGGGCGCCCGGCGACGACGCTGGGCCGCGCTGTTGGCGCACCGTGGATCGCCATGGGCATCTCGATCATGACGGTGCTGATTGCGCTTGCCGTGAGCGGGCGATACGACCCACATGTGTATATTGCGATCATCGGAGCGATGCTGGGCACGGCACACTTGACTTCGGCCATCATTCTGAAGTGGAAGATGCAGTTTGCGTGCGCATTGGTGTGGCTGGCCGCGGGCGTGGTGGCGTGTTTTGGCTCGCAGGCGGTCGCCGGCATTGGGTTTCTCGCGGCGACCTTCCTGGGCCAGATCGTGTTTGGGATCTACGCTATGGTGCTGGAAGCGCGGCGCGGCCGGCAAGGAGAGAAGACGGAATACGCGTAACAGGAGAAGCGCATTTGCTACGCGGCCAAACAAAGGGTCAAGACTGAATGGGGGAAAGCTATGCAGGACGAGATGAGCAGACAGGATTTGAATGAGCGGTTGGCGGTGATTGAACGGATGATCGTGGAAGGGCGGATCAGGAGCGAGAGCTGGGGATGGACGTTTTTGCTGTGGGGAGTGGCCTATTATGTTGCGATTGCATGGGCCACTTGGGGACAAAGCCTGGCGGTGTGGAGCAGCACCTATAGCCGTTGGTACGCATGGCCGGTGACGATGATGGCCGCGTTGGTGCTGACTTTGGCAATCGGAATGAGAAGGGGGCACGGGGAGCCGGGAACGACCGTGATTCGCGCCATCGTCTCGGTCTGGATCTGCGCGGGAATTTCGATGATGTTTCTGTTTCCTGCGATGAGTTTCGCGGGCACACCCGTGAATCAACACAGCTTTGTGGCCATTGTGGCGGCGATGATGGGCGTCACGAATGGCGCATCGGGCTTGATCTTGCGGTGGAAGATGCAGGTTGCCTGCGCTGTGGTCTGGTGGATCACGGCCGCGGCGGCATGTTTTGGATCGGATGCGCAGCTTGCCGTCGTCTTTCTGACGGCCATCTTTCTTTGCCAGATCGCCTTTGGCATCTACGCGATGGTACTGGAGTCGCGGCGCCGCGCGCAGCATGGAGTAGCCCATGCCTGAGTTGCCGGAGTTGAATCCTGTGATTCACGGGAAGCTGCGCCTGGCGCTGCTCTCGCTGCTTTCGGGAGTCGACGAGGCGGAGTTTACGTGGCTGCGCTCGAGGACGGGCTCGACCGACGGGAACCTGGGCGCGCAGTTGATGAAGCTGGAAGAGGCAGGGTATGTCACGGTGGAGAAGCGGTTTGTGCAACGCAAGCCGCAGACGCTCTACCGCATGACCGAGGCGGGACGGGCGGCGCTGACCGAGTACGTGCAGGCCCTGAAGCAATTGCTGGGCGGAGCGATTGTGAGCTGAATGGCTGTCGCCATGCGTCCAATCCTGTGGCAGACTTGAGGAACCGGCCTTGCGGCGTGACTATCCCGATGCGGCAGGGTTCGAAGGCGTGCTTCCTCTTGAGGTAAAAGGCTGAAGTTGATTGGTGCACGGAGGAAAGATGCGGATTACATCGTCATCTCGCAGGAGAATCCTGGGGTTTCTCGCGCTTTCTGCCGCGCTGCACCTTGGCATCTCTACGATGGTCCTGAAGTGGTGGCCGCGCGCGAAGCCACAGGTGGTCGTGCACGCGACGAAGTACTACGCGCTGGCGCTCTATTATCCGGGCGGGGCGCATACGAAGTGGACGCCTGAGCCGCCGGGCCGGAAGAAACATTCCCAGGAAGTGAAGCAGACAACATCGGATCTCGCGATGAATGCGAAGCCGGCGCCTTCGGCGGGCCAGCCGGTGAGTGCGCCGCAGAGTTCTGCGGCGGGGAATGGGGCGGATCAGCAGAGCGCAAATCCGGCATTCCCTGTTTTCTCGCCGCGCCCGCCGGTGGCGGATCGGTCGCTGTTGCCGAGCTCGAACCAAGAAGTGGTTGTGGACGTGAAGGTGAGCGCGACGGGCGACGTGCTGGAGGCCACGCTGGTGAAAGGGATTGGCAACGCGCTGGACCAGGCGGTGCTGGAGACGGTGAAGACATGGCGGTTCCAGCCCGCGACGGTGAACGGCAGTCCCGTGGCTACCGAAGCGGAGCTGATTTTTCCGTTCAATCGGAGTTATCCGCGACTGCGGGGTGAGGAAGCTTGTAGCTTGTAGCCGGCAGCCGGGAGCTTGTGGTTCTCGGCGATCAGTTGCGAATGATCAGGAGGTAGTGGTCAGTGATCAGTGGTCACTGGTCATGGGCGCTGCAGCGGACTCGAGCGAGCCACGAACCCGCTGCATGATGCCGAGATAGAACGCAAGGTTGTGGATAGAGTTGAGCGTGGCGGCAAGCGGCTCGCCGGCTTGCACCAGGTGGCGTAAATAAGCGCGCGTGTAACGGCGGCAGACGGGGCAATCGCAGACGGGATCGGGTGGGGACTGGTCTTCGGCGTACTGTTTGTTCTTGATGTTGAGGCGACCTTCGCTGGTGAAGAGCAGGGCGTGGCGCGCGGCGCGGGTGGGAAGAACGCAGTCCATCATGTCTACGCCCATGCGCGCGTACATCTCGATCTCGTCGGGATAGCCGACGCCCATGACGTAGCGCGGCTTGTCTTGGGGTAGAAGCGGCAGGACTTCAGAGATCATTTCGAGGGTGAGGTCGCGCGGCTCGCCGACGCTGAGGCCGCCGATGGCGTAACCGTCGAATTCCATTTCGATGAGTTGCTCAGTGCACTGGCGGCGAAGGTCGGGGTACATGCCGCCCTGAACGATGCCGAAGAGGGATTGCGTGCGGGCAGAAAGTTGCTGAGGGTTGCGCGACCCCACCCAAGCGGAGCTTGGATCCACCCCACGGGCGAGGACCTGCCCGCGGGGACCCCGGGGATGGGGCACTCCTTGTTGGTGAAACTCGCCCTGGGCGTGCCAGGGAACTTCATCTTTGTGGGCGCGGAAGTAATCGAGCGAGCGGCGCGCCCATGCCATGGTGAAGCGCAGGCTCTCTTCCGCGCGGTTGCGGTCGGCGGGATACTCGGTGCACTCGTCGAAGGCCATGATGATGTCGGCGCCGAGAGCGATTTGCACCTCAATGGAGTGCTCCGGCGAAAAGAAATGGCTGCTCCCGTCGAGGTGCGAGCGGAAGTGGACACCTTCCTCAGAGACTTTCCGCAATTCGTTCAGCGAGAAGACCTGGAAGCCGCCGGAATCTGTGAGCAAGGCGCGCGGCCAGCTCATGAATTTGTGGAGGCCGCCCATGCGGCGAATGGCCTCGTGACCGGGGCGCAGGTAGAGGTGATAGGTGTTGCCGAGGATGATTTCGGCACCGAGGGACTCGAGCGTCTCCTGCGCGACGGCTTTCACAGAGCCCGCGGTACCCACGGGCATGAAGACCGGGGTCTCGACGGTGGCGTGGGGCAAATGGAGCCGGCCGCGGCGGCCGCCAGCCGCGGTTTGCGCGATGAGCTGAAAGCTCGGAGTCACTCCATGATTCTATTGGGAGTCTATCGGGCAGGGACAAGCCGGCGAGTGCGCAGGGCGGCAGGGCGGGGTAGTGCGGGCGGGGCGCGCGGAAGCCGTTTGGCTATTGGCTGTCAGCGTTCGGGTTTGAAGCGAGTTCCCTCGTATCGCTTGCCCAGTGCGGGCTTTGGATGGGAACGACGGCTGGGGTGGTCGATTCGCGATTGGCCGGCAGGCTGGCGAGGAGTTGGGCCACGGCACGCCCGGTGCGGGGATCGCACAGGTGCGGCGCGACTTCATGGAGAGGGACGAGGACAAAGGCGCGCTGGGTAAGGCGTGGATGCGGGATTTCCAGGGCGGCTTCGCTGAGAACCAGGTCGCCATAGAAGAGGATGTCGAGATCGAGCGTGCGCGGGCCGTCGGGAAGTCCTGTGATGCGGTCGCGGCCGAATTCGCGCTCGAAGGTGAGAAGAGCGCCAAGGAGCTCGAGCGGGCCAAGATCGGTCTCAAGGGCAATGACAGCGTTGAGAAATCGGGGTTGATCGGGGAGACCGACGGGCGCGGTGGAGTAGAGCGATGAGCGCGCCTGAATGTGGCCGATGGAAGCGAGCCGGCCCGCGACGCCGGCGAGCGTGACGTCGGGAGGGCCGGCCGGGCTGGGCAGGTTGGCGCCGAGAGCGATATAGGCGAGGGACATGCTGAAGTAAAGATTAGCGGAGCCGGCAGGGCGAGCGGAATCAGCTGTGGGGGGCCCCTCGACATTCGCATTTCCAACCTTTGCGCCGCGTGGAAGCGCGCCGGGAAAAGATGGGGCGAGCGGCGATCTGGTAGCATCGGTCTTCGGAGAATTTGCATATGGATAATTTGAACAGCGCGGCGTTGGGAGCACGGCGTAATGAAGACATCGCGCTCGACCTGATGAAGTTTGTGGCGGGCACGGCGGGCGTGGGAAGGCCGGCTTCGCCATCCACCGGATTCACTGGAGCTGGCGCGGCCAAACCGGAAGAGCACGTGAAGGAGTTGCTGGATCTCTACAGCCGCTGCCTGAAAGCCGTGGAAGGAAAAGCCCCGGAGAAAGAGGCAGCGAAATAGCAAGCGAAAGACAGCTGCGCGTGGCCGTGGCCGGCGCCGGAGTGTTCGGGCGAAATCACTTGCGCGTGATGCGTGAGTTGGAGACAGCAGGCGGGGGCGTGGCGCTGGTTGCGGCGGTGGATCCGGACACAACGCGCGCGGCCGATGCGGCAAAGCAGTATGGGATTCCAGTTTTCGCGAGCATCGACGAGTTGCTGCAAGCGGACTTGAAACTAGATGCGGCGTGCGTTGCGGTGCCGACGGTGAAGCATCATGAGGTGGCGGCCGCACTGCTGGATGCGGGACTGGACCTGCTGGTGGAGAAGCCGCTGGCGGCGAATGTCGAAGAAGCAGACGATTTGATTGCGCGTGCTGAGCGCGGCGCGCGCATTTTGCAGACGGGACATCTGGAGCGGTTCAACCCGGCGGTGCTGGCGGTGGAACCGAAGCTGAAGCGGCCGATGTTTTTTGAGGCGCACCGGCTGAGTGTATTTACTCCGCGCTCGCTGGACGTGGATGTGGTGCTGGACCTGATGATCCACGACCTGGATATTGTGCTGACATTCGCCGGATCGCCGGTGCGCGAGGTGCGCGCCGTGGGGCTGCCGATCCTGTCTCCCAAGGTGGACATTGCGAATGTGCGCGTGGAGTTCGAGTCGGGCTGCGTGGCGAACTTCACGGCGTCGCGCGTCTCGACCGAGCGAGTGAGGAAGCTGAGGTTTTTTGAGCCGCGGCAGTATGTGTCGATCGACTATGCGCGGCGGGATGTGCTGGTGATTCGGGTGGAGGGCAGCGGGGTTATTGGAGATAGCGGAGATAGCCAGGTTGGCGATGAGCATCGCCTCCCACCCGGCTCGTCGGCGCAACTGGCGCAGACGGCTGCGGAGTTCGTAGCCACGGGGAAGCTCGATCCAGCGGCGATTCAATCGTTGATGGGGTCGGGGAAGATTCCGGCGGGGCTGGTAATGAAGGTTCTCGCCGCAAAGAACGATCCGGAAAAGCTGAAGGAGATTGCGAAAGGACTGGCCGCGTCGCAGGATGGGCCGGCGCCGGGACTGGGCTTTGTGAAACCGGATGTGACGCCGGGCGAGCCGTTGAAGCTCGAGATTGAGTCGTTCCTGGAATCGGTGCGGACGCGGCGCGAACCGAAGGTCACGGCGCGGCAGGGACGGGCGGCATTGGAGCTGGCGCTTACGATTCAAGCATCGATGGCGGCGCATGCGGAGCGGGCGGGGCTTGGGGATTTTTTCAAAGGCAGCTGCTAGCTGCTAGGTGCCAGCTTTCACCAGTCGGCTATCAGCTTCAATCACAGCCGGCTAGTCGAGGCTGCAGCGCTTGTTTGGGCGACTGTGACTGTTCGCCAAGTGTCACATCACTGAAGTCTGAGCCAAGCTAACTGCGCGAGGCCGTCGGCCGCCAGCGGCGGACATGGTCGCAGTACGCCACATAGTCAGATCCGAAGCTGCGGTGGAGCGTGGGTTCTTCGTAAATCACGACAAAAAGATGCGTGGCCAGGATGAAGAGCGCGAGGAAGGCGAGCAGGACAGCGGATTGATAGTAGAGAGCAGTTCCAGCGAGAACGAGAGCTGCGCCCATGTACATCGGATTGCGAACAAAGCGGTAGGGTCCGCGGACGACGAGGCGGCGTGGCGGATCGAAAGGCGCTGGAGTGCCTTTGCCGATGAAGATGAAGGCGCTGATGCAGGCGAGGGCAAGCAGCGCGCCGCCGCTGCCAATGACGAGGCCAATAATCTGTGGCCAGCCCAGACTGATCGGGTGGACAATCCCGCTCCACGCGAGGAGCCGCGCTGGCAGATAGATGAACAGGAGCCCGACAAAGATGGTGGCGTAAGTGAGGGTGCGAACAAGTACGAACATGGGGGGCTCCTTTCAGCTATCGGTTTTCAGTTGTCAGTTCTCAGTTGTCAGTCATTCAGTGATCGCTGCTGGCGTGGCCCCCGGCCGTCAGGAGACCGACGGTGCCAGGGACCGGCGGCAGTTGGGGCCAGCGCTACGCCGCAATGCCGAGAACGCGGTTGACGAAGCCGACGATGTACTTCCAGACCAGGTAGTAGGCGGCGACGCCGCAGCAAAAGCCGCAGGCGATGAGTACGTAGGGGATCTGGAGGGCCTGGAACCAGGTAACGCTGGTAGCTCCGAACGCGACCACGCCCGAGGCATGTGCGATGAAGGCTCCTGCAGGCAACAGCAAGAAGGGCAGAATAGCGCCGTGCACCCCCACGTTGAGGTGAGTGTGCTCATGCGAACCGAGCCAAAGCACGCTCCACAATCCCCACACCACGGGAACAAGAGCTAAAGGAAAAACGAGCCCCCGCTCAATGGGCACCGGCACTTGCAGCACGAGGCGCAGCACGATGAACGCCGTGAGCATCAGCGGCAGGATGAGAGTTGGCACAAAGATTCCGGCGAGATAGGCGCGAAGGTATGGATGGGTGGACATGGTGAAGCTCCTTTCAGTCGCTTCAAGCTGTCAGCTCTCAGCTTTCAGCTTTCAGCTCACAAGTAATAGAGAAAGACCGGGATCGTGGCCGGGAATGAGGCCGCGAAAACGATGAGGCCGGCAAGAAGCGCCAGGTCGAACCAGTTGCGGCGCAGCGAGCCTGACGCCGGCGCTGCGGGTTCGGTATCGAGGCGCCGGAGCACCGAGGGCCAGAGGTCGCGAGCCGGCTCGACATCCGGCTCGACCGGCGGAAGGGCCTGAGTGAGCAGTTCCTTGATCCGATCGTCGTCGATTCGCTTTCCGGGGTGTGCATTCATGGCTTGATTCCTTGTCGTTCCAGATCTTTTCTCAACAATCGAAGGGCGCGAAAGACGCGCAGTTTCACGGCGGTGACCGTAATGCCGAGTGCGGCGGCCACTTCTTTGTGCGGCTGTTCCTCAACAACGGCGAGAATTGCCGCAGTGCGCAGGCGATAAGGCAATCGCGCGAACGCCTGCGCGGTTCTGCGGCGAATGTCGGCAGTGACGCCGGGATCGGCCGCGGGCGCGGAGGGAAGATCGGCAAGAACCTGATCGGTGAGCTCAACTTCAGGCCGCCGCGCGCGGAGCCAGTCGAGTGCAGCGCGCGTGGCAATGCGACGCGCCCAGGGCTCGAAAGAACGTTCGGACTGAAAACGCGCATGTGCGCGATGGATGCGCCAGAACGTCTCGACCGTGAGATCTTCAGCGGCCGACGGATCGCGGACGATGCGCAGGATCCAGCCATAAACGGCGCGCTGATGCGTGCGGAAGAGCGATTCGAATGCGTCGAGATCACCTTGCTGAAAGAGATCCAGCACGCTGCTCGCTCGTTCCGGCATCCGTCTTCCCTTTCTGATTGGGTTTACGCGTGTGACCGCAGAAAGGTTACACCGAAACCGTGGTCAGGGGTCAGTGATCAGGGGAAGAGCGGGGTTAGCGGAGTTGGCGGAGTTATTCCGCAGAGGTGAGGCGCCTGGGCATCATCGGCGCGGTTGGATCTGTCGAACCAGGTGTCGGAATCAAGGCCTCGGAGAGCTCCTGATTTGCGATGCAGGACGAGACTGGGGTTGCCTGATCTAAAGCGATTTTGCATGGTGGCGGATTGTTGACAGCGAAGGAATGCGGCGATTAGAGTGGGCCGCTGAGGGCACAAGAAACTCTACGCACGGAAGTGCAACCGATGATTTTGTGGTTCATTCGGGGGCCATCCCACCCTTGCGGCAAAGACAAAGGCGCCCGCAAGGATGGGGCAGCGAGACGGGAGAGGACGACGATGATTGGAATGCGGATGGTGATGACGGGGCTGGTTGTGCTGGGAGCGGCGAGGCTGGTGCCGGCGCAGACTGGGGAGAAGCCTGCGTACCTGAATTCGAATCTGCCTGCCGAACAGCGCGCTGCGGACCTGGTGCACAGGATGACTCTCGAGGAGAAGGCGAGCCAGCTGGTGAACCAGGCGCGCGCGATTCCGCGGCTGGGCGTGCCGGGCTACGACTGGTGGAGCGAGGCGCTGCACGGCGTGGCTGTGAACGACACCACTGAGTTTCCGGAGCCGATCGGGCTGGCGGCGACCTTCGACACCGCGAAGATTCACGAGATGGCCGTGGACATCAGCACCGAGGCACGGGTTGTGCATGAGCAATCGTTGGCCGCGAATGGCGGGGACAGCGTCATTTTTCATGGGCTGGATTTCTGGGCGCCGAATATCAACATTTTCCGTGATCCGCGGTGGGGGCGCGGCCAGGAGACGTACGGCGAGGATCCGTTTTTAACGGCGCGGATGGGCGTGGCGTTCGTGACGGGAATGCAGGGCGACGATCCGCATTATTACCGGGTGATCGCAACACCCAAGCACTTTGCCGTGCACAGCGGGCCGGAACCGACACGTCACAAGGCCGACGTGACGGTGAGCAAGCATGATGAACTCGACACGTATCTGCCGGCATTTCGCGCGGCGGTGACGGAGGGCAAGGCTGACAGCGTGATGTGCGCCTACAACAGCATCAATGGAGAGCCCGCGTGCGCGAACGAGTTCCTGCTCGATGACCAGCTTCGCGGCAAATGGGGATTTCAGGGATACGTGGTGTCGGATTGCGGAGCGGTGCGCGACATCTTCGAGAATCACCACTACGAGCCGACCCAGGCGCAGGCCTCGGCGATCAGCCTGGAGCGCGGGATGGACAACGAGTGCGTAGATTTTCGCGCCAAGGTCACCGACGATCACGACTACAAGCCGTATCTTGACGCAGTGAAAGAGGGATACCTGAAGGAAAGCGAGATCGACACGACGCTGATCCGGTTGTTTACGGCGCGCGTCAAGCTGGGGATGTTCGATCCGCCGGAGATGGTGCCTTATACAAAGATCGACTCAAGCGAACTGAATAGCGCGGCGCATCGCGAGCTGGCGCTGAAGCTGGCCAACGAGTCGATGGTGCTGTTGAAGAACGACGGCGTGTTGCCGCTGAAATCGACTGGGACAAAGATCCTGGTGGTGGGGCCGCTGGCGGATCAGACGCCTGTGCTGCTGGGCAACTACAACGGGATTCCTGCGCACACGGTGTCGATCCTGGAGGGAATGAAGAAAGAGTTTGCGGGCGACACGATCAACTATGTGCAGGGAACGGGATTCCTGAGCAAGCAGACCGAGCCGGTGCCGAACGCGGTGCTGACAACGGAGGGGCAACCCGGCGCGAAGGCCAGCTATTTCAGCACAAACATCGTCGGGTTCACGAACAATGAGAGCTCGATAGGGACTGCGCTGGCGACCCGCATCGAGGCGGGAATCGATACGACGGCTGAGACGGTGCCGGCCGCCGCAGCCGACGCCAAGCCGCTGACAGTGAAATGGGAGACAACGCTGACACCGAAAGAGACGGGCGATTACAGCCTGGGGATCGAGACGGATGGGTTCTTCCGGCTGTTTCTTGACGGCAAGAGTGTGAGCAATGCGAACTATCCGCACGGAGTGGAGGCGCACATGGGCCAGGTTCATCTTGAAGCGGACCAGCCGTACCGAGTGGTTGTGGACTATCAGCGGACCGATGACAATGCGCCACTGTACGTGAGGCTGTTGTGGCACAAGGTCGATCGGAGCGTTGATCCCGCAGTGGTTGTGGCCGCGCAAAACGCAGACGTTGTGGTGGCTGTGGTGGGAATCACCAGCAAGCTGGAGGGCGAGGAGATGCTGGTGAGCGAGCCGGGCTTTAAAGGCGGCGACCGGACGAGCCTGGATTTGCCGGAGCCCGAGCGCAATCTGCTTGAAGCGGTGGAGACTGCGCAAAAGCCGCTGGTGGTGGTGTTGACCAACGGCAGCGCACTGGCGGTGAAGTGGGCAAATGAGCACGCGAACGCGATTCTCGATGCGTGGTATCCCGGCGAAGAAGGTGGAACGGCGGTCGCGGAGACGCTTTCGGGAGCGAATGATCCTGCTGGACGACTGCCGGTGACGTTCTACAAGAGCGCGGATCAGTTGCCGCCGTTCGAAGACTACGCAATGAAGGGAAGGACGTATCGCTACTTCAGCGGGACGCCGCTTTATCCATTCGGCTATGGACTCAGCTATACAAAGTTCCGTTACAGCGATTTGAAGGGGCCCAGCGGCGCGGTGCATGCGGGGGACACGGTTGTGGTGCAAGCGACGGTGACGAATACAGGACCGCGTGCGAGCGACGAAGTGGCGCAATTGTATTTGAGTTTTCCGCCGGTTGCCGGCGCGCCATTGCGTGCGCTGCGGGGATTCGAGCGCGTGCACCTGGAGCCGGGCGCATCAACGACGGTGCATTTTGAGCTGAAGCCGCGCGACCTGTGCATGGTCACCGAGGCGGGCGAGCCGGTGGTCGCTGCGGGCGATTATCACGTAAGCATCGGCGGAGGGCAGCGGCAGCCGATCGCCGGAACCGAGAGGGTGGCTGGCGGCTTCGCGGTTGAGGGCACGCTGACACTTCCGGAGTAACTTATTTTGATTCGGCAAGATGAGGCGACTCCAGTTCCTGGAAGGCATGGTTTTTGGCGGCGCTTGCGTCAAGGGGTGGTCGAGCCGCCGTCCCAGAATTGAGAACAGGATCGCGAAACCTATAAGTTATTTAGTTACATATAGATATGCGAGGACGGATGTCACCGGAGCTCACCGGTGAGCATGGGTAAAGGCCGCGATCTTCCACATCCGTTTGGGCCGCCGGGTGTAGACTTTGCTGTAGCCCGGTTTCAATTTCCTCACCGCCGGGTAAACAACCGTGGAACGTTGCGGTTGTTGAGGTTTTATGGACGCCATATTCTCCGGATCGTCTTTCTCCAGCCAAAATCCATCTCCATTTCAGTTCAGAAGTTGCACCGTTGTTGAGTCTTCCAGCCGGAGGCCCAGGCGGACCCGGAATTTCTCCGGCCGTCGTGGAGATTTCTGATGGCCGATCTTGCGACGGCAGTTCCAGTCATTTCATCGACTCGTTCCCTCACTGAGCGCAGCCCTAAGAGAAATTCGAGCCAGGCCGGTGTGTGGATCTTCGCGCTGGCCTTGTTGAGCGGGCTGGCTTACATCGGCGTTCACGTCGCCAAAGATCTGGACAGTGTGACCGTTACGAGCATCTGGCCTTATCTTCTGCTAGGGCTGGCGTTGGTGATCGCGCTCGGGTTTGAGTTTGTGAACGGTTTTCACGATACGGCGAACGCGGTGGCCACGGTGATTTATACAAATTCACTGGCGCCGAACATTGCCGTGGTGTGGTCTGGACTTTGCAACCTGGCGGGCGTGCTGTTTTCTTCGGGCACGGTGGCGTTCGCCATCATTACGCTGCTACCGGTGGAGCTGATTCTCAAGGTCAGCTCGGGCGCTGGCTTTTCGATGATCTTTGCGCTGCTGATCGCCGCAATTCTTTGGAATCTGGGCACATGGTGGTTTGGTTTGCCGGCATCGAGCTCGCACACCATGGTCGGGTCGATCATTGGAGTGGGGCTGGCTAATCAGTTCATGAATCCGAACTCGGGAAGCTCTGGCGTGGATTGGCAGCAGGCGATCAAGGTTTTCAAGGTTCTGTTGGTATCGCCGCTCCTGGGATTTACCCTGGCCGCGCTTTTGATCTTTGTGTCAAAGCGGCTGATCAAGTTTCCTTCACTTTATGAAGCTCCGACGAATCATCAACCGCCTCCCTGGCCGATTCGCGCATTGTTGCTTCTGACTTGTTCCGGAGTAAGTTTTTCTCACGGTTCGAACGATGGGCAAAAGGGTATGGGTCTGATCATGCTGATTTTGATCGGGACCGTCCCCACCGCATACGCGCTGAATCACGCTGTGAGCCCGATGGAGGTGCAGAGCTTCATCGCCGCTTCAGAGCAGGCGGGGCACATCCTCGACCAGCACGTGAATCCGGAGGTGGCTCTTGATCCGGATGCGCGCGCCGAGGTGACCAAGTACATCCAGACGAAACAGTTCCAGCCCGACACCCTGCTGGCTGTGGGCCTGCTGGTGAAGGAAGTGAATCATGAGGTTGTGGGATACAAGAGCTTCAAGTCGGTTCCAGCGCGCGACCAAGCAAATGTACGCAACGACATGTACTTGACCGGCGCGGCTCTGCGGCAGATGGAGCAGGCGCACAACCCAGCCTTCAGTGCGGCGGAGACAGCCGTGCTGAAAAATTATGAGAACAAGCTGGATAAGAGCACCAAGTACATTCCTAATTGGGTGAAAGTGGCAGTGGCGCTGGCGCTTGGCCTGGGCACGATGGTCGGCTGGAAGAGAATTGTCATCACCGTCGGCGAAAGGATCGGCAAGCAGCACCTGAGCTATGCGCAAGGCGCGAGCGCCGAGGTTGTCGCGATGGTGACGATCTTTGCCGCCAACATGTGGGGACTGCCGGTCTCTACCACGCATATCCTCAGCTCAGGCGTGGCGGGAACCATGGCCGCTAATGGCAGCGGACTGCATTTGTCGACGGTGCGGAATATCGCGGCGGGATGGGTGTTCACGCTGCCGGCCGCAGCGCTGCTTTCGGGCGCGCTTTACTTCCTGTTCCATACATTCTTCTGAGCGACCGGGCTCTGAAATTGAAGGGCGTCCGACGGGGCCGGGCGCCTTTTGTTTGCGCGCAGGTTGGCCGGAGTTCCGGACTATTGGGCTGCATCCGATTCGAACAATCGGAGGATTTCCGGATTGCCAGATTGAGCGGCGAGTTGTTTGAAGGGACGGCCCTGGGTATCGCTGGCTTGGCGAAGCGCTGGAAATCGCTGAAGGAATCGACGAACCCAATCGATGTGGCCTCGCTGGATCGCGAACGCGAGGTCAGCAAGCTCGATCCCGAGAAAGGCGCCCATCTCGCGGAGATACTCAATCGCCCATCCCGCAGGCGTCGCCCCGAATTGCGAGTCGGTAGCGTTGACTGCCGCGCCTTGCTGCACGAGGAACTTGACGACGGGGCGATGCCCACCAAGCGCTGCATAGTGAAGGGGCGTTGCACCCTCTTCATCTTTCTGGCTGACCCATGCCGGATGGTCGCGAACGATGACCTTTACGTCTTCCAATGCACCGCGCTTTGCAGCATCGATCAGCTTTTCGAACTCATCCATCGGGGACCTCCCTGCGGGAGAGCAGTGAGTTTGAGAATACCGCGGTATGCCGCAGCGGCTGGTGTGATTGTCGTTCTGAACTGCTTTGAGGTGAGTGCGCAGGATTGCGATTCGGAGAAAAGCGCATTCAGCGCTTCTATTTTGGAAGCAAGAGCGGCGCCAGGTTGGGGAAAGAGGCAGAGGGAAAGGCACATCCGGTACCATACAGAATGGCGCCTGAGTTCTGACGGGGTGCCTGATGCGCACATGAGCCTGAAAGCAAAGCTTGAAGCCGTGATTTATGCCGTTGACGAGCCGGTGATGCCGGCCCAACTGGCCGCGTTGTTTGCTGACGAAGCGTTGGAGTGGAAGGCCGAGCAGGATGCCGCGGCGGCGGAAGTCCGCGAAGCGGCGCCGGAAACGCCGCAGAATTCAGCGTCGCAGCTCAACGATGCTTTTCCCTACCTTGAGCTGGAGCCGGTTGCAACTGGCGAGGCGGGAGAGGAAAGCAAAGCTGCGGGCGAAGACGTTGAAGATGAGAGCTCGCAGTCAAAGAGACTAGAAGATTCTGTGCTAGCTCCGCAAGAAACGGAATCATTGCCTGAGACCGGCGAAGCGAACGCGGAACCTGCTGCGGAACCCGGACCAACGGACGAGGCTGCGATCGAAGCGGAGGCAAAACGGGCTGCGAAGTTGCGCGAGCGCGAGGTTCGCGCCGTAATCAGGCAACTGCTGGACGAGCTCATCGCAGAGTACGCAGCGGACGGGCGCGGCATTGAGATTCGCGAGATTGCCGGCGGATATCGAATGGCTACGAAGCCGGAATGCCACGATGCGGTGCGCTCGTTTGTGAAGAGTCAGAAACCGCCGCTCAAATTGTCAATGCCGGCGCTGGAGACACTGGCCGTGATTGCCTACAAGCAGCCGGTGACAGCGCCGGAGGTGAACGAAATTCGCGGCGTGGATTCATCGGGGGTTTTTGGGTCGCTGCTGGCACGCAAGCTAATCACCACGGCGGGACGCAAACCGGTCGTGGGCCGGCCGATTCTTTATAAGACCACGCGCGAGTTCCTTTTGCGCTTCGGGTTGAAAGATGTTTCTGAGCTGCCGTCGATGGAGGAGTTTGAAAAGATGGCCGCCAGCGAACTGGAGGAGCCGGAATCGGAAGCGAACGCGGAAACGGCGGCGCCTGCGACCGAGGAGTTCAACCCCGATCTTAGTGTCGAGCAGAATGAGCCCGCGCCGGAATCGGAATCTAACCTAGACGGCTCAACACAAAGTGGCGAGCGCGCACCGGGCGATCCCGAGTAATCAGGAACCGAGGCTTTCCCATGACGGAAAAAGTAAAACGGAAATCGGCCGCGCCTGCGGCAAAGCGCGCGTCTGCCTCAGTGGAGTCAGCGGCGCGGGCGAAAGAAACCGGCGCGAAGACGAAGAAGGCCGCGGCCAAAAAGAAAGTGGCGACGCCGAAGCCTGCCAAGGCAGGGGCTGCGAATGCCAAGCCCGGGAAGGGCGTGAAGGCCGCCACAACAAGGGCCAAGCCGACGGTCGAGCGCGTGAAAGAGCGCGCCTCAAAGGGGAGCGAGGCCAAACCGAAGGCTGCAGCTCCGGCAACGAAGGCTCGGAAGACGAAAGCCAAAGTTGAGGTGAGTTTCGCCGGATATGGGATTGGCGACCCGGTTGTTGATCCGGTCGGGGACACGACGGATGGCGAAGGCCGAACCTACACGGGCGAAGCCAAAGCTCACGCGAAGGTGGAGATGGAGGCGTTTCGGGCCGACACGAACCTGGCGGCGATGGACGCGGGCCTGGAAGCCGGACCCGGGCGCGGAGCGGCACGACTGGCGAAGGAAGAACGCGCAAGGCAAGCGGCGAAGGACGCGGCGGCGGCGACAGATACGGAGGCCGCGGCTGACTTTGCAGGTGCGGACGAGGCGCGGGAACCGGGGAAGCTCGAACGGCTGCAGAAGATTTTGTCGAAGGCTGGAGTTGCCAGCCGCCGGCGCGCGGAAGAGATGATCGTAGCGGGCCGCGTGATGGTGAATGGGCAAGTGGTGACAACGTTGGGAAGCAAGGCCGATGCTGCGCGCGACCATATTCGCGTGGACGGAAAACTGCTGCATGGCGCGGAGCGGCACAGGTATTTCCTGCTGAACAAGCCGAAGGGCTTCGTGACCACGGTGAGCGATCCCGAAGGCCGGCCTACGGTGATGAAGTTCTTCGCGAAGATGCAGGAACGGGTGTATCCGGTGGGAAGGCTCGACTACCAGAGCGAAGGCCTGTTGTTGATGACCAACGATGGCGAGCTGGCCAACTTGCTGACGAAGGCCGGATCGGGAGTGGAGAAGACATACCTGGTGAAGGTTGCTGGACAACCAAGCGAGGCGGAACTGGAGCGGCTGCGCGGCGGTCTGGCGATCGAGAGGGGCGAGAAGGGCTCGGAGCATGTGCAGACGGCGCCGGCGCGAGTACATCAGGTACGCCATGGCGACAACCCCTGGTATGAGGTGGTGCTGACCGAAGGACGAAACCGCGAGTTGCGCAAGATGTTCGCGGCCATCGGACATTTTGCCGAGAAGATTCGGCGCGTGGGATACGGGCCGCTCGTGCTGGACGTGGAGCCGGGGAAGATGCGCGAGCTGTCGACGGATGAAGTGAACGCTCTGCGATTGACCGCTGAGGGCAAGATCAAGCCGCGGCGTGTGAATCTTGACCGGGTGCTGCCGAAGGAGGCAGGGATTGCGGCGGAGAAGCGCGGCAAATTCCGCGAACGCCGCAACCAGGCTGCGAAGCCGCGCTTTGAGAGGCCAGCGGGACAATTCGGCCGGAAGGAACAGCGCGGGCAGAAGCCTTGGGGGCCGGGTGATCGTCCGGCGGGTCAAGGTGAACGTCCGCAGGGTCAGGGCCCGGCGCGTGAACCGAAGAAGGAATGGCAGCCGCGGGACCGGGAGTTTCGCGAGCGCGGAGAGAGAAGGCCGTTTGCAGGTGGAGAACGGCGCGAACGTGGAGAGAGAAGGCCGTTTGGCGGCGGAGAACGGCGCGAGCGCGGTGGGGCGCCGTTTCAGGGCGGAGGGAAGCCCTTTCGTGGTGGCGAAAACTCTTCGCCACGGATGGAGAGCGGTCCGCGAGGACCCCAGGCTTGGGGCGACCGTGGGCGGCGCGAAGGGCAGCGCCCGTTTGGTGCGAAGCCAGGTTTCAAGAAGCCGGGATTTAGCGGGCCTCCGCGGCGCGAGGGCGGTCCACGGCGTGAGGGTGGTCCACGGCGTGAGGGTGGAGGAGGCCGCTTCGATGGCGAGCGGCGTAAGCCATTTCCGCCACGCGGTGAGCGGCCGGCTTTCCCGCGAAGTGAAAGGCCGCAGTTCGGACGCGGAGAGCGGCCAGCCCTCGAACGGGCCGGCGAGGGAAAGCCACGGTTCGAAGGCGGAAAGAGCAAGGGCTTTCAGACGGGTGCGAAGTTTGGCGCGAAGCCGGGAGGGTTTGGCAAGTTTCGTGGCCAAGGCGGGCGCGACCGAAAGCCCGGATTCTCGCGGCCCGGCGGGCAGCGCGGCGGTTGGAAGCGGGGTTGAACGGCAGGCGAATGGCCCCTTTGTCTGTCTGCGGCTTATGAGGAGACCATGTGGCAAATACATTCGGCACAGACATTCTGATACAAGCGCTGGATCCGAAGGCAGCGGCGGGCTTCTATGTGAAGGAACTGGGCTTCACAATCACCGGTGAGCATGATCGGTGGATTGACCTGCACGGGGACCACATCAACCTGTTTATTGAAGAGGGACCGGCGCTTGGCCCTGTGCTGGAGGTGACAGTGGCTGACGTGGAAGAGGCCAAGGCGCGGTTGGTGGCGAGTGGATGCGAGATCGTGAAAGATGAGCCGGAATTTCCTCGCTGCTATGTGAAGGACCCCTACGGGCTGATTTACAACCTGACGAAGTAATTTGTTACTGGCACCTATAAAAGGAAGTAGCATGTCTTTCGACTCGTCGCTCGCAAAAAATTCGAGCGACCTCGCTCAGGATGACAATCCCATAATTCCTTTCCGAAGGCTACGCGGATTTTTCTGCGCGGAAACGGCGCATGCGGCCAACGAGTGAGGCCGGGCCGCTGACCGTGAGGCGGACAAGGTTGCCCTCGTATTCGCGGGTGTGAATGATCATGCCGGCTTCAACGGCTGCGAGCGCAGCGCCTTCGTGCTGCGGAATGCGGAATTCTGCATCAACGACGGGATCGGAGCGCAGAGCGGCGTCGATGGCGGCGAGGAGAGACTCGACACCTTCGCCGGTAAGCGCCGACGCGGGCGTTACCGCGCTTTCACCTTTTGGGCAGGTGTTGGTGCGAGACAGCAAGGCCGCGCGCTCGTCTTCAGAGAGCAGGTCGATTTTATTCAGGACTTCGATGCGGGGCTTGGCAAGAGATTCGAGCTCGCCAAGGACTTTTTCGACCTGGGCTTTTTGCTCTTCGCCATAGCTTGATGAAGCGTCGCGCACGTGAATGAGTACTTCAGCCTGCTCGACTTCTTCGAGCGTGGCGCGAAAGCTGGTGACCAGCGTGTGGGGAAGATTGCGGATGAAGCCGACCGTGTCAGACAGCAGCACGCGCCGGCGGCTGGGCAGTTCAACGGCGCGCAATTTGGGGTCGAGCGTGGCGAACATGCGGGACGAGGAAAGCACCTGCGCACCGGTGACGCAGTTGAACAACGTGCTTTTGCCCGCGTTGGTGTAGCCGACGAGCGCGACGGTCGGGACGGGAACGGCTTCGCGGCGCTGACGCTGCTGGCGGCGCACGCGACGGACGCCTTCAAGGTCGAGCTTGAGTTGATCGATACGGCGCTGAATGCGGCGACGGTCGGTTTCGAGCTGTGTTTCGCCGGGCCCGCGGGTGCCGATGCCGCCGCCTAATTGCGACATGGCTTTGCCGCGGCCGGTGAGGCGCGGGAGCATGTACTCGAGCTGCGCGAGTTCCACCTGCAATTGGCCTTCGCGGGTGCGGGCGTGGCGAGCAAAGATGTCGAGGATGAGCTGCGTGCGATCGAGGACGCGGCAACGCAACGCGGCCTCGAGGTTGCGCAGTTGCGTGGGCGAGAGGTCGTGATCGAAGAGAACGAGGTCAGCTTGCGTGGAGGCCGCGATGCCGGCGATCTCTTCCACTTTGCCGGAGCCGATGAGCGTGGCCGGATCGGGCTTGGGGCGGCGCTGCATAAGTTCAGCGACGACCTGACCGCCGGCGCTCAAGAGGAGCTCGCGAAACTCCGCGAGAGATTCTTCGGCGCCGAGGTCCGGAGATCCGTTTGTGCGGTTCCTGGAGTTCTGTAAGCGAGAGGTTTGTTGAGAAGGAGATGGCGGAGACGGAGGGGCGGCCGACGGATCTGATTCCCGGCACACTTCCGCGGCTCGTGCGCTCAACGCGCTTGCGTAGTTGGCGCGCGGGCGAATCCCGAATGCCACCCCCACCAGGATGGCGCGCTCGCGCCGGTCGTGAGTGAGGTCAGGAACGGCCGCGGATGGTACGCGCTTTCCATGCCTCCGCCCGCTTGGCGCGGTGGATGGCGAGACTCCAGGACCGCTGCGAACGCTGCCCATCCGGTACGCCTCGCCCTTCAAGTCGAGGACGCTCCGCCGCTATCGCTGTTCCGCGGTCGACTGAGAAATCGTCGACACCGGTACGGGCGACGGACCCATTCCCGTCGTAACAGCAGCCGGGCGATGTTCGCTATGGATCACGCTCCGGTTGCTTACCACGGTTGATATCGCGTGTTTGAAAATCAACTGTTCCTGGCTATTGTTCTCCAGGAGCACGGAATATTTGTCGAAGGACCGGATTTTCCCGGTCAGCTTCACTCCGCTGACCAAATAAATCGTAATCGGGGATTTGTCCTTCCGAACCGTGTTCAGAAAGGTGTCCTGAATATTTTGTGCCGGCTTGTTCTCCATGTGCCGATCTCCTGCTTTCTTCTTGAAGTTGTGTGCAACTGCTCTTGCCTCGTGAAACAGACTAGCGGGGGCGGCTCCGGAATTCCCGGCGCCGGTAAATCCCGCAATAATCCAACATTATAAAGGTTTTTGATGCATTTGAACCGCGGGAAGGGTGCACGAAGCTTCGCCGGAAGTCACCCTGGGTAACTCCGGGAAAATGAATTGGGGAGTGTGCCATTTTTTGACGCCACGAAAGAGTCACGCAGAGGGCTAAGGAACCAAAGGGTTTAGCGGAAATAGACTCCGCAGGGGTTTCCGCTATCTCAAGCCGGGGCACTGCCGATTCATTGGCTGATAGCATCGATGTGTGCAAGAAATTGACATTCCAACCGCTCATTCGGCCCACGCCGCGCAGCCTGCGCACCCCAACGTGCCGATGCTGGACTTGAAGCGACAATATCGTGTCCTCCACCAGGAACTGTTAGATGCGCTAGGGCGCGTGCTGGAGACGCAGGAGTTCATTCTTGGCGAGCATGTTGCGGCGTTTGAGCGCGCTGCGGCGGAGCAACTGGGCGTCGCGCATGCACTGGGATGCTCCTCGGGTACGGATGCGCTGTGGCTAGCTCTCGCCGCGGCCGAGATTGTGCCTGGACAGGCGGTGGTGACCACTCCTTTCAGTTTTTTCGCCTCGGTGAGCTCAGTTCTGAGGGCCGGGGCAACGCCGGTGCTGGCCGACATTGATCCGGTCACGTTCAATCTTTCGCCCAGAGCTGTGGATGCAGTTCTCAACGGCTCACGCGGAACCTATGTGCGCGCGATATTGCCTGTGCACCTGTACGGCCAGTGCGCCGACTGGGATTGTTTTGCGGAGCTTGGGCGGAAGCGCGGCCTGATCCTGATCGAAGACGCGGCGCAGGCGTGGGGCGCGGCCTGGAAGGGGAAGAAAGCAGGCGGGCTGGGCGACGTGGCGGCGTTCAGTTTTTATCCCACCAAGAATTTGAGCGCGGCAGGCGATGCGGGGATGGTGACAACCAACTCCGCAGAGTTGGCTGAGCGCGTGAAAATGCTGCGCCAGCATGGAATGCGGCGTCGCTACCACCATGACGAGCTCGGTTGGAATACACGCATGGATGGATTCCAGGGCGCGGTGCTCCAGGTGAAGCTCAAGTACATTGAGGCGTGGAATGAGGCGCGCCGCACGCTGGCTGCGCGCTACCATGCTCTGTTCGCGAAGGACGGGTTGGCGGAGGCCGGGCCGTATCCCCAGCAGGGAGTGGTTTTGCCGCGGGAGGTGGAAGGGGCACGGCATATTTGGCATCAATACGTAATTCGCGTTTCGCGGCGCGACGCATTGCGCGAGTTCCTGACAGCGCGCGGCATTGGGTCGGAGATCTATTATCCGGTTCCGCTGCATCTGCAGGAAGCACTCAAAGGGCTGGGTTACAAAGAGGGCGATTTCCCTGAGGCGGAACGCGCCGCTCGCGAGGTGTTGGCGTTGCCTATCTTCCCGGAGCTGCGCGAGGATGAGCAGGAAACAGTGGTCGGGGCGATTGCGGAGTTTTTGAGCTGAGGGTACCTGTGCGCCGCATCCCAGGTTCCAGAGTCGGGACCTGGGGGACCCAATTTCTGTTGTGGTTCGAGATCCTCTCTACGGGCTGCAGATCGCGGATTTAGGCTAATCAGACAGGAAGAGACTTTCATTCGGCTCCACATGAGGGGAGTGAGCGGGCTTGCGCATTGCGATCGACACCGGCGGGACGTTCACCGACTGCGTTTGTCTCGTCGACGGACAACTGCACGTGAAGAAGCTTTTCTCCACGCCGAAGGACCCGTCAGAGGCGGTGCTCGATGGCGTGCGGGAACTGGGCGGCTCAGAAAACCTGGAGGTGCGTCATGGCACCACGGTGGGCACCAACACAATGCTGGAGCGCACTGGCGCGCGCGTCGCGTTTGTGACAACAACCGGTTTTGAAGACACCATCGCGATCGGGCGACAGGCACGTGAGCGGCTCTACGACTGGTTTGCGCCGATTCCGCAATGCTTTGTTCCACGGGAGTTGCGTTTTGGGTTGCGCGAGCGCGTGGGCGCTAAGGGCGAGGTGCTGCTGTCGCCGATGGATGAAGAACTGGAAGCGCTGGCCGATGCGGTGCGCGCGAGCGGCGCGGATGCCGTGGCGATCTCGCTGCTGTTTTCCTTCGCGCAGCCTGAAACCGAGCGGCGCGTGGAAGCGGCCCTAAACAAGCTGGGAATTCCGATTTCGACATCGCACCGAATCCTACCGGAGTTTCGCGAATACGAGCGCGCTTCGACGACAGTGGTGAATGCTTATCTTGCGCCGCGCATGCAAAGCTACCTGGCGACACTGGAAGAGCGGGTCAGTAAGCGATACAAAGGTGGACGCGTCGATGTGATGCAGTCATCGGGAGGGATCATTCCGGCGCGAGTGGGAGCGACGGAGCCCGTGCGTACCGTATTGAGCGGGCCGGCAGGTGGCGTGGTGGGCGCATGCCGCGTGGCGCAGTGGGCCGGGTTTGAGCGCATCATCGGCTTCGACATGGGCGGCACTTCGACAGATGTTTTTCTGGCCAACGCCGCTTCGGGCGCCGAGCGCACGAGCGAGTCGGTGATCGCGGGCGCGCCGATCGGCGTGCCGATGCTCGATATTCACACAGCGGGTGCGGGCGGCGGATCGATTGCGCGATTCGATGCGGGCGGAATGCTGCACGTGGGGCCGGAGTCGGCGGGAGCGGATCCTGGGCCGATTTGCTTTGGCCGCGGCGAGCGGGCGACGGTGACTGATGCAAATTTTGTGCTGGGGCGGATGGACGCAGAGAGCTTTCTGGGCGGCGAAGTGCGGCTCGACGGTGAGCGGACGCTGCGCATGATGCGTGAGCAAAAGGGTACGGCGGGAACGGTAGAAGAGTTCGCGGCGGGCATTTTGCGCGTGGTGGAGACGCAGATGGAAAAGGCGATCCGCGTGATCAGCGTTGAGCGTGGATACGATCCGCGCGATTTTACCCTAGTCGCTTTTGGCGGAGGAGGACCGCTGCACGCCTGTTCACTGGCGCGGGCACTACGGATTTCGAGGGTGCTGGTTCCAGTTATGCCCGGCGCGCTTTCAGCGATTGGAATTTTGCTTGCCGATGCGGTGCGGGACTACTCGCGCACCGTGATGCTTCCAGGTGAAGCGATCGGGAACCTTGGCGCGGCGTTCGGCGAGCTTGAGAAACAAGGCGCGGCGGAGTTTGCTGCAGAGGACTTGAATGGAGTCGCGCAGCGCAGCGTGGATCTGCGCTATCTGCGACAAGGGTACGAGTTAAATGTTCGCTACGATCCGGTGAAACCGATACTGTCGATTGAAGAATTTCACCAATTGCATCAGCAACGCTACGGATTTGCCGATACCGCGCGCCCAACTGAAATCGTGAATCTGCGACTACGCATGATTGCGGCGAGCGAGCCGTATGAGCCGCAGAGACAGAAGATCGTGCCGGGGGACGGTCGCGCTGCCTGCTATGCCGAACGCAATTTGTACTTCGAAGGCGGGATTCGGCCGACGCGGTTTTACACGCGCGGGATGCTGAAGCCCGGTGATTCGATTGGAGGCCCTGCCATGGTGACCGAATACACCGCGGCGACGTTGGTGCTACCGGGATGTTCGGCGGCCGTGAATGGGTTGGGCAACCTTGTGATGGAGATTGGCGAGGAGGCCTGCGCGTGAAGAACGAATTGGCTGATCCTGTGGAGCTCACGATCTTTCAATGCGCCGTGCATTCCATTGCCGAGGAGATGGGCGCGGCGCTGCGGCGGACGGCGCTTTCGCCGAACATCAAGGAGCGGCGCGATTATTCGTGCGCGGTCTTCGACGGGCGCGGACGCGTGATTGCCATGGGCGATCACATGCCCGTGCATCTGGGGTCGATGCCCATGAGCGTGCAAGCGGCGATTGACGCGATTGATTTTGCGCCGAGCGACATTGTGATTCTGAACGATCCATACGCCGGCGGAACCCACCTGCCCGACATCACCATGGTTCAGGGCGTGTTTTGCGAGGACAGCGAAGAGCCTGTTTTCTATGTGGCGAATCGCGCGCATCATGCGGACGTTGGCGGCAAGTTTGCGGGATCGATGGGGCCCGCGACCACGATCGATGAGGAGGGGGTGCGCATTTCGCCCGTGCGCATTCTGCGCGACGGAGCGCTGGATCGCGAGGTGCTGGACGGAATTTTGCGGAACGTGCGCACACCCTGGGAACGCGAGGGCGACCTGGCCGCGCAGATCGGCGCGTGCCGGGTGGGCGAACAGCGCTTGCTTCAACTTGTGACGAAGTATGGCCTGGAGAAGCTGAACAGATGGACCGAGGAGCTACTCGATTATTCTGAGCGGCTCATGCGCGCGGAGCTTCATGCGATGCCAGCCGGAGAATTCGACGCGGAGGACTGGCTCGACGGCGATGGCGTGACAGATGAGCCAATCCGCATCGCGGTGCGGCTGAAAATCGACCCTGCGGAGGGCGCGGTCGATGTAGATTTTGCCGGCTCGTCGCCGCAAGTTGCGGGCAGCGTGAATGCGGTTCGCGCGATCACGGTTTCAGCGTGTTTTTATGTGCTGCGCTGCCTGCTTGCAGAGGATGCCCCGGCGACGGAGGGAATTCTGCGGCCGGTTACGGTGCACGCACCGAAGGGTTCCATTGTGAACGCGCAGCCGCCTGCGGCAGTGGCCGGCGGCAACGTGGAGACTTCCCAGCGAATTGTCGATGTGCTCATGCGGGCTCTGGCACAGGCGATTCCGGAGCGAGTTCCGGCGGCGAGCGCGGGGACGATGAGCAATGTGACGATTGGCGGTTTGGATCGAAGGATGGCCGGGGAGATGGGCAACCCCTTTGCGTATTACGAGACGGTGGCTGGTGGCATGGGCGCGCGGCTGGGACTGGACGGCATCAGCGGCGTGCACACGCATATGACCAACTCGTTGAATACGCCGGTTGAGGCGCTTGAATATGCGTATCCGCTGCGAGTGCGGCGGTACAGCTACCGGCCTGGATCGGGCGGCGAAGGGAAGTTTCGCGGCGGTGATGGTCTGATCCGCGAGATTGAGATGCTATGCGATGCGGAGGTGACGCTGCTGGCGGAGCGAAGAAAGTTCCGGCCATATGGATTGCAAGGCGGTGAAGAGGGAGCGCCGGGACGAGCTGTTGTGGTAAAGGCGGAGGGCGGCGAAGAGATGGAATTGCCGGGCAAATGCAGCCGGAAGTTGGCTAAGGGCGACGTGCTCCGGATTGAGACGCCGGGTGGGGGCGGGTGGGGAAGGCGGAAGTGAGAGGCGGAGTTCCCTGCCCCATCCAAGCAAAGATTGGATGGGGCACCCTTAAAGAATGGCGCGAGAATGGAGCACCCTAACAAACTGCCGCGAAGGTGGGGTATCCAGATTTACGCGGACGGGGCTTTGACTTCGACGTGCGAGGCGGTCTCAACAAAGGTGGCGATGGCGGAGTGATCGAGCTCTCCTTTGCCATTGGCAATGAGGGACGACAGCATCTGTTGCACATGCGCGGTGAGCAGCAGGCAGACGTTGTTGGCTTCGGCGGTCTTGAGCGCGTTGCGCAGGTCTTTTTGATGAAGGTTAATTTTGAAGCCGGGCTTGAAGTTGCGGGCGATGAGCATCGGGCCCTTGGCGTTGAGCACGGCGCTTCCGGCGAGACCGTTTTTGACGGCGTTGAAGACAACTTCAGGATTGAGGCCGCAACGCGTAGCGAGCGCAAGCGCCTCGCCCATGGCGGCGATGTTGCAGGCAACCATGATTTGATTGGCGAGCTTGGTGGCATTGCCGGCGCCGACCGGCCCGGTGAGCGTGACGCTTGAGCCCAAGCACTTGAGGATGGGCTCGGCTTTCGCGAAGACATCCGGCTTGCCGCCGGCCATAATGGCGAGAGTGCCGTCGATGGCCTTGGGCTCGCCGCCACTGACGGGCGCGTCGAGAAAATCAACGCTCTTCTGCGCGGTCGCCGCGGCGATTTTTTGCGAGACGAGCGGGCTGATGGAGCTCATGTCGATGATGAGCGAGCCGGGCTTGGAGCCGGAGAGGATCCCATTCGGGCCGAGGACGACCTCTTCCACCTGAGGGCCGTCGGGCAGCATGGTGATCACGATGCGTGCGCGCGCGCCTACATCGGCGTTCGAAGTGCCTCGTTGCGCGCCATCAGCGATGCAAGCGTCGAGCTTTGCGGGAGTGCGACCATAAGCGATTACCGTGTGGCGGGCTTTTAAAAGATTCCTGAGCACGGGACGGCCCATGATGCCGAGCCCGACAAATCCAACGCTTGCCATCGATGTTCTCCTTTGGGTCTTATCCTACTGGTAGGTTCTTACTCGAATCGAAACGGGGATCGTGCACAACTACTTCAATTATTTTACCGAGATCGAGGAGCGCTTTCAGCAGCGGCGTGGATCGCTGCTGCTGCTCTCGACGCTGGATTGGGCGCTAATCGAGACGTGGCGCGAAGCGGGGATTCCGCTAGAAGCGGCGCTGCGCGGGATCGATGCGGCGTTCGACAAATACGAAACGCGAAAGAATAAGGCGCGGATGCAGCGCATCAACGGGCTGGCCTGGTGCGCGCAGGCCGTGATGCAAGCCGCCGAGGAGTTGAAAGAGGCGGCGGCGGGGTCGGCTCCTGCGGCGGGGGTGGAACGTGAATCGGGGTTCGAGCACGAGCGGGTTGCCGCGCATCTTACGGCGGCTGCTGAGCCCCTGGATGCGGCGACGGTCGCGACCGACGCGTGCCGCGCGACCGCCGGGCGATTGCGGGAACTTGCTGCCGAGGTGCTTGATTGCGGCAAAGAGAAATCAACGGCTGTCGATCTGGAGGCTTTGGAGCGCTCGCTGACGGTGCTTGAAGAGAAGCTTTTCGCCGCGCTGACCGCGGCCGCGCCGGAGGAGTTGCTTGTCGGCTTGAAGGAGCATGCGGCTCGCGAGCTGGCTCCCTATCGCAGCCGGATGGGCGCGGTGCAACTGCGGCAGGTGGAACGGCAGTTTGTGCAGAAGCAGTTGCTGGTGCACTACAACTTACCGCGACTGAGCCTGTTTTACATGAGCCAGCAATGAAGAAGCGCGCAGGTCAAAATGCACCGCGTGGGGCCGGAGCGGCGCGGAAGATTCTGCAGCAGGCGGCGGAACTCCCGCTGGTGCAGATTGAAAAGCCGGTTTATGGCGGAGCGTTTCTGGCGCGCGTGGAAGGCAAGGCTGTGTTTGTACCGCTTACGCTGCCGGATGAACAGGTGCGCCTGCGCGTGGTTGAGGAAAAGCGCGGCTACGCAACGGCCGAGGTGGAGGAGATTGTTGTTCCCGCCGCGGAACGGATTGCGCACCGGTGCAGGCATTTTGGCGCCTGCGGCGGATGCCAGTATCAGCAAACGGACTATGCGACTCAGTTGGCATTCAAGCAGGCCATTCTGCGCGAGACGCTGGAACGAGGCGGCGTTTCGGTGCCACAAACATTTGCTGTACTGGCCGGCGAGCCGTGGGCATACCGAAATCGCATCCGGGTCGCATTCGATGCGGAGGGAGATGCGGGTTACCGCGGACGAAGGTCGCATGCGCTGATCCGGATTGGGGAATGCCCGATCGCTGCGCCGCTGCTGGTGCGGGCCGCACTGGCTGCGGGTGAGATCGTCCGGGAACTTCCTGCGCGATTGCGGCCTGCGGAGATTTCGTTTTTTTGCGATGCTGCGGAAACCGCACTGCTGGCAAGCGTGGTGACTGCGGGGGGCGGGACGCGATGTTTTGAGGAGTTTGCGCGGAGATTCGCGGACAGAGTTCCCGAAACGACGGGCATTAAACTTGAGGCCGACGGCGGGCGCGGAAAAACGCCGCGAAGCGTGGCGCAGTGGGGAGGAACTTCCCTGCTCTACTGTGCAGCCGGATTTGACTATCGCGTGGGTGAGGGCGCGTTTTTCCAAGTGAATCGCTGGCTGGTGGATCCGCTCGTGGATTGTGCGACAGGCGGGCATCGTGGCGGCGTGGCTTGGGATCTTTTTGCGGGAGTCGGGCTGTTTGCACGGCGGCTGGCCGCGAGCTTTGAAAACGTAATTGCGGTTGAGGCGGCAGCGGCTGCGACGGCTGCGCTGGCGCAGAATCTTGCGGGAACGGGCGCGAAAGCCGTGAAAGCATTGACGGTCGATTTTTTGCGTGGCGCACGCGATGAGAAGCGACCGGATCTTATCGTGGTCGATCCGCCGCGCAGCGGCCTGGGAGCGGAGACGACGGCGCTGCTCGGGCAGATTGCCGCACCCTCGCTTGTTTATGTTTCGTGCGATGCAGCGACTTTGGCACGCGATCTTCAGGCAATGATCGCTGCGGGTTATGGCATCGAAAACGTCACGTTGGCGGACCTATTTCCGCAGACCTTCCACCTGGAAACCGTGGTCCAGCTTCGCAGATGAGCTGCGCCGATTCGTGGCGCGGAATCTGGATCAGATCAGGCACGCTGCGGCCGGCGCGTGCCGGAAAATTCCATTCCTGATAGGCTTGAAGTCAACCTCACGTTTCGACTTTGGGCCCAATGCAATCGGATCCCGCGAACCCCGAGCAGCCAGCGGCCGGCCTCACGGCTGTACCGCTTTTCCATGCGGCGTGGCTCTTTGCTATAGGGATCGCCCTGACGAGCCGGATATGGCTCAAGCCTACATTTCTGTTGCTTGCCCTGGCAGTCGTCGGCGGCCTGTGCATACTGGTTGCGCTTCGCGCGCAACGCATTGCATGGGTCGCGATGGCCGCGCTTTGGCTGATGCTGGGAGCGTGGTGCGGCGAAATGGAGCCGCGGCCTGCGCCCGCAACCGATCTGGCAACGCTGTCTGACGGATTGCTGCGCACCGTGGAAGGCACTGTTGTGGATGCGGGGCCGATGCGCAGTGAGCTTGAGCAGAATGTTGACGAGCCATCGGCCACGATGTATTCGCAGCGAATCGACCTGCGGGTGTCGTCGGTAGAGGTGGTCAACGACGAGAGCGATGCGCAGGAGTCCGCTGCCGGCGGTGTTCGCCTGACGGTGCGATGGCCCGCTGATGCATCTGGGAACGATGCCGTTCATCCGTTCGGATGCGGTGAACGCGTTCGCGCAGTGGTGCGCATTCTACAGCCCGAAACCTATCACGATCCCGGGGTCTGGAGCCGCGCGGATTATCTTCTGGACCAGGGAATCACATCAACGGCGACCGTCGATCTCGACCGTGTGGAGCGGCTGGAGGGGTCACGCGCCTCGGGCCAACAATCTATTGCGTGCCGCGTGCACGGGTGGCAGCATGCCACGACGGCAAGATTGCTTGGTTTGCCTGCCGCGATGGCGAAGTTGCCAACGCCACTGCGTCTGAGTGAAGACGACGCTGTGATGCTGGCAGCCATGGTGGCCGGAGATCGCACGTACCTGACGCATTCGTTGCGCGTGGGCTTTGAGCGGACGGGTTCGTTTCACATGCTGGTGGTTTCAGGGTTTCACCTGGCGATTGTGGCTGCATGCATTTTCTGGATCACGCGGCGGCTGCGGCTGCCGCGTGTGCCGGCCACACTGCTAACGATTGCTGCTTCGTTTGCTTATGCGGTGTTCACAGGATTCGCCACGCCGGTGCAGCGTTCGCTGTGGATGGTGACACTTTACATGCTGGGGCGGATTGTTTATCGCGAGCGAAGCCCGATGAACACGATCGGATTTGCAGCGTTATGTCTGCTCGTGGTGAGCCCGCGGAGCGTGTTTGATTCCGGCCTGCAGATGACGCTGTTGGCCGTGATAGCCATAGCCGGCGTTGCAGCTCCGCTGCTGGCGATGACACTGCCGATGGCTGCCGATTTCCATCGCATTACGATCTTCGCGCTGCCGGTGAATTTCCTAATTTTGCCATTGCTGGCTGTGCTGATGCCCGCAGCGTT
This sequence comes from Candidatus Sulfuritelmatomonas gaucii, assembly GCA_900290245.1. Lineage (GTDB taxonomy): Bacteria > Acidobacteriota > Terriglobia > Terriglobales > Acidobacteriaceae > Telmatobacter > Telmatobacter gaucii. The sequence continues at coordinate 66,556 of OKRB01000085.1, read as the reverse complement.
GCTCACATTGCTGGCGCTGGTGGTGTGGCCCGCTGCCGCCGTGTTCCCCGCGATGGTTGTGGCCCTGGTGTTGCACACTGGAGTGCAGTTGGTGCACTTTTTCGGCTCGATGACGCTCGGTGATTTCCGGATTCCGGGTCCGTTGCTGTGGCAGTCTCTTGCGTTCTGCGGGCTGTTAGGTCTTACTATCGCGCTTGCTCATGCGAGCGCAGGGCGAGGAGATCGCTGGCTCCGGCGCGGGGCTTGCGCGGCTCTCGTATTGGCTGCGCTGGCCGCGGTGATGCCTCGGGCTGTAGATCGGCCGCACGGTGCGATACTCATGGAGGCGATCGATGTGGGTCAGGGCGACTCGCTGCTCGTGATCACACCCGACGGGAAGACGCTGCTGGTGGACGGGGGCGGATTTGGCGGAGGGCCGAGGCAGGCTCCCCACCCCACGGACGAAGACCTGTCCGCGGGGACCCCGGCTCCGCAAGATTTTGACATTGGCGAAGAAGTGGTGTCTCCGGCGCTGTGGGCACGTGGCATTTGTCATCTGGACGCGGTGGCGCTGAGTCATGCGCACTCCGATCATATGGGAGGGCTGCCGGCGGTTTTGAGGAACTTTCATCCGGATGAACTCTGGATTGGCAACAATCCGCACGTCGCGGCTTATAACGCACTGCTAGCCGAGGCGAAGTCGATGCACGTGAAGGTGCGAACGTTTAGGGCGGGCGACGGGTTTGCGTTCGGCGGCACACAAGTCAACGTGCTGGCGCCGTTTCAGGATTATCAGCCGGGGGCGGAACCTGCGAACGACGATTCTCTGGTGTTGCGCGTGGCGTATGGGCAAACCTCGGTGCTGCTCGAAGGCGACGCGGAGGAACCCATCGAGCAAGCGATGCTTACTGAGCCTGGACTGGCAAGCACCCTACTGAAAATTGGCCATCACGGCAGCATTACATCGACGCGGCCGGAGTTTCTGGCGCGCGTGGCTCCGCAATGGGCGGTCATCTCCTGCGGGTTGCACAACCGCTACGGACATCCGCGCCAGGAGGTGCTCGAGGAATTGCAGGAGGCGCACGTGCGCACGTTCCGCACAGACATCAATGGGGTAACGTGTTTCCGGCTGGACGGCGTGAGTGCGCAAGCGGAGATGGGATGTCAGACCCCACCCTAGCCGCAAAAACAACGACGCGGCGAGGTAGAGCACCCACGATGAGTCAGTCGGACTCGGCGGAATGGATGGCGAGAAGCGTTTCGAGAAGCGGCTTGAGCAGCTTGAGGTCGAGAGCATTTGCGCCGTCGGATTTTGCGTTCGGGGGATCGTCGTGAACTTCGAGGAAAAGCCCGTCGATGCCGGCGGCGACGGCTGCGCGAGAGAGAAGCGGAATGAACTCGGGCTGGCCGCCGCTGACGCCATCGGCCGCCGAGGGCTGCTGCACGGAGTGGGTGGCATCGAAGACGACGGGCGCAAGCTTGCGCATGATGGCGAGAGAGCGGAAGTCGACGACGAGATTGTTGTAGCCGAAGGTTGAGCCGCGCTCGGTGAGGAAGACGCGCTCGTTGCCTGTGGAGCGCACTTTCTCGACGCCGTGGCTCATATCGCCGGGGGCGACAAACTGGCCCTTCTTGATGTTGACGGCGCGACCGGTTTTGCCTGCGGCCACAAGCAGGTCGGTCTGGCGGCAGAGGAATGCGGGGATCTGCAGGACATCGACGGCTTCAGCAGCGATTTCGCAGTGGCCAGGCTCGTGCACATCAGTGAGGACGGGAAGGCCTGTGTCTTTGGCGAGGCGGCTGAGAATGCGCGTGCCTTCCACGAGTCCGGGGCCGCGAAAGCTCTTGACGCTGGTGCGATTCGCCTTGTCGTAGCTGGCCTTGAAGATGAAGGGGATGTGAAGGTCAGCGGCGATGCGTTGAATCGCCTCAGCCATAGTGCGGGCATGGGTTTCGGACTCGATGACGCAGGGACCTGCGACGAGAAAAAAGTGGCCCGCGCCGACGTGGACGGGGCCAATTTCGAACGAGTGACTCACGAAGGCGATTGTACTCTGGTGGGGATTCCCGTTGGATTGATTAGGCTACGGAAACCCGTTGGATTGATTAGGCTGCGGAGAAACCAGGCAGGGCCGGCGGAGCAAATCGCGGATCATTATCCGGGTGTTCACTCCAATCACGACGGGCGGACTCGTGCCGGCCGATGGCGGATTTACAAGAATGCTTTGCCTTTGGATCTATGCGCTCAGGTATCGGACCGCTGCAGTAGCAGGCCGCCGCAGAAGATCAGCAATCCCGCAGTGCCAATCAATTCGTTGCCGATGAAGAGGCCGACGAATGGAAGTGTGAGCCCTGTTTCGACAAGCACGGCGATGCCGCAGATGAGAACGAATGCCTTACGGAGCCGCGTTTCGGCAAAGATCGCAAGCATCACAATGCTGCCCAATACGATCCAATCCCAAGCCATTGCCAGAAAAGCGACTCGTGAAACGGCTTGCAAAGGAGCAGCCAGGTTTGATGCGCTCAAGCCTGGAGAAATCTTCGTATAAGCCATGCAGTGAAGGCAGGCGCTCAGAAACAGCACACCACTGCCGAGGGTCGCCAGAGCGCGCGCAACCTTATTACGACGGTTCATCGGTCGGGCCTTTCCGAGCCTTCCAAGCCCTTTGCCGATTAAGACATGCGAGAAGGCCTCACCCGAGCCCGCGGCAACCGGAAAATGGAGCGAGGATCGGCGTTAAGGAATCGCACATCGGCAATCGATTCTGCTCGTCTACCCGATGTGGCTGCGGGTCCACTCCCACAGGGCGCGATCAAGCGTGCGCAACGGCGTGGGCGCAGGCAGTTCGCTCTGCGGTTTCACGATGTTGCTTTCGGCCAGGCGCTTGCAGAAGGCTAAATATTCCTCATAAAAGCGTACGTCATGGCGCGCGTGTCCCAAGGCCTCAAGAACCCGGAAATCGAGCACCGTGTAACGCTCAGGATAAATCGCGGCGAGTATAGCCGAAGCCACAGGCAGATCGACGCCGTGCAATTCGAGCAGGGCATTCACAGCAGCCTCGGTTGACGATTCCGGCGACGCGGCAACCGAAAGCACACGCCGGATCTTTTCGCTGCTGTTCCCGATCAGGTAATGTACGGCGCGCTCTGACTTCCAGCGCACGATCGCTTCGAGATTTGCGAGGGTATAGTCTCCTTTGCGAATTGCTTCTCCAGCATCGAACGCTGCTTTCTCGAGTTCATGCTCTTTTTCGCCGGACTTCTCCCAATACTCCTCTGCCAACTGCTGCAACTCCGTTTCGGGGGGCTGCAGCTGAAAGTAGGCAACCATTTTCGATTTCCGTCCTTTCTTTCTTTTCCCCAAAAACCTAGACACGATAGGCCCGCGATGAAATCTTTGTCAATGACGCAGAAGGGTGTTTCTGCGAAATAGTACCGGACCGGTTTATAGGACGAAAACGAGACGGGAAACGCGCACAGGATGGGCTGTGGAAAGGAGGAATTCAGGAGATTTTTACCGAAATTCGAGACGCAGCGCGCCGAATAAGGGGTTGGGGAACCGGGGAAGGGTGGGCTGAAACTGTGAACGCAAAGGTCCGGCGACTGAGGCCGAGCCAGATCGCGGTACATCCGCGGATCCTTCGACTCCCTCCGCTTCGCGCCGGTCGCTCAGGATGACAGCCCAGTGGGGAACTCAGGATGACAGGGTGCTGGTGAGGGAGGCGGTTTCGCGCGTATCCGCGCGGCCGCGCTGCCGGCGGTTGTTGTAGCTGGCAGTGATGAACTCGCGGAAGAGGGGATGCGGCTCGAGGGGCCTGGATTTGAACTCGGGGTGGAACTGGCAGCCCAGAAAGTAAGGGTGGCCTGGGATTTCGACGATTTCGACGTAGGTCTGGTCGGGAGTGGCGCCGCTGATACGCAAGCCCGCGCCGGTAAGCAGCGCTTCGTACTCGCGGTTAAATTCGTAGCGGTGGCGGTGGCGTTCGCTAATCTCTTTTGCGCCTTCATAGACGCGCGAAGCGAGCGAATCCTCCTGCAGGATGCAGGTCCAGGCGCCGAGGCGCATGGTGCCACCCATCTCCTCCACGCCGAGCAGCTCGCGCAGCTTGTAGATGACGCGGTGCTCTGTGGCGGGATCGAATTCGCTGGAGTTGGCGTCTTTGAGGCCGCAGACGTTGCGGGCAAACTCGATGCATGCGGTTTGCATGCCGAGGCAGATGCCGAAGTAGGGCACGTTATTCTCGCGCGCATAGCGGATGGCGTTCAACATGCCGTCGATGCCGCGCTTGCCGAAGCCGCCGGGAACAAGGATGCCATCGTAGCCTTCGAGTTGCGACTCATAACTGCGATCTTCAGGCGTCGCCGACTCGAGACCCTCAGCCTCAATCCAATGAACCTTGAGCTTGAGATTCTGCGACATGGCGCCGTGGGTGAGAGCTTCTTTGAGCGACTTATAGCTGTCCTCGTACTCGACATATTTGCCGACGATGGCGATGGAGACTTCGTCTTTGGGGTGGTAGCAACGGTTGACCAGATCGCGCCACCTGGAGAGGTCGGCCTCGGGAGCTTCTTTGTGCAGGTACTTGAGGATGAGCGAGTCCACACCCTCTTCAGCGAAGCCGAGCGGAACTTCGTAGATGAACGGCACGGTTTTTGCCCCGATTACAGCTCTTTCCTCGACGTTGCAGAAGGCTGCGATTTTTTGCTTGATGTCGCGGCTGAGCGCGCGGTCGGAGCGGCAGAGCAGAATGTCGGCCTGGATGCCGATGGAGAGCAGCTCTTTTACAGAATGTTGCGTGGGTTTCGTCTTCAGCTCCTGCGCGGCGGCGATCCATGGCACAAGCGTGACGTGAACAAAGACGGTGTTCTCGCGGCCCAGCTCCTGGCGCATCTGGCGGATTGCTTCGAGAAATGGAAGCGACTCGATGTCGCCGACGGTGCCGCCGATTTCGACGATGGTGACGTCGGCGCCGTTGGCGGCCACTTTGCGCATGGCGTTCTTGATTTCGTTGGTCACGTGAGGGATGACCTGGACAGTTTTCCCGAGGTAGTCGCCGCGGCGCTCCTTGAGGATGATCTGCTCGTAGATACGGCCGGTGGTGTAGTTGTTGTCGCGCGAGAGCGGCGCATGGGTGAAGCGCTCGTAGTGGCCGAGGTCGAGGTCGGTCTCAGCGCCGTCGTCGGTGACGAACACCTCGCCATGCTGAAAGGGAGACATGGTGCCGGGATCGACGTTGAGGTAGGGATCGAACTTCATGAGGTTGACGCGCAGACCGCGGCTTTCGAGCAGGCAGCCGATTGAAGCCGCGGCAAGACCCTTGCCTAAACTGGACACAACTCCGCCCGTCACAAAGACATACTTTGCCGACATCGATGCAACCTCACTGTTAAGTTTTTGCGATTGGACGTACCTGGTGGGCACATACAAGTATGGCAGAAATTTGCCGCGGGATGGAAGTGATTTTTTTGGCGGGGCTGAGGATCATCGCTCCGAATCTCTCGGTAATGACTCTGAAATGTGTGGCTTGCGGAAAACGTGACGGAGCAGGATCACGAGCGATACGATGCTTTCGAGAAGAGGCTGCGATGTCGAGCAAGATTGAAGTTCTGAAGGCGGATATCACGACACTCGCCGTAGATGCAATTGTGAACGCGGCGAATACTTCGCTGCTGGGCGGAGGCGGCGTCGATGGGGCGATCCACCGCGCGGCGGGGCCGGAGCTTTTTGACGAGTGCTACCAGATTGGCGGCTGCCCGACGGGCGAGGCGCGGCTAACCAAGGGCTACCGGCTGCCGGCGAAGTTTGTGATCCATACTGTCGGGCCGGTGTGGACTGGCGGCGAACGCGGCGAGCCGGAGCTACTGGCTAACTGCTATCGGTCGGCGTTCAAGATTGCACGCGAGAATGGGATCCGGTCGCTGGCGTTTCCGGCGATCAGCTGCGGAGTGTATCGGTTTCCGCTGGAGCGGGCGGTGAAGATCGCGGTCGGAGAGACGGTGGCGGAGTTGATCTCGAGCGATGCGATCCAGAAGGTGATTTTTGCCTGCTTTGGGGATGAGATTTATCAGGCTTACCGGCGAGAAGTGGACAAACTCTCCTGAACGACTGCGACCAACAGAAGCGGGCAGGCTTGAGCGGCCTGCCCATTCTGTTTTACCAGCTTTTACGATCCGCTCAAATCAGAAATTCACCGTAATTTTCGCGGTCATGGCGCGGGGAGTGACGTAATGCGTGCCGCTGAAGGTCGAGAGAAAGTTGTAGAGCGCGTACTTGTTGATGACGTTAATCGCTGTGAAGTCAAGGTCTGTCTTGTAATGCTCCTTGTGGAAGATGTTGCTTTTACCGAGCGACACATCGAAGAGGCTGCGTGGCGCAATGCGCTGAGGATTGTGGTCGTTGTCGCCGGTGTTGGGAGCGGGGATGTTGATCAGGCTGGAGCTGAATTCGTTGGCCGGGCAGACGGAGGGCAGCGGACTGGTTGGCGCCGCTTTCTGGCCTGCGCACATGAAGCCCGCCTGGAACTGCTGGTCGGCGGTGAGCGGAATACCAACCGCGTTGACCATGCTGATGGCGGATTGACCGCCAAGTATGGTCGAAGAAGCCAGGCAGGGGCTGTTCGGGTCAGTGGTGCCGTAGCATGGAGCGTTACCGGCAACCAAGCCGGAATCATAGCGCCAGTTGAAACCTCCCCACAGTCCGTTCCACCAGTCGTCGCGCGAGAGCGTGTATTGGAGGTGCGAGGTCTGGTTGAAGTTTTCGTCGTGATCAATGCGGAAGGGTAAGCCGGTTTGTCCGACGGTGGCGCCGGCACCAGCCACCTGCGGCGGGAAGAAACGGGCGGCGACCGATGATCCGTCGAAGTATGCGCTGAAGCCGCGGAGATTCGGCACTTCAGCGTGCAGTGCGTATCCCGGGATCTTTGAGTTGTGCCAGTCAATGGGGAAGAAGATGGGTGTATTTCCGAGGACTGCAAAGTCGAACGCGTTGTGGGTGTACTTCCAGATGTACTCCCCGCTAACGACAAGGTATTTGCCAAAGCCCTGCTGGAAACTGGCGTGGAATTCGTTGCGATAACCGGGCTGCAAGATTCCCTGGACGCCGGAGGTGCAAAGCAGAATAGGCGAAAGCACGAAATCTGCACATCCCTGGCTCGATAACACCAGATTCTCGTTGAACGGGGTTTCGAGGGTGCGCGCATAGGAGATGCTGGCGACCGTATTTGTGGGCTTGATGTTGTAAGCAACACCGAGGCGCGGCTCAGCCTGGCTGGCGCTGGTCAGCCCGTTGTATTTATCGCCGCGAATACCCAGATTCAAATTCCAGTTACCGAGCTTGATTTTGTCTTCGATGTAGAGAGCCAGCTCCTTTACATCGGTATGACCGAAGAAGGGGTAATAAGAACCGCCGCGCGTAAGGTCGTAGGGCGCAAGCACGGACAGGTAGGCGGGATTTGCGTTGGGGCCTGACGCGCCGCCGTTGGGGCATTGCGATGGATTCGCGTATCCCGGCAGCATGTTGCCGCTCGCGTCCACACAGGGCGAGTTGAGGGTTGAGTCGACGACACCGAAATTGTCGTGCTCGCGGAGGAAGGTTTGCTCATACTGAATTCCGGCGAGCACGTTCTGGCGCCCACGTACCCAGGTGTAATCCGCGTGCGTACCCGTGTTAGTCAATGTGCGGTACTGCGCGATGGAGGAGGTTTGCAGATCGGCGGGGCCAAGGTCGGCCAGAGGATTGTTGCTGGGGTAGTAGTGATAGCCGTCCCGGCGCGTGTAGACACTGAAATTCAGCACCGCGCTGTTGCTCAAGACACGCGTGTACGTGGGAGCGATATTGTAGGTTTCGATCTGCGAACGCTGGTCCGTATTGCCCACGTCGCCGAAGGTTGGGTTGGCGCTCGCTCCTCCGGCAATCACATTCTGCACGTTGAGATTGTCGAATGAGTTGGGGTTCTGGAACCAGGAGCGAGTGTTGTTCAGGTCAAGGTGGACGGAGTCGGCCGAGGTGAATGAGTAATCGATGCGGTCGAAGATATTTTCCTCATTGCCCCTGGCATGAAAGACGGAGAATTCCGGCGGATCAAGGAAGCGCCCGGTGTTGAGCCCGTCCATTTCGACGAAGTTGCCCCAATTCTGTCCGCCATAAGCGAGATTGAAGCCACCGGTTGCCGAGCCGAAGGCGCCGTAGGAGGCAGAGATGTCACCCGTAGGCTTGGTGACACCCTGGCCGGAGCGCGTTGTGGCAACGATGACAAGGCTGGTTTTATCGCCATATTGCGCAGGCGGCGCGCCCTCAATGACTTCAAGGGATTGAACGGCGTTGGACGGAAGCTGGTTGGAGAACACTTTACTCTGCTGGTCAGTGATCGGCTGGCCGTCGACGGAGAACGAGTTGGAAGCGTGGTCGCCCAGACCGTGAAAGAGACCGTTCGAATCAGCCGAGACGCCGGGTGCAGTCTCGGTGACGAGAGAGCTGAGCGTGGAGGACGCGCTCTCGAGCGGCACCTTGTTGAAGAGGTCACGGTCGACGTCGGTGTGGTAAGTGGAGGTGTCTTCAACGAGCGGACCTTGCGATTCGACCATGACGGTCTGGCTCGCGCCGGCGATTTGCAGCACGAGATTGAGGTTGGTACCTACGGCTGAATCGATGGATGTGATCTGGACCAATGAGGCGAAACCCCTGGCGGAAACTTCGAGCTGGTATGGGTCGAAGGGGACATTGGAAAAACTGAACTGGCCAGTGGCGTCAGTGGTTGCGGTCCGGCTGAACCCACTGGTAGCGTGTGTGAGGTGTACGGTTGCGCCAGGAACCACAGCGCCGCTCGGATCGGTGACTGTGCCATGGAGGGTGCCGGCGCTGCCACTTTGCGCGTGCAGGGAGAGCAGGCCGAAGAGCATCACGATGAGGGGGAAGACGCGCATTGTTGCGCCACAACGGATTTTCATGAAAGTGTCTCCTGAACATGGGCTGAAGAACGGGGAATACGAGCCGCGACACTTGGCGTCGCGGCGTCTTCAGTGCAAGCGGGGAACATCAGTCCGCTTCGAATCAGCTTTCAGGAATGCGCCATCTCATCGCCCGGTGAATGGAGCGATGCATGAGGCCGTACGAAAGCGGAAGGATGCTTTAGCAGGAGACGGGGGGCGGGCGGATAAATAGAGAAGAAATGCGTTGCCGAAGAACGAAGGTCGGTGCGGGCTGCGGCGCGGAGACGCCGAAGGCGACCATGACGATGGCCGCCGTTGCGGCAGCGACGGGCACCGCTGAGTGCATGGCGATGCACAACTGGCAATGGTCGGCGTCGGTCTGATTCGAGTGAAAGTGCGTGGCCTGAGCAAAGGCCAGCATGGCCAGCAAAGCAAGGCACAGCGCTGCGACGGCAACCCTGAATCTGCGCGCGGACAAGCCGTTTTCTCCGAAATGGAAATCGTTCCGCATGCGCTATACCTTCAACACATCGTTGTCGCGGGCGACCAACTGATAGAGCACAGGGTTCACAAAGAAGCCGAGGAAGAGGCGCGAGACGAGGCCCGCGACGATGACAATGGCGAAAGGCTTTTGCGTGTCGGAACCGATGCCGGTGGAAAGCGCGGCAGGCAGAAGTCCAAGACAGGCGACGAGAGCCGTCATCATGATGGGGCGCAGCCGCAGCAGCGAAGCTTCGCGGGTTGCGGCGCGGATATCCATGTTCTGCTCGAGGCGCAGCTTGTTGATATAGGAAACGAGGATGACTGCGGTTTCGACGGAAACGCCGATCAATGCGAGCATGCCGAGCGCCGAGGAGGCGCTGAAGGCCGTGCCGGTGAGCTTGAGAGCAAGCAACGCACCGACTGGAACGGTGAGAATGACACCGAGAACGATGATGACGGGAAACTTGAAGTTGTCGTAGAGCGCAAACAGGATCATGAAGATGATGAGTATGGCCAGCGGCCCGATGAAATTCAGTTGACGCCTGGACGCGAGGAACTCGTCGTACTCGCCACCCCATGTAAGGCGGTAGCCGGGGGGCAAGGATTTCTGGATGTCGGCGATGGATTTCTGGCCGGCGTTGACAGCGCTCTCGAGGTCGCGGTCTTCAATGCTGTACTGGACGCCGATGTAGCGCGAGTTGTTTTCGCGATAGATGAAGGACGCGCCGCCAGCTTCATGGATGTTGGCGAGTGCGCTCAACGGGATTTGCTGACCTGAGGGAGTGCCGACGAGCAGGCTGCCGACCTGCTGCTCGCTCTCGCGGAATTCGGGTTTCATCCGCACCACGAGGTCGAAGAGCTTTTCGCCTTGAATCACCTGCGTGGCGGCCTGGCCGCCGACGGCTGCCTGCACGACTGCTTCGACGTCGGCGACGTTGATGCCATAGCGGGCAATCTTGTCGCGATCGACGTCGATCAACAGGCTGGGCTGCCCGAGTTCGCGAACAACGGTGAGTTCTGTGAATCCCGGCACCTGGCTGAGGCGGCGCTTGATTTCGAGAGCGGTGTTTTGGAGGACGTTCAGATCGGGGCCGTAGACCTTGACGGCGAGCGCGCTTTTGAGGCCAGTGAGAGCCTCGTCGACTGCGTCTTCGGCAGGTTGAGTGTAATTGAAGATCACGCCGGGGAAGGTGGTGAGGTGTTTTTGGATGTCGGTGGTGAGCTCGGCCTTGTTGTGGATGGAGCCGGCTTTCCATGCCCGGTCGCTGTAAGGTTTGAGGCCGACGTAAAACTCGTCGTTGAAGAAGCCCGTCGGGTCGGTGCCGTCGTCGGGCCGGCCCAATTCGGAGCCGACGTCAGTGACCATGGGGTATTTGAGTAGAAGGTCGCGTACCTGCGGCGAGAATTTGCTCGCCGTCTCGAATGAGACAGTGTAGGGCATGGTGGCGCGAATCCACAGAGCGCCTTCGTCGAGATGCGGCATGAATTCGCCGCCAATGAAGGGGATGAACAATAGCGTGGCGGCAAAGATCAGTGTGGAGACGACCATTGTGGCCTTGGGGTGATCGAGGCACAAATCGAGCCACACTGCGTACTTGTCGAGGACCCAACGAAAAGGCTTGTTCTCGCTCTCGTGGACACCTTTTTTGAACCAGATGGCGCACATCACGGGAACGAAGGTGAGCGTGAGAACGAGCGCACCGACAAGAGCGATGGCAACTGTATCGGCCATGGGCTTGAAGAGCTTGCCCGATGGACCGCTGAGGGCGTAGATGGGCAGATAGCCTGCGATGATGACAGCGACGGAGTAGAAAATGGGCCGGTCGACATCCTTCGCAGCGCTGCGAATCACTTCTTCAAGGTCGTAGTCCTGACCTTCGCGTGCGCCGAGTTCGCGAAAGATATTCTCGACCATCACCAGGGTGCCGTCGATGAGGATTCCAAAATCGATGGCGCCGATGGAGAGCAGGTTGGCCGGGATACCTTGCGCATGAAGAAAGATGAACGCGAAGAGCAACGACAAGGGGATGGTGAGAGCGACAATCACAGCCGCACGGATGCTCACCAAAAACGCCATCAGAACGACCAGGACAAGGACCATGCCGAGCAGGAGGTTGTGCTCGACGGTGTCGATGGTGAGCTGCACAAGATCGCTGCGATCGTAGTAGGGACGCACTTTGACGTCTGGCGGCAAAACGTGTTTGTTGAGTTCCTGAGTCTTGGCCTCGACGGCTTTAAGCACATTCTGTGTTTGCTCGCCGCGGCGCATCATGATGACGCCTTCAACGGCATCGTCAGTCTTGTTGAAGCCGAATTCGCCGAGGCGCGGAGCGTTGCCAATGACGACTTCGCCGATGTCGCCGATGCGCACAGGCACACCATTCTGGTTGCCGACAACGATGTTGGCGATGTCGGACGTATCGCGGATGAGGCCGATGCCGCGCACGTAATAGAATTGATCGCCCTGTGAGTAGAAGCCGCCGCCGGCATTGGAATTGTTGACGGACAACTGCTGGATCACGGTTGGAACCGTGATGTGATAGGCGTAGAGCTTGGCCGGATCGAGCAGCACCTGGTACTGCATGACGGTGCCACCGAAGCCGGAATCGTCGGCGACGCCGGGGACCTGCTTGTACTCGCGCTCGAGGACCCAATCTTCAAATGTCTTGAGCTCCTGCGGCGTGCGATCGGGACTTTCGATGACATAGCGGTAAACGAGACCGGAGGGGCTGGCCAGCGGTGCGAGGGTTGGAGTGACACCCTGCGGATAGGTGACCTCGCTGAGCCGCTGAAAGACGACTTCGCGCGCGAAGTAATCGTCGGTGCTTTCATCGAACGTCATAATGACGTCGGAAAGACCGTAGAGCGAAATGGAGCGCATGACCGTGAGGCGCGGAACGCCGTTCATCTCCACTTCAGTGGGTACGGTGACCAGGCGCTCGACTTCTTCAGCTGCGTGTCCCGGCCACTGCGTGATGATCTCGACCATGGGGGGAGACAGGTCAGGATAGGCATCCACGGGCATATTGTGAAACGCGACCGCTCCGGCGACGCAGATAACAGCCGCCAGCACGAGGACAATGGGCCGCTGGCGGAGAGCGAATTGGACGATGCGATGAATCATCGGAGCCTGCCTCTCAGTGCTGGAGCGAATTGGCGAACTGAAGAAAGAGGCTGCCGTTGCCGACGACCTTATCTCCCGGGGAGATGCCTTTTACGATTTGGGTGTTACCGTCTTGAACCTGGCCCAGTTGCACATCACTTCGTTTGAACCGATCGGAGCCGCTCAGGACATAAACGAAGGGCTCGTTGTTGTCGTCGCGAAGGATAGATGCATTAGGAACAGCAAGGACCTTGGAGAGGACTCCGGCCGTGACGAGGACGTTGCAATACATGTCCTTCTTCAACTTCTCGCCGGGGTTGTCGACGACGATGCGCGCCTGAAGCGTGCGGGTATTGGGATCGAGGGCGGGCGAGATGTAAGAAATCTTTCCGTGGAAAGTGGTGGGATACGCATCGGTCTGGACAAGGACATCATCGCCATTGCGGACATACTGCAAATCAGCCTGATAGATGTTGGCCAGAACCCACACCGTACTCAGGTCAGAGATGGTGAACGCCTGAGTCTGGCCGGCCTGCACCACCTGCCCGGGCGAGACGAGGCGCTCGACCACTTCGCCGCCGATGGGAGCAAGCACAGGAATCTGCGCCGACGATGGGGCTTTTGCCAAATCCGCAGGATTCCTGATTCCAAGGATCCTCATTCCCTGCTCGGCTGCGTCGAGGTCCGCCTTGGCCTGATTGAGGTCTGACTCGGCCTGCTCAAGGTCGCGTTCGGCGATGGCGTGATGCTGATACAGGTCCTGCGCGCGCGCGTAGAATTTCTGTTCCAAACGGTACGAATCGGCGGCCTTGAGATAGGCATCGAGAAGCTGGGCGTAGTCGGGACTGCTGACCTCAAGCATCGGCTGGCCGGCCTTCACGGATTCACCGGGAACGACGAGGATTTTGCTGACCGGGCCGCCCACCTGAGTAATGACAGGCGTCGTCTTGAAGGCGTTATAGGCGACGGCCCCGGTGAGACGAAGGGCGTTCTTCATGGTTCCCGGCTCGACAGTGACGAGTTGCACGTGCTGCATCTGATCATCAGGAATCGTGAAGAGTTGCGGCGTCGCCGAGGCAGAGGCGCTAAAGGAAGTCATTCGCTCTGCGGGTCCGTTTTCGCTGGAGTGACAACCGGAGAGAAGGATCGGAAGCGCGATGGCAAGCGCGCTGACAGGGGTAAGGCAACCGGTAATGGAATGAATCTTCATGGCAAACTCCTGGTTCCCACGGCTTCACGAAGCTGTTCGTGCGAGAGCAAATAGGACGCAAGGGCCTGGCGATAGCTGAGTTGCGTGGCCCTGTAACTGCGCTCCGCATCGAGAAAATCAAGAAGGCTGGCTGCACCGTGCCGATAGGCGTACTCGCTGATATCGCGCGACTGCTGCGCCAGATCGAGATAGCCGGAGCGGTAGAGCGTAACGATCTGGTCGTTGGCCTGGAGACCTTCGTACGCATCCCGCACGTCGGTCAACACCTGGCCGTTCGCGTACAGCTCTTGTTCCTGCGCCTGGGTGATGGCAAAACTGGTGCGCGCGATCTCGCCCTGATTGCGATCGAAGATCGGCAACTGGATTTGCCCGAAGAGCGAAACATCGTTGAGGTAGCCGAGGTGGGTGTAATTGATTTGCCCGGTCACGTCTCTTTTGCCGATAGCCTTCTGTAGTTCATGCTGGCTGTTGGCCGCGGTGACTCCGAGCTTTGCCGCCTGCAGGTCGGGCCGATCCTCGAGCGCTTTTGCCTGCAGATCTTCAAGCGAGCTATGAACCGGGAGGTAATCGAATGAGCTGGAAACGTCATAGTTCTGGCTGACCGATTCGTAGCCAAGCAGTTGCCGCAGGTCAGAGAGCCCCTGTACACGGGCGAGCTGCGCCTGCGAGACGTCAGTCTGGAATTGCAGCAACTGGAGTTTGATCTTGAGCAGATCATCCTCGCCGATGTCGCCAGCCTTGTAGCGGGTCTGGGCAATGTCGACGGTTTGCTGGAAGCTCTTGAGATCCTGGTTGGCCAGCGCGAGGGTCGACTCGGCAAGCTCAACGTTGACGAACTGAGATGCCACGCTGAAGGTGAGGGTGCGCTCGTTATCGGCGACCTGGGAGCGGGAAACGGCTGTCACATCTCTCGCTGCCTGCAGGCGATGTTGCCGCTTTTGCCCGCGCTCGAACAGGTAGCTGACTCCCAGGTCAAACTGGGCCGTGTTGTCGAGATAGTCTGCCGAGAAATTGCTGGGCTGGAAGACGGGCAGAAATTGCGTGTCCCCGAGCAGCACCGGATTAGGACGGAGATTCGCGGTGACTTCTTCGGCCTGGTTTTGCTGAACCTGGGTCTTGGCGGCCACCAGATTGTGATTGTGCTGGAGCGCCAACTGGATTGCGTCGTCGAGCGAGATCAGTTGCGTGCCCGGTTGCTGGGCAAGAGTGCTGGCCTGCGGTGGAGTGGACTGTGCCGATGGGGGCGGCGCCTGCGCAATTGCAGTGCGCAGAAAGAGCAAAGCAATCAGCAACACGGAAGGAAGAAGTGGAAGTGGCAACCGCATAGGCGGTCAACCTCCTGAATAAATTAGGTATGCCGGATAGAAGCCGCGAATCCGGGTGTCAGTACGCCTGAACCGGATGTACACGGCAAGAGCCCACGCCAAAACGGCTTGTAAAAATGCGCTGAAGCGTCGCCCGCAAAGAGCGGTCGACGAGCAAGCCTTTTTGAAATGGAAGGAGACGGCCTAGCAGGAGGCGGGAGGCGGGCGAATGAAGATAGGGGACAAGAACTGGCAGGCGGTGAGCGTCGGCTCAACCTTGGGCGCGGAAGCCCCCAACTGCACCATGATGATCGCGGTCGCCAACTGCGCAACCGGCACCAGCGTATGCATCACGATACAAAGCTGGCAGTGATCGGCATCTGTTGGATTGGAGTGAAGGTGCCCGACCTGAGCCACCGATAGCAACGCCAGCAGAATGAGACACAAGCCGACCAGCACCGGCGTGAGATTCTGCCGGTAGCCTTGCCTGGAGCGGGAATGTGGCTGATGGGACGTCACACAGGTTGACCCTCGTCCTCTTATTCTACAAAATAACTCATTTATTTTGACGGCCAACCAAAAATCAGGTTGCTGGGCAGGGTGGCTTTTGTAACCAGACCGGTCCCGTCGGCGTTTGCCGCCCCCAAAAACCGCTGCAGGCAACACTCGCGGCGACGGTTCGTCTAAACTGTGTTGCCATGGTCCCGTATATGAAGAAGTCGCGCCTAACGCTGGTTTCGCTCGCTCTTCTCCTGCTGGCGGCGACGGCCACCCCAGGACAGAAGGGCCACAGCTCGCAGCCGGATCAGAATTCGGTCGACCAGACCGTCAAACAAACCGACCAAAACAGCAAACCGTTGGAACTGAAGCCTGCCATTCCAGGAATGGGCAAGAACCATCGATTGATCCTGAAAGATGGCTCTTACCAAATGGTGCGTGAATACCAGATCGTCGGCGACCGGGTGCGCTACCTGAGTCAGGAGCGCGGCGAGTGGGAAGAGATGCCCGTGGACCTGGTGGATTGGGATGCCACGCGCAAATGGGAAAAGGAGCACGCCGATCTCGCCGAGGCAGATGCTTCGCCGGCGATGAAGGAAGCCGAGGCAATCGACAAGGAAGAAGCGGACGAGCGCAATGACCAAAATGCGCGCATGCCAAATGTGGCGCCGGGTCTCGAGTTGCCGGATGAGGAAGGCGTGTTTGTGCTCGACACATTCCACGGCACTCCCGAACTGGTTGAACTGATTCCGAAAAATCTTTCAATGAATACCAAGACCCGGCATGGAATCGAGACCCTGAACCCTCTTGCGACGCAGAAGGCCAACCTCGAACTGGAGGGAGCGCACGCAAGGGTGCATCTGCACGTGAACGATCCGGCGTTCTATCTCTCGCTCGGCGTGGAAGAAGAGAAGGAGCCGGTTCTCACGCATCCCATGACGGTGCAGACGAACGGCGCGAAGGCAGTGACCGGAGACCACGGAGCGCATTCAGCACAGTCGGGGTTCGTAATTGTGCGTGTGGACGAGCGGCAGGCGGTGCGGATCGTGGGCGCGGTGCACATGAGCCCCAACGGAACCGTGTCGCAGGACGAGGACACGATTCCGACGAAAGTGGAGGTGCTTCCTGGCAAGCACTGGCTCCGCCTAGAGCCGGAGCAGCAGTTGAAGATTGGCGAATACGCGCTGGTGGAGATTCTCTCTCCCTCTGACATCAGCGAATCGGTCTGGGATTTCCGCGTGGATCCGATGTTAGGCGATAACCCGAGGTCCATCGGACCGATCCTGCCGCAGGCGCGCCAGCAGTCGAGCCCGGAATGAGAACGCATCCGGATTCTTGAACCAATTCCCGATACACCCGCTAATTCACGTTTACCTTCGATTGCCTGTAACGTCGGCTGATGACAAAGTGTGCAAGCAGGATGGCGGCGACAGCGGCGCTGGCGATGGCATCGACGGCAGGCATGCCGCGGGGGCCCCAATGCGCATAGCCGCGACCGTCGAGCCAGGTCATGTAGACCACGGGAAGGTTGCCGAGCGAATTGATGATGGAGTAGCGGGAACTGCCGCTCTTTCCCGAGCCGCCAAGGAATTCCAGCACGACGGCGGTGAATAGAGCGTAGCTGGCGCCGATGCTGAACAGATACAGGACGGAAGTAACGATGTAGGTTGCCGGGCGCAACGGCGCGAGAGTGAGGATGGCGAGCGTGGAAGCATTCACGAGGCCGGCTGCCAGGAAGGCGATGGGCGCACGCACGCGAACAGGGATGAGCGATGCTGCAAGCGCGCCAGCCGCAGTCAAGAGCGCACCCGCGACGCCGTTAATCCACGCTACCTGCCGGCCAGTTACGCCGTAGTCGCGGGCCAATTCGCCGAGCAATCCGATCATGGCTCCCGAGTTGCAGGGGGCAGTGACAACAAGCGTGTAAGGAATGGCTTCCCAGCGCAGAAAGGTCGAACGGAATTCATGCCATATCTGCGCGAGTGTCTGCCGCGCGGTGCGCCCGGCGACCAAGGTTTGCGGCGGAGCGGCGAATGCAGCCAGCGAAGGGAGCACGATCATTGCGGCCACAACCCAGCCAAGAATGCGCAGCGAGAAATGTCCGGAAAGACTAACGAGCGCAAAGACGGCCACGGCTCCGACCACCAGAGAGCCAGTTTGATAAAAGCTGCCGGCGCGACGGCGGTTCAATTCGCTGCGGAGCGCGCCCATGATGCCGCCACAGGCAGCAACAGCGAGCACGCCCAGGCAGGCACTCAGGAACAAGAGGCCGATGGCGCACGAGGATGCGAGGCTGGGCTGATAGAAGGCCGCCAGAAGCGCGATGGCGGCAGCGGCGGCGGCGATGACGAGCCAAGTGCGGCGGCGGACCCAGAAGTCAGTGATCGGGCCCCAGAAGAAATAGATGGCGTGCGGGATTGCGATCAGTGCGGCGATGCTGGCGGCGCGACCAGGGTCCACGCCTTCATTGCGGAGGAGGTAGGTGAGCGCTCCTGTGACCAGACCGATGGAGATGACGGCGTCGGGTGCGATGAGGAAGCTGAAGAGCCAGGGGCGCTCGTGCGGATCGGATCGGGCTTCGCGCTCAATCTGCGCACCCTCGGCTGGCTGCATGGGTGCTAGGGTAACACGGGGTCAGATTTCATTGTCGGTGAATTGCGGCGGCTCAGCACAAAATACGAAAGCAACAAGGTGCCACCGAGGACGCTCAATACTGCGTCGGCGGCAGGCTCTCCGCGAGGTCCCCAAAGCGCGTAACCGCGGCCATCAAGGAAGGACATGTAAGCGACTGGAAGATTGCCGAGCGAATTAATGATGGCGTAGCGAGAACTGCCGCTCTTGCCTGAGCTGCCGAGGAACTCCAGGACCACGGCAGTGAACAAGGCATAGGCTGCGCCGATTGTAAACAGGTAGAGCACGACGCCGGCGATGTACACCATCGGCCGTTGCGGTCCCAGCCAGAGCACGGCAATCGTCAGGGCATTTGTGAGGCACACCAGCAAATACGCGACCGGCGCGCGCACCCGGATTGAGATGAGCGATGCAGACAACGCGCCCGCTGCCATCAGCAAAGCGCCGCCCAGTCCGTTGATCCACGCCACCTGCTGGCCGCTGACCCGGTAATCGGCCGCCAGCCCCGGCAGAAGACCGATGAGAGCACCACTGCCCATGGGAAAGGTAATTGTGAGCGTGTAGGGAATCGCCTGCCAGCGAAGAAATGTGTCTTTGAATTCGCGCCAGATCCGCGCCAGGGTTTCGCTTGCGCCGCGTGATTCAACCGCGCGCTCATCAGGCTCAGCCAAAGCAGCCAACGCGGGTAGCGCGATCATGGCAGCAGCGATCCAGCCGAGCGCATCGAGCCGCAACCTATGTGCGAGCAAAACCAGGACAAAGACCGCGAGTGCGCCGAAGGCCAGGGATCCTCCCTGATAGAAGCTGCCGGCGCGGCGCCGACTTGCCTCGCTTTGCAGCGTGCCCATCATGCCGCCACAACCGGCGACGATCAACTGGCCAAAGCACGCACTCAAGAATATGAATTCAACGGCGCCTGACGACGCCATGTTGGATTGGCGGAACGCGGCCAGCATGGCCACTGCCCCAGCGGCCGCCGCAACCATGAGCCAGGTGCGTCGGCGGATCCAAAAATCCGTGACCGGGCTCCAGAGAAAATAGATGGTCGGCGGCAAGGTCAAAAGCGCGACGATGCTGCCTTCGCGCGCCGGATTTACTCCCTGGGTGCGCAACAGGTATGCGAGAGCACCGCCAAGGACGCCATTACTGATCACCGCAACCGGAGCGATGAGCAAGCCGAAGAGCCAGGGACGCTCGTGCGGCGCGGTTGGGCCTTCGCTCCCAACTTGCGTCAAATGTGCTGGTGGCATGACGCATAGCGTACCACGGGCTAGAGTTCCCGCCGGCTGTTCGTGATCGGAACAATCTTCTCCGCCGATGATGTACCATTCAGACGTTGCCGCGGCTCATCTTATGGCTGCGGAATGCGTTGGGCGCAATATTCGTTATTTATTCGCCCGGCTCCCACTTTGCGGGCATTTACCGTCCGAAATGCAATCATGTTTACTAAGTTGATATTCATGCGGATTGGTGCCCGGTAGCCGCCGGCGCAAAGCCCAACCGGAATGCGCAGGGGTTGAAAGTCACGAAGTGCCTGAAGCGCAACATGGCCTGGCGCCGCTTGTGGGCGAAGGCAACCGGAAGAACGTGAGGGAAGAAACATGGCTACGACCCCAACGACGGATTACTATGAGTTCCTTCAAATAAGCCCTCACGCAGATGCCGACACGATCCATCGCGTCTACCGGTTTCTGGCAGCGCGCCTGCACCCCGACAACAAGGTAACAGGCCACGCGGAAAACTTTCAACTGCTGAAGAAAGCCTACGATGTGCTGTCGAATCCTGTGACTCGCTCCGCTTACGATGCGTCGCGCGGGTATGAGACGCCACCACCGTTTTCGGCGACAGTGGATTTCATGGATCAGCTCGATGGCGAAGTGAACCGTCGTCTGGCAGTGCTGGCCGTGCTTTACTTCCGGCGGCGTACAAGTCCGAATTTCCCTGAAGTGTCGCTTGCCGAGATCGAAGAGCGCATGGGATTTCCGCGCGACTACCTGGATTTTACGATGTGGTATCTCGCGAAAAAGGGATACATCTCGAGGGCAGACAACGCGCAATTTACGCTTTCGGCCGAAGGCGTGGACTATATCGAGGAGCAGCGCGTGAACATGCCGATTCTGAACAAGCTGCTCACGAGCGGATCGGGACCTTCTCCGCGTGCCAAATGGACGAATCCGGAGCCGGTCGTTGTTCGAACGGGGGCCGAATCAGGGAACGGCACGTACTCGGCGAGCGCGCAAAAGGAGATTGTTTTGCCTGCGACAACGGATCGCCTGACAGATCGGCGCATGGGCAAGCAAGACCGGCGCATCGGAGCACCCGACCTGCGCACCAAGAAGGTGGAACGCCGATTCAACCTGCCGGAACGGCGCGTGCACACGGGAGACCGGCGTTTGGGTAACTAGGGAACCTCTTTTTTCAACGACATCTTTCTTCGGCGACAATCGTTGAACTCTCGCGCCGCCGTTCGCCTCCATCAGTGAGAGAGTGCGCCCGCCGCTATTCGCGCGCGGCGATCCCCAGCGCCTTCATTTTGCGATAAAGATGGCTGCGCTCCAGGCCCAGTAGTTGCGCGGCATGACTGATGTTGTTGCGGGCCTCTTCGATCTTCTTGAGGATGTATTCGCGTTCGTAGGCATCCCGCGCCTGCTGCAGGCTCGAGAACTCTTCCGTGGGGCGGGAGCCGGCCTTGTGTGAGAGCGGCGGCAAGTGCTTGCGTTCAATGCGGAGCACGCGCGGATTGAGGATGAGCACTCTCTCGATGACGTTTTTGAGCTCACGAACATTGCCCGGCCAACGATACTGAGCCAGGGCCTCCAATGCTTCCTCGCTGATTTCCATCCGCGGGCGTCCATACTGACGGCCGAACTCAAGCAGAAATTCGCGCACAAGCAGCGGAATGTCCTCCTTGCGGTCGCGCAGCGGCGGCACAAAGAACGGGACCACGTTGAGGCGGTAGAAGAGATCTTCACGGAAGTTTCCTTTCGCAATTTCCTCTTCGAGATCCTTGTTGGTAGAAGCGATGAGGCGCACGTCAACGTGGAGCGGCTGCGTTCCTCCCACGGGAGTAAACAACTGGTCGTCGAGAGCGCTAAGCACTTTGGCTTGCGTCTTCAGACTCATGTCGCCTACTTCGTCGAGGAAGAGAGTTCCGCCGTCTGCCCTTTCCAAAGTTCCCCGCTGCTCAGCCGGGCCACCGGGTTGAGCGCTGTGGCGATAGCCGAAAAGCTCGGCTTCAATGTGGGCTTCGGGGATGGCAGCGCAGTTGAGCTCGACAAAGACCTGTTCGCGGCGCAGGCTCTCGGCATGGATGGAGCGTGCGATCAGTTCCTTGCCGGTGCCGGACTCGCCATAGATGAGGACACGGCCATTGGTGGGAGCCATGAGCCGGATCTGCTGGCGCAGTGCTTTGAGCGGCACGCTTTCGCCAGTGAGCACTGACGAGGCGCTGAACTGGCGCTTGAATTCCTCGTTCTCAGTGCGGAGGCGGCGCGCCTCCATTGCGTTCTTCACAACGATGAGCGTGCGCTCGAGCGAGAGCGGCTTCTCAAGAAAATCGTAGGCCCCGAGCTTGGTGGCCTTTACAGCGGTTTCAATGGTGCCATGGCCGCTGATGATGACGACTTCAGGGCGGATCTCGGGAGTTAATTTGCGCATCTCCGCAAGTACTTCGAGACCGTCGCGGCCGGGCAACCAGATGTCGAGCAGCACGACGTCGTAGGGCACATCGCGCAGTAATACCATCGCCTCCTCGGCATCAGCAGCGCTGGCCACGCCGTATCCCTCCTCGCGCAGAATTTCCTCGAGCGAGGCGCGAATTTCCGCTTCGTCGTCAACGACCAGGATGTGATTCATGAGGCGAGATCCTTCACCGTCTCGGTTCCCGCCACGGCAGGCGCAGATTGCCCGCCGGACTGCCACCGCGCAGACGACCGGTCCGCACTGCCGGACGAAGAGATCGCTTCCTGGGGACCGCGGGTGTCTACAAGCGTTGCGGGTTCCATCAACGGAATGCGCAGTAAGAAGCGCGCGCCTTTGGGGCTGTTGCTCTCAGCGCTGATGGAACCGCCGTGTTCCTGCACGATCTTGGCGGCGATGGAAAGACCCAGCCCGGTGCCACGGTGCTTGGTGGAATAGAAGGGCAGAAACAGGCGCTCGCGAATCTCGTCAGTCAGACCGGGTCCAGTGTCGGACACCGTGACTTCGATCGCTGCGCCGTCTTCGCTGAGCGCGGTGCGCATGCCAAGCACGCGCAACAAGCTGCCGTGCATGGCTTCGGCAGCATTGTCAATCAGGTTTGCCAGCGCGCGTCGGATCGCTTCAGGATCGACCAGCACGGCAGGCAGGCCAGGTTCAAGATCGCGCTTCACGGTGATCCCATCGAGCCTGCCGCCGAAGAGCGCCAGAGCTTCCTCGACAATCTGATTCATGTCGCAGGGCCGTGGCTGCGGCGCAGGAAACTGGGCGAGAGCCGAAAACTGGTCGACCAGCGTGCGCAGCGTCCCAACGCAGCCCAGGATGACCTCACTGCATTTGCGAATAATATTGGGCGAATCAGCCTGGCCGCGCTCAAGGTGCCGGCCGATTCTCTCGGCACTGAGGGCGATAGGCGTGAGCGGATTCTTGATCTCGTGGGCGACCTGTTGCGCCACTTCCTTCCACGCCAATTGCCGCTGCGCGCGAAGGAGTTCCGTCGTGTCTTCGACCACAAGGACCGATCCGGCTTTTCCGTCGCCCAGCACAAGTCGAGCGCTGGTGATGGCCAAGTGGAGGACCCGGCCGCGCGCGTGGAGTTCTACTTCGGTGGAAGCAGCGCCCATACGATTGGCGCGGCGGATGACTCCGGCCAGATCTTCGGCACAATCGGCGGGCAAAATCGACTCGATCTTTTCTCCTGCCAGCGATGCGCCTTCCTTGAGGCCCATGAGCGCGGCAAAGGCGCGGTTCGATTGGAGGATGATTCCGGATGCGTCGAGGGTGACCACGCCGGATGGGATCGTTTCGACAATGGTCTCGAGCTCGCGGCGCCGCTCCTCGACCGCCGCGTTCGCCCCGGTCAGCTGTGCCTGGGCCGTTTGCGCCAATTGCCGGCTGGTTTCAAGGTCAGCGGCCATGTGGTTAAAAGAGCGCACCAGTTCGCCCATCTCTCCAGTGGAGATGCCTTCCACGCGCTGTTCATAAATTCCGGCGGAGATCGCATCCATTGCGTCGGCGAGCGCTTCAACCGGGCGGGTGATCTGCTTGGAGAGGAAGACGGCGAGCCAGACGCTGGAAAAGAAAACAAAGACAGTGACCAGCAACAGCGTGAGCGACAGGGTGTTTTTAATGACCCTTCGCGCGTGGAAGAGCTTCATGTACTCGTCGGCGCCAGAACGGATGCGCGTGGTGGTTTCGTTGAGCCCCTTGGGCATGGGCAGCACAGCGATCACGGTCTTACCCGATGCAGTGAAAGCCGCACCGAGTGCGTATTCCTGCCCCATGACATCAACGACTGGATGGTCGTTTCTTTGCGCGGCGGACAGGACGGCGGCCGAAAGCGGACCGCGGAGCGGGGTCGCTGTCCATCCAGACTGAGGCGTCGATAAGCGAAGGTAGGCGCTGCTTGATTCGGGCGGCGCCTGGAAGGTCGCAATCAGCTTTTTGTCATTGCCGTATACAAGCAGAAAGCCGCCTTCCAAAGTGATGCGGCGCGAGCTGAGAGCCTGCTGAAGGGTCTGATCGTCACGATCGGGCGCACCGCTTTCGGCCACCGTTCTCGCTTCGCTCCAGGCGTTGCCGGCTACGTATTCAACCAGCTCCTGCACGATTGTGGTCGAGTCGTCGCGCAATTGCAATGCATCGGGCGAGAACCACCGCTCGAGCGAACGGTTCAGCAGGAAATAGCTGAACAGAGACATAAGCGCCGCGGGCGTGACAGTGATCAAGATGGCGCCCAAAACCATGCGCGAGCGCAGGCGCGCGCCCACGCCACTGCTTCCCTGGCCGACGTATACCCTCAAGACGGTACGAAAGAGCAGCAGAAGAAGCAGGAGCAACAAAAGAAAGAGCAGGACCTCAAGGGCGGTGAGCGCCATGGTCTGCCCGTAGGTTTCGGGATTGAGGAAATCAATCCAGGAGGTGTTGAACCATTGCAGCGTCCCAAGCAGAAAGAAGACGATAACCGCACCACCGGTAAGGAGAGCGATCGACCGGCGCCGCGGATCTGCAAAGAAACGCATGGGCCGATTATAGAAGGAACGGGGAATCGGGAGTAGGTCGCCTGGGACGGGGCCTGGTAACCGGCAGAAGCCGGAAAATGCTCAGATTTGCGAGCAGGCGAGGGGGCTCAAGATCAGGTTTGTGATGTTGGTCACGATCGCATCGTAGGCGTAGCGCGGATTGGACGAGAGCTTTTTCCATGCCGGGTCGTTGCGGAAGACATCCCATTTGGTATCGAGCTCGGTCAGATCGGCAAAGCTCAGCATGTAGGTGAGGCTTGGCAAGCGCGAACCAATAAGCGCATCGCCGAAGAAGACTGGGTGAAAGCCGGCGTTGCTGAAGATTTCGAATTCGCCCGCATGGAACATCTCCACTTTGCGCACGTGCTCACCGTTGCTGGGGCTCTCATATGTGCGGAGTTGAAAGATGCGCTTGGAACTGGCTGCCGGAGAGGAGGGCGGCGTAATTTTCGGCCATCCCCGAAATGCCGCCAATAGCGAGATCTCGACGCGCTGGAAGGCCGGCGTCGTTGAGGTTGCGTTCCAGAACGGATCGGCGGCCTTGAGAAATTCGGCGTCGTCAGCCAGTTGCAGATCGAGTTCTGCGAGCGCTTCAACTGAATTGCCCGGGATGAGCAGGTAGTAAGCAGGGGTTTCGGGGCCGATGTCGAGCCTGAATGCGCCGGCAGGACCCATGCCCCGACGGGCGAGCGCAGGGATCAGGGCTCCGGCAAAGTAGCTCTCCGTCAGCTTTAACTGATTCCCAGTGAACAGGTTATAGCGGCGCAGAAGATAGAACTCACGGGCCGGACCCGCTGGAACCTGGGTGGCTACCTGCTGTGTGGCGGTAAGGGCTGAAGCGGCAATCGAAGCAGCGAGAAACTGACGGCGTTCCATGGAGCCTCCGGTGCAGGATGATTCTAAGCTGCGCGGCCTGGGCAGCGCGTACAGACCGAGCGTGGATTCGTCTCTGGGTCTACGGGAAAAACAAGGCCGAAGATCGTGAATTGCTGGTCACCGTCATTAAGCGACCGTGGCAAGAGTATATTTCGAATTCGGCGCAACTTTTCGGAAGTGCGCGGGGTTAAATGTTCTGGGAGTCTTGTGGGATTCATCTCCCGCTCGATAACTCCCGCCAAAACCTGCGCCGCCGTTCCAAAGGGACGGCGGCAATTTTTGTGCGCATAGCCGTGCGCGCTGCTTTCTCGCGCGGGATAACGATGCGCCTCGCATCACGGCAGCTCGCGAAGCTTCATATCCTTGAAGGTGATCTGGTAGCCCTCGGCTTCAAGGCCGACATAGCCTTTATCGAGCCCAACCTTGGTCGTGTTCACCAGCTCGCCGTTCACCACTAGCGTGCAGGTGTCGCTGACGCAGCGGATGTCGTAGACATTCCACTGGCCTGGCGGCTTGACGCGATTTTCCTTCATTTCTTTTTGCAGATTGAAACGGGTGGGCTTGCCGTCGATGGGCGTGAGGCCGAAGATGTAGCCGCCAGCGAGCGAAGTCTGCGCCTGGTGCCAGATGGAGCCGTCGAGATTATTGCGGAAGAAGACGCCGGAGTTGTATTTGGGGTTTGGAGTGCTGACGGGCGTAAAGCGCCATTTGACGTGAAAGGTGAAATTGGCGACTTCGCGGTTGAAGCGCAGCCACTCGTGGCCGCCGTTGCCGTCACAGATGATTTGCTTCTTTGCGTAGTCGATGTGCCACTGCGCAACGTTGCTGACAGGATGATCGGGAGGAATGGCGACGCGCGTCCAGATTTCGTGCTGAGGATCGTCGTGATTTGCGGGGAAGAGGTTGATGGATTGTGCAGATGCGGGCAAAGCGGCGATGACGAAAGCGAAGAATGGAGCAACTGTGCGGGCCACCGGAGTGGCACGAAAACGGAGATTCATTTTTCTTTTCCTTTTGGGCAGCGATTGCGCGCTGTTCAAATCAATCGGGACGAATTGTAGCACCGGGTGAAGAGTATCAACGGTGGAGTTCGTGCTCTCAGCGGGCGATGAAATACATGACCCAGCTGAAGACAATGACGGAACCGATGAAGAGGGTAAAGCAATAGGCACCGTAGCGGAACATGCGGCGCGGGGTGTCGCGCATGGTGATGCCGAAGACAGTGGAGGCGAAAAGGGCGAAGAGCAGGACCGCGGTGAAGTGGGAGGGGTGGATCACGAAGCTTTCCTCCCGGTGCGCAGATTGTGCGCGTCGACGGCGGCGATGATGTTGAGGAGGCCGGCGACGACGATGAACTTGGTGCCGTAGTCGGCGACCGTGGTGCGGACGGGCTCGCCGCCAAGGCCCATGATGCGGCTGATGAAATAAAGCAGGCCACCGCCGAGATCGCCGACGACGCCGAGCATCTCGAGAATGTCCTGGGCGCTGGTGTAGAGCTTGCCCTGCATGGCGAGGCCGAGGATAAACATGGCGACGATGCAGACGAAGAGCAGTGCGCCGCGGATCCATTTGCGCTGGAGAAAGTGGCCCGCGCCGGGGATGAGCCATCCGGCGATGAGGGGAAGATAAACGAAGCCTTGTTGTGATTGCTTGCCCGCGGGGGGCTTGTTTGCGGCGGTTGCCATTCCTCTATTGACTATACAAGATAGCGGGGCTAGCGGAGGTAGCGGGATTAGCGGCGCGCATGCGGTGCGGATCGCGCCGCGGCAGTAAATTGCACTGCGGCCCAACTTAAGCACAAAGACAAAATCGCGCCGAAGGAAGTGCACTCCGCAAGAAGAACAACCGCATATCCTTCGGCTTCGGTCGCTGCGGCGACCTTCGCACAGGATGACACGCCATTGGTTGGGTGAGTTTCTGCGCTGGTTCGCTAAATGCGGACCAGCTCCTGCTGGATGCGGCCGGTGACCCAGGCTTTGCCGGGGACGGTGAGCATATTGATTTCACTGCGCACGCCGAACTCAGGCAGGTAGATGCCGGGCTCGACGGAGAAGCAGGTATTGGGAAGAATGCGGCGCTCGTCGTGAGTTTCGAGGTTGTCGAGGTGCGCACCCGGGCCGTGAATCTCGTGGGCGATATTGTGGCCAGTGCGATGCACGAAGTTTTCTGCGAAGCCGGCGTCGCGGATGACAGAGCGCGCGGCATCGTCGGCTTCGAAACCGTGGATGGGACGGTTCGCGGCGAAGGCCTGCTGCACGGCGCTGATGGCGGAGTCGCGCGCGCGGCGGACCGTATCGAAGATGAGCTGTTCTTTTTTGGACGGGTCGCGACCGATGACGCCGGTCCATGTGATGTCGTAGAAGATGGCCGAAGGTGTGTCGAGACGGCCCCAGAGATCGATGAGGAGGAAGTCGCCCTCGCGGATGGGCGCGGCGTGTTCGGCGCTGGGCTCGTAGTGCTGGTCAGAAGTGTTCGAGTTGACGCTGACGTCGGGGCCGTTTTCCCAGACGAGCCCTTCGCGGCGAAGGGCTTCGCGCAGCCAAACGACCATGTTGTACTCGGTGAGGCTCTCGACGCGATCGATGCCAGAGGGCGGGCGCAGATGGCGCGCGATCTCAGCCCAGGCGGTAATGAGAATGACATCGATTTCGCGCTGCGCGGCAGAGTGGCTGGCGATTTGCTCGGCGGTGAGGACAGCTTCAAACTGGCTGACAAGGTCGGCGGAGCTAACGATTTCTTTGCCGATGCCGCGAAGGAATTCGATGGTTCCGGCGTCGACCATGGAGACATACATGATGTCGTTATCCGGCGAATACTGCATGGCGATTTTTTTCTGGTTTTGGAGGAGATTCTCGATTCCCGCGCGCAATTCCTGCCAGCTTGAGTACTGGGTTTTGGCGCCGGGAAGGCAGTCGAGGCGGCCCTGCTCGATGCGGTGGACAAGTTTGGAAGGTTCGCCGGTGGCAGGGATGAAGTAGTACCAGCGGCGCGTGACGTGAGCCTTGGGGTCGAGGCCGAGGACGCCGGCAGCAATGGGATCGCGGTGATGGTGGTCGTAAAAGAGCCAGCCGTCGAGCGCAGATTCGCGAAGGGCTGTTTGGATTGCGTCGAGATTCATAGGGGAATGATACGCGGAGAGGCAGCTATCAGCTGTCAGCTTTCAGCGATCAGCTATTGGCTTCCGGCTACAAATTGGACAGCCGGTCATGAGACCGGCATTATCTGTTTGCGGTGGCGCGAATTCAAGCGGTGGCGCGGCGCGTGGGTCCCTGGAGTTTGCCCTGAATGCGGATGGCCACGTGGACGAGCGAGAGAGCGGCGGGCGTGACGCCGGGGATGCGGCTGGCCTGGCCGATGGTCATGGGGCGAATGCGCGGGATGCGGCTGGCCTGGCCGATGGTCATGGGGCGAATGCGCTCGAGCTTCTCGCGCATCTCGCGCGAAAGGCCGCTGATGACGCCGTATTCGAGCCAATCGGGGATGGTAACGGATTCGGCAGCCTTGAGACGCTCGATGGATTTCTTTTGCTGCTCGAGGTAGCCGGCGAATTTAATTTCGGTTTCGACGGCGCGCGCCTCGTTGCGACGTGCGGCGCGGACGATGGCGGGGTCCACGTCCTGGTTTCCCACCCTATGACCTGTCTCTCCGTGGAGAGACTGGTCATGGAATGGGGCACCCAGGTGGGCGGGATCTGCGATGAATTCGGCGAGGAGCGGATCGCGGGCGAGGTCGTCGCGGAAAGCGGCGAGCAGAGGCTCGATGGTGACTTCAGGGCGCTTGAGGAGCTGCGCCCAGGTGAGGCCTGCGGTGGCTGGTTGATCATCGAGTCCGGCGCGGTCGAGTTTTTCGGGATCGACTTTGTTTGTTGTGAGCAGACGCCCAAGCGCGGCCATGCGGGCTTGCTTTTGCTCGTACTCAGCCCAGGCCGCGTCGTTGATGAGGCCGAGGCGGCGGCCATGCGGGGTGAGGCGGCGGTCGGCGTTGTCAATGCGCAGGTGCAGGCGGAACTCGGCGCGCGAGGTGAACATGCGGTATGGCTCGTTCGTTCCCTTGGAGATGAGGTCGTCGATGAGGATCCCTGTATAGCCCTCTGTGCGGTTCATAGTGAAAGGTGGCTGGCCCTTGAGCCAGAGCGCGGCGTTGATTCCGGCCATGATGCCCTGGCAGGCGGCTTCTTCGTATCCGCTGGTGCCGTTGATCTGGCCGGCGAGGTAGAGGCCCGTCATGCACTTAACGCGGAGACTGCGATCGAGTTCGGTGGGATCAACGGAGTCGTATTCGATGGCGTAGCCGGGGCGGAGCATCTCGGCTTGATCGAGGCCGGGGATGGAGTGGACCATCTGCCACTGCACTTCCATGGGCAGTGATGTAGACATGCCGTTGATGTAGACCTCGTGGGTGTTGAGGCCTTCGGGCTCGAGGAAGAACTGATGCTGCGTCTTGTCTGGAAACTTGACGACCTTATCTTCGATGGACGGGCAGTAGCGCGGGCCGATGCCCTGAATGCGGCCGGAATACATGGCCGAGCGATGGACGTTTTCGCGAATGAGGCGGAGGGTTTCCGGCGTGGTGAAGGCGATGTGGCACGAAATCTGCGGCTGCACGATCTTTTTAGTGCGGAAGCTGAAGGGCGTGGGATCGGCGTCGCCGGGCTGCTCCTCAAAACATTCCCAGCGAATGGTGCGGCCGTCGAGGCGCGGAGGCGTGCCAGTCTTAAGGCGGCAAGTGCGTAGGCCGAGAGCGCGAAGGGCTTCGCCGAGCAAAACGGATGCGGGTTCGCCGCTGCGGCCGGCGGGGTAGCGCTCTTCGCCGCAGTGGATGAGGCCGTTCAGGAAGGTGCCGGTGGTGATGATGGTGGCGCCCGCGATGAGGTTGCGGCCGTCGCGGAGCTTGAGGCCGAGGACGCGACGGTGCGGGCGGGTCGGACGAGGGAGCTCGGGCGGTTCGCCAACCGAATTCCCATCCCAGGTCCCCAAATGCGAGGGACCTGGGGCACCCAATTCCTCCAATACCTCGTTCGCTTGGTCCCTTGTTCCCTGCTCTTCTATCACCAGGTCGACGACTTCGGCCTGGCGGATGTGGAGGCCGGGCTGGGACTCGAGGACTTCGCGCATCTTGACGCGATAGAGCTGCTTGTCGCATTGGGCGCGCGGGCTCCAGACGGCGGGTCCGCGCGAGGAGTTGAGGAGGCGGAACTGGATGCCGACGGCATCGGCGACTTCGCCCATGATGCCGCCGAGGGCGTCGACTTCGCGGACCAGGTGCCCCTTGGCCACGCCACCGACGGCAGGGTTGCAGCTCATTTGCGCAATGAGGTCGAGGTTCATGGTGATGAGCGCGGTCTTGAGGCCCATGCGCGCGGCGGCCATGGCGGCCTCGCAACCAGCGTGACCGGCGCCCACAACTACGACATCGTATTGCTCGGTAAAAGGCATCCGATTCTATTTTACGGATTGGGTGGTCGCGCAGCCGAGAGCGGCGGGAATGCGGGCGAGAACGCCCGCAGTCACCGCGGCGACCTAGTCAGGAGACCGGCGGTACGGGGCGTCAGTAGACGACCTGGTAGGCGCGGGCTTCAAGATCGAGTGGATCCGTAAGATTCGAGTGAACGCAGATACGAACCGGCACGCCCGGAGTGAGGTCGTTGACGTCAATTTCGGCGACAAGCAAGGAGGATCGGCCGCCGAACAGAGTATTGCGGCCGCTCTGGTTGACAAGCCGGAAGGGAATGGGCCGATCCGATTGAGTGACTTCGAGGGTGAGGGGCTGGCGCGCGCTTTGGGACTGGTGTGCGCCAGCGGAGCCGTCTGGCTGAGGTTGACCTGCGGATGCCCCAGCACGCAAGACGATGCGCAGAACGCCCTTGATGGGCGGATCGAGGCTGGCCTCAATCGTGCCGGGAGCCCCAGTGTGGAAGACGGCGTCAAGGGGCTTGACGGAGCGGGCCTTCGAGTGGGCGGCAGAAGCGATGGCCGCGCAGCCGGCCAGCAATGCCAGGAATAGAATCCGCGAGGCTGACCGACGGCGAATCATTGCTGGGTCTCCCGGAATGAACATTGCCAATTGGCGCTCCAAGCCACATGAGCGGTTTCTTACCTATTGCGAGCGCGATCCGTGAACGATCAACTAACGATTTCGATGCCATAAAGTTGCTTCCCGGGAATGACCTGCGGCGGTCACGAGCCGGTGGGGAAAGTGCGGTGAGGAACCCATTATGCTGCTCGCAGCTCCAAAATGATCGCAGCGCCGCGCGGTTCAAGGTTCACGGCTGAAGCGCGGCCGTTCTGATCACGCAGAATCGTGGCACAAAGGCTGAGACCCATCCCGGCGGTTTCTTCACCCGGCCGCGCCGGAACGAAGGGGTCGAAGGCACGCTCAGGCTGCAGGAAGCCGGGACCGGAGTGGCTGACGGAAATCTGCACGAGTTTGCCATCCCTCGACGCCTCGAGGCGGATGGTCTTTGGTTCCTTGCCGGCCGCGGCAGGGCCTTCGCGTTCGACGGCGCCGATGGCAAACTGGAGGCAATGCAGGACCGCTTGGCGCAACTGCTGCGCGCCACAAAGGATCCTGGGCAGACCAGGCTGCAAGTTCACCTGGAACTCGATGGAGCGCTGCAAGAACTCTGGGCGATAGAGTTGCTCCATGTCGGTAAGCAGCTCGGACACGGAGATGGCGGCGGGCTGGTCGGCGCGCGAACGCGATACGCGGGAGAGGCTCTCAAGGGTCGAGCGAATGCGCCGTGCCTCGGCCATGATCGCCTCCACCGCCTTGTGGTCGGGCTCATCAAGCCCGGACGCATCCTCAAGCAGCGAGGCATAACCAAGGATTACGGTCAGTGGGCTGTTCAATTGCTGGGTAACGTTGCCGGCCAACTGTCCCAGACCTGCGAAACGTTCAGCATCGATAAGTTTTTCAAAGAGCATGGTCTGGCTGCGCGTGGCCTGCACGCGGGCAACGAGCATTTCGATGGGCAGCAGGTCATCGGTGCGAGGCGCTTCGCTTGCGCTCGTGGAAACCTGGCCGTCTTCAGTGCGCATGGCGCGGAGCAGCAGGGCTCCATCGGCGCCTGTGCGGCCCATCATTGGAACGGCCAGGACCGAAGTGAAGTGAAGGCGCTCGAGGTCGTCGCCGGGAAGCAGCCAGGGCGTGAGATCGAGCCGCAGTGTTTTGCTTTGTTCGACCGCAGGCGGCGCAGAACCCGGCGCGAGAAAGCCCTCGATCGGAATGCGCGCAATGAGCTCGCCGAGAGGCTTGGCGATGGCAATCTCGAGGCCGGCACACCCTGCCATGCGGTAGCGGCCTTCGTGCTCAAGCAGCAACGCCGCTTGTGTGAACCGGCTCTGAGCGACCACGGTTTCGCAAATGTCAGCGCCCTGGCGATCAAAGTCTTCGACGCGGCGACGGCTGAGCATCAGGTTGGAATACGCCTCAAGCTGGCGCCGGGCGCGCCGTTCGCGATCCTCAGCCGCCTTGTTGCTCTTCAGCTCATCTTCGAGAGCGAGCACAATCATGCCCACCGCCGCAACCACTTTACCCATCACGATGATGTGAACCAGATTGAGGCTGAAAACGGGATGGTGATCGGCCCATGGGAGAACCTGCAGGCCAGAAAGCGACCAGGCGAGAAAGCCGGTGACACTGAGGAGGACGCCGGGAGAGAACCTGCGGAAGACGAAAACGAGCAAGAGTGCGGCCATTTGCAGGTTGACGCACTCAATGAAAGTGAGGGCGCGGGCCGGCCCCTCGATAAAACAGGCCCAAACGGCGAGGAAGCCCAGAGAGCCGCTGAATGAAACCCCGAGCCAGACCGGCACGGTTCCCTTCGCCGTTCCCCAGGACATGCCAACGGCAAAACTCATGGCAGCGAGAAGAGGAAAAAGGAAGAACATGGGCCCGGCGGGAGGCACGCCGCGGAGCACGCCGTAAAGAAGGACAGAGTAGACAACAAGAGGCAGAACGTAAGGGACGATGAAAAGGACCTGGAACTTGCCCACTCTGAAGCGCAATGGCGACAGGGAGCCCAGAAACATGGCTGAACTGAGTTGAATGCAGGTTTGCCCGACGGCGGCTAGCCACGGGTAGATCGTTCCAAACGGACGTTCAGGCCCGATGCTGTAGAACAGGACCATGGAGGCCATGGCGAAGAGGAAGCCGAGGAACCAAAGCAAGTTGCGCGTGTCGCGGAACCGGAGATAGAGATAGCCGAAGGCAGGCAGCAGGAGTACCGTCAAAATCAGCGCCGGAGCGTGATAATAATCGGGCATGAAGGCCTTGCATCTCCTTCTCGAAGGGCGAACACATCAAATCGCTTGCTCGTTCAAAAAATGGGCCCGAAGCCGCCCAGGGAAAGAACAATTGGCCCGGATACACGACCGGTTCTCGCCCCACCGCAGAGGCTTCCGAGGCTAGATTGAAGCCTCTCCAAGTCGCTGTACATGCGTCTAAAGTTGCAGGGTTAGGCCGCTTTCAGGGCGCGTCAAGGCAGTCGTAGGGAAACCGGAAATCGGAGGGAAATCGAAATGCGAATGCGAAGCTGGATGGCTGCCATGGCGGTGGCTGCGTGCTGTATGACGGCCGTGGGCCAGAACCAGGACACTTTTACGCCCATGCCCCTTGATTCCGGCTTCGGCCCGATGAACCTCACTGAGCCATCGATCACCCCCGACGAGATCATCAAGGAGTTCACTTCCAAGGAGGACCAGTACGCCGAGGCGTATCACCACTACACGTATCGCCGCGAAGGACGCGTGGACACCATCGATGACGACACGCGCAAAGTCACCGGAGAGTGGTACGAACAGGACGACGTAACCTTCAATCCGTCGGGCGCCCGCATGGAAAAAGTGGTATTCGCGCCGCCGAGCACCCTAGATCAGGGAGGCATCATGATGACTCCCACAGACCTGCAGGACATCCAGCATAATTACACCTTCGTCATCACCCCTCAAAATCTTCCCGAGTATGACGTAAAGTACGTGGGCCGTCAGAAGGTTGACGACGTGGAAACCTATGTTTTCGATGTCACTCCCAAGAGCCTGGATAAGAATAATCGGCGATTCGAAGGGCGGGTGTGGGTGGACGAGCAAGGCCTGCAGATCGTGGTGAGCAACGGCCGCATGGTGCCCGACGATACGCGCAAAGGACACGAAGATCTGCACCCGCCGTTCATGACCTGGCGGCAACAAATCGCATGACCTGGCGGCAACAAATCGACGGCCAATACTGGTTCCCGGTTTACACAAAGGGTGAAGGGCTTCTGCACTTCGCCAGCGGATACGGCTACATGGCCCAGGATGTGCATATCCGCGAAACCGTGAAATACACCAACTACAAGCGGTTCGGTTCAACCAGCAAAGTCTTTTACAACGGCGCGGAGATTAACAAGGACAACAACCAGCAGCCGGGACAACAACCTGACAGTCAGGCGAAGCAGAAGTGAGAGAAGCAAGGAACAAGGGAACGAGGGAGCAAGGCTCGCAGCCTTTGGTGAGTCATGACTAGCTGATGGGGTCGATTGACTTGGACGGCGCGCGACCGGTGCCTGCGCCCATGAGAACGAGCGAGCGCTGCGCAAAGGGCGAGTAGACGAGAAGAGTGGCGCAGGCGAGCGCCATTCCGACGTTGATGTGGTGCAGAAGCAGGAAGGGCGAGAGCGACCAGAGCACATCGGGGACAAGCAGGAACGGCCAGAGCTTGAGAAACTTGAGCCGGATCCGGGGCGCATGAAAGATGACCGCGCTGAGCAGGAAGGCGCGGACGGGAATCAGCATCGCGGCCGTGACGATGAGGATGTTGAAAATCCACGCCGACTTGGGAAGCGGTGAGAGAAGATCGTCAATTTCCGCCAGATTGGCCAGCGCCCCCACATAAAAACCCAGATACATAAGCTGAAACAGGATGAAAAGCGTCTGCGCTACGGCGTAAGGGACCTTCGGGAGCTCATGCGTCGTGGCTAGGACGTGTTTGCCGAGTG
The DNA here is from genome assembly GCA_900290245.1 of Candidatus Sulfuritelmatomonas gaucii. Lineage (GTDB taxonomy): Bacteria > Acidobacteriota > Terriglobia > Terriglobales > Acidobacteriaceae > Telmatobacter > Telmatobacter gaucii. The sequence continues at coordinate 31,353 of OKRB01000085.1, read as the reverse complement.
TGGGTTCCGGCTCGGTGAGTTCGTTCGAAATGGGAGATGAGGAGCCGGGCTGCAAGTCCTCGGCAGGAGCGATATGTTCAATGGGGGCCACGAAGCGATAGCCGCGGCGGGCGACGGTTTCAACGAATCGCGGACTGCCTGCCGTGTCGCCAAGAGCCTCGCGGATGCGATTGACCGCGGAGTTGACACCGTGCTCGAAATCCACGAACGTACCGTCGGGCCATAAGCGCCGCGAAATCTCCTCGCGCGTGAGCAGCTCGCCCGGCCGTTCCAAAAGCATGAGGAGCACCTGGAAGGGCTGCGTATTCAGCTTGACGCGTATTCCCTGCCTGCGAAGCTCTCCCCTGGCAGCGTCCGCTTCAAACACTCCAAAGCGATAGCGATCTGCCGGCTTTTGTCCTGAGCTCTCCTCCATGGCTTTAGATCAGTGTAGCCGATGGAGAGATGGATTTGCGGCCGATGAGCGAATGACAACTTTCCGGAAGTGCAAGGCGTTAAAGATGTTGCGCGGTGAGGAACAACCATTTCCAGATGAGGTGCTATGCATTGCCATGCCCGCTGGGCCAGAGTAAGGTGCTGACCATGACGCAAGACCCGATCTCGAAAGCGCAAGTGGGGTTCTCGAAATGGAGGGCGGCTGTGCTTGCGGGCGTGCTGCTGCTTCTGGCTGCGGCCACGCTGCCGGCGGAAGAACCTTCGGGGGCAGCAGTGGCGGACTTCAATTCATATATCGGGCGCGTAGAGGCACGGCTGGCGAAGCAGCACGGTTCGACGGGCAGCTTCCTCGCGCCCGAAGATCAGACGCGTTTGCAACGGGGCGAATTGATTATCGAGCAGCTGACGCCGGCTGCGGGCGCCGAGTTACCGGGAGCGTTGTTGCACGACTGGCGCGGGACCGCTTTCGTGCCGGGAGCAAAGGCCGCGGATTTTGATCGGCTGATGCGCGATTTCAACGCGTACCCGCAGCACTATTCGCCACAGGTGTTGCGGGTGAAGGTGCTGGCGCAGCAGGGCTACCACTACCAGGTGATGATGCGCGTACGGCAGAAGCACATTCTGACTGTGGTGATGGACACGGAGTACGACGTCGCTTTCTTCCGCGACGACTTTGGAAAGACGGGGGCGCAGCACGAATACAGCCTGTCGCGCAGCACGAAGATCGCGGAGATTGACTCACCGGGGACGGCGAAGGAGCGCGCGCTGAGCCCGAGCGAAGAGCACGGATTCCTGTGGCGGATGAATACCTATTGGAGCTGCGAGGAGCGGGATGGAGGGTTGACCATCCAGGTTGAGTCGGTGACGCTGACGCGTTCGATCCCGACGGGGCTGGGCTGGGCGATAGGGCCATTCATTGAGAGCATTCCCAGCGAGTCGCTGGAGTTCACGCTGCGCGCGACGCGGGATGCGCTACGGAGATAGCGCTAATTAAGGAGCGCTCGCGAAATGGAGGCGGAGATGGGCACACCAATGGTTGCGACGAATCAAAGCGAGAACTTTCAGAACGCGCGGCGGGTGAACCAAGCGTTGACGGCCAGGTTGGAGAAACGCGCATTGCAGTGGATGGCAGTGCGCGCACCGAACTGGGTGAGTTCGGATCAATTGACGGCGCTCGGATTTGGCGCGCAGATCGGTGCAGGGATTTTCTATGCGCTGACGCGCTTCGACCGCAGAGCCCTGCTGCTGGTGATTTTGTTCCTGGGCTTGAACTGGCTGGGGGACAGTTTGGACGGGACGCTGGCGCGCGTGCGACGGCAGGAGCGGCCGCGGTATGGGTTCTACGTGGATCACATGGTGGACATTCTGGGAGCGGTGGCGCTGATGTGCGGGCTGGGCTGCAGCGGGCTCTTGCACTGGCCTGTGGCGATGGCGATGCTGATTGCGTTCTTGATTCTCTCGGGCGAGAGCTATCTGGCCACCTACACACTGGGGCGGTTCGAGCTTTCGCAGGGATTGTTTGGGCCGACGGAGATTCGCATTCTGCTCGCGATTGGAAATTTGGCGGTGTTGCGCAGCCCGTACTCGACGGTGTTTGGCCACAAGTTTTTGCTATTCGATTTGGGAGGGGCGATTGCGGCAGCCGGTATGGGAGCGATGGCGCTTGCGGTTGCAGCACGTCACACGGCGCAACTATATCGCGACGAGCCGTTGCGATGAAGATGCTCAAGCGGCCGGAGGCGAGACCACAGAATCGGTGGGGAGCCAAGTGCAGGGCAAGGCCGCCGCTTCCTGGGGCCGCTCAGATTTGCTTCAGAAAACAGTGTGAGTGAACAAACACGTTGCGACGCGAATGAAAGAGGTCATGGTGTGATGCGGCCAGCCCAAGCTCGCACACGAAAGCAATTTTGGCCTAAATCAAAGAAAATAAGCAGCATAATTCGATCCAACTGGAATTCGATGCGCGCCAGCGTTTAGGAGCCGGCACAGACGTTATGCTGGCCGAACGATGTGGCGAAGTTCCGCGGGTGTCCACCGGGCCATATAGCTTGTTCTGTTCAAATAAGGTATTTAGAATAATAAGTTTAAAGCGTTCTTAGGTGCATATGGAGACAGACATTCTCTTATGCTGGCTCGCCGGACCAAGAAGGAATATTGTCTGGAATGTCGGTATTACACTATTATTGCGCAGTCGAACAAAATAGCTCTCGAGCGGCTTTGGGAGATGAGTTTATCGGTACGGAATCCGCGGCGAAGCAACGCGGGACCTCGATCCCGAGGGAAAACGACGAGATAGAAGGGGCACTGTTCGCGCACCGGAGACTCCTGATCCGGTGAGGGATCGATGTCTCCGCAAGCCGGCCAGGAGGGAAGAAGCAAACTATGCTGCCAGCACAATGGGAAACATTCAAGCGAGCGGTGCGCCGCGAGAAGACGGACAAGATTCCGATGGCGCTGATTATCGATAGCCCGTGGATTCCGGGCTACCTCGGCATCAGCCATATGGATTATTTCCTGGATCCGGAGCTTTGGTTTCAGTCGAATCTGAAGATCATGCGAGAGTTCCCGGATGTCATCTTCATCCCATCGTGGTGGATGGAGTACGGAATGGCAGCTGAGCCCTCGGTGCTGGGAGCGAAGATCAAGTTTTGGCAGGACAACACGCCGAGCGAGTATCACACGCTGTATCACCTGGAAGATATCGACAGTTTTCCGGAATATGAAGTTGACGCCGATGGGTTTGCGGGCCTGACCTTGCATCGCATCAAGATGGCGCGCCAGCGGATTCTGGATGCGGGCTACATTCTGCCGATGGTAACGTCACGCGGGCCTTTGTGCACGGCCGGGTTTGTGCGCGGCACAACGGAGTTCATGATCGACCTGGTGGAGAATCCCGAAGGCGCACATAAGCTGATTGACCTGTGCACGCGCGTGGTTATCGACTGGCTGAAAGCGCAGCAGAAAGTGATGGGCGATACGGTCGAAAGCATCTTCATTCTCGACGACATTGTTGGATTTGTGAATGAGGAACACTACCTGGAGTTCGCGCACCCTTATTTGAAGCGGATCTGCGATGCATTTCCGAAGGATTGGGTGAAGCTTTACCACAACGACGCTGAAGTGGATGCCTGCCTGGATCACCTGCCCGACACGGGATTCAACGTGCTGAACTGGGGCAAGCAACGGCATATCACCGAAGTGAAGCGGCGCGTGGGCGACAGGATGGTGCTGATGGGCAACGTGAATCCGCTGGAGATTGGCGTGCGCGGCACGCCGGAGGAAGTGAAGGACGAGACGCTGGAAGTGCTGGAGGGTTCGGGCGGCGAGGGAATCATTCTCTCCGTGGGCGGTGGCACCAGCCCCGGTATGCCGCGCGAAAACATCCTGGCCATGCTGGAGGCACTGGAAGAATTTAATGCAAAGCGCGCTGCAAGCACCGTTTCGAGCGCGCTCTGAGGAACGAGGACTGATGCCCGATTATGCACAGATGAACCAGCTCCTGTACGAAGGGAACGCCAACGAAGTGGAGCGGATGACGAAGGAGGCGCTCGCCGAGGGCCGACCCGTGCAGGAGGTGCTGAACGATGGGTTAATCGCGGGCATGAGCGTTGTGGGCGAGGACTTCAAGCACAACGTTCTTTATGTTCCCGAGGTCCTGATTGCCGCGCGGGCCATGAAGGCGGGTATGGCAGTGCTGAAGCCGCTGTTGACCTCGAAGGATAGCGGCACCAGGCCCAAGGGCGTTCTATTGATGGGCACGGTTCGCGGCGATCTGCACGATATTGGCAAAAACCTGGTGGGCATGATGGCGGAGGGCGCGGGGTTCGAGTTGCACGACATCGGCGTGGACCAAAGCGTAGAAAAATTCATGGCTGCTGCGGAGAAATGCAAGCCGGACATCATCGGCATGAGCGCGCTGCTGACGACCACAATGATGTACATGAAGACGGTGATCGACGGATTTCATGCGGCGGGGCTCAACCATATCAAGATGGCGGTAGGCGGCGCGCCCATCAGCCAGATGTTTGCCGACGAGATTGGCGCCGATGGTTATGGGGCGAACGCCTCGGCCGCAGTGGATTTGTTCTTGCGGCTCACATCGCAGGTAACTGCGCAGGTGAAGTGATCCATGGCCACTTACAAAATCCTTTACTGGCAGCAGATTCCCACTCAGATCAAGGCTGAAGATGAGAGCGACGATGTGACGGTGATGCTGGACGAGAAATTCATGAAGTATATCGACGCCGTGGCCACAAAGCTGGGGTTGCATTCTGCGGACGACTACCTGGCCCATTGGAGATGGGGTGAGGAAGAAGAGCGCGACGGGTCTGCCCGGGAAGTGGCGGAGGCGCTGAAAGCCGAGCTCGAAGCGAAGAGCTGGTAGGAACGATCTCAAGAATGGCCGTCACGCTCACCATCAACGGACAATCGATCGAGGCGCAGAGCGGGCTTTCGCTTTTCGATCAAGCTGAGGCCATCGGCATTGATGTGCCCACTTCATGCCGCAAGCAAGGCAAATGCAAAGAGTGCATGGTGGAAGTGGTGGAGGGGTTGAGCCTCTTGTCGCCACTGGCCGCGCCTGAACAACATCTGAAGGGGGATTTCCGGCTTTCGTGCCAAACGTACGTAACGGGCGAATCCGGGCATGTTCGCTGCCACACCATGCGGCGCGGAACGATGCGCATTGAGCGGCAGGCGCTTGGATTGCCAGTGAGTCATGAAGAATTCAAGCTTGATCCCGCGGTGACGCGCGACGGAGACCGCATCCTGATTGACGGCGTTGAAGTGGAGCACTCGACCGGGCCGATTTACGGCGTCGCCATGGACCTTGGAACGACGACGATTGTCCTGCGGCTGATCGATCTTGAAAGCGGCGAGCTGATCGCGGACACGTCGTTTGAGAATCCGCAGCGTTTTGGCGGGTCAGAGGTGATGTCGCGCATCGCGTACGACACTGACCATCCTGGAAAGCTGCTGATGCGGACGCTGGCCGGCTACTTGACGCACGCAATTGAGAAATTCCCTGTCGATCCGAAGACCATCTACGAGATGGTGGTCGTGGGCAACTCGACGATGCGCGATCTTTTCTTCAGGCAGAACGTGCATTCGATCGGGCAAAGCCCATACCGGTCGATCACCGAAATCGAAATGGGAGAAGGCAAGCGCGCAACGACCAGCCTTGTTCAGACCGGGCTGCGCAGCCTTTTGCCGATTCATCCCAAGGCGCGCGTGTACGGCGCTCCGATCATCAGCGGCCACGTGGGAGCCGACGCTGCGGCCGCCATGCTGGCCGTAGACCTGGTGCATGAAGAGCGGCTGATTGCAGTGATGGATATCGGAACGAACACGGAACTGATCGTCGGGAACCGGCACCGGATTCTCGCGGCATCGTGCCCGGCGGGGCCGGCGTTTGAAGGCGGCGCGATTGCATGCGGCATGCCGGCGCTGGACGGTGCGATCGAGGAAGTGAAGATTGCCGGCGACGGAAGCTTCAGCCTGCGCGTGATCGGCGATGGGAAGCCTGAAGGAATTTGCGGATCAGGACTCGTGGATGCGTTGAGCGAATTGCTGCGCACCGGACGCATGAATGCGATGGGCCGCTTCAATGACGAAGTAAAACGCATCACGCTCTACCACGGCAAAGAAGCTGATGAAGACGTTTATCTGCTGGAGAGCGACGTGAACGAGCTGGCGCAGGCGAAGGGCGCGAATGTCGCGGGGCTGCAGGTAGTTTTTTCCAGCTACGGCATTGATTTTGACGATGTGGATGTCTTTTATCTTGCGGGAGGGTTCGGGAGGCATCTCAACGTTGACGCTTCAAAGCGGATCGGGCTGGTGCCAAACCTGGATGCGGGGAAGGTCGTCCAGGCTGGCAACACCGCAATTGAGGGCGCGACCATCGCGTTGCTATCGAAGCGGAAGCGGCACGAACTGGAGGAGATGGTGAAGAAGGTCCAGCACTGCCGGCTGGAAACGCATCCGAGCTTCTTCGATTTCTTTGTGGAAGGCTGCCAATTCAAGCCGGTGGGGTTGATTCCGTGCGCGAAGTAGCCGAAAGGATCAGTTTGGCCGGCACGTTGCCCGAGGTAAACGTGCTGCCGGAGGAGTATGCGCGGCTGCTCGGATATCCGCGCGGCTGGGTCATGGAAGGGCGGGCACTCGAGCTGGCGGATTGGGCCCGGGACTGGTACGCAAAGAATGGACGGCCGTGGTTCTATGCTCGGCAGGCGGAAGAGTTCGAGATCGCGGGAGATTTGATTCGCATTGATGGCGTTTCGTTCTCAAGCAATCGCTTGAAGAACACGCTGGAGCAGGCGGATGCGCACAGTGTGATCCTGGCCGCGGTTGGAGCGGGGATTGAAGCCGAGGAGGAATCGCACCGGCTCTGGAAAGAGGAAAAGCCCGACGAATATTTCTTCCTGGAGATGTTTGGCTCGGCGGTCGTGGAGCATTTGACTACGCTCACCGGAGCGAGGCTCTGTGATTGGGCTGAGCAGCGCGGGATGGCGGTGCTGCCGCACTATAGCCCGGGATATCCGGAGTGGGATGTTTCAGAACAGCCGCGGCTGCTTGAGCTGATGAAAGGGGCGCGAGGCGAAGCGCAACTTTCCGGCGTGGAAGCGTTTGAGTCGGGGATGCTACGGCCTAAAAAAACTCTGCTTGCCGTCTTCGGGTTGACGCGTCATACGGACCGATTGCAGCGCTTGACCAGCCTTGTTCCATGCGAGCGCTGCTCGTTCGGGCCATGCCAGTACAGACGCGCGCCATATCGGCGGGCGCCTCGGC
>OKRB01000085.1:10725-24122 GCA_900290245.1 Candidatus Sulfuritelmatomonas gaucii | reverse complement strand
GCGCTGCTCGTTCGGGCCATGCCAGTACAGACGCGCGCCATATCGGCGGGCGCCTCGGCCTGCAGGCGAGCCGCTGCCCGTGCGCAATGGAGTGCTCGATTACGACGCGCAGTACAGCGTAAATCGAAAGGCATTGCAGCGGTGGACCGAGGAGCGGCTTGCGATACGCGATCTTGAGGATGGCTCGGTTGAAGCAGTGTTCCGCTATGATGGAACCACTTGCACCAACATGGGCCGGCCGCTCAAGTTTGTCTACAACGTAAAGCTCGGTCCGCGCGAGGAAGGTTACCCGATCACGGGGCAGCGCTGCGCGCCGGGCGACGGCGATTTGGGTTACGAGTCGATGTGTAAGTTTATTGAAGACCCCACAGCGCTGATGACGGCGATCGGCAGCGAGAATCCACTGAACGGTGAACGCTTGAATGCGGTGCTCAAGTGGTGGCGCGGCGTGAACGCGGCGGGATGCTTTTGCGAAGCCGCGAGCCGCGAACACAAATGGGGCCTGGTTCTGGAGACGATCCACTACGCCCTGGCGCAAAGGGAACTGGCGCAAGATACGGAGCCATGATGAAGAAACTTCTGCAGGATACGATCGTGCAGCGGCCGCTGTTGTGCGACGGCGCCATGGGCACGCAGCTCATGCTCGCGGGTTTGGAGCAGGGCGGTTGCGGCGAGAAGTGGAATGTAACGCATCCGGAGCGTGTGCTGGCGATTCAGCGCCGCTATGCGCAGGCGGGCGCGGAGTGCATCATCACCAACACATTTGGCGGGTCGCGCATCATGCTCAATCGCCATTCGAACGGCAGCCGTGCGGCAGAGTTCAACAAGGCGGGAGTGGCGATTGCGCGACAGAGTTTTGACGGCAGGGATGGATATGTACTCGGCGACATCGGTCCATTTGGCGGGTTGCTGGCGCCGTTCGGGGATTTCACCGAGGACGACGTGCAGAGCGCGTTTGACGAGCAGGCAGCGGCCCTGGTGGAAGCGGGAGCGGATGCCATCATCATCGAGACGCAAACTTCGCTCGAGGAGCTCGTGATCGGGATCAACGCGGCGAAGAAGGCTGGCGCGAAGTGCATCATCGGTTCGATGGCCTACGATGTGACGCTCGACGGCACGAACTTCCGCACCATGATGGGCGTTGAACCGGAGAAGGCTGCGGAGTTCATGGAAGAGAATGGCGCGCATATCGTGGCGCTGAATTGTGGCACAGGAATGGATATGCAGCGCGCCCTGGCTGCAGTGGAGCGCTACAAAAGCGCAACCAGCCTGCCGGTGATGGTGCAGCCGAATGCGGGAAAACCGAAGCTCGTAAATATGAAGGTGGTCTACGATGAAACGCCGGAGCAGATGGTGAAAGGCCTGATGCCGCTGCTCAATGCGGGCGCGAACATCGTGGGCACTTGCTGCGGGAGCACGCCCGAACATACGCGCGCCTTCAGAAAAGTGATGGACGAATTCCTGGAATCGAAGGGATTTGAGCCGGTTGGAGCCCAACGTGAAAACTAAGCTTTGCGAAGTGAACGCAGACGCCCTAAATAAACTGCCAAAACACACTGACGACAAGTCGGGCATCGGAGTGCACTATGTGGACGCATTCATCAAGCCGATGAACGTGAAGCTCGAAGACGGCACGCCGGTGAAATGCAAGCGGCGCGGATTGAAGATCACGCTCTCGGCCGGCGCGAAAAAAGGCGAAGGGCTGATGCGCCGGCTCGCTGTAGGTCCCGACCCGGTAGTGATGCTTGACGCTGCGCTCCAGGAAGCGGCGAAAGCCGCAGGACTTGAACTGGCCGTCGAAGACGGAGCCATTTTTCTTACGGTCTGAATTTCGACCTTTGGATTTCAGGCTCGCAGGCGTTCACGAAAAATTCCAGCCATTCCACACGGCTCACAGCCCAAGCGCAAAATAGCAGACGCGGCGAGGGTGGTGCATCTGCCCGCCAAGGGTAGAGCCAATGACCCCACCCTGGTGTGCGGCGGTTGCATTTATCCACGACGAATGAACGTGCCTGATTGCAGCTCGCTGAAGGCCTGGCGCAGCTCTTCCTGCGTATTCATGACGATTGGGCCATACCAGGCTACCGGCTCCTCGAGCGGCTTGCCGGAAACGAGCAGGAAGCGGATGCCTTCGGGGCCGGCCTGCACCACGATCTCGTCGCCACGGTCGAAGAGGACGAGCGAATGGTTTTTCGCGTCGTAGACTGGCGTGGCATTTGGATCGACTGCTGATTCCGTGAGCACAGCCTGCGGCTGCGAGGCATCGCGAAAGGTTCCCGAGCCCGCGAAGACGTAGGCAAAGGCGTTGCGCGTGGTTTCAACCTTGATGCGGCGGTGCTTGTTGGGCGGCACTGAGATATCGACGTAGCGCGCGTCAACCGAGTATTGCCCGGCGGTGACACCTTCGACCGGCCCGGTTTTTCCCCAGAACTCGCCGCAGATGATGCGCGCCTTGGTGCCGTCGTCCTCGGTGACCTCGGGGATGGCAGTGGACGGGATGTCCTGATAGCGTGGGTCGGTCATTTTGAGCGATGCCGGCAGGTTGGCCCAGAGTTGAAAGCCATGCATGCGGCCGCGCTCGTCGCCTTTGGGCATCTCCTGGTGGAGAATGCCGCTGCCTGCGGTCATCCACTGCACATCACCGGCGGTCATGCGGCCCTTGTTGCCGAGCGAGTCGCCGTGCTGGACTTCACCGGCCAGCACGTATGTGATGGTCTCGATGCCGCGGTGCGGATGCCAGGGGAAGCCGGCGAGATAGTCTGCCGGATTCTCGTTTCGGAAGTCGTCGAGCAGGAGGAACGGGTCGAACTCGTGCGTTTTGCCGAAGCCGAAGGCGCGTTGCAGCTTGACGCCCGCACCTTCAATGGTGGGCTTGGTCTGGTAGATCTCTTTCACAGCTCTGAGGGACATGGTGAACCTCCGGGGAGCGGACCTAGAGCAAGCTTAATGCCGGGATCGGGCGAAGGGACCTAATCGACAGAAAATCCCCTCGGCGGCGACGCGCCGGCAAACGTTGCTTTGAATCCGCTGATCCGTACTTCTATTGGATGCGCAGGTGAGATATTCGTTGCAACAGGTAATTCAGGGATCAGGGTTCACAGTCAAGGATTGGAAGAGCTTTGTGCACTGTTCCCTGCCCGTGAGCGCGGCTGTCGGCGCGGCCGTCTTATGCGGCCTTGACCAATTGCACGTCGAGAGTGATGCCGACATCTTCGCCGACGAGCACGCCGCCGGTTTCGAGGGTCGTGTTCCAGGTCAGGCCAAAGTCTTTGCGGTTAATTTTGGCGGTGGCTGTAAGACCGATGCGCGTATTTCCCCACGGATCCTTTGCGGGCTCACTCACTTCCTCGACGGTCAAAGTCACGGGCCTGGTCACGCCGCGGATGGTCAAGTCGCCCGTGACAGCATACCCGTCGCCCTTGCGCTCGATACGGGTGGATTTGAAGGTCATGGCGGGGAAATTTTCCACATGGAGGAAGTCTGCGCCCTTAAGATGGCCGTCGCGTTGCGCGTCGAGCGTGTTGAGGGTGCTGGTATCAATGGAGACTTCAAGGGTGGAGCGAGTGTGGTCGGCTTCGTAGCGATGAAGCACGCCGCTGATTCCACTGAACTTGCCTCTTACGTACGAGATCATCATGTGTTTGACTTTGAACTCGGCGGCGGAGTGGGCGGGATCGATCTTCCAGGTGGTCGTGGCGGAAGTGGTGGCGACCGCGGTGGTTGGGGGGGTGGCAGTTTGGGTCATGGGTTTCTCCTTTGTCTGGTTGGATGCAGGAGCAATATATTCGTTGCAACAACTATTTTGCGCCGAAGGCGAAAAATCAGGGTTTCCGGAGCCGCGGGCCGGCCGTCACAGGACGTGAGCCTAGTCCGAGCGCGAGAAAGATCTGGGCGGACAGCGCGGTAAGTTCTTCCCTGTCAATCGAGAAGGTCACTCGCCGCCAAGGACAGCCAAGTCGAGAGCGCGCAGCCGCGATCGGTCGCCGATGACATCGATTTGCGCAATCCTGCCGCCGGCGAAGGTGAACTTGAGCACGTCGCCAATGGACGCTTACTCAAGCATCGATACGTAAAAGGCGTTGTTGCCGGTGCGGAGGTCCTTGCCGAAGCTGAAGACCAGGCCGGAGCCAAAGACGCGTAATTTGACCTGCGCTCCGGTATCGAAGAGCCAAATGTGCGATCCGAGCTGTGTTCCGGGATCTGTGATGTTGCCGATATCGAAGAAGGGGCCGAGCTGGAGCTTGACGATGCCGTTGGCGTAGAGATTCTTGTTGAGTTCCCAGTTCTCGAGCAGGTAGTTGCGGCCGAGAGGAGCGCTGCCTTTGCGGCCGTCGCGCGTACCGATGTGAGCGCGCAGGGGAAGGTCGTTATCGCGCTCCAGACCCAGGATGAAGAGTTCGTCGAAGGGCGGCTGGCCGAAGGTCTTGCCGGCGCGAAACTGTTGTGAGGTTTCGTAATCGTCTCCGCTGAGTTGCGGAAACCAATGCCAGGCGAGCGAGCCGGTGAGCTTTTCAAACGACTGCGAAGGTTGCGACCAGAGCCGCGATGCATCGGAGGCAGCTCCGGCGGTGACAACGAACCGCCGCTCGGGCACACGCCAAAGCGTGCTGTCGAATTGCGCTTGCTGCGAGAGCTCGTAACCAGAGGCGAGCATCTGCGGTGTGAGGACGGCGCCGGGCGCGACGCTGCGGAAGTTGCGATGCGAGGCCTCGGTTCCGCCAGCCCAAGTGAAACGATCGCCGGCGTGCGACGCAAGTTGGAAGGATGCCATCTCAGTGCGCATATTGAAGCCGGCGAGGACCGGAGCGGGTCCTGCGAAGCCATTGCGGATGGCCCAGTTTTCACTGCGAAGATCGGCGGCGAGATCCCAGCGGTATTTGGCTCCGTGCTCAAAGGGTCCGGAAAAATCAGCGAAGATGCGCCGCTTCTGCGCGTCCCAGCGGAACATTGAAGTGAAATTGATGGCTTCGCGATGCAGGTTGTAGAACTGCGGGTCGACCTCCTGAAACGGGAGACCCTGGAAGAAGAGGAACAGCGCTTCGAGCTTGGTGTCGCCGAACCCGTTGAGTTCGTGGGCGCGGAAGACGGCGTCGAATTTGCCGTCGTTACGAGCGTCGAAATCGAATTGGAATTGCGGAAAGACGCCGAGGCCGCGAACACGCGCATTGGAATCGAGATACTCCGGCAGAGTCAGCGTGGCTGCGGGCGAAAATGCGAAGGCATGATCGAGCAACGACGCGTCGATGTGGGGCTGGCGATCTTCGCGAACCTGCGCAATTGCGGGCTTGCCCATGCGATTCCAGTACTTCAAAGAGGCTTCGAGATTCCCCTCGAGAAAGTAGGCGGTGCCGAGAAAGTTGTTGATGTAATCGTCGTGGGGCGCAAGGCGGACGGCCTGGCGCAAGCGGCGAATCGCCTGAGGATACTTTTTTTGCGTGAAGGCGATGCCGGCCAGCTCGGTGGGAAATCTTGAATCGCTGGGCGCAAGGCGGCGGCCGGCTTCGAGCGCGGCTTGCGCTTCAGGCAGGTGTCCGAGATGCGCCTGGGTGATTCCCAGATAGAAATCCATTTGGGCTGTGCGCGGGCTGATGGGTTCGATTAGGGTGACAATGGTGTTCCACTTCTGCTGGTCGGCGAGGCGTTGCAGTTGATTGTCTGAAGGAGTTGGCGGAGTGGGAATTTGCGCAAACGGATGCAGGCAGCCGCACGCAAGAACAGCGCCAATGCTCCAGCGCCGGAATGCGCTCAATGGCTGCTCGTTTCCGGGACGGCCAGCAGAGTCCAGCGGCCAGCCGCATTCCATTCCCGCTCGAATTGGGAGATGTCCTTTTTGAGGAGCTTGCGCTGCGCGGGATCGTTTATGAGGACGAGTTGTTGAGGCTGGTCGAGGCCGGCGACCACGACGTAGTGGAGCGATGCTCCGGAACCGGGCCTGAGTGCGACGAGGAGCGGACGGCCTTGCGCCAATTCGCGCTCGAGATCGGCCGTCTGGCCTGCAAAGGCAAAGGCTCGGTAGCCATTCTGCTGAAAGTAGCGGACCATTGCCGATGCATAGATTCCATGAGCAGTGGGCGCGTAGAGGGCGCGTAGGATTCGGGCGGGGTTGGCTTCTGGCTGCACGGACCGGCCCTGGTGCTGTTCCCAGTACTGCATCACCATGGCGACACCCGCGGCGCCGCAACCATCTTTCTGTTGCGGCACGAAAGGAACGTCGAGCCATAGATTGGCGGATCCCGCAGCGAGCGCAGGGATGCAAATCAACAGAAATGCGCTCGAAGCAGCGCTGGTCATTCTGCGCAGCATGGAGTGTCTCTCAGCGCACCGCGACAATGATGAGGATCAGCGCCGCAATGCAGATCAGGATAATCAGCAAGTCGTAGTTCGACATATTCCCGGCGGCGAAATCGTTCTGCGCTTTTTGGGCGCGGGAGGCGAGTTGTGCCAGTTCCTGGTCGCTGAGACCGGCGACAGCTTTCTTCACTTGCTGCGGGTTCATGTGGGCCGATTGAAACGCCTTCTGCGCCTGGTCAGACGAGAAAAAGCTGTTGAGCGTGTCGATGTTCTGTTGCCGGCTTTGCGAGGCATCCACGGTGGCCTTTTGCGGGTCGGATGGGCTCACCAGATGCTGCGAGTCCTGGGCAATCACATTTTTGGGAACGGCAAACGCTGCGATACTTAAGGCAGCCAGAAAAATTCGCGCAAACTGCCACTGTGCTGAACGCATCATGCATAACCTCCAGGGGATTAGGAACGAGCAGGGCAACAAGCAGCGCGCTCCCGGTTTGGCATTGCAAGCGGCCCGCGGCAGGCTCAAGTGGGCGCCATCGGGCGGCAAAAGTACCACAACTCAGTGATTTTATTAGATGAGGCCCCCGGAATGCGAAGTTGCTTGGCAATCCACCACTTCCACATCGGGCGCGCGTGCGGCGGCCTTATGCTCATGTAGAGATTCTCCTTTGAGCGATTTTGCCCAAACCGTGAAGCAGCAGACCGACATCGTGAAGGTGATCGAGGGATACATCCGGCTGCGCAAGGCGGGAGCCCAGCGCTTTACTGGGCTGTGCCCGTTTCACAAGGAGAAAACGCCCTCGTTCAGCGTGCACTCAGGACAGCAGTTTTTCTACTGTTTTGGCTGCCAGGCCAGCGGTGACGTGTTTTCGTTTGTGAGCAAGATTGAGAACGTGGGCTTTCCTGAGGCGGTGCGGATCGTGGCGCAGAAAAGCGGCATTCCGCTGCCCAAGCGCGAGTTTTCATCGCCGGAGCAGGCTGCCGAGGCACGTTTGCGGACGAAACTTCTCGATCTGCACGAAACCGCCGCAGCGTGGTTTGGGGAGCAACTGCGCGGGCCGGAGGGTGCGCTGGCTCGCGAGTATCTCGCTGGGCGGGGGTTGACGACCGAAGGGATGAAGACGTTCCGCATCGGGTATGCGCCCGACAGTTTTAATGCGCTGCGCGACCGGTTGAGTGGAATGGCCGATGAGGCGACGCTGCGGGCCAGCGGGCTGTTCAGCTCAAAGGAGCAGGGAGACGGAAGCCAGGGGCCGATTTATGACCGCTTTCGCAAGCGCGTGATCTTCCCCATTGCGAACGAGGGCGGGCGCGTGATCGCGTTCACGGCGCGGACGCTGGAAACGGGCGAAAAGACCGGGGCAAAATACATTAATTCTCCGGAGACTCCGCTGTATACGAAGGGGCAGGTGCTGTTCAATCTGGACAAGGCGAAACAGGCGATTCGCGCACTGGAGTTTGCCCTGCTGGTAGAAGGCCAGATGGATTGCATCAGCGTGTTTCTGGCGGGGATTCAGAATGTGATTGCAACCAGCGGAACGGCGTTCACCGAGCAGCAGGTGGCGATCCTGAAGCGGCATACCTCGAATGTCGTGGTGAATTTCGATCCCGATGCAGCCGGCGCAAACGCGGCGGAAAAGTCGATTGCGCTGCTGTCGGAGGAGGGATTTGCAATCAAAATTGTGACGCTCGAAGGCGGCTTGGACCCCGACCGGTTCGTGCGCGAGCGCGGAGTGGAAGCGTATAAGGAAGCGATTCGCGGGGCTCGGCGCCAGGCGGATCACTTGATTGAGCGGGCGCGGCAGTTGTTTCCCGGCGCGAGCGCGGAGCAAAAGGTGAAGGCGATGAATTTTCTGCTGCCGCACATCCGGCGCATGCCGGTGACCTTGGCCCGGGAGCAGTTCGCCGCGGACGCCGCGCAAAAGCTGGGCATCAGCTCGGCGGTGATGCGCGAGGAGCTGAGACAAGCGGCGCTGAGGCGGCGCGAGCGGGTGGAGGAACGGGCGGCAAGGCTGACGGAGGTGGAACGGGTGTTGCTGCGGGCGCTTTCGATTACCGACCCCGAGGAGGAGCCTACGCGGCGGCTGGCGGTGGATGCCGTCGAGGAGCAGCCAGGCTCGTTTGAGCATCTCGGGGCATTCCAGGCGATCCAAGCTTTGGCCAAGCGCGAAGCCAGGGACGCGATGGACGTGGTGGAAGATCAAAGTCAGCGAGCTTTACTGGCTGAGGCGTTGCTGGGTGAGGGCCGGCCGCCGGAGGCAGGTGAGGTGGCGAGCGCGCTGCAGGAGGTCCAAGAACGGGCTTTGGAAGGCCGGCAGCGGAGCCTGCGAGCGGAGATTGCCGAAGCCGAGCGCAGAGGCGACTTTGAAGAGGTGGCGCTCCTGACCCAGCAAAAGGCGGATCTGGACCGGAAATTGCGGCAGCTCCAGGGCCAGAAAGGGCCGGAACAATGGGGTTTAGGGACGTGAATCCGATCCTGGCTTAAGTGCCACAATCTTGCGTCAAATCGGCGCTTTCCGGCGTCTAAAGAAGAGGAGCGGGAGCGAACGAACGGAGGTTCGCACCGGGCTTGGTTCCCGAATGGACGCGCGGGGTTGATTTTCCGCCGAAATTGTTTTGGCGCTGGCATGTGAAGTTGTGGTAATCTGTTGATCTCAGTGAGGATGCACGCCCCTTTTGCCCCACACATGAGCTTCGGCTCGCGGGCGACCCAGGCGAAACCTGAAGCGTTGGCATCCTGTTCCGAGGAAAACAATTGTCCGCGTGAGCGGGATGCGTGGGTGTGTACCCGCGCGATGACTTCTGAAGAGAAGTCGTTTTTTCGTGCGTCCGGAAATGATTCCGGCGCCACTGGGCCTGACTGAACATCTTGGTTGAAGCCGTTGCGGAGTGAGGCAATCCACTGGGTGAGGCGCCCAGGATGAAATCGGGCAGGATGAATTCTGCCGAAGAGAGTAGGAATATTTTGGCAATCGAAGACAAATTCGAAGACGAAGTGCAGGGTCTGATCGATACGGGCAAGGAAAAGGGCTACCTGACCTATAACGACGTGAACGACGCCTTGCCGGATGAGATTGGCTCGCCCGACGATCTGGACGACTTGATGACGACCATCAGCGGCCAGGGGATCGACCTGCTGGACACTCCAAAGTTTCCCGGCGACAAGGATTTTGAGCTGGAAGAGGGTGAGGATGTCGAGCTCGATCTGACGCCGGGCACGCTGGAGAAGACCAACGACCCGGTGCGCATGTATCTGCGCGAGATGGGAACCGTGCCGCTGTTGACGCGCGAGGGCGAAGTGGAGATCGCCAAGCGCATCGAGCGCGGCCAGAACCGCGTGCTCAAGGCGATCTCGCGGTCGCCGATCGTGATTCGCGAGATTGCAGCGTTGGGCGAGGACCTGAAGCGCGGCGTGCGCAACGTAAAAGAAGTGGTGATCTTCGATGAGGAAGAACTCACCGAAGAAGTGGTGCAGGCTCGCGTAAAAGCGACCGTAGCCCGCACCGACGCGCTGGTGAAGCACCAGAAGAAGCTGGCGCAGCTTGAAGAGAAGCAGGCGGCAATCTCCACGGCGAACAAGGCCAAGGTGAAGGAAGCACGGCGGCTGCGATGGGCGGTGGGCCGCGAGAAGGTGTATATCTCGCGCATCGTGCGCGAGCTGAAGTATACGGCGCTGGAGCGCAAGCGCTTGTTGGACAAGGTGAATAAGACCGTCGACACCATGCGCACGCTGGAGCGCCAGATCCGCTCGCTGGAGCAAAAGTTCGATGCTTCAAAAAGCGAGGATATGAAGAAGGAGTATCGGCGGCAGCAAAAGAACTGCCGGACCGATCTCGAAAAGATCGAGGCCGACGCGGGCGTGTCAATCGCCGAGCTGAAGCGCACGCAGCGCGAGATGATCCAAGGCGATATGGACGCCGAGCAGGCCAAGCGCGAGCTGATCGAGGCCAACCTCAGGCTGGTAGTTTCAATCGCCAAGAAGTACACGAACCGCGGACTGCAGTTCCTCGACCTGATTCAGGAAGGCAATATCGGCCTGATGAAAGCGGTGGACAAGTTCGAGTACCGGCGCGGCTACAAGTTTTCGACGTATGCAACATGGTGGATCCGGCAGGCGATCACACGCGCGATCGCAGACCAGGCGCGAACGATCCGCATTCCGGTGCATATGATCGAGACCATCAACAAGCTGATCCGGACCAGCCGGCAATTGGTGCAGGAACTGGGCCGCGAGCCTTCGAGCGAAGAGATAGCGCGGCGCATGGATATTCCTGTGGCCAAGGTACGCAAGGTGTTGAAGATTGCGCAGGAGCCTATTTCACTGGAGACGCCGATTGGCGAAGAAGAAGACTCGCACCTGGGCGACTTCATCGAGGATCGTCAGGCAGTTTCGCCGTCCGAGGCGGTGATCGGCGTAAACCTGAAGGAATACACGTCGCAGGTACTGCGCACGCTGACGCCGCGCGAGGAGCGGGTGATCAAGATGCGGTTCGGCCTGGAGGACGGCTCGGAGCACACGCTGGAAGAGGTTGGTCAGAGCTTCCAGGTGACGCGCGAACGCATTCGCCAGATCGAAGCCAAGGCGCTGCGCAAACTGCGGCATCCTTCGCGGAGCCGCAAGCTGAAAGCATTTGTCGAGGGCGTGAAAGAGATGTGACGATTTGGCTCCCACTTTAGCCGCAACAGGCCGCAGCCATAAAAGGGGCTGCGGCTTTTTTGTGTGCGTCGATCTTTCCGAAGAGGTTTATGCAAAGAGTTCCGGCACAACGCTTAAGGTTCGGGCGACGCTGCCGATGAATACTGAGAGGCATGATCCTTGCCGACCGCATCCTTGATTGATTCATGATGGCGCCCAGAAGCGCCGGAGCGCGATGCGGAGCGCCAGACCCGCTCGGTTATAATCGTCCTTTGATTTCGTTACGGTGAAGCGCCTAATCGAGACGATTCTACAAAATCGTTTTAGGACACCTTCGCTGCGATCGGGAGGACGGTGACATCCATGAAAGAAATGACGCGCCGCCAGTTTGGTAAGACCGCCGCCGCTTCCGCCGCACTGGCTGGTCTAACTTTGCCGGAATATTCATTCGGTCAGGCCGCGGTGGAGGGCCGGCAATTCCCGCAGGGGTTCGTGTGGGGCTGCGCGACAGCGGCGTATCAGATTGAGGGAGCGGTGAAGGAAGGAGGGCGCAAGCCGTCCATCTGGGATGTTTTTGCGCACACGCCCGGCAAAACGCATGACGGAGATACGGGCGACATCGCCGACGATTCCTATCACCTCTACAAAGAGGACACCAGGCTCCTCAAGAACCTGGGTGTGGGTGGGTACCGAATGTCGATTTCCTGGCCGCGAATCTTTCCGGACGGCAAGGGCAAGCCGAATGCCGCGGGCGTGGACCACTACCAGCGTGTGGTGGACGAACTGCTCGCCAACGGCATTACCCCCTACTTCACGCTCTTCCACTGGGACCTTCCCCAGGCTCTCGAGGGCGGATGGCAGTCGCGCGATACGGCGCATGCTTATGCAGATTATGCCGGCTATGTGGCGCACCAATTCTCAGATCGGGTGAAGGCTTTCTTCACCACGAACGAGTTTGCGTCATTCACCGATCTCGGCTATCGCACAGGCCAGTTTGCGCCGGGGCTGCGGTTGCCCGCCGGGCAGGCGAATCAGGTGCGGCATCACGGAATTCTTGCGCACGGGCTTGGCGTACAGGCGATCCGCGCCAATGCTGCGACGGCGCAGGTGGGTGTGGCAGAGAATCCGACGGCTTTTGTGCCTGTGATTGAAGACCGGGAGAACATTGAGGCTGCGCGCCGCGCGACGCGAGAGGAGAACGCTCCATTCCTGACCGCCGTGCTCGAGGGCAAGTATCCCGACAGCTATCTGGAACGGGAGGGCGCGAATGCACCGAAGATCGAGGACGGCGACATGAAGGCCATCGGAAGCCCGCTGGATTTTGTCGGGCTCAATGTCTACTCGCCCCATTACGTTCGTGCCGACGGCTCGCCGCAGGGTTATGCGATCGAGCCTCGGCAGGCGTCGTATCCGCACATGGATTCGCCCTGGATCATCGTCGGCCCGGAGTGCATGTACTGGGCGGTGCGCAACGTTTGCGATCTGTGGCACCCGCGCGCGATTTACATCACTGAAAATGGATGCTCCGCCGAGGATGTGGTGACGCCGGCAGGGCGGGTTGAGGATACAGAGCGCGTGATGTACCTGCGTACGCATCTCACCAATCTCCAACGCGCCGTTGCGGAAGGATTCCCAGTGAAGGGGTACTTCGTGTGGAGCTTGCTCGACAACTTTGAGTGGGCGGACGGATACAGCAAACGATTCGGAATTCATTACGTGGATTTCAGAAACGAGAAGCGCCTTCCGAAGCTGAGCGCGGAGTGGTATCGCGCAGCGATTGCGCGGAACGCGGTGGTGTGAGGGCAGGGACCAAGGGACCGAGGGAACAAGATAGCCGCAATCAAAATCCGACAGAAGCAAGCTCAGTTTGTGCGCGGTCGAGGTCCTCGGGGATGCCAATGTCGAGGAAGTATCCGTCGACTTTGTAGGCTGCGGGACGAAGTCGGGCGACCTGGGGAACGAAGACATCCCGCTCGATGGAAAACTTTTGAGCAAGCGCAGGCGGCCAGGCGAGATTTTTTGAGAGCACGTAGGCGCCTCCGTTGATCCATCCTGGACCGGAGCACCCTTTTTCATCAAAGCCGACAATACGATTGCCCTCGATAACTACGCCGCCGTAGCGGGCGATGTCGGGCTGGTGGATGACAGCGATGGTCACTGTCGCGGCTTCCGCCGCGTGAAAGCGCAGCATGCCGGCGAAGTCCGCACTGAGGAAGGTGTCGCCATTCAGCACCAGCACCGATTCTTCAGTGGCTTTTGCGAGTGCAAGCCGAATTGCTCCTCCAGTGCCGAGCGGAACGCTCTCAATCACGTAGTCAATGCTCATGCCATCGAATGCTGAGCCGAAGTAATCCTGGATGACGTTGTGGAGATGGCCAACGGAGAGCAGAACGCGGGCGCAACCGGCACACCGCAACTGGGTGAGCAGGATCTCGAGAAACGGCCGGCCGGCGACGGGAGCCATCGGCTTTGG
>OKRB01000085.1:0-10715 GCA_900290245.1 Candidatus Sulfuritelmatomonas gaucii | reverse complement strand
CCGTCGAGCCGCGACGCCAGCCGCGTGCCGAACCCGCCGGCGAGAACAATGGCTTCCATGGGCGCTTAGCCCTTTGCCGCAGCGACTGAAGAGGCGGCCGCGCTTTGTTCCGTGGCAAAGCATTTTTGCTCGACAATCATGCAGAAGATGTGCTCGAGGGCGAGGTGCGCCTGCTGAATGTACATCGTCACATCGGATGGCATGCGGAGGCAGTAGTCGCAGAGCGACGGCATCTTCCCCCCGGTTCTTCCGGTCAACCCGATGGTTGTGATTCCCTTCTCGCGGCAAAACTCGAGCGCGCCGATGACGTTGGGCGATTTACCGGATGTGGAGATGCCCAGAAAAACATCCCCTGGCTGGCCGAGTGCTTCAATCTGGCGCGCAAAAAGACGATCAAAGCCATAGTCGTTGCCAACGGCAGTCAGAATCGACGAATCGGTGGTCAGTGCGACGGCGCGCATCGCCGGGCGATCGTGCACGAGGCGGTTGACGAACTCCGCGACAAGATGCTGCGCGTCGGCGGCGCTGCCACCGTTGCCGGCAACCATCAGCTTGCGGCCGGATTTCAAGGCATCTGCCGTGGCTTCGGCGGCAGCGTTCAACGTTGCGAGCAGCGCCCCGTCGTGCGCAACGGCTTCAATCACGCCGAGCCCCTCAAGTAGCTTTTCCCGCACCAGATTGCTCATGACAATTTCTACTTCTCCTCAAAGCCGATGGGCGCAACACAGGGCGCTTCAATCGCACCGCAAGAGGTTCGCAGTTCCTCGCCGCAAGGTCCATCGTAAACCAGAAGGCGGGTGATTGGGCCGGGGAAGACGCTTAAGAAACCACAGACGCGGCACACTCGGAAGCTGCAACGCAATAAAGATGCGCGGTGGAGATGGAGCAGAAATGCAGCCCGTGTTGCGCTTAGTGGCTCACGTGCTCGATCAGAAAACTCGCCATGATGTGGCTCGCCTCAATCGACTCGGGCAATGATGCGTTGTACCAGAACGCATGAGGAAGCGCATCGAAGACGACGAGGCGGGCGTCTACGCCTGCACGCAGGAAAGCGCGATGCAGGTTGACCGTGCCGCTGAGCAGCGCATCGCGCGTAGCAGTAACGAAGAGCGTGGGCGGCAGGCCATGCAGATCAGCGTAGATGGGCGAGAGAACAGGATCCCTGGGATCGGCGCTGCCGATGTAGTACCGGTCGTGTGGTGCGGGTGTGGGCGGATCGAGATGGCCGCCGAGCCCGCGAAGGGTAAACAAAGCAGCCGAATCGCCGGGAAGGGCGAAGTCGCCGATACCGCTGAAGATGCCGAGCGCTGCCGGCTCGGGAAGTCCAAGCTGCTTGAGCCTGACAGCGATTTCCCCGGTCATGATGGCTCCGGCCGAGGTTCCGTAGATAACGATGTGTTCCGGCCTGTAGGTTTTGAGCAACTCCTTGTAGACCGAGATCACGTCGTCGATGCCGGCGGGAAATGGATTCTCGGGCGCGAGCCGATACATGACGGCAATCACTTTGACGCCGGCGTAGCTGGCGATGGGGATGGACTCTGAGTAGGAGCCGGAGTCGGAGTTGAATCCGCCGCCATGGATGTTGATGAAGACCTTGTCGTTGTTGGCGGCTGGAATGCCGTCCGGCGTAACGATGCGAACGGGTACGCCAGCGATCTTGTCTTCGGTGATGTGATTGGGACAGAGTTTTGTCCAGGCAAGGCGTGCGGCTTCAGTCGACGCGTCGGTGCGGGTGCGACGCTCAGCCAGGGTCTCGGGCGGAGCCTGGTCCGGAACGACGCGGGCGATCATTTGCTGTGCTTCCGGGCTGATGGTCTGGGGCACAGGCACCACTCGCGTGATGTGCGCCATTCCCTGATCGTCGATGTAGCTGGTGTCTCGATTGGGCCCCTGGGACGCGGTCGTGGGCGGGGGTTGCTGCGCGGCCAGGGCCGCCGATGCCAGCGAGAGAGCTAAAACGGAGGAATAGAGTGCGGGACGCATGAAAGAGGCTCCTCACAATCGGATTTGCATAACAGACACGCATTCTTCCATGCCGAAGCGGAATACGTCCACCGCAATCGGGATTGCATGCTGGAGCTGAATCTTGTCGTCGCGCGGCGGGTATAAAGTGCAACGGCCGAAGCGCCTGCATACAGGATTCGCATCTGCGACCGAACCGGCACGGGAAAGCGTAGTGCATGCCATCCTGTGCCGGATCGTCCTGGAACTCCTCGTATGGATTAATGCGGTAGAACCAAAAGGTTGGCCTTGAGGAACCTCTCGGTCAACCGGTCAAGCGCGAGCGCGAACCGGTTGGAAACCGTTCGCGGGCTCATGCCCAGCAAGATTGCTGTTTCAGCCTGGGTGTACTCCTGGAGCACGACACGGCTCAATAGTTCGCGATCGAGTGAACCGAGCTTGCTCAGGCAGCTTTCAATATCGAGGACGAAGATCACTGCGTCTTCAAAGGTGCGCACTGGACGGCTGGACGCCCAACCCCGCGCGACTGGGTCGCTCAGGATCGAAGGAGCCCTGCCAACCTGCATGGAAGCATATAGGTAACGCTTCAGCAGGCTTTCAGTGTGCTTTCTATAGAAGGCAAGACTGGCAGCCGGGCTGGATTGACCCGTCGCCGGCGTGATTTCAGCCTGCGTCGCGGGCCGTGTGACGCATTTCCCCTGGGCAACTTGCCAGGCCGCTGCCTGAGCAGTGTTGGTTTCCCAATCGATGGGCCACTGGAGAGCTGCACTCATTCCGCACCTCCCAATGCCTCAGCCACCGCCCAGATTCTGGTGAGCTGTCCTTTGCCATGTCTTCCGCGCCGCTTGCGGCTTTCAGGCGATGGGAAGTTCTTTAGTTTTATTTCACACTCCTTGCAATACACGTTACAAAGTGTATGGGCCCGATACCAAAGGCAACCGCAACCCTCGCAAATTTTCAATTGCACGCGCACTTCCATGACTGATTCTCCGTGTTTGTTGTTTCATCTCCCGGCGGAACGTCGTGCTGTTTGTGCCTCGGGGTGAAGAGAACCAGGCTAGACAACTCAGGTTTCTTATGTCCTGATGGGGGACTGCCGCCTGGATTCTCTTGTTTGCTGTCATGACCATCGGCGCGCAGACCTGGAGATTTCTCGACTGGTTAATCCACGACACCTGTGGAAGGCAGCGCGGGCCGGGAATGGGTAAAGCCGGTTCAACCGGCCCTTGGGCAATTGTTCACACACCACCGCGAACGGCAGTTCTCCGCCTCCGCTTACTGGCGGCGATGAACGACTCCCTAAAAATTCCCACAAACCAATGCGTGATTTAGTACCCGCAATCTAGGTTCGCGATTCCCTTCCGTCAACCAACCGGAAGGACACGTTCCGGTGTGTAGCTTTTCAATCTGTGGCGGCACGCGCAGAATGAAGGCCAACCAGCCTGATAGCTTTTCCAAGAGAAACCGGGGTGTAATCGCTCCCATTGCTGTGAGCGAATTTTCCACAGATGAACTTTACGCAGATGCACGAACGGCTCCGCATGGAACTGCTGCGAAGGATACAGCGGGGCACGCTTAGCGTTTCGTTATTGGCGCGACAGACCGGCTTTGGACAGGCTCATCTCTCCAACTTTCTGAATCGCCGGCGCCGACTTTCGCTGGAAGCAATGGACCGGATCCTGGCGGCGCAACGGTTGACGGCCACCGATCTGCTTCCTCCAGTTCAACAATCTGATCATCGGCTTGAAAGCGAGGATGGCAGCGTCGTGCCGCTGGTTTCGCATGCCGTGGCGCTGTATGAGCCGATGATCCGCCCAACCGCCATCCAGGGATTGCTGCACTTGCCGGCAACGTCGCTTCAATCGGTTCACGCCAGAGCTTCGAGCGTCCGCCTCAGGTGGGAGCGGTTTGTCGCGATCCGGGTGCCCTCAACCGATGCACTGCCGATGGATCCGCTTGTGCTGCCTGAGGCGATTGCTCTGATTGACCGGCACTACAATTCTATGCTTCCCTACCGGCCTCACCGGCAGAACCTATACGCGGTGCGCCGCGGTGCGCAATTAACACTTCGCTATGTGGAATTCCTGTCGAACCGCCTCGTTTTGCGGCCGCATAACAATGGGTTTCCTGTGCACTTGATCGAGGTGGATCCTGGAGAGTCGCCCAACGAGCTGCTTGTGGGACGGATCGCATTGATTCTCAATTAATTGTGAGAAATGATACCCATCAACTTTGCGGATACAATCCGCTCGCCATGTCTTGTTCAGCTTCAACCAGATTTTCCGGCCGGCCGAGATCGCGCCAATAGGCTCCATCGGCGCGAAACAAGGCGATCTTCTCTCCCTGCGCCGCGAGGCGAAGATAGGCGTCGATAATGGAAAACGCGCCCTCCTCCGTCATCTTGCCAAAGATTCGGGGCGACACGACGTGAATGCAGGAGAAAGCGAGCGCGTGAGGCGAAGCAACAGGCCGGACAAGTTCGAGCGGGCCATCGCGCCCTTTGCGTCGGCCGCAGAGAACGCCCTGATCGTCGAAGAGCAGGTAGCGCAAGGTCTCGCGGTCCTGCACGGCAAAGGTTGCGAGCGCGTTCCCTGCCCTGTGCGCCTCAGCGAGGCGGCCAATGTCAATGGTGCTGATGATGTCGACGTTATGCAGGATGAACGCCTCAAGACTGCTGTCACCGGGACTCTTGCCCTCGAGAAAGAACCATGCTACTTTTTTCAGGCCGCCGCCCGTGTCGAGCAGGACTTCCTCGCGCGAAACTTCGATCCTCATGCCGAAGTTGCCGTTGGCTTTCAGATAATCCACGATCATGTCCGCGAAGTGATGCACGTTGACGACGACTTCGCGCACGCCGAATTCGCGCAAGCGGCTGAGCGTGATCTCCAGCAATGTGCGGCCGCCAACGGTGATCAACGCCTTCGGCCGGTCGTTGGTGAGCGGACGCAGACGTGTGCCCAGGCCGGCAGCGAGGATCATGGCTTTCATTCAGGCGGACTCTCCGGACTCGCCCAGCTTCTCGAGCTCCATGTGGCGGACAACGACCTCGACGTGGTTCTTGTCGCGCAGATGCTCGGCCAGGTGCTCCGCCAGATAAACCGAACGGTGCTGGCCGCCCGTGCATCCGAAGGCGACCATGAGGCTGGAAAATCCCCGCTCCTGATAGTTGGCGACACTGGCATCGACGAGCGAGAAAACGTGAGAGAGAAATTGGCCGACGTTCTCCTGCCTGTCGAGATATTCGATCACGGCTTCGTCTTTGCCGGTTAGGGACCGGAATTGCTCCTGGCGCCCGGGATTAGGCAGGCTGCGCGCATCGAAGACGAATCCGCCGCCATGGCCGGTCTCATCAGGCGGCATGGGATTGTGAAAGGAGAAGCTGAAGATCCTCACTTTCAACCCCGCCGGAGCGCGCGCCAGGCCCTTGATTCTTTCAGATGACCCGATCGCGTCGAGAGCCTCAAGCAATGCGGGCAGGGCGATGGGAAGCCTGACATTCGCGGCAAGCCAGCGGAGATTCTTGAGCGCGTAAGGCACGCTTTGCAGAAAATGAACCTTGCGCTCATAGAACCCGCGAAAGCCATAGGCGCCTAACGCCTGCAGAATACGCACGTAGACGTACGCGTAATAGTGCTCCATGAACGCATCGCGATCGAGATCGATGTAGCCAGCCAGGCAATCGAGATAGTTGCGAAGCAGACTTAAGCGCAAGTTGGGCGGTAGATCGGCCTTACCGTCGTAAAGCAGCGAAGCGATGTCGTATTGCAGAGCGCCTTTGCGGCCGCCCTGGTAATCGAGGAAAAACGGCTGGCCACTGCGCAGCATCACGTTGCGCGACTGAAAATCGCGATAAAGGAAGTAATCGTGATCGGCGCCGAGCAGGAACTTCGTGAGCCGGCTGAAATCGAGCTCCAACGCCTGCTCATTGAAGGGCACGCCGGCGAGGCGCAGGAAATAGTACTTGAAATAGTTCAGGTCCCACGCGATGGACTGGCGATCGAAGCTCGAACGCGGATAGCAGACCTTGTAATTCAGGTCGCGGCCCGCCTCAACCTGAAAGCGCGGCAATACGGCGACGACATTGCGATAGGCTTCAATGGCCTCTGGCGCGATGGCTTCTCCTGCCCGATGAGCGCTGAGGAACTCGAAGAGCGTAGTGTCACCAAGGTCTTCTTCGAGGTATGCGCCCTGGCGCAAGTCCTCCACATAGATTTCAGGCACCGGCAAGCCGTGGCGGCGAAAATGCCGCGAGAATTCGAGAAAGGCAGTGTTCTCCTCACGGACGGAGTAGAGAATACCGATGGCGCTCTGCCCTCCGCCGGCGAGGCGAACAATGACGCGCCCCGAGCCGCCGAGCTGGCCCTGGAGCGGCAGCACGCGTTCAGCAGAGCGGCGAAAGTGCTGCTCAAAAAGCCGTTTTAAAACGTCCATGAACGTCTTCCCACAGTTTGCTCAAGGTACTTCGACAAAGATAGTCATCGAGGGGAAGCCGGCGCAAGGTGACACGTAGGCTTTTCACCGCGGCAATCCGCAGAATGAACCTGATTGAGAAACGAAATCTCGTCAGGACTTGTCTTCACCAAAATCGTGCGATGTTTCCGGATTGTCGAAGCAGGTGTAGCGTGAGATGAAATTCAGACGGATCATGCCGGTTGGGCCGTTGCGCTGCTTGGCTAGGATGATCTCCGATTTCGCGCGATCGGACTCGGTCAACTCCTCGTCGCGATTGTAGTAACTGTCGCGATGGATGAAGGCGACCACGTCGGCGTCCTGCTCAATGGAGCCCGATTCGCGAAGATCGCTGAGCATGGGGCGCTTGTCGTCGCCGCGGCGTTCGCTGGCTCGCGATAGCTGCGAGAGCGCAACGACCGGCACATTGAGTTCCTTGGCCATGGCCTTCAGGCCGCGTGAGATGGCCGAAACCTCCTGCGTGCGATTCTCATAGCGCTTGCTGCCAGCCCCAGGCAGCGAAGCCGACATCAGTTGCAGGTAGTCGACCATGACGAGGTCGAGGCCACCGGAGTTTTGCCTCAGGCGCCGGGCCTTGGCACGCATTTCGGCCAGTGTTGTGCTAGCCGAATCGTCAATGTAGATGCGCGCATCCACCAGCATACTCAGCGCGGCTTGGAGCTTGCCCTGATCTTCGCGACCGACGAAACCGGTTTGCAGGTGGCGCTGATCGACACGCGCCTGGGTGGCCAACATGCGGCGCAGGAGCGATTCCTTATTCATTTCCAGACTGAAGATGGCGACGATGGCCTGGTGATGGACCGCGGCGTTCTGGGCGATGTTGATGGCCAGCGCCGTTTTGCCCATGGAGGGCCGAGCCGCGATGATGATAAGCTCGCCCTTCTGGAAACCGCTGGTCATGCGGTCAAGCTCGTAAAAACCCGTGGCGAGGCCTGTGACTTCGCGGCTTTGCTTGTAGAGGTTGTCGATCGAGCCGAAGGAGTCGCGAACGATGATGTCGATGGGCTGCAGGCCTTGCGTAAGGCCCGCCTCGCTGACTTCGAGGAGTTGTGATTCGGTCGCGTCGAGAACTCCGAGGGCGTCTTCACTTTGGTCGGCGGCCTTGGCGATGGCGGCCGAGCAGATGCCCATGAGGCGGCGCAACATGCTCTTGTCTTTGACAATGCGGATGTACTCTTCGATGACCGGGCGGCGCGGCAAACCCTCGGTGAGCGAGGCGAGGTAGGCGACACCGCCGACGGCTTCGACCTCTTTGTAACGAGCCAGCTCGTTGGCCAGGGTGACGATATCGACAGCACGGCCAGAGTCCACTAACTCGCTCATGCGCAAGAAGATGCGGCGATGCGAGTCGAGGGAGAAGTCATCAGCCTTGAGGATTTCAGCGGCTTCGGCGTGAGCGGTGTTGTCGAGCAGAATCGCGCCCAGAATGGTTTTCTCGGCGTCGATGTTTGCGGGCAGACCGGCTTCAAGGGTGAGGTCGGGGGCGGTGGCCATAGGAAAGAGTGTAGGCCAGACCATGCCGCTGGGGGGATGTGAAGATTGAGTCCGGGAATTGGAAAACACGGACCAGGAAAATCAGTGAATGGGGACGACCACCGTGAGTGCGGCATTGTGCACGAGGCCGTTGGCCGTGGCCGTGACCACGACGGTGTAGCCTGCCGCGGCCGGCTTGGGCGGCTGGGGCGGGCTTGAGCTCTTCACCGAGCCTCCGCAGCTTACAGCGCTGAGACAGGCGAGAACGCAGAGGCTCAGCAGCATCGAGCGCCAAAGGGAGCTTTTCCTGAAGCGGCGCGTGAAAAACAGGCCGAAGGTTAGCACGCCGGCAGCGAGGGGCCAGCGGGATGGCGCCTGGCGGTGCGAATCAGCGATAGTGCCCGCTTGCGCTGAAGCGTTCACGGTGAGTGTTGTGGTGGCCAAGCCATTCACGGCGAGGGTTGTGCGACTGAGACTGCACGTGATGAGACTTGACGATGGAGTGCAGGTAAGCGTGACAGTCCCGCTGTAGCCATTCAGCGAAGAAAGGTTGAATCCGGCGGTTCCTGAGCTGCCGGCATTCACCGTGAGCTGGCGAACCTGGGGGGCAAGCAGGAAATCCGGACCTTGTTGCGCGAGGATGAATTGGTAGTTTTGCAGGTTGACGGAGGATTGATACACGCCATCGCCGGAGTAGACGGCCTTCAATTGGCTCGATCCGACATCCATGAACTCGCCGTCAGGCTCCATGGTCACGGTGGCGCTGTTGGGGCCGGATGGAGTGAGGGGGCCGTCGTCGAGCTCGTAGTCGTCATCGAAGAGATCGACCCAACCCGTGGGAGGAGTCGTGGATCCGGCCGGTCCGGTGACTGTTGCTGTGAGGTGGAAATTCAGCCAAAGCGTGTTATCGAAGGAAGGCGGGTCCACGGTAAATGTCGTGGTCGTAGGCTGCAAAGGCGCGGGCGGAGCCGTGGCAACCACCGTGAAAGTTGGGGGTGGGCCGAGAATCGGACTGCCGGTGGCTGAATTCGCGGGCAGGGAATTTACGTCGCCGGCGTAAGTTGCCGATACCGGGTAGGTACCGGCCGGGAGGTTTTGAAAAACTGCCTCGCCTACCATGACCGGAGTTCCTATCGGATTAAGGCCTAACGTAAGAAGTCCGCCCTGCGTGAGGGTCACGTTCTGTGAGAGAGAACCAACATTCACGGTGATGGCGCCGGTTGGAATGTGGCAGTTCGCCCTGGAGATTTGCACCTCCACGCGCAAACTGTCTCCCGCGCTGAACGAACAGGTCACCTTGGCGCCTGAGCCCCCAAGCAGCCCGCAGTTTGCAACCGGCGTAGCGTAAAGCACGGGAGTTACCTGGGGAACGATGGCGGTGTAGGGAGCAGCCGTGGAAGAAGCGTAACTGGCGTCGCCGGAGTACGTAGCGCCGATGGTGTGGCTGCCAGCATTGAAGGTGGACGCTGGAACCCAGGCAGCATAGCCATAAGAGTTCAAGGCGACCGTAGCCTGCGGCGTGCCGTCAACGCTGAAGGTTACGCTGCCGGCGCCGGAGCCGAACGAGGGCCACGCACCATTGACGATGGCGAGCGGCGCGACCTGCCAGCCCGAGAAACTCGATCCGCTGGGCATGGGGCTCCAGGGGCCAAAGTTGGTCGAAGTCTCCCACACAGACTCGGTCGGATTGAGCAAACACGGAGCTGCCGCGTTGAGCGTTTGGCCTTCCACTTGAAAGCCATAGAGATTCACCGTGCTCGCCACCGGTGTGATGGTGACTGACTGTGGAGCCGACTGGCTGAGAGCGAAGGTGCCGTCACCGGCGTACCGGGCCCAAACTTCGTAGGTTCCGCCGGGCAGATTGGTCAGACTGGCGTTGGCCGCACCATTGTTGAGGGTGAAAACGCCGAGCGACGGGGCCGAGCTTGAAGTAAGGTCGGCCATGAGGGTTACGCTTCCCTGCGGTGTGCCACCGCCAGACGATGACTTGACGTCGAAGGAGATGTTGACGGTTGATCCACGCGGTGCAGTGGTGGGAGTGACTTGCAGCGTAGTGGTTGTGGGCTTGAAAGTGATTGAGTTCCAGTTGCTGACCAACATATTGGCATCAATAGACCCGAGACCACTGGCCAAATCGAAGCCGGGAGTCGCGGCGTACTTTTGCAGGGAGTAAAGGCCGTCGCCGTTTGTGTCCTGCGTGCAACCCGGCGTTCCCTGTTCGCAGGTCATGTTGTTACTGCCCACGGTAACGTCGTGAAAGGCCGACGGCATCTGCCTGGCGAGGGCATAGAGGGTGAAGTCCGCCTGCCCCTGCCGACCGTATTTCTGGTCGATCAGGGCCATGATGCCGGCCATGGCCTGAGCGGATGCCGAAGTTCCGCCCACCAGGGTGATCTGCATTTTGCCGCTCGAATCGGGAACGCAATCGCCGGCAGTGGCGCAGATGGGATATGCACTGAAGTTTTGCCCACCGGCCGCGAAGAGCGAAAGATCGGGAATATCGCGCACGCCGTCACTGGGAACGCCTGTCCCGGATTGCCAGCTTGGCTTGGCGTAGCCGTACAGTGCTCCAAGTCCCGTCCCTGAAACCTGCGAGCAGAAAAACGGGTCGCCTGTACCGGTGTTATCTTCCTCGGAGTTAATGCAACTGCTGGCGCCGCCGCCGGCTGCAGGAATGGATTTGGATGAGTTTTGAACGTACGGGCCGGTGGCATTGAGACCATAAACCGTATCCCAGACCTGCTCCGGCAGCGGGGCCTTCAGCGAGCCGTTGTCGCCGTCATTGGACTGGTTCCACAGGCTCGCCGCGC
>OKRB01000044.1 GCA_900290245.1 Candidatus Sulfuritelmatomonas gaucii | reverse complement strand
CTGCACGTCGGCGCGAAAGAGATGATAGTTGTCAAAGGTAGTCTCGTTCAGCATGGTTTGCAAAGGCGCGCCCTCTCCAGCCTCATTGGCCGAAGTCGCCTGGTCCATGGATAAGATGCGCGCGCGGTCAGGCGCAATGCGTACGATCTCCCCGGGAGCGCGAGAGACGGAGATACTTCTCACCGGGCAAAAATACTTCTTTCCGCCCAACTCAACCGGCCCATACTCCACCATCAATTCTGCCTCTGCGATTTGCGCCCCTTTTTCCAGGTCGGCAATCAACGTCATGCGGAGAATGGTTCCATTGGCAGGATCGATAATAAGCACGCCATGGTAGGCCGAGAACTCTTGAAAAAGCATGCCGCCCCTGATGCAACAGAATTCCACCTGATAATGCGATGCAGCCTTGGGCACATCGAAGCGGAATACCGACTCCAGGCCGGTCTTGCTTTGTTCCCAGTGGCTCCATCTCAAATTGCCCTTCGGCAGATCTCCATACACCACAGGAAAAATCGGTCCGAATTCGCCAAACGTCATCATGCCGGTTGGCGTTGGATTTGAGCCGCCCGGTTGCGCTGCCTGCTTCTGAACGAGTTCCTGGCCGTCCTGATAGAGCACCGTTTCCATGGACCGGCTAACCGGGTGCAGCGGCTGATACGGAACCATCGTATCTGTGCTTTCGTCCCGCAGTCCGGGCGGGAAGTCTTCAAACCGGATCGTGTCCCGATTGGCAAAGAGGTTTGGCATCCGGTGCAGGGTGGCCTGGACATAATCGATGGATCTGGCAATGCTTTCGCGCTGCTGCGCGACGTTCGGCGCCGGTTGATTCGGGATCTCCGCCGGCGGAGGATCGAGGAATTCGGACTGATCTGCAAGTGCCACCAGCGCCCGGCGCGAATCAGGCCCGGGGAGCGCCGCTTCGAAAGAAGCGAGTTTATTGGCGCTCAACCGCTCTGTCAGTTGCAGGTCGTAGAGCCTTTCAGCGGCCTTGGCGTCACTTTGCTTGCCGAATGAACCGACCTCGCGGCTCAATTGTTCAACAGTTACACTTTTGCTAGTTACACTCTTGCCGCCGCGGGATTGCGCGGCTGCCAGCAAAGCCAGAAGCAGGAAGAGCGTTGTGCTTCGCATGGAGACCTCACGGGACGCACCCGCTAAGTGTAATCTGGAGAGAACCCACCGGCAATTAGACTGCTCATTAAGGCAATGGTCTCAAAACGTAAGAATGCGCACATCTCAGGCACAACGTGGCGGCACCGAGCGGTTTTTGCCCGATGCCACTTCAAGCGCTCGCAGATGCGAATGGTGGTTTCCGTCAGTACGCCGGAAGGCAATATGTCACACTGACATGCTGACGGGTGCGCGTCGTCGGCCGGTCGCCTGATTCGTGAATTGCGGAGCGGCAGGAGCGGCGATCGAAGAGGGAGTGCGCGTATATTTGCCGCTGTTGAGGGGGATAGGTGCTTGCACGACGAATCGATCTTCTGATTTTCTGCTTCCTGCTCACAGGTTTATCGCCATTGTTGGCGCAAACGCCGGCCGGCGCGCAGCGCGGGAACAGCGGACAGCAGACGTCCCAAAGCGGCGGGATGGCGAACGCAGGCCCTCAGGAGGCTGAGTTCGATACCCAGCACCGCCCCATTACCGCCGGCGGCTTTGTGAAAACCGGCCCTATCATCTTTCAGGATGTGGCTAAAGCTGCCGGGTTAACGAGCTGGCATCATCAGGCAGGCACACCAGAAAAGCGCCTGATTCTTGAGGCCAAAGGGCCGGGCGTGTGCCTGATTGATTACGACAACGATGGTTGGCTCGATATTTTTCTGGTCAACGGGTCAACGTACGACGCGCTCGCAGGAAAAGCCGCTGCTCCACATGCAGCTCTCTTTCACAACAATCACGACGGAACCTTCACTGATGTGACGGAAAAAGCCGGCGTAACCAATGATCGCTGGGGATACGGGTGCGTCGTCGGGGACTATGACAACGATGGCTGGCCCGATCTCTATGTCACCAACTATGGCCAGAATCGCCTGTATCGCAACAACCACGACGGAACCTTCACCGATGTTGCCGAAAAAGCTGGAGTGACGATCGGGGCCTGGTCAACGGGAGCAACCTTCGGCGACTACGACGGCGATGGACGCCTCGATCTGTTCGTAGATGGCTACGCGCAGATCGACCTGAGCAATCCGCCACTCTCGCGATCCAAGGCCATTGGTTATGGGATGTGCCAGTATCGCGGCATCGAGGTGATGTGCGGTCCGCGCGGATTGAAGGGCGAGCACGACCATCTCTTTCACAACAACGGCGACGGAACCTTCACCGACGTGAGCAAGAAGCTGGGGGTTGACGATCCTAATGGCTATTACGGCCTGGGCGCTTTATTCGCGGACGTCAACAACGATGGCAAGCCGGACCTGCTCGTCGCCAATGATTCCACACCGAATTACTTGTACATGAACAAGGGGAATGGCACGTTCGAGGACGATAGCTACGAAAGCGGCTACGCCCTGAACAAGGATGGCCGGGAGATTGCGAACATGGGTATCGCCGCCGGCGACTATCAGAACAACGGACATCTCTCGATCGTGAACACCGATTTCGCCGACGATTACAACGTCCTCTTCCAGAACGACGGAACGGGATTCTTTACGGATGTCAGTTATCAGGCCGGAATTGCCGAGTCCTCAATACCCTTTGTGAGCTTCGCAGACGGATTCCTCGATTACGACAACGATGGATGGAAGGATCTGCTGGTGATCAACGGCCACGTCTACCCCCAGGTGGACCAGCACCCGGAGTGGGGACAAAGCTACGCCCAGCGACCACTCCTTTACCACAACGAAAAGAACGGCAAGTTCACCATTGTTCCCGCCGTTGAAGGAACCGGGCTCGCGGTGGTCTCGGTAGGCCGCGGCGCGGCATTCGGAGATCTTTTCAACGATGGCAAAATCGACGTGGTCATCAACAACATGGATGGACTCCCGGTGCTGCTCCGGAACGTCAATGCAGACCATCATCATTGGGTCGAGTTGAAGCTCACCGGCGGGCCCAAGAGTCCTCGCGACGCGGTGGGGGCCACTATTTATCTGATCGCGAATGGGATGCGGCAGCGAGGCGATGTGTTAAGCGGCGGAAGTTACCTTTCCTCGAACGACCTGCGCGTCCATTTCGGGATCGGCGACGCGGNNNGATCTACACCATCGAGGAAGGGCAAGGCATCACTAGTGCTTTGTGCGGCCCCAAGCCATGCGAAACGGACGCCAAACCAATAGCAGAGCACCATCCGTAGCCAATCACGCGCAGAGAAGATCGCATTCCTCGGATTCATCAGGGAATTGCCCACAATGAAGCAATGGCTTACGGAACTTATTTGGGATTGGCGGAGATTCTGGCATAAACTTAGACAGCGATTTGAGAACACTGAATTTCATGCTGTTGTCAGGGATTCGGGTGGCGGTAGTAGGTTGGCTCTGTTTGACTGCTCTGCTCGTCGCTGCCGGCCAGCAGCACTCGACCCCGAATGAATTGCCGGACACCACGGCTGATCGTGTCACCGGCCAGGGTTGGTGGCCCACCAAATCTCCAGCGTCCACCAAAGGGTACGTTGGCAGCGATGTCTGTGCGGAATGCCATTCCGCAATTGCGTCTACCCAATCCGAGAGCGAAATGGCCAAGGCG
>OKRB01000153.1 GCA_900290245.1 Candidatus Sulfuritelmatomonas gaucii | reverse complement strand
CTCGACGGCTCTCCTATTGTCGTGCTTTAATCTGTTCTCAGAAACTTCCCCAATCGGCCCCCCGCACAATCGCGCAAAAACGCGTCAAAATGAGGCGCAAATCCGCGTTCTAGAGTACAAATAATTGCATTTAATTCCTCTTTCAGGTAATTACATGGTGCGCTTTGCTCTATTTCGCAACCTGCGAGGGTGTCATTTGCGAATTATTCGGCACCTGGAGGGGTCATTGCGTCGTAAATTCGCAACCTCTGGTGGTTACATTTTGATGCAATTCGTAACCACTTAAGCGAACGTTTCACGTGTGCAACGCACCACTTCCGCGAACATTTCGCCTGATTCGAGGCGCTTTACAGCCCCTCGGCCGAAAACCTGCACAAAAAGTAGTGCGTGCGTCATTGACGGTGATCGTAAATTATTCGGCGTTATCGATCTGGGCTCGCTGGAGCTTGTCGGAGTAATCGACGTAGACGGCCTTCCAGGTGGTGAAGAAGTCGAGGGCGCCGAGGCCTTCGCGATGGCCGTTGCCGGTGTGCTTGACCCCGCCAAAGGGCAGATGCACCTCGGCGCCGATGGTGGGCGCGTTGATGTAGGTGATGCCGGCTTCGAGGTCGCGCATTGCGGCGAAGGCACGGTTCACGTTGCGGGTGTAGAGCGAGGTGGAGAGGCCGTAGTCGATGGAGTTGGCGATCTCGACGGCTTCTTCGAAGCTTGAGAACTCGATGAGCACGACGACTGGGCCGAAGACTTCTTCGCGGGCGATTTGCATTTGCGGCGTGACGCCGGCGAAGACGGTGGGCTCGAAGAAGGTGCCGCGCGCGTAGGCGCCGCCAGTGAGCGGGTGGCCGCCGCAGAGGAGTTGGGCGCCTTCGCGCTTCGCGATGTCGACGTACAGATTTGAGGTTTCGATCTGGGCGGCGTTCACCTGCGGGCCGACTTCGATGGACTCATCGAGGCCGTCACCGACCTTGAGCTTTTTGGCGCGGGCGACGAACTTGGCGGTGAACTCGGCGGCAATCCCCTTTTGCAGCAGGATGCGGCTGGTGGCCGTGCAGCGCTGGCCGGTGGTGCCGAATGCTCCCCAGAGCGCGCCGTCGAGGGCGAGATCGAGATTGGCGTCGTCGAGAACGATCTGGGCGTTTTTGCCGCCCATTTCGAGTGATACCTGCTTAAAGGTAGCGGCGGCGCGCTGCGCGACCAGCGAACCGACGGCGCTGGACCCGGTGAAACTGATGGCGCGCACGTCGGGATGCTCGACGAGCGCTGAGCCGGTTGCGGAACCGGTTCCGGAGACGATGTTGACCACGCCAGGAGGCAGGCCGGCATCGACCAGGGCCTGGATGAGGTTGTAGGTGGAAAGCGGCGTGTCAGTCGCAGGTTTGATGACGCAGGTGTTGCCGGCGACGAGGGCGGGAAAGAGCTTCCAACTGGGGATGGCCATGGGGAAGTTCCACGGCGTGATGAGGCCGACGACGCCGACAGGCATGCGCACGCTCATGGCGAACTTGTTGGGCAGCTCGCTGGGGGTTGTGACGCCGAAGAGCCGCCTTCCCTCACCCGACACATAGAGCGCCTCGTCAATGGCTTCCTGCACGTCGCCACGCGTCTCGACCAGCACTTTGCCCATTTCGCGGGTCATATCCCGGGCGTACTTCTCCTTGTTCTGGATGAGGATTTCGCGGGCGTGCAGCAGCATTTCTGCCCGTTTGGGTGCGGGAACCAAGCGCCAGGCGACGAAGGCCTTCTTCGCGGCGGCTACGGCGAGAGCCACGTCTTCGGCCTGCGAGGAGGGGAACGCGCCGATGACGTCGGAGTGGTCAGCGGGGTTGAGGTTGAGGATGGTTTTGCCGCTTGCGGCCCGGAGCCATTGGCCGCCGATGAGATTGTGATATGTGGGATGGGTCATAATGCCTCAGGGAGTAGCCAGTAGGGAACGGGGAGTAGCCCGGTCGATCGACCGCTATTCCAGTTCCCAAGCTGGACGGAGTCCGGAGAACAGCATAATCCTGTTGCCGCTCCTCCGACCAGAAAGGAAGGTCGCGAGTCCAATTGCGCGGGCTGCTGTTGACTAAACCGGCACGCTTTACGGTACGCAGGTTTGCGACGGTCGTGGAAGATGCCTGCGGCGAAAGGCGACTGGCCGTACAATAGGCATTAAGGCAGATCCAAAATTTCAGGTTTTTTGAGGTAGATTCAGTTTCTCCATGTCAGTGAACGGTTACACTTCACGCTCCTCGCGGTCGCATAGCTTACGTTCGCTCTTCAGCATGTTTTCGAGCGACCTGGCGATTGATCTCGGCACCGCCAACACCCTGGTTTACGCGGCAGGCAAGGGCATTGTTGTCAATGAGCCCTCCATCGTCGCCATCAACAAAAACACCGGCGAGGTGGAAGCCGTAGGCAAGGAGGCCAAGGAGATGCTGGGACGCACGCCCGGCAACATCGTGGCCATCAAGCCCATGAAGGACGGCGTGATCGCCGACTTCAAAGTCACCGAGAAGATGCTCAACTACTTCATCCAGAAGGCGCACAACCGCAAGATGCTGGTGCATCCGCGGATCGTGATCGGGGTGCCTTCGGAGATTACGCAGGTGGAGAAGCGCGCGGTGGAGGACTCGGCGTACCGCGCCAAGGCGAGCGAGGTGTACCTGGTGGAACAGGCGATGGTGGCGGCGATCGGCGCGGGGCTGCCCATCACCGAGCCTTCGGGAAACATGGTGGTGGATATCGGCGGCGGAACGACGGACATCGCCGTGATTTCGCTGAGCGGCATTGTTTATTCGCGCTCGGTGCGCATGGCCGGCAACCAGATGGACGAGGCCATCACCAATTATCTGAAGCGGAAGTACAACCTGCTGATCGGCGAGCGCACGGCCGAGCAGATCAAGATCGACATCGGATCGGCCTATCCGCTTGACAAGCCGCTGACCATGGAGATCAAGGGGCGCAACCTGATTGAGGGCGTGCCCAAGACGATCACCATCGACGACAGCGAGATTCGTGAGGCGCTGGGCGAGTGTATCGCCGTGATCATGAACGCCATCCGTGTGGCCCTGGAGCGTACGCCGCCTGAGTTGTCGGCCGATATTTCGGATCGCGGCATTGTGCTGACCGGGGGCGGGGCGCTCATCAAGAATCTTGACAAGCGCATTCGCGAGGAGACAGGGCTTCCCGTTTCTGTGGCGGACGATCCGCTGGCCAGCGTGGTTCTGGGCACGGGCAAGATGCTCTCAGACTTCCGCCTGCTGCGGAAAATCAAGATCGATTGAGGCAGGGAAAAGGTTCCAGGGGTCAGGGATCAGAAACTGACTGCCTTGCTTTCTTTCTCATTACCTGCGCTGACCCCTGACACCTGACTCCTGAACCCTGGCTTTTATGGATTCGCTATTCACTCGCTATCGGAATCTTGTGGTGCTGCTCGCCTTCCTGGTGGTGCAGATTGCGGGCCTGGCTGTGCAGGTGCGCCGGACCAGCTATGGCCGCAGCACGCTGGACACGGTAGATCCGAAAAGCGTCAGGCTGATTCGTTTGTGGGCCAACGCCGTAGTTTCGCCGCCGGAGCGGCTGATTCATGCCACCAAAATTGGAAGCACCGGCTTGTGGACCGATTACTTCGACCTGATTCACGTGCGCCAACAGAACCAGGATCTACAGAAGACGGTGGACCGGCTTCGGCTGGAACAAGCCGCATTGCTTGAAGACGCGCGCCAGGGCCAGAGGCTGCAGGCAATGCTGGGCTTTCAGGAGAAATACATTTACACCACCGTGCCGGCGCAGGTTTACGGCTCCAGCGGCAGCGACCGCTCGCATGTTTTCTATATCGACAAAGGCGCACACAACGGCCTGAAGCCGGATATGGCGGTGATTACGTCCGACGGAATCGTGGGCAAAGTGCGCGACGTGTTTCCCTACTCGGCGCAGGTGCTGGCGGTGAACGATCCGACGAGCGGCGCGGGAGTGATTCTGGAAACGACGCGCATCCGGGGAGTTTTGAAGGGCGACGTGGCAGGCCGGCTGGAAGTGGTGGGCGTGACGGCCGACCAGCGAATCAAGCCCGGGGAAAATGTGCTGACGGCGGGAGGCGACCTGATCTTTCCGCGCGGGTTGCCGGTTGGAGTGGTGGAACGGGTGGCTACCGATCCGGACAACGATGGGCTCGTCGACATCTACCTGAAGCCGGCAACGCATCTCGATCGCCTCGACGAAGTGCTGGTGATTACCTCAACCGAGCCGCGCTTTTCCAAGCAGGATCAGCAGGACATCACTACCAGCGAGAATCTCAAGGGCGCGGAGGCCGCCACCATCAGCGACCAGTTGAAGGCGGCGCAGATCATGGGCGAGAAGCTGCCCGGGCTGGTCGATCCCAGCCTGCCGCCGGACAAGCAGCCACTTTACGACGATACAAACCCAAATCCGGCGACACCGCCGCCACAGCCTTTACATCCCGATGAATTCTCGCCAGGCGCTGCCTACACTCCGCCATCGGCCACAAATCCGCCGGCTGGTTCGGGCACCGGCGCAGACAATTCATCCGCCTCGCACGCCCCTTCAGGCGCGGGCAGCAAAGCCGCGCCTGCATCCCATTCCACGCCGCAAACTCCGCCGCAGAGGAATCTATAGCTATGGCCTTGCTCGGCGCAGATGCCCGGCGTGATTTCGAGATCCACCGCTATCCGCTGCTGATTTACGCGCTGGTTCCGCTGGTAGCGCTGGTGCTGCAGGCGTGGCTGCCGCGCATTCTGGGGCGCTTCGCCTGGGTCGATCTGCCCCTGGTGATCACCGTTTACTTCGCGCTGGGACGCCGCAATCCAGTCCAAGGCACGGTGATTGGCGCAGTGATGGGCCTGTTTGAAGACGCGCTCTCGCATTACGCCATCGGGATCAACGGCATCGCCAAAACGGCTGTCGGGTTTCTGGCAGCTTCAGTGGGCATTCGCGTTGAAGTGGATAATCACACAGTTCGCGTGCTGCTGATCTTCGTGCTTTCGCTGGTTTCGAGCGCGATTTACCTCTTTGTTAGCCGTTTCATGCTGGGACTGGCGATCGAGTGGAGCTGGCTCACAGAGCTCTTTCGCGCTGTGGGCAACTCGGTGGTTGGGCTGGTGCTGTTTCCGGTGCTGGATCGTCTTCAGATCAGGGAATAGGGAGTAGAAAGACAGGGAGCGAGAGAGCAAGAAAACGAGAGTAATGCAGGGTGACGCGTGGGAGAGCGGGCGAAAGATTGATCTCGGGGTATTCTTAGGAAAAGGGCATGGTTTCAGGCAGCAATCGCGGTGAAAAACTCCCCACCCTCAAGCTGACGGTGGTGCAATACGGCATCCTTTTGATGATGCTGGCATTGATCGGGGGGCTGTGGCGCCTGCAAGTGCTGGATGTACAGAACTATCGCGTGCTGGCACAGCAGAATCGCATTCGCCAGGAGCCGATCCTGGCTCCGCGCGGCAAGCTCTTCGATCGCTATAACCGGATCATTGTCGATGACTATCCGTCGGTGACCTGTTTCCTGGTGCGGGAGCAGAACAAAAATGTGCAGGCCGACCTGCCGTTGATTGCCAAGGGCCTCGATCTGAAGCTGGACGATCTGCAGGCCACGCTGCGCCATTACCGCTCCGAGCCCGGATATCAGCCCATCCCGATCAAAGAGGATGTGACTGCCGATGAGCAAGCGTTTATCGCGGCGCACCGCAACGAGCTGCCCGAACTGGAAACCATCGACGTGGAGCGCAGGCTTTATCCGCGCGACGGTTTTGCCGCGCACCTGATCGGCTACGTGGGCGAAGTGAGCGAGGAAGATTTGAACAACCCGCGCTTCGCGTACTACGAACCGGGCGACGTGGTGGGCAAAGCAGGGGTGGAGGAAACCTACGATCAGCTACTTCGCGGTCAGGACGGCTCGCGTGAAGTGATCGTAGACAGCCACGGACGTGAAGTGGGTTATTTCGGCATCCAGCACGCTGTGCCGGGACAGGATCTGAGGCTGACGATCGACAACGATCTGCAGCGCGCTGCCGAGCTCGCCCTGGGCGACCGCCAGGGCGCGATTGTGGCGATGGATCCGCGCAACGGCCAGATCTTGGCGATGGTTTCGCGGCCCAGCTTCGATCCCAACGAGTTTGCCATCAAGATCGACAGGGCGGACTGGAACAAGCTGATCACCGATCCTGACCATCCGCTGATGAACAAAGCGATCCAGGCGCAGCTCGCGCCCGGCTCGGTGTTCAAGGTCCTGATGTCGGTGGCAGGGCTGCAAGAAGGCGTCGCGCAAAACCTGCATGTTTTTTGCAACGGCGGTGCAGATTTTTACGGGCACCTTTACCACTGCGACCGCCATCATGGGCCCGAAGACATCGAGACGGCGATTCCGGACTCCTGCGACACCTTCTTCTACACGCTGGCCGACAAGCTGGGCATCGACACGATTTCCAGATATGGCAAGATGTTCGGGTTCGGACAGAAGACGGGCATCGACCTGCCTGACGAACAGCCGGGTTTGATGCCTTCGGCCGAGTGGGTGATGCATGCCTACCACCACAAGTGGTACGCGGGCGAGACCATCTCGGTGGGTATCGGGCAAGGCGCCATCGAGGCCACACCGATCCAACTGGCGCGCTACATCAGCGGGGTTGCCTCCGACGGCCACATGGTGCGGCCGCATGTAGTGTTTCCCGACGAGATTTCCAAGATTTCTCCGGATTTCTACAAAGGAATTCTCGAGAGCTTCCCGGGATCAGGCGATGCCAACGTACCCATGGATCCGCAGAACTGGATGCTGATCACCGACGCAATGGCGCAGATCACGGAGCCAGGGCCATTCCATACCGCCGTCTCGGCGCATCTGAACGGCATCGACCTGGCTGGCAAGACAGGCACGGCAGAGGTGATCAGCGACACGTTTCTGAAGGCATCGGGACTCAAAGGCAAAGAAACCGCCCCGAACGTATGGTTCGTGGGGGTGGTGCCGCGGCGAAATCCGGAACTGGTGGTGGTGGTGCTGTGGATGCATGGCGACTTCAGCTATTACCCAGCGCGTATCGGCGCGCAGGTGGTAAAGGCTTATGTCGATAAGAAGCGCCGCGAAGCAAACAACCTGCCACCGGAAAAGGCGGCCGCGCCCGCATCACCTGTAGAGGTCGGCGCCTTGTGGTCTGTGCCGAACCCGCCACCGGGCAAGGGCAACAATACGGTCGCCCAAGGTGCTACGCGTCTGCAGGGTGGACATTTCTTTTTGGGCCGGGACGGAATTGTAGCCGAGAATGCTGCGGCATCAATTTCTGATTCGAGACCAAAGAACAAGCCTGTCTCGCCGCGCGTTGCGGGCGGTTCCGCTGTGAACCCGTCGGAGCTGGCTTCGGCGCTGGCGATTCGCCGGAAAGATCCCTAGCTCGAATGCGACGCATCCTCAGTTTCCGTGACTTCGACTGGGCCCTGCTCCTCATGGTGCTTGCGCTGTGCGGCATTTCGCTCATCGAGGTTCACTCCACCACCATGCACACCCGGTTCGCGAGCTTTGAAAGCAAGCAGATGCTTTTCATCGCAGGCGGCGTTGCCGGCATGTTCATTCTGGCGAAAATCGACTATCACCGGCTGCTCGACTGGGCTCCCTGGGCCTATGGAATTTTTCTGGTTTCGCTGGTACTGGTGAAGTTGATCGGGCACAAAGTGATGGGTGCACGGCGCTGGATCGGGATTGGCCCGGTGCAGTTTCAACCCTCCGAATGGGTGAAGCTGGTGCTGGTTCTCGTGATCGCGCGCTACTTTGCCAACCTCGGCGCGCGCAACCTGACATGGAGTGACATTTTCAAGGCGTTTGCCATGGTCGGCATTCCCATGATTCTCGTCCTGATTCAGCCGGACCTCGGCACCACGCTTACCTATGCGCCCATCCTGATTGCTGGACTGTTTCTGGGAGGAATCAGCTTCAAGCAGGCGGCTATTCTCATCACCTGTTTCCTGGTGCTTGCCGGCGGAGTCTGGTCGAGCGGAAAGCTGCTGAAGCCGTACCAGAAGGCCCGGCTGACCAGCTTCATTAACCCGGCAAACGATCCTCGCGGCTCCGGCTACCAGATCAATCAGTCTTTGATTGCAGTGGGATCCGGGGGCATCTGGGGTAAAGGAACGGAAAAAGGCACACAAACCCAGGGGTATTTCCTGCCGATTCCATACACCGACTTCATCTTTGCGGCCTTCAGCGAGGAACACGGGTTTGTGGGCGCGGTTTTTGTGCTACTGCTATACTTCCTAGTATTGATGCGTTTGATTCAAAACGCTCAAACAGCCGCAGACCTGTCTGGTTCCCTCATTATCATGGGAATCGTGGCTGTGTTGACCTTTCAGATTCTGGTCAACGTAGGCATGGTCATCGGGCTGATGCCCGTCACCGGAATCCCTCTACCTTTAATGAGTTAT
This sequence comes from Candidatus Sulfuritelmatomonas gaucii, assembly GCA_900290245.1. GTDB lineage: Bacteria > Acidobacteriota > Terriglobia > Terriglobales > Acidobacteriaceae > Telmatobacter > Telmatobacter gaucii. Next base: position 2,341 of record OKRB01000153.1, on the reverse strand, counting down.
GGCGGATCTTCGGTGCTGTTCACGTTCCTGGCGCTGGGGGTGGCAATGAATGTCCGCATGCGCCGGTTCGTCAACTGACGCATCTCGATCCAGTTGGGTTCAGATGTCGTCCAGAAAGTTCGCCTCTTTCCCGGCGATGGAGCAATTGAGTATTGCTCTGGACCGCTAAGGAAGGATGTTTCAAGTAATTCGCCGGCATGGTCCCGATGGATCGCGCCTGGCAGGATTGGGTTTATGAGTACGCAGAGAGGGGAAGACCACTTGCGGCTCGCACATTGCAAGGATCGCTTTGAGATTTCGGGAGGCAGCTTCCCCGGCTCCCTTTCGCGAAGGCGCCTTGCATTAGCCGCTGGTCGAACGGCCCCGCCGGGAACACCGGGCAGGGCGGCCACAAACTCTCTGACATCGGATCACTGCAATCAGCAGCCCGTCCGGCTTCTTCAGCCTGGTCGGCCGCCCATGGGGCAGGCCGCCGCGCTCTCGCCGATACGCCAGCTTCAATTCGGTAGTCCGCCCATTCCTTCCTACGCTATTGAAGCGCGCGTCCATCGAACCTTGCCGTGGGTACGGTCAGCCTTGCGCTGCCGGACGGAAAGGTACGATGGCAAAAGAAATTTGCATTTCCAGCACGCCGCATGAGACGCGGCTTGCGATTTTAGAAGACGATCAACTCGCGGAAATCTACTACGAACGCGAAAACGAATATACCCTCGCGGGTTCCATTTACAAAGGCCGTGTGACGCGGGTTTTACCGGGCATGCAGTCGGCATTTGTCGACCTTGGCCTGGAGCGCGATGCGTTCCTCTACGTAACCGACTTTATTGAGCTCGAAGACCAGGAAGAGTCCGACGAGCTGGAAAAAGCCGCAGCGAGCGGACCGGCCGAGCCGGCTCCTCGCGAAGCTCGGCAGGCGCATCCTGGCGACCGCAGCGGAGGCCGGCACGAGGAACGCGGCGGACGCGGGGGTCAACGAAGCGAGCACATGCCGGCGCCGGCCCGGGAATACCGGCCGACCGAGGAAGCCGCTGCGGAACCCGTCAGCTCACCTGCTTCAGAATCAACCGTGCATGCAAGCCAGCCGGGAATGCCACAGGCGCCCGACGAGATGGGAGCGCGCCGCTGGCGAGGCCGGCGACGCCGCCGTGGGGGCCGGGGGATAAACCCTCAAGCCGGGCCGGAAACAGAATTCGAATCGAAATCACCCGCACCGGTTGAACTGCATCCTGAAGCCGTAGAGTTTCCGGTGATTCATGCGCTCGAGACGCATGCGGTGCCACAGCGACCGCGGGGACATCAGGCTCAGGAAGCGATTTTGCTTCCGGGGGAGTCGCTCTCGAAATATGGTGGCGCGCCCGGTGCCGATGCTCCAGAAGCTGCACCGGAACGGGCCATGCCTCCGCGCCGGACATACACATCGAGACCATCGACATTAATTGAGGCGCCGATTGCGTGGGACGGCAGCGGGCTTTTGCCCGGAGAGTCGATCTCAAAGCATCGCCGCCAAGCAGAGCCGGCTCGTGGGGACGCGGAGGAGTCGCAAGCCGACGTTTCGGCGGAGCATCCCGGATACCTGGAGCACGAGGAACCCGCGGTAGACGATGATGAGGCGGCGCCGCCGTCTCTCCGTGAACTTGAAATGGCCGAGGCTCAGGAAGCGAATTTTGAGTTCGAAGAGGAAAGCCTGGCCGCGGACTCGATTGAATCGCCGTCCGAGGAGACGGCCGCGCCGGAAGATGAGGAAAGCGCCGACGGAGACGAGCTTGAGTTTGAGGAGTTCCCGTTCTCCACGGCCACCGGCCATCGGCCTGGCGAAGAGGAGTCGGCAAGCCCCGCGGACCCTGAAGAGGAAGCGGACGCGTCTGCATCGCATAACATCGACCCTTCGACTCCGACGGGATTCCGGCTGTTTGGATTTGGCGGCAAGAAGAAGAAGGAGGATGAGGCTGCGGCTGGAACCACCACCGCACCGGTAGCGAAAGCCTCGTCCTATGCTCCGGGCAACGGCGTCATCGAGGAAGAGGTGATCGAAGGCGAGGAACTTGAGTCCGCGCCGCATGGGCGGCGGCACAAGCCGGAAGTGCACGACCTGGATGATTACGAGGAGCAGACACTGCCCTCGCATCTGCGTACTGGCGAGTTGGGCGAGATGCTGCAGGAGGCTCATCTGGATCACCGCATTCAGATGAACTTCGACGAAAAGGCGGACGAAGAAGAGGATGTTGAAGTCGCTGAAGAAGAAGCCCCGACGGGGACGCAGCCAGCGCCCGGTCGGGATCGCCGCGAGCATGGCGGGCGAGGACAACGCGGGAGAGGCATGCAGGGCGGTCGCCGTGGCCCATCG
>OKRB01000074.1 GCA_900290245.1 Candidatus Sulfuritelmatomonas gaucii | reverse complement strand
CGAGAGCATGCAACTGCGCACTGTTGCGTCGCGGGGCGCTCCAGATACAGCACTAAGACTTATGGGAAATTATCTGCAACCCTTTCGCGCAATTCGTAACCTGCGAGGGTGTCATTTGCAATTTATTCGGCACCTGGAAGGGTCATTGCGTCGTAAATTCGCAACCTCTGGTGGTTACATTTAGGGGCCAAATGACACCAATTCAGCGAACATTTGAGGGGGTCAACGCACCACTTGAGCGAACATTCCGCAAGATTCGAGGCACTTTATCGCCTCTCAGCCGAAAACCGCACCGAAAGTAGTGCACGCACCAACCCCTCAATCGCGGAATTTGATGGCGGCGTGGGAGCCGTCGCAGAAGGGTTTGTTTTTGGAGGCGCCGCAGCGGCAGAGGGTGACGCGGTTGCGGACCTCGTACTCGAATCCCTCGGCGGAGACGACGGGGATGCCGCCGCGGAGCCAGATGGGGCCGGAGCACTGTTGCGCGGGATCTTCGACGAGGCCAATGGAGACGGGGAGCGAGGGCTCGACGGCGCGGCCGGTGTGCTTGTCGATGGCGACGAGGCGGCCGGAGGGGCAGTTGCCGGTCTGGCGGATGAAGCGCTCGCGGACGGCGTGTTCGTCGGTGTGCTCGACCTGGCTCCAGACCTGGCCGTGGGGATCGCAGTAGCGGGCGAAGGCGCAGAGGCTTTCGGCGTCGGTGAGCTGCATGGCGGGTCCGTCGAAGACCTTGGCCTGCGCGGCGTAGGGCTCGCGCGAGGCGGTCTCAGTTCCGTCGAATTGAATTTGCTTGTGGGTGCCGTCGCAGAAGGGCTTGTTTTGCGAGTGGCCGCAGCGGCAGAGCGAGCAGGCCGCCTGCTCGGGATAGACGTGGCCTTGCTGCCAGGTTTCGGACTCGCCCTCCGCGTTGACGCCGATGATTTGCTTGGAGAGCGGCACCGCTCCGGATACGCGATAGGGACCGTTCTTGATGATGGTGACTTTGGGGGTGGGATTGTCGGACATGAGACCTCCGAGGGAACGACGCCTGGAATGGAGTGTATCGAAAAGCGGCTGCCAGCTACTAGCTGCTAGCTGGCGTTGGTGGGTGGGGCTAGCCTTCCCACCCCAGCAGAGCCAGGTGATGCACTGCGGATACGGGAAGAACAAAAGCAGATCCTTCGGCTCCGCTTACCCCATGATCGTGTAACGATCATGGGGCCCCAAACACGCTCCGCTCAGGATGACAGATCAAAACTGGGATCTGGGGTCAGGGATCAGGTGGCGAAGAAGGATTCTACGTCGGTGATGGTCTGGGTGATGCGGTAGGGCGGGAGCGATTGCAGAAAGATCTGGCCGTAGCGCTGGGTGCGGACGCGGGGATCGAGGAGGACGAGCACGCCGCGATCTGCAAGCGAGCGGATGAGGCGGCCGAATCCCTGCTTGAGGGTGAGCACGGCTTCTGGCACCTGGTAGTCGAAGAAGGGGCGGCCGCCAGATTCCTCGATGGCGCGCATGCGGGCCTGGACGACGGGATCGGAGGGGACGGCGAAGGGCAGGCGGTCAATGATGACGCAACTGAGGGCTTCGCCCTGGACGTCGACTCCCTGCCAGAAGCTGGAGGTTCCGAAGAGGACGGAGTTGGGCGTGGCGCGGAATTCTTCAAGCAGGGCTTTGCGCGGGGCGGTGCCGTGGAGAAGGATCGGAAAGTCGAGGACGGGGAGGAGGCGCTCGTAGAGGGCGCGCATTTGCGCGTAGCTGGTGAAGAGGCAGAAGGCGCGGCCGCGGGTGATGCGGAGAACGCGCTCGATGGTGAGGGCGGCGGATTCGAGGAAGTCGGCGGCGCGGGGGTCGGGCATTTGCGGCGGCAGATAGAGGAGGGCCTGGCGTTCGTATTGGAAGTGGGAGGGGACGACGAGCTCGCGCGCTTCAGCGAGGCCGAGACGGCGGCAGAGGTGCTCGAAGCCGCCCTGCACGGTGAGAGTGGCCGAGGTGAGAACAGCGGTGGGGATGCGGTCGAAGACGAGCTCGCGAAGGATTTCGGAGACATCGATGGGGGTGGCCTGGAGGAAGGTGACACTGCGTGCAGCGGCCTTTTGGACGGGTGTAGTGGCAGTGCGAGCCGGCCGGTCCGATGCTGAGCCGGCGCCACGACGCTCGAGCCAGAAGACCATATTGGAGGCGTTGGACTCGAGCATGAATTCGAGGTCGGCGCGAAGGAGGGCGGTGCGATTTTTGAGGCTGGAGGATTCTTCGACTTCGGTGAGGCGATCCATTTCGGCTTCGAGGACTTTGAGCGCGGCGCAGACGCCGAGGTAGATGTCGCCGGAGGATTCGAGGAACTCCTCGCGACTGGAGAAGGGATGGCGTCCGTCGGCCGAGTGCGGGAGCGCGGCGAAGAAGAGTCGTGCGCGCTCGCGAAGCTGCTGGGCGAGTGCGGGAATGTTGGCGGAGCCCTGCTTGCCGCAGAGGAGAACGTCGGTGTCGCGAGCGAGGTCTTCAAAGCGGATGTTGGAGATCGAGCGGCCGAAGTATTGCGAGGCGACTTCTTCAAGCTCGTGGGCTTCGTCGAAGATGACAGCGCCGGACTCGGGCAGGATGCCGGCGTCGGGCGCAGATGCGGCCATTTCGCGGACGGCGGTATCGGCAAAGAAGAGGTGGTGATTGACGATGATGATGTCGGATTCGAGGGCGCGGCGTCGCATTTCGGTGATGAAGCAGCAGCGGTAGTCGGGACAGTTGGAGCCGAGGCAGGCTTCAGAGCGGGCGTCGAGCTTTTGCCAGAGGGCGCTGGATTCAGGCAGGCCGGAGAGCTCGGCGCGATCGCCGGTTTCGGTGATGCGCTCCCACTCGGCGACTTGGCGGTATTCGTCGATTTCGTCGAGGCCGGAGAGGATGGGCTGGTCGCGGAGGGCGTAGAGCTTGTGGCGGCAGAGGTAGTTGGCGCGGCCCTTCATGTAGCAGACGCGCAGCTCGCCTAGGAGGGTTTCAAGGAAGGGGATATCGCGGAAGAAGAGCTGGTCCTGGAGGGCCTTGGTTCCGGTGGAGACGATGACGCGCTGACCGGTGCGCAGGGCGGGAAGCAGGTAAGCGAGAGTTTTGCCGGTGCCCGTGCCGGCTTCGACGATGAGATGGCGGCGCTCGGCGAAGGCGTGCTCGACGGCTTTGGCCATTTCGTACTGGCCGGGGCGGTACTCGTAGGGCAGCGGCGAGCGGGCGAGGATGCCGCCGGGTGCGAAGAATTCGTGAAGAGTGGGCAGCGTGCGGGTTGAGGGGGTGGAGGAGGACATGAAGGGTGCTGATTCCATGATAGTGAAGTAGGGATCGGAGCGGGGTTAGCGGAGATGGCGGAGTTAGGACGGACACCGGCGCCGGCTGCGGGGGCGCAGCGATCGGTGGTGGTGTTGAGGAGCCCGGTCAGGCAGTTTCGCTGGTTGTGGGATCGATGACGTGCCGGACCTGCGCGACGCTGTTGGCCGGGAAGCCGCCCTGGCGCGCATGTTCGCGCACCATCTCCTCATTCGGCGCGATGTAAACGCAGTAGATCTTGTTGTCGGTGACGTAGCTCTGGAGCCACTGGATCTGCGGGCCCAGATTCTGGAGAACGGAGCATGATTTCTGCGCGATGGCCTGGAGCTGCAGGGGCGAAAGGGAACCGACATTGGGGATCTCGCGCTCGATGACGAACTTTGGCATGGTGCGACCGTCCTTTGCGGGTGTAGAGAATTGGCATAGTTTATAGGAGGATCGGGTAGGTTAGGCAATCGAATTCGTACGAGACAATAGGAACTGAACAAGCTGCTCACAAGGGATCCGCGGCTACCCGCGGGGACGAGGAGAGAATTTGCCGACGTATCGCAGATCAGTTGTTCCGGTGAAGACGGGCGACGCAAAGCTGCCAGTGGTGGCGATTGTGGGGCGGCCCAACGTGGGCAAGAGCACGCTCTTCAACCGGCTGACGGGAAGCCGTCGGTCGATTGTGGGCGATGAGCCGGGGATTACGCGCGACCGCATTTATGGAGAGTACGAATGGGCCGGGCGACACTACCGGCTGGTGGACACGGGCGGAATTGTTCCGGACGATCCCGATCTGATTCCGACCGAGATTTTCAACCAGGCGAAGGTCGCGCTCGAGGAAGCTGATGCGCTGGTGATGGTGGTGGATGCGCGAACGGAGCTGGCCCGACCTGACTACGAGTTGGCGAGATTGTTGCAGCGCCTGGGTAAGCCGCTGTTCCTTGCAGTGAACAAGGTGGAGGGCGAGGCGCTGGCGGCCGAAGCGGAGAACTTTCGCAGGCTGGGGATCAGCGATGTGTTTCCAGTGAGTTCGGAGCACGGATCACGTGTGGGTGAGCTGCTGGATGCGATTGCGGAGAAGGTACCGGAGGAAGAGGGAGCAAGCCACCCCATCGAGCAAAGGCTACTCGATGGGGACCCCGGGAGGGAGCAAGGAAGCGAGATAGCGAAGGAGCAAGGCGGCGCTGGATCCCACCCTGGCGACAGAGACAAAAACATCACCAGGATGGGGCAACCAGTTCATACAGAACTTCGCCCTAGCGAAGCTAGGACGGGGCACCCAGGAGATGGGATTGAAGGCGAGAAGCCGGGGAAGAGGGAGACAAAGCTACGGACGCATGGGGAGTTTGAGCAGCATGAGACATCGGTGGCGATCATCGGGCGGCCGAATGTAGGAAAGAGCACGCTGCTGAATGCGCTAACGGGAACAACGCGGGCGATTGTTTCGCCGATTGCGGGAACGACGCGCGATGCGGTGGATGAATTGGTGGAGTTCGAGGGAAACGCGCTGCGTTTTGTGGATACGGCGGGAATCCGGCGAAAGGGCAAGACGAAACTGATGGCGGAGAAGCTCAGCGTGGTGATGGCGCGGCGGCACCTGGAAGCGGCGGACGTGGCGCTCGTCGTGATTGACGCGACTGAAGGTGTGACGGCGAGCGACGCGACGATCGGGGGGTATGCGCACGAGAGCGGGCGCAGCGTGATTTTGATCGTAAACAAGTGGGACGCGGTGACAACCGGCAGAACGGATGGAAAGCCCGCGGCGGATCGTTTGATTTTTGAAAAGCAATTGAGATCTGCACTGAAATATCTGGATTATGCGCCGGTGATTTTTCTATCGGCACTGGAAGGGATCGGGCCGGCGCGCAAGGGGATGACGCGCGTGCTACGCGAGGTTGTGGCAGTCGCGAAAGAGCGGCGCAAGCGCGTTTCGACGGGAGCGATGAACCGTTTTCTGGAGCGGATCGATTTTCAGCGGGCGCCGGTGCCGATGGCGAAGCGGGTGCGGATCTATTACATGACACAGGCGGCGGTGGCTCCGCCAACGTTTGTGCTGTTTACGGATCGCGACGTGAAGCTGCATTTTGCCTTCGAGCGATTTCTGGAGAACCAGATTCGCGAGGCGTTTGGTTTCAAGGGGACACCAATTTGGATCAAGGTAAGGGCGCGCGGCGCGCGCAGTGATCAGTGATCAGTGGTCGATCAGCGGAGCTAGCGGAGTTGGCGGAGCTAGTGGGCCGATGCTTTGCGCGCAATTAAAATAGTTCTGGATCGATTCCCCAATTTCCTGGGTTGAAAGCCATCATTGTGAGGGAGCACGGAATGAATTACCTGAACCGCGATGTGCTGGACCGTTTGTCTGCGGAGACATTTCAGAAGGCGGAGCCATATCCCTACGCGCACATTGACCACACGCTGACAGCGGAGGGATACGAGCGGCTGCGCGAGACGCTGCCCGAGGTGGAGAACTTTGACAAGCATGAGGGCATGAAACGCGGGCACGGACAGATGCCGCACAACCGGTACATGCTGCACTACAAGGCGGGGCTGGAGCTGCCTGGGCCATGGAAAGAATTTCTGGACGAGCTGCGCGGCGACTACTACCAGAAGTTTTTGCGGAGGCTGCTGGGGCCGCGGACCTACATTCCAACTTTCTCATGGCACTACGCGTGGGAGGGGTGCTCAGTGTCGCCACACTGCGACGCGGCACGCAAGCGGGCCACGCATATTTTTCACTTCAACGATGAAAACGCTTGGGACAGGGCATGGGGCGGAGAGACGCTGATCCTCAAGAGCGACCGGCCGCTTTCGACGCACTCGGCGCCGGCGTTTGAAGAGCTGAAGGTGGCGGCGGCACATGGGCCGGCGGGGAATGGAAGCCTGCTGTTCCAGCGGACACCACACTCGTGGCATGGAATGATGCCGTTGAAGTGCCCGCCAGGAAAGCTGAGGCAGATTTTTTCTGTGACGCTGAATATCCCGACGTTCCAGGTTTGGTGGCGGAGGGTACGCGGGAAGGATCCGGACGGGTTCCGGCTGGCGGCGTAAAAAGCAGAGATCAGAGAACAGAGATCAGGGGTCAAAAAGAAACGGACCAAGGGAACAAGAAACGGCGGCCGGGGCATGAGTGCTCTGGCCGTTGTCTTTTGATCGCTTTTAGCGGTTGGTGGGAATGGAGCAACCACCATGGTTCCGAGCGAAAGCGCGTTCGTTCGGTTTCCCGCCGTTCCGCTAAGAGCAAGAAGCAACCGCAGATCCTTCGACTCGCTCGCTTCGCGAGTTCGCTCAGGATGACAACGCTCAGAGTAGGCATCCGCTTACTGATGGTCGCTTGTGGGCGCGGATGAGGATGAGTCGCCGGCTGCGGTGGTGAGTTTGGTGATGTGGATATCGGCCTCGGTTTCGGGGACGGTGCCGTCGTCGGCCTGAACCTGAGTGGGGCGGCCCTGGATGAGAATGCGCTGCGTAATTTTGCCGCGCGCGGGAACGACGACGCGCCGGGTGATGGAAGTGCCGGTGTTGCTGACGGTGACGGGGACCTGAGTGGCGGCGTAGCCCGAGTTCGAGAGGTTAACGGCTACGATCCATGTGCCGGCTTCGGGACCTGAAACTGGCGCGCCTTCTCCGGGCGCATCAGGAGACGCGGCCAGGGTCGGAAGGTCCTGGCCGGTTGAAGGGTCGGTCGTCCTCCATCTGATCACGGAACGCTGCGTCGGAGGCGGAGGCGCGGCAGTAGAGGTGGGGTAGACGTTGTCGATGGCGATGTCAGGCAGGCCCTTGTCGTTGTCGATCCAATCAGAAAAGAACCAGGAGAGATCGGTGGGCGGCGCGGTTGGTTCCACCCCACGGACCAAAGACCGGTCCGCTGGGGCCCCGGTTGACGACATCGCGAGAGAAGAGCTCTCTCCGCCAGCGGATGCCTCTGAACCCGCGACCGCATTTTTGAGCAGCTGCTCGAAGTAAGCAGAATTTGCGTTGGGGCCGAGGCCGCGTGCTGCGTCTGCAGCAGGATCGTAGCCGCGGAAAGCGGCAGCGAGCGTGGGATCGCCGATAAGGTCGCGAAGCATCCAGAAGACGTAGGCGGCCTTGGTGCGATAGTAGACCGGTGAAGTGGCCTGGGCGAGCGGCTGACCTGCGCTGTCGCCGGGGCTGGAGGGCTCTTCGAACGCGAGAGCCGTGCGCCCCGATTCGAGAGCTTCAAGAGCTTTCTGACGGCCGGACTGCTTTTCGAGCCAGAGCGTACCCATGAATTGGGCCACGCCTTCGCTGAGCCAGGCGCGCGGCGAGGACATCCACGCGTGGGCAAGGGCATGGACGAAGATATCGGTGAGCTGATCGGGCGCAGCCTGTTGCATGGCGGTGACGAGGAGCGGGCCGGTTTCGAAGGTCGCGTCGTCGGGGTCGGGGAGATCGAGAATTGTGAGTTGGGAGCGCGGCGCGGGGCCGAGCCAGTTCTGAAGGAATGGCGTGACAGTGGCTGCGGCCGAGATCCAATCGGGCGCGGCCGCTTCGTCGGCGGGGAGGGTCCACAGCGTGGTGTTGTCGGCCGTGTGGGGCGTGCGGTCGGCGACGAAGAGGCTGGGAGCTTCAAAGCCGAGGGTGGCGTCATTGAGCTCGGCGATGGCGAAGCCAGAGGTATCGCCGCCGCTGGTGGAGGGTGGAATGATATGCAGCGGCTCAGGTCGCCCGTTGATGAGCGCTACTGTGGGCGCATGGCCCTGCGGGAATTCAATACTGACCCGCAAGCTGAAGCGCGCACCGGACATTCGGAGCTTGTGCTCGCCCATCTCTTCGAAGACGCGCGCACTGTCGACGTTGGCCGCGCCAGCCGCCTGCCAGGGAAGCGTGGCGGTTGCCTGGCTCATGCCGAGGATGGCGGGGATGCTCGAAACCGGGTACCAAACGACGTTGCCAAAGCCGCGGAGGCCGGTGAAGTCGACGCCGATCTCGTCCCAGTCGGAGTGGAGGGCGACGTCGCCCGGTGCGCCGATGGCGAGGAGGCGCTTGGCGGATTGCGCGATGGCGCCGGAGTAGTAAGCGACGAGTTCGAGTGTGGTGCCGGGAGCGAGTGGATGGGCGAGCGTGATGGCGGCCTCGTGGAGCTGGCCGGTGTGGTCCTCGTCAGAGTTGATCGTGGCGACGGTGAACGTGACATCGCGGCCGCCGACGCGAATGTGTTCCCAGTCGAGCGAGGAGGAGATTTGCAAAGGGATGTGCGCGAGCGGGGATTGGCCTTCGTTGCGGACCGTGAGAAGGGCGCGGACAGCGATTTTGTGGTCGATGGGGTGAAGGTGCACGTCAAGGTTCAAGGCGGTGAAGGTGACGGCGTGGCGTTCAGCATCGGTGGCGACCGGAGCTGTGACGGACTGGCCCGCGAGCGCTGGAGCAGCCGGTCCGACGGTGGTGGTGGTCTGGCCGTTCTCGTCAGTGGAGCGAGAGAAGATGACCTGGCCGTGCGGTTGCGGAGATTGGTCGGGCGGTGGTGCGGGTGGCGAATTTTGTGCGAGCGCGTAGATCGGCGCAGTCGCAAAAACGATGACCGCGAAATGATGCGATGCCCGGACCATCCGGGCAAGGAAACTGCTCATGAACCGAGGCCTTTCTGTTTCCCAGGCTTGGGAGTCTGGCCGTCCCACCCTTTCGCCGGCAAGGCACTGCGTGCAGCAGCCTTTTGGACGGGTGACGTGGTGGATCGGGCAGCAGAGACACGGCGCTGGCGGGCGGCCTCATAGAGAACGACGGCTCCAGCGGCGGAGACGTTCAGCGAGGCGACTCCGCCGGCCATGGGAATGCGGAGGAGGTCGTCGCAGGTGCGGCGGACAAGATCGTGCAAGCCCGCGCCCTCGCGGCCGAGGACGATCACGAGATCGCCGGTGAGGTCGAACTGGTCGTAGTCGGTCGGGCTTCGTTCGTCGAGACCGATGATCCAGAGGTTGTGGCGCTTGAGTTCTTCAAGTGCGCGCACGAGATTGACAACGCGGGCGATGCGAAGGTGCTCGGCTGCGCCGGCGCTGGCCTTGACGGCCGCAGGGCTGAGGGGCGCGGAGCGGCGCTCGGTGAGGATGACACCGTCGACACCGGCGCCGTCGGCGACGCGGAGCAGCGCGCCGAAGTTTTGCGGATCTTCAACGCCGTCGAGCGCGAGGATGAGGCGGGCTGCGGCCTTAGTGGGATCGGGTTCGAAGAGATCCTCGATGGAGAGGAATTCCTGCGGGCGGACGAGGGCGACGATGCCCTGGTGCGCGGGCGTTTTGGCGACGAGGGTTAGTTGCTCTCGGGGCTCCTGCCTGATGCGGATTCCAGCCTGGCGGCATTGTGCGACGAGGCGCTGCAGGCGATCGTCCTGGCGCTCGCGTGCGAAGAGGACGTGGTCAAAGCGGCGGCGCCCGGCCTTCAGAGCTTCCTCGACCGGATGCAGGCCGTAGAGAACTTCCATGAGACTAGTTTAGTTTCCGCGAGCGCGATGAACAAAGCTCGACGCTGGAGCACAGGATTCGGTTGATTTTGGCCATCCAGGAACACGAAGGGCGCCGGCTGGGGGCGCCCTTAACATGCGGGAGGGTGGCTAAAGCAGATTCGACTCAGCTGTGATGTTTTGAGTCGACCTGGAGGTTGAGGGTCTGCTGTTTTCCGCTGCGCAGGATGGTGACCTGGACCGGCTTACCGACGTTGGAGCGGAGGGAGCGGTCCCAATCAGCGGAGGTGGCGATGGAATCTGCGCCGACCTTGAGGATGACGTCGAAGGCCTTGAGCCCGGCCTTGGCGGCTTCGCTCTTTTTGGCGACCTGTTTGACCATGAGGCCACCCTGCACGCCGAGATACTCGGACATCTGCGAGGTGAGCGGCTCAACCATGGCGCCGACATTGAGCGTGCTGGTGAAGAGCGACATGTGGAAGCCGCTAGAGAGAGGTGTACCGCCGCTGCCGGGAAGGACGCCCATGCCGGGAGGCGGCGGAATGGGCGAGATGCCGTCGGCATCGACGCCGATCTTGCTCCAGATCGCCTTTTCCATTTCCTTGCGGTCGGCCAACTGCACGGCGAGCGTCTGGATGTTGCCGTCGCGGCTGATTTCGAGGCTAACCTTGCGGCCTGGCGGAATCTCGCGAAGGATGCGGCGCAATGCTTCGGCGCCATCGACGTTCTGACCGTCGATGCCGAGAATGACGTCGTTGACCCGAAGGCCGATCTGGCCAGCGGGAGCGTCGTGATCGATGAGCGTGATCACCGCGCCATGCGTGTCCTTGAGCTTGAGCGACTGCGCCTTGTCGGCGTCAATGTCGGTGATATCCACACCGAGGTAGCCGGCGGGACTGGTGTGGGAGAGCAAAGTGCTCGAATCGTCGAAAAAAGGTGCGAGGTCCAGAGCCTGCGCGTGGACGACAGTGGGCGCCGCAGCGAGCATCGCTGCCGCAGCGGCCAGAGTGGCAAGAGCAAGGTTGCGATGAGATACAGGGTATGGCCTCAAAAGGTGTTTCATGTTTTTTCTACTCCCCGGAAATCTTTTTTGTCCGGTCCGCACTCACTCAGACGGCGCGGTGGCCGGAATGGTATGCATTCTTACTGAATTTCGTGCACCCGACTCAAAACCTGCCGGGATACATTCCGGATCTGGGGGTTATCGTCGGAATTGGAAACGGAATAGAGCACCTGGCGAACGCTGGTATCGGCGTCAACAGGCTCAAGCAAACCGATGGCCGCGGTGCGGACTGCGGGATCGCTGTCGTTCAGCACGGCTTCAAGCACCGCGTCGCGAACTCGCACATCGTCGGCCACGTAGGGCTGCAAGCCTTCAAGGGCCTTCTGGCGCACCTTGGGGCTGCGGTCGTAGCGGAGGGCCACCATCAGCGCCTCGCGAATGCCGGTGGGCTGGCAACTGTGGCCAGCGCGGCACTCGGCGGCGAGCAGCGCCACGGAGTCATCACGAATGCCAGGCGAGGCCGCGTCCTCAGTGGCCAGCATCAGCAATTGCCGGATGGCCGGATCATCGAGCGAACCTTCAATCTGGCGCGGAACGAGCTGGTTGTAGCTGACGTCGACCATTTCGCTGTTGGGCTGGCGGACGATTGCTGAGACTCCGGTGACATTGGTGAGCGCGGTCTGCCGCGCGGCGGGTTGAGACTTAACCGAAGAAGACGCCGCCGCCTCTGTGGCTGCATGGGCGGCGCGGCCCTGCGCGTATTGGTAGCCGCCGAGAACGCCAGCTCCTGCGCCGGCGACTAGCAGAAGCAGCGCGGCGACGGGAGCGCCCTGCAAGGTGGCAAAGTTGTTCAAAATGCGCGCGCCAAACCGTTCATACCAGCGCTTGGGTGGTATTGCATCCAACGCCTCGTCGAGATGAAGGTGAGCGCGGGCGACAAGATTCGGATCCGGCTCGACGACGGGATGCGCATTGGCAAGCACTCTGAGGGCGATGATCTGTTCGCGCTCGCTTTGGCAACTGGGGCAGCCGGCCAGATGGCGCTCGAGTTCGTGGGTCAACTCGTCAGAGAGCTCACCGTACGCTGCAGTGACCATCCGTTCGTGTGCGAGTTCGCAATTCATAGTTACGTCCTTCCAGCCCCTGAAATACAGCTAGTAGCTTTTAGCCCTTAGCTCTTAGCTCGCGGTGCGAGGGTTGAGCTTTCGTTCTTGTGGCTCATCCTGTTCAAGCGATGGCTTCTTACCGAATCTACTCAGCTGACGGCCGAAGGGCCGGCAGCGGAGGCTAACGCAGTTCCGCCAAGTGCAAGCGCAACTTCTTTGTTGCGCGGAAGAGGGTATTCTTGGCGGTCTCTTCCGTTGTGTTCAACATTTCGCCAATGGTGCGCAGGCGAAGGCCCTGATAGTGCTTCAATTCAAAAACCATTCGTTCGCGCGGTGTAAGCTTGCCAAGCGCGGCCTGGATTTTTTCGCCAAGCATCTTGCGGTCAAGCTCGCGGGCGGGGTTGGAAAACGACCGATTATCGGAAACCGATGCGAGCAGGTCAATCTCGTCTCCCGTGCGGTCGACCACGATTGCGTGGTCCTCGCGGCGCGTCTTGCGACGGCGCAACTGATCCAGGCAGAGATTGGTTACGATGCGATAGATCCACGTGTAAAACGAGCACTCAAAGCGGAAGTTGCCAATATATCGATAAGCTTTGAGAAAAGCGTCCTGGTAAATATCTTCCGCGTCCTGCTCTGAGCCTGTGAGGTGGAGAGCCAGGCGCAGGACCTGGTGCTCATATTGACGGACGAGAGCATCAAAGGCAGCGCGGGAACCGGCCTGGGCCTCGCGGATAAGGTCCATCTCGTGGGCACGGCTCTGCACACGCTCCTGCGGCCGGCTCGAATCGTCGCCATTGGAGTTCTGCCGCCTCGCCCCGCCCATTGCTCGCGTCGCAGCCACTTCTTGAGAGGATTGTACCCTCCCGCCTGCCGGCCAGGCCAAGGTGGTAGTCGCCTGGGCAAGACTCATTGAAGGGGTGATAGAAACGCAGATCGCGTCCGTAGCCATTGTCTCTCCGCTGCCGGAAGATCAAGCCTGTGCGTATCAGAATAGACGTGGAATGATGGGTTTGGTCACCAAAAGGCAGGGAGCAAGAGAGCGAGGGAACGAGAAAGAAGCGGGTAAACTATAGGCAATGATGGGAAATCTGTTTTATGGCATAAGCGAAGAGGCTGCGGAAGCGACTGCGAGCGGATGGTTTACCGCGCATTGCGATGGTGGAGCGCGGGGAAATCCGGGGCCGGCGGGGTACGGGGCGGTGATCGAGGACCCAAAGGGGCGGGTCGTCGCCCGGCTGAGCGAGTACCTGGGGCGGCAGACCAATAACTATGCAGAATACAAGGGGTTATTGGCTGTAATGGATTGGGCGCTCAAGAACGCGGCGCGGCGGCTGCGGGTGATATCCGATTCCGAACTTATGGTGCGGCAGATGAAGGGCCGGTACAAAGTGAAGAGTCCCGGTTTGCGGCCACTGTGGGAAGAGGCGCAGCGGAGGGCACTGAAGCTGGACGGTTTTGAGATGCGGCACACGCTACGCGTAGGAAACAAGGAGGCCGACCGGCTGGCGAATGAGGCGATGGATCGAGGGCAGGAAACAGGGGACCAAGGGAACAAGGGACCGAAGGGCCAAGGTTAGGTGCGATCAGTCCTCCCGAGACCAGAGGTCAAGGATTGGGGTGGCAGAGGGGTTAGCGGAGTTAGCAGGATTAGTTGGTTAGCGGGTTAGAGAGTCACAAAGTCAGCAGGCTGGAAGCACCACAACACAGGATCTTGTCGTGCTTACCCTTGCTTCTCGGATCGGGCGAAGATCTGGTTCAGGTCGCGACCGCTGGCGGCGTCTTTGGTAAAGGTGAAAGTGCCGTAGTCGCGCATTTCGTGAGCGGCGCGGAAGAATGCACCGAGCGCGGCGCGTGAAAGAGACCCACCGACACTGATGCGCCTGGCGCCAAGCTCAGAGAGAGTTGCCAGGTCGAGCGGAGGATCGCCAAGACCTGCGAGCACGTTGACCGGACGATCGACGGAACGAATCACCACAGCGATGTCTTCTTTGCGGATGAGGCCGGGCGCGTAAAGAACGTCGGCCCCAGCCTCTTGATAAGCCTGCAGGCGCTTGATTGTGTTGCCGAGATCTGCGCGGCCGTGAAGGTAGTTTTCGGCGCGGGCCGTAAGCGTAAAAGGAAACGAGAGCGCGTGCGCGGCTTCAGCGGCCGCCTGGACGCGCTCGGCGGCGAGATGGATTTCATAGATCGGGTTATCCGCGCGGCCTGAATCATCTTCGATGGAGCAGCCAACCAGACCTGCGGCGGCAGCGAGGACTACGGTTTGCGCGACGTCTGACGGAGAATCGGAGTAGCCGTTCTCGAGATCGCCACTCACAGGGAGATCGACTGCGGCGGCGATGGCGGCAACATGTTGCAACATGGCATCGCGGCCGACGCCGTGATCGGGCTTGCCGGCGGAGAAGGCGTAGCCGGCAGAGGTGGTGGCAAGCGCTTCAAAGCCGATGTGCGCGAGCAGGCGCGCGGTACCGGCGTCCCATGGGTTGGGGATGATGAAGGCTTTGTCGCGCTGGTGAAGGGCGCGAAAGGCGTGGGCTTTTTCGGATTGAGTGAGCATGCGACCTCGCTGAGCCAAGGGGTGAGTACTTCTCCCCCGCCCTAGCCGCAAAAAACGCGGCTAGAATGGGCCAACCAAACAACTTCCTGCTTTTTATGATCTGCGGCCGAGCTCGTTGCGCCAGGCGCGACCATCGTGCTCGAGAAGGTGATCGGCGCACTCGGGGCCCCAGGAGCCGGCGAAGTAGTTGGGGAAGACCTCAGGTTTCTTGGCAGCCCAGGCCTGCAGGATGGGCGTATAGAGGGCCCAGGTGGTTTCGACGCCGTCGCGGTGGGCAAAGAGGGTTTGATCGCCGAGCATGGCATCGAGGAGCAAGCGCTCGTAGCCGTTGGCGCTGGATTTGCCGAACGCCGCCTCGTAATCGAAGTCCATATAGACGGGGCAGACGGCCATTTCGGGGCTGGTGGGGACTTTGGCGCCGAAACGCAGGGCGATGCCTTCGTCGGGCTGGATGCGGATGGTAAGCAGGTTGGGCTGGATCTCGCTGCAAGGGCCAAAGGTAGCCATGCGGTTGAAGATGAGAAGTGGCGGCTGTTTGAAGAAGATGGAGATTTCGGTGGCGCGTTTCTTCATGCGCTTGCCGGCGCGGAGATAGAAGGGGACGCCAGCCCAGCGCCAGTTTTCGATTTCGAGGCGGAGGGCCGCGTAGGTTTCGGTTCCGGACTCGGGATTGACGCGCTCTTCGTCGCGATAGCCGATGACGTGCTCTCCCTCGACGATCCCCGGGCCATACTGGCCGCGGACGGCATTGAGTATGGGGATGGAGGGGATGGCCCGCCAGACTTTGAACTTTTCGCGGCGCACGCTGTCGGCGTCAAAGCTGGATGGCGGTTCGAGCGCGACGAGTGAGAGAAGTTCCATCATGTGGTTCTGGACGACGTCGCGTAGAGCGCCGGCCTTTTCGTAGAACGGACCGCGACCTTCGACGCCGAGCGTTTCGGCGACTGTGATCTGCACGTGGTCGATATAATTGCGCTTCCAGATTGGCTCGAAGATGCCGTTGGCGAAGCGGAAGACCAGGAGGTTCTGTACTGTTTCTTTGCCGAGGTAGTGGTCGATGCGGAAGACCTGATTCTCGCTGAAGACAGCGTTGACCTGGCGATTGAGTTCGCGGGCCGAGTCGAGGTCGTGTCCGAAGGGTTTTTCGATGACGACGGCGACACGGCCTTTTTCCGGCTTGGCCATGCCGTGCGCGCCCAGGTTTTCGATGATGTCGGCAAAGAACTCGGGCGCGGTGGCGAGATAGAAGAGGCGATCGTCACCAATTCCCTTCTCTTTGGCGATGCGATCGAGTTCGGTTTTGAGAGCGGCGTAGTGGGAGGTGTCGTCGAAGTTGAGGGGAAAGTAGCTGATGTGGCCGACGAAGCTCGCGAGTCTGGGATCGCCGGCATCCGCACCGCCAAAGTCGATGATGCCTTCGCGCATGTCCTTGCCAAAATCGTCACCAAGCGGGCGGCGCGCCACGCCGACGATGGCGAATTTTTCAGGCAGAAGATTCGCCTGGTAGAGATGAAAGAGCGCAGGGAGCAGCTTGCGCTTGGTGAGGTCGCCGGAGGCACCGAAGATGGTGAGAACGCCGGGCTCGGGGATGCGCTCCCCACCCTTGGGAACCTGAGAGAGGTCCTCGGGGCGGACGGTCATTTGGATCGTGGCCATGGTTGGGTTCACCTCCGGCGGGGGAAGAAGCTTCTAGCTTCTAGCTGCTAGCTCATCAATGCGAGAGCGCGGGCCGTCGAGCTCCTGCAAACTGGCTAGCAGCTAGTGGCTAAGAGCTGCGTCTATTTCTTCACTTTGGCGAAGCGCTTGTTGACTTCGGCCCAGTTGACGACATTCCACCAGGCAGCGAGGTAGTCGGGACGGCGGTTCTGGTACTTGAGGTAGTAGGCGTGCTCCCAGACGTCGTTGCCGAGGATCGGGTAGAGACCCTGCGACAGCGGCGAATCCTGATTGGCGGTGGTGATGACCTTGAGTTTGCCGCCCTGGAAGACAAGCCAGCCCCAGCCGGAGCCGAACTGCTTGGCCGTGGTTTCGTTGAAGGTCTTCTTGAGGGCCTCGAAGTCACCGAAGTCGGCGGAGATTTGCTTGGCGATGTCGCCGGAAGGGTGCCCGCCGATGCCGGGCGAGTTGGCCTTGCCCATGATGTTCCAGAACATGGAGTGGTTGGAGTGGCCTCCGCCGTTGTTGCGGACCGAGGCGCGAATATCTTCGGGGACGCCATTGAGATCGCTGATCAGGTCATCAACGGATTTGGCGGCCAGGTTGGTATGGCTGGCGATGGCGGCGTTGACGTTGTTGATGTAGGCCTGGTGATGCTTGTCGTGGTGGAGGTGCATGGTTTCGGCGTCGATGAAAGGTTCGAGCGCGTTGTAGTCGTAAGGAAGGGGCGGTAACTCGTATGCCATTGGGGAAATCTCCTCCGTTCGGATTGTAATTTGTGGGTTTGACCCGGTTGCTCTGTGGGTAATTCCGGGGCGGGATGCCAAAAGACCAGCGGGGCGCCCGGAATGCAAGGCACGGGAGAGCTGAAGCTTCATTCTCGCATGCGCGGCAATACCTTCTGCTTGGATGGATGCTGGAAACGGTGGTTGGGGTGCGGGAAAGTTGGTGCGGCGGGGGAATGTGGCGGAGCTTTCGGCTTGGGCTGTCCCGTTGCGTGGGATGGTTGTCACATCGATGAAACAAAACCGGGGCCGGCAGGAAGAGAACCTGCCGGTGTGGGCGGTGTGAGGCGGAGATGACCTGGGCTCATGAGGGTGATCTAGTCGGGCGGGGGATAGAAGGGCAACTTTTCGTTTTTCTCGTTGGCGCGACGGACGGTGGCGTCGTCGAAGAGCAGCGCGGGAGCGAGGACGGTGACCGGAGGGTCGCCAAAGTAGTTGGCCACCCACAGGTTCTTGCCGGCTACGATGATGCTGGAGCGGAGGGCACGCTCGTCGATGTCGTCCAAAACCGCGCCGCGAACGAGCGTGCGTTTGCCGTCGAGGCTGATGCGATAGAGCAGGCGCGGACTGAGCGCAGAGCCCATGGTCTCGACGAAGTAGACGGAAGACAGGCCGCGATCCTTTGCCAAGGCGAGCAGCTTTTGATTGAGGTCGTCGTAAGAGAGGCCGTTGTCCGCGGTGATTTTGAGAACACCGATCATGGGATGCGCGGGGCCGGTGATGCCTGCGCGGCCGTGGCCGTTCGATTGCGGGAAGTCGCGCACCGGCTGGCGGCCAATGAGGTAGCTGTCGAGACGGCCGGCGTCAACGAGCTTGACGGCCTGTGCGGGGACGCCTTCGTCGTCAATTTCATAAGCGCCGACGAGATCTTTGCTGTCGAAAGTCTTCAGGCCGGGATCGTCGACCGCGTTCATGAAATCGGGCATCACGCGCGCGTGGTAGCTGGAGGCGAAGGGGCCGTTGGTGCGCGCTTCAGTGCCGAGGGCCGGACGGGTGGCCGTGACCGCAGCTGCCAGAAGATTGTGCAGGGTGTCGGTCGCGGCGTCGGCGCTGAAGAGCAACGGGCCGTGATATTCCTCTTCGACAAGCGGCGCTTTGCGCAGTTCGGCGAGTGAGGCGATTTCTTCGACAGCGTGTTTGTTGAAGACGGACTCGGAATCGAGGTCGGCGAGAGACGTTCCAACTGAGCCATAGGAGCGATCGAGACGCATGCCATCGGGGGCCTGTGTGCCGGCGGCGAAGGATTCCTGGTACTCGGCCGAGGATTTGCGGACGATGGTTCCTTCGCTGGTGACGACCCGGGTTGTGACTGAGCGGGCCCGAAAGCTGGCGCTGGAGTACTCGATATCATGCTCGCCGGCGCTGAGTGTCGAGTCGGTGCGGTAAAGGCCGCTCAATCGCGCGACGCGGTCTGCCCAGGTTGACGCGTCGAACTGAAGCGCGACTGGATCGGCGAGCGAGATGATGGGCTTTTCCTGGCTGAAGTCGTCGGCCTGCGGCGGCGTTTGCACTTCTTTCAATGCCGCCTGCTTTTGCGCGTAGGCTGCGAGCGCGGCTTTGTAGGCCTGGTCGGTCGCGGTCCAGAGCGCGGAGCGGAGGGCGACAGGATCGTCGTCGAGGGCGGCGAGCTCGAGAGAGCCGTCGCCACGGCCGCCGGAGCTGTCGGTTTTGTAATCGCCTACGCGGACGGTAACGCGGGCGACACGCTGGTGCGCGCGATTGGAGCCCTCGCTGGACCCGAACTCAGCCTTCGTTTCAAAATCGTCGATTTCTTCGATGCGGTACTGGATGAAGAGTGGCTTGGCGAAGCCTTTCAACTGGAGCTGGCTCATGCTGCGGTCGAGTTCGGTGAGCATGGCTTTGAGGACGGGATCTTTTTCGGCGTCGGCGCGGGTGGATTGGGCGTGAGCAAGATTCGCAATAGTGAGATTGAGGGTCAGAAGCGCTGCGGCAGGCAGAAGTCGAGTGAGGAAACCCCGCCCTAGGCGCAAAAACAAAGACGCGCCGAGGGTGGGGCACCCGATTTGCGCGAAGAGCGATCGCGGCCCCCGCCCTAAAGCTCTCCGCTGCGCTCCGAGCTTTAGAATGGGACACCCCGCGGGTAGGTGAGTCATCGAGTGCAGGAGGCTCATTGCGCCTCCTTTGCTGCTGTCGCTTGAGAATCCGCGCCGGGGATGGGGAGGATGGGCGGGCGCGCCGTGCCTTGCGGCTGGCGCTGCGTCTCAAGTGAGCTGAGGAGCATGGCAGGAGCGACGGCGCTGACGGGGACAGTGCCTGACTCGGCTCCGCACTCGCCGTTGAAGACCTCGCTCTTGTCGCCGGTGGCAAGAATGCTCTTCATGGCAGCGAGCGGAGTGCCGACGATGCTCACGCCGCGGACGAGCTCGTCGGGACGGCCGTCGACATACACGCGCCAGACGACGAGCGGAATCACCTGAAAGGCTTGCGGCGAGTTGCGCTGGGTGACGGCGAAGCCGGAGGAGATGTCTTCAAAGTAGAGGCCGTAGGGTTTGCCTTGCTTTTTTGCTTCGTCGATCAAATCCTTGCGCAGATCGGCTTCGGAGACAGTTTTGGTGGAAGTGACGATCAAGTTGCCCTGGCGGCCGGTGGGGACGTGGCCGGTTTCGGCACGGCCGTGGCCGTTGGACTCATCGAAGCTGGCGATGGGCAGGCGCGACATGAGAAAGTTTTTGAGCACCCCATCATGAATGAGGTCGACGCGCTCGGCCTTCTGGCCTTCATCGTCATATTGATAGCTGCCGCTGAGCCAGATATTGCCGAATGTGGTCTGGGTGGGGTCGTCGACGACCGAGAGGAAACTGGGCAGCACATCCTTGCCGACATCTTTCGTGAAGGTCTGGCCCTCTTCATCGCCACGCTGGCGCTGGCCTTCAAGGCGGTGACCGAGCACTTCGTGAAAGAACACCGCGGCGGCGCGGCCGGAGAGAATGGCGGGGCCGTCAAACGGCTCTGTGACCGGAGCCTTGCGCAGGGCTTCAAGACTTTGCCCGAGGGCGCGCATAGCGGCTTCGAGATCGGACGGTTTGGGAAGGCCGTCGACGGTTTCGGCTTCGAAGGTCTGCTCGCGGAAGAGGTCCATACCATCGTCAGCGCGGGTGACGGCGGCGACCACGAGGCGCGCCTGCAGATGCGGCGTAACGATTTGCGAACCTTCAGACGAGGCGAAGTAATCCGTCTCATTCTGCACGGTGAGAAGAACCATGTTCTGGTACACGTCAGGGTAGTCGCGAAAGATCTTCGACAGTTCCCTCACCCGCTGCTCCCATGAGGCGCGGTCGATGACGACGGGCGGAGCTACGGGGCCGATGTAGGTTTGCGGTGTTTGCCTGCTGAAGTCGGGCGATGTGTCTTCTTCCTTGGCGCGCACCTGGGATTCAGTTTTTACGCGGAGATAGTTGTCGAGTGCGTTGCCGTAACCGGTGTTGGTGGCGAGCCAGAGCGAACGCATGAGGGCTTCGCGATCGTCGCCGAGCGGCAGTTGCAGAGTGTTGACTGCAGAGCCGCGATGCGTGCCGTGCGTATTGTCGAGTGTGGAGCTGCCGACACGAACCTGGACGTCGGCCACGCGGGTGCGGCCTGAGGAGCTGTCGGTGAGCGCGCCGTACTGGGCGCGAATGGCGACGAAGCTGGCTTCGCTGACAGAGTAGCTGAGGAAGTAGGGCGGGAGTTGCTGGTCGGTGCCGGACGGGGTTGGAGCAGTCCCACTCGTGGCGTCTGCTGACGCGGACACCAAGTTTGGGGCGACGCTTGAGGACGGGGCAACATTTGAGATCGAAGCGGCCGGCGATTTTGCGAGCGAAGTGAACGCGCGGTGCAGCTCGGTAGTCATTGCGTCGAGAAGAACTGGCGTGGACTGCTGCGCACGCGTTGTGATGGGGGCAACCAACAGCGGGAGCAAAGCCGCAGCGACAGTGACGATCGGCACACCGGGAGGACGGCGAAAAGCGCGATGCGCAGAATTGTATGGCGGAAGGGCCGGCGATTCGAGTAAAAGCATCTGTGTGTCTGATTGTCGCAGGTTTGCGGAATATAAGGGAGATGATATGACATTTCGCCGTGCATTGTTGCCTTTGCTTTGTTCTGCCGCGTTGCTGTTGGGGTGGACCATGCTGCCCACGGCCGCCCAGGATCAATCCACATCGGCCGCGCAGAATGCACCGGCATCGTCCCCACGAAGCGGCCCGGCGGCACCTGCGAATCAGCAGGAGGCCTACACCCTGCCGCCGGACAAACTGGCCAAAGCGATTGCGCTGAGCCGCATCCGCAACATCCTGAATATTGCCGGATCGATTTGGGGAATCGTCTTCCTGTGGATTCTGCTCGCCGCGCGCGGATGGGCCGGGATTGAGGGATGGGCGCAGGGGATTTCGGGCAAGCGCTGGGTTCAGGGGCTGGTGTTTTTCGCCGTGTACTTCATCATTTCGGCGGTGGCCGGCCTGCCGGTAGATTGGCTGGGACAGCATTACGAGCGCAGCTACGGCATCAGCGTGCAGGGATGGGGTAGCTGGTTTGGCGACGAGGGGAAGTCGCTGGGACTGGCGCTGGTGTTCGGCGTGCCGATTTTGCTGCTCTTCAACTGGATTGTGCGGCGCTGGCCGCGGCGCTACTGGTTGGGATTGTGGATCGTCAGCTTGCCAATCCTGGTGCTGGTCATCTTTGTTGCGCCTTTGCTGGCGCCCATCTTCGACAAGTTTGAGCCGCTCCAGAACAATCATCCTGTGCTGGTGACGGAGCTGGAGAAGGTAGTCGCACGCACGGGGACAAATATTCCGCCGGACCGCATGTATTTGATGAAGGCCAGCCTGAAGACAAACGGGCTGAATGCATATGTGAATGGAATCGGCGCGACCAAACGGATCGTGGTGTGGGATACGACGGCGGGAAGGGTTCCCAACGATGAGGTGCTGTTTATCTTTGGCCACGAGAGCGGTCACTACGTCCTGAACCACATCCCGAAATATATTGCGATCTACTCGGTGGGCCTTTTCTTTGTGTACTGGGCGTGCGCGGGATTTGCCGCGTGGCTGGTGCGGCGGGTTGGGGCGCGATGGGGCACGAGCGAGATCTCCTCGCGAACGGGGTTTATCGTACTGTTGTTCGCGATCTCGATTGCGAGCTTTCTGCTGGAGCCGGCGGCCAACGCCGTGAGCCGCCACTATGAGCACCAGGCCGATGTGTACGGGCAGGAGGCCATTCACGGCATTGTGCCCGATCCGCAGAAAACGGCTGTAGCTGCATTCAACGATTTAGGGAATGCGTGGCTGGAAGATCCGAATCCAAGCCCGTTCATTGAGTTCTGGCTCTACAGCCATCCCAGTGTGGAAGATCGCGCAAAGTTTGCGGAGCAGTATGATCCGTGGGCGATCGGAGGGCATGGGGAGTTTTTCAAGAACTAGGGAGTAGCCAATAGGGAATAGGGAGTAGCCAGCAGGCGGGCGAGAGATTCAGGAATGGAGTGCTGCGGAGCCCTCGGCAGGGCTTCGCAAAGCGTTTGTGCGAGCGAGTTGGCGAAGCCAAAGCGCGGACAGACAGATCGCTGCGAGATCCAGAACGGCGGGCAGGAAGCTCTCCACGCGATTCCAGGTATGCGCCTGATACCACGATCGCAGCCAGGGATCATTCGAGTTCGATATCGAGACGATGACTCGAACCTCCTGCCAGGCGAAAATCGCTGCGGCGGGAAGAGATGCGATGGCGCTGGCCAAACCGAGGAGACCGAAAACTCGCACCCTCGAAAAAGTGCCGAGCGCGGCAATGGCAAAGCCGACCACTCCAAGCGCGGTGACGAGCAGAAAGGCTCCGCCTAACAAGCCGGGTGAGCCTCCCGATTCTCCCATCCCGAACATGAGGCCGAACAACTCATGCCAGGCAAAGTACGTGCAACCGGCGAGCAAGAGCACGTTCACGATGGAAAGCGGCCAGCGAGCGGCTTTCACGAGGCCCCTCCATCGAGATTCTCGAAGATGCCGGCGGCGCCCATGCCGCCGCCGACGCACATGGTGACCATGCCGTAGCGCGCGCTCCGCGCTTTCATCTCTCGAAGAAGTGTAGCTGTGAGTTTGGCGCCGGTGCAGCCGAGGGGATGGCCGAGGGCGATGGCGCCGCCGTTGATGTTGACGCGGGCGGGGTCGAGCCCGAGGGTGCGGACGATCGCCAGAACCTGCGCGGCAAATGCTTCATTGAGTTCGATGAGCTCAATGTCGTTGAGAGTGAGGCCGGCGAGCTTGAGCGCCTTGGGAATGGCGGTGATGGGACCGATGCCCATTTCTTCAGGCAAGCAGCCGGTGACGGCATAGGAGACAAGACGGGCAAGCGGGGCGATGCCCAGTTGTTGCGCTCGGCTCGCGTCCATGAGGATGGCAGCGGCGGCTCCATCGGAAGTTTGCGAGGAGTTGCCGGCGGTGACCGTGCCCTGCGCGTGGAAAACGGGTTTAAGCTGCGCAAGGGCTGTGGCGGAGGTGTCGGCGCGGGGACCTTCGTCGGCGGAGAACTTCTTTTCCTGGGCGTGTGGCTTGCCATTTTTTGAGTCGGGCGTCGCAGTGGTGACGGTGACGGGAACCAGTTCTTCCGCAAAGCGGCCAGCAGCTTGCGCGGCGAGAGCTTTTTGATGGCTGGAGAGAGAGAAGGCGTCCTGGTCGTCGCGCGAGACCGAGTAATGGCGCGCGACGCGCTCCGCGGTAAGGCCCATGGTGAGTAGTGAGGCCGGATAGTTTTCAGCGAGCCAGGGATTGGGGCTGGGCTTGTTGCCGCCCATGGGAATGAGGCTCATGGATTCGGCTCCGCCGGCAACGATGACTTGCGCGAGGCCGGAGCGGATGCGTTGATCGGCAACAGCGATGGCCTCGAGACCGGAGGCGCAGAGGCGATTGACGGTGGCGCCGGGGATTTCGACAGGAAGACCGGCGCGGAGTGCGGCATAGCGAGCGATGTTCCAACCCTGCTCACCTTCGGGCTGGGCGCAGCCGAGGATGACGTCGTCGATTTCAGATTTGTCGAGCGCGGGGAGCCGGTCGAGTGCACCGGTGATCGCCGTTGCCGCGAGATCGTCGGGGCGGGTGGTGGAGAGTACGCCTTTGGGGGCGCGGCCCACCGGCGTTCGAATGGCGGCAACCAGGACGGGTTCGGACATGGGAGGCTCCTTCGGAGCAGTGGTCAGTGATCAGTAATCAGTGATCAGTGAGAAAAACGACGTTCTGCTGGCTCATTGTTAGATCGTGAGGCGGGCGACGGTCAAGCCGAGCGGGGGCCGGAGTCTCGTTTGCCGAAGCAGAGTGCGAAACGAAATCAATCCTCGGTGTCGAGGAGCGTCCAGGCATTGCCGGAAAAAAAGTGGTAGATGGTGTGCTGGTCGACGACGGAGTCGGCGAGAGCATCATGGTCGATGCGCGGCGGCAGATGACGCATGCCCATTTGCGCCTGGTGGACCTGCTCAGGTGACGCCGGATCGATGCCCCAGTTAAAGCCAAGAACGCCACTGGAGCCGTGGGACTGGAGGCGCTCGGTTTCGGGCGCGGTGGCGAGGGTGGCGGGAGAGGCGTAGTTGGCCGAGAAGAAAACCAGCAAAGAGACTGTGCCCGTGACGGAGCAGAGCACAGCCCAGTCGGTGGAGCCTGGGCCTTGCAGACTAGCGTGGACGACGTTTTCCGGCTGATGCGCTTCGTAGGTTTGCGGGATGAGGCAGCCTCGGCGAGTGAGCACTTCCTGGACCGGCGGCGGGAGTTGGGGAAAGGCGTTCACGGGAAGATGGCGGATGAGGTAAGGGGCGAGACGGCCGTCGAAGATGATTTTGCCGGAAGTATTGAGTGCGGAAGAGTGCATGTCCTGCGACCGGGCTGCAGGACCCAAGCAAAGAACAAACAGGACCAATAACACCGGCTGGAAACGCGTGTGATCCATGTGGAGTCCCACGAGCAATCTATGCCGAGCGAGACGGAAGCGCAACCTTTTCACGTGGCGCGCGGATCAGTTGCGTAACGGCTTGCCGGTTTTGAGGGTGAAGGCGATGCGCTCCTGGGTCTTGCGCTCGCCACAGAGGGAGAGGAAGGCCTCGAGCTCGAGATCGAGGAAGTACTGCTCGGTGACGAGTGTGCCGGGGGTAATGGGGCCGCCGGAGAGAATATACGCAGCCCAGCGGGCGACCTTCTGGTCATGCTCAGAGGCAAAGCCGGCTTCACCCATCAAATAGATGCCCGTTTCGAGAGTAGCGAGTGCGGCCATACCGGGAGCGGGGGTTTGCGTGCGCGGCTGCGGCGGGGTGTAGCCCGACTCAGCGAGCACGGCGGCCTGCGCTTTGGCGTCGAGGAGAAGGCGCTCGCGGTTCATGGTGATGCGGTCGGCCGATGAGAGCAGGCCGAGCAAGCGAGCTTCGGCGGCAGAGGTGGAGACCTTGGCCATGGCGATGGTTTCGAGGGCGCGTTTGAGGGCTGCGGCGAACTCGATGGATTGAGCGAAGCGCGATGGGGGATCTTTGGGGTCGGGCGGATCGAGAGCAGTGGCGACGTCGAGAGCGCGAAGCAGCATCTCTTTGGTGCCGCCGCCGGCGGGGATGAGGCCCACGCCAGCCTCGACGAGGCCCATATAGGTTTCAGCGTGAGGTTGGCGGCGCGCGGCATGCAGGCAAATCTCTGCGCCGGCGCCGAGGGTGAGGCCGAAGGGTGCGGCGACGACGGGGCGCGGGCAGAACTTGATGGCCGCGGTCATCTGCTGGAAGTGATGAATGACCTGGGCGAGCTCGTCCCACTCGCCCTCCTGCCCGGCGAGAAGAAGCTGCATGAGGTTGGCGCCGACAGAGAAGTTGTCGCGGTCGCCGCAGATGACGAAGCCCGAAAAGTCGCGGACCGTGTCGGACGCAGGGTCGAGGACGGCGGAGATGAGCGAGAGGACGTCGCCGCCGATGGCGTTTTTGAGTGAATGGAGCTCGATGCAGGCGATGTCGTTACCAAGGTCAACGAGCGACGCGCCGGGGTTGGTGCGGATGATGCCGTTGGTACGGCGGAAATCGGCGACGCGGGCGTGGCCGGGAACGGCGGGAATTGGAATGAGCTGGCCGTTGGAGGGTTGGAAGCAGGCGTCGTGATTGGGCGAGTACCAGCTTGTTCGCGAGCTGGCGAGGAGCTTTTCGGCGGGAACGGCGATCGGGAGGCTGAATGCTTTCATACGCGCGACGGTATCGGCGGCACCAGCAGCATCCCACATTTCGAAGGGACCGAGTTCCCAGTTGAAGCCGGCGCGCATGGCGGCGTCAATGGAGGGAGCGTTGTCGGCGACTTCTCCGATGCGGTCGGCGGCGAAGTTCCACAATGATGAAAGAAAGGGCCAGAGAAAAGCGGCGGCTTTGTCTTTTTCCGGATTGTTCGAGAGCAGAAGGCGCAGGTGCTCGGAGAGCGTAGCAGCGTTTTTCGCCATTTCAAGCGAGGGCAGAGCGGGCTTGGCGGAGGGTCGATATTCGAAGGTGGAGAGATCGAGGACGAGGCGTTCGTCTTTGCCATCGGCTCCGCGGACTTTCTTGTAGAAGCCCTGATTGGATTTGTCACCGAGCCAGCCGCGCTTGAGGAGTTCGTCGAGGATCGCAGAAAATCTGCCGCCACTTACCCCCTGGGGAAAGTTGGCGGCCACGTGGGCGAGGACGTCAATGCCCACTAGATCAGCGAGGCGAAAGGTGCCGGTGCGGGGCCAGCCGATGGCGGGGCCAGTGAGTGCATCGACTTCTTCAATTGTGAGGCTCTGTTCGAGCATCAGGTTCGCGGCGTTAAACATGACAGCGATGCCGATGCGGTTGGCGATGAAGTTGGGAGTGTCATGCGCGAAGACGACCCGCTTGCCGAGGAGGCGGTCGGCGATGGCCGAGAATGCGGCAAGGATGGCGGGATCGGTTTGGGGAGTCGGAATGACCTCAAGCAGGCGCATGTAGCGCGGGGGATTGAAGAAGTGCGTGCCAAAGAATTTTTTCTGGATTTGGACAGGCAATACGGAGGCAATTTGCGATATGGGCAGGCCGGAGGTGTTGGTAGTGAGCAGGGCGTGCGCGGCGAGATGAGGCACGACGCGCGCGAGCAGCGCCGTTTTGATTTCGAGATTTTCGGCGACGGCTTCAATGATCCAGTCGCATTTCGCGAGGCTGGGCAGATCTTCGTCGAAGTTGCCAGGGGTGATGAGGCGAACGAGTGAGGGCTCGAAAAGAGCGGCGGGCCTGGATTTGACGAGCGCGTCGAGCGCTTTACGAGAGAGCTGTGGTTCGGTGCTGCCGGGCTTAGGAGCGAGATCGAGCAAGAGCGCGGGGATTCCGGCGTTGGCGAGGTGAGCGGCGATCCGCGACCCCATGGTGCCAGCGCCGAGAACGGCGGCGCGGCGAATAAGCAAGGCGCGTGAACCAATCGTCGGGTCGGAAGGAAGTGTGGTTGCAGCGGTGGTCATGTGGACTTTCGCTTTGCGGCGTGAATGCCGAGGTTATTTCACCAGCCGCAAACGGTGGTCAGCATACGCAAGACAGCGTTGCGTGGTCAAGGACGGTCGTTGTCAGTACTCGACTTTGTTGGGCGATGCGATCCAAGCTGCGAAGCTGGCCCACGCCTCATCGCCGAGCATCTGGGTTGCGCGAAGCTGGCGCTGGCCGGCGTTCTTACGAAGCTCGGTGTAGATGAAGCTGTCGTCGAAGCCCGCGCGTGCTGCGTCGGCTGCATTCGCTCCGTAGTAGACGGCGCCGAGCCGCGCCCAGTAGGCGGCCGCGAGACACATGGGGCACGGTTCGCAACTCGAATAGAGCTCGCAACCTTCGAGGGTGAAGGTGCCGAGCGACGTGGCAGCCGCGCGGATAGCGTTGACCTCAGCGTGCGCGGTTGGATCGTTGGTTGCGGTGACGGAGTTGACCCCTTCGCCGATGATTCTGCCATCGCGCACGATGACTGCGCCAAATGGCCCGCCCCTGCCAGCGGTAACATTCTGCGTTGCCAGCGCGATGGCACGGCGCAGGAACTCCGGATTAGGTTGACCGGACATGCGCGATTCCAGCTCCTGGGAACGGAAAAGACAGAATCAGTATGGCACACGATGCACTATGGACGCGGATCTCGGAAAGATCGGGCACGGGACGGCGTGCAGCGAGTTGGGAAGTAGAATTCTGTCATGGCCGCAACGAGTACCCTTGCATCGTTAAATCGACGAATCGTTGAATGCGAGCTTTGCCCGCGACTGCGTGAGCATTGTGCGGAAGTGGCGAGAGTGCGGCGGCGTGCTTATACAGAATGGGAGTATTGGGGGCGCCCCGTGCCGTCGTTTGGCGATCCGAAAGCGCGCGTGATGGCGTTGGGACTGGCGCCCGGGGCTCATGGATCGAATCGAACCGGGCGGCCGTTTACGGGCGACGGGTCCGGCGATTTCTTGTATCCAGTGCTGCACGCCGCGGGGTTTGCGTCACAGCCAGCGGCAACGAGCCGCGATGACGGCATGAAGCTGAACGGATTGTGGATCACGTCAGTAGCGCGCTGCGCACCGCCGGGCAACAAGCCGACCCCAGTGGAACTTCGCAACTGCGCGCCATGGCTTGACGAGGAATTTCGATTGCTGCCGAATCTGCGCGTGGTGGTGTGCCTGGGGCGGATTGCGTTTGACGACCTGCTGGCGCGTGAACGGCGGATGGGGAGGTTGAAGACGCGTTCGGAGTTTGCGTTCATGCACGGCGCGGAATACCGGCTTCCAGGCGAGTTGATCGCGATTGCCAGCTTTCATCCGTCGCTACAGAATACAAACACCGGCAGGCTGACACGGCAGATGTTGCTCAAGGTCTTCAAACGGGCACGGAAGCTGGCGGGCTCGTAAAGGATGAACTCAGCCACTGACGAGGCTGAGCGAAGGTGAAAGGGGAAGAGATGGAAAGGGTGGCCAAAGAGATCTTGAAAGATGTCGCGCTCGAGGAGACTGCGCCAAAACCGCGTGCGCATAAAAATCCTGTCGATCACTGGGCGCCGGCGGTTCTGTTGGAGCGGGCCGCATATTTGCGTAAGATGGCTAAACTTGGAGACGGCTCGGCGTCAGAGGTGCTGAAGGAGTATCCGCAGCACTGTGCGATGCTGTCGTTTCGGAGCCGGAGCGGCGAGGCGGAGGTGCATGAGAAATGGGCGGACCTTTTCGTGGTGCTTGCCGGCACCGCGACACTGATCACCGGAGGTGTGGTGGCTGAGGCGCGAATCGTCGCGCCGGGAGAGACGCGCGGCACCGCGATCGAGAGCGGCACGCGGCAGACGCTGCGAGCGGGGGAGCTTACGCACGTGCCTGCCGGTACGCCGCATCAGATACTGTTGGCCGGTGAGAACACCATTACATGCCTGGTGATGAAGGTGCAAGAAATGCAATAAGAGTCGTTACGCGGAGGGAACTTTGGAGCGGGAGACCGGGATCGAACCGGCGACATTCAGCTTGGGAAGCTGACGTTCTACCACTGAACTACTCCCGCTACTTAGAATCAAT
>OKRB01000111.1:10313-12647 GCA_900290245.1 Candidatus Sulfuritelmatomonas gaucii | reverse complement strand
CCCCAAATGTAACCACTTAAGCGAACATTTGAGGGGGTCAACGCACCACTTGAGCGAACATTCCGCATGATTCGAGGCAGGTTACAGCCCCTGCGCCGAAAACCTGCACAAAAGGTAGTGCGCAGTGCTCCCGTCGTCGGCTACTCTTCCTCTTCCTCAACAGGCCGCTTGGCATTCGCCAGAATCTTGTCGGCGACCAGTTGCGGCACGATGTCGTAGTGGTCCACTTCCATGTGATAACTGCCTTTACCCTGCGTCATCGAGGTGAGCAACGTGCCGTAAGAGAGCATCTCGGCCATAGGCACTTCAGCGTTGATAACGGTGGTGCGCCCCTTGGTTTCCATGCCCTGCACGCGTCCGCGCCGCGAGTTCAGGTCGCCCATCAGCGTTCCCGCAAAGTCGTCAGGAGCTTCGATTTCTACCTTCATAACGGGCTCGAGCAGGCAGGGCTTGGCCTGCTCCATGCACTTTCTAAACGCAATGCGCCCCGCCATCTTGAACGACATTTCGTTCGAATCCACTTCGTGATAGCTCCCGTCGCGTGATAGCTCCCGTCGTAAACAATCACCCTGAAGTCAACCACAGGATAACCAGCGAGATAGCCCCGCGCGGCCGACTCCACGATGCCCTTTTCAACGGCGGGTACGAACTGGCGCGGAATAGCTCCGCCAAAAATGTCATTGACGAATTCAAAGCCCGTGCCGCGCGGCAGTGGCTCCATCTTGATTTTGCAGTCGCCGAATTGTCCGTGCCCGCCGGTCTGCTTTTTGTGCCGGCCCTGCGCATCAGCTTTGCCGCGAATGGTTTCGCGATAGGGAACTTTGGGCGCTTTGAGCGTGACTTCTGCGTGGTACCGCTTTTTGAGCCGGCTCACGATGGCTTCAATGTGCGGCTGTCCGCCTCCGGCAATGAGAAACTCGTTGGTTTGCGGATCGCGGAAGAAACGAATGAGCAAATCTTCTTCCATCAACTTGTGAATCGCGGGAGCGAGCTTGTCCTCATCGGCGCGCGACTTCGGCTCGATGGCGTAGGTCATGGCCGGCTCGGGCAAAGCGGGCAATGTGATTTGAATTTCGGCGCCCTTCTGGCCGAGAGTGTCGCCGGTCAGCGTGTCGCGCAGCTTGGCCACAGCGCCGATGTCGCCCGCGTGGAGTTCGGGAACCTCAACGGCCTTGCGGCCCTGCATGATGCTCAGGTGAGCGAGCTTTTCCTGGCCGCGGCGCGTGTAGTTCTCGAGCGTAGCGTCATTCTTGATGATGCCGCTGATGACCTTGAAGAAGCTGATTCTTCCCGCGAATGGATCGGACATGGTCTTGAAGACGAGGGCTGCAGTTGGTTCGCCGTCGGCGATCTTGCGGAATGTGACAGGATCGTCGGCGGCAGCGCCGGGTGCTTTGCCGGCGATGGGCGCGCGCTCAGAGGCCGCCGGCGTGTAGACCTTGAGGAAGTCGAGAAGATGATCGAGTGCCATGTTGGAGAGGCCGCTCGAGAAGAGCACGGGAAAGATACGGTCTTCGCGGATCGCTTCATGGAGCGCGGTGATGAGATGTTCGGGGGTCAGCGTGCCCTTGTCAAAATATTCTTCCATCAACTCGTCTTTGCCTTCGGCGACAAGTTCGACAAGTGCTTCGTGGCGGGCCTTGGCGTCGGCAGCGTGCGCGGCGGGAATTTCAGCGGAGACTTTGCCGCGGCCGTCGCCACCGGGAGTGTAGGTGTAGGCCTCCATAGTGACGAGATCGACGACGCCGTGAAAGCCGTTGGCGTCTGAGATCGGCAACTGGACGGGAACACAACTGCGGCCCCAGCGCTCGTGCAGATCGTCGACAAGCGCGCTCAGGCCGCCCCCAGCGCCGGCTTTGGGGTGGTCCATTTGATTGACCAGTACGATGCGGGGAACATTCGCTTCTTCGGCAAAGCGCCACACGCGCTCGGTGACGGGCTCCACGCCGGATTGAGCATTAACAACGACAATGGCGGATTCGGCGGGAAAAAGAGCGG
The DNA here is from genome assembly GCA_900290245.1 of Candidatus Sulfuritelmatomonas gaucii. Lineage (GTDB taxonomy): Bacteria > Acidobacteriota > Terriglobia > Terriglobales > Acidobacteriaceae > Telmatobacter > Telmatobacter gaucii. Next base: position 10,649 of record OKRB01000111.1, on the reverse strand, counting down.
CGCGGCCCTCGTGGGAGAACATGTGGAAGCCGGGGCTGTCGATCAGATTGATCTTGACGCCCTGCCATTCGGCAAAGGCGACCGCGTTCTGCATGGTGATACCGCGGGCGACTTCTTCTTCGTCGTAGGCGGTCACGGCCGAGCCGTCTTCAACTCTGCCCTGGGTGGGCGTCATTTTGGCGGCATGCAGCAGAGCGGCAATTAGAGTGGTTTTGCCGCTGTGTGCATGCCCCACTACAGCGACGTTGCGGATCTCACTTCCTAGGTACGTTTTCATGAGCTACTCCTCCGCCTGCCGTGGGGCGGACGCCTTCGGCAGGTCCGCGCCAGGAAAAG
>OKRB01000111.1:0-10303 GCA_900290245.1 Candidatus Sulfuritelmatomonas gaucii | reverse complement strand
CCGCCTGCCGTGGGGCGGACGCCTTCGGCAGGTCCGCGCCAGGAAAAGGCGCGGAAATCGAATTTTGGTGATTGGAAATCCGTGGTCTTCGAATCAGGTGTGCATATGAGCCGGATTCGGAGTGCGCGAACGAGGATTGTGGGACAGCGCCCCGGTAGGCGCTTAGTTGTCCGGATTGCCGGGCTCGAGCTCCCGGTCTGGCGTCTTCCTCATCCATTGGCAGCGTCTCAAAGTGCTTGTGGCGAAAGCTTAGAGTCGAAATTCCGCCAGGCACCTCGCCAAAAACCGGATGCTATCACAGCGAGAGTGTGAACGTCCTGTGACTGGGGGCACAAAAATCAGCCGTCGCCTGACCGTCGAGCCCGCCGGATCACCCGCCGAATCTCCCACCGAATCACTGGATCGGTGTCGCTCCATTCAGAAAGCCGGGGTCCATCTCCGCGATGTCGACGCGATAGCTCACTGTATTCGCGGTTGGGAACGTTCGCGGGACCTTTTGCGTGACGCGCCCGGTTGCCACCCATTCCGTTCCGCGCTGGAAGGTGGTGATAAAGCCGACGCAGCTCAGTGCAAACACATCGTGGCCCAACGTGGTATGAAAGACTCTGCCTTTTCCGTAGCGCACGACCATCAGCATGGGCTCGTCGAGGCCGGTCCCCTTGTTTCTCGGATCCGAGTGCGCGGTGGCCAGCACCTTCATGTTTTTGCCCGGGCCTCGCAACGTGCCATAGAGCTCGTCGTTCACGTGCATCCACACGGGCGGTAATCCCTTCATGATCGGGTGTTCGGGGTCGCGCGTGGTCACCTGGAACGGCAGCCGCGCTCCGTGTGCTCCCGCCGGTCCCGGTGAGGAATCGGAAGCCAGCTTGCCATCCTTCCAATACCAGTACGGTCCCGCGCGCTCGTCGCGCTTCCGCCAGCCGCCGATGCCGGTCATCAGGTTGTAGTCGGGCCAATCAGGAAAGGCATTGTCGGCCGCGTGCACCACCACCAGCCCTCCGCCATCGGAGACGTACCTTTCGAACTGCGCGCGCAACTCTGCCGGCCAATCCGGGCCGTCATAGTTCATCACGATCGCCTGGTATCGGCTCAGGTCCGGATGGAAGCTCGAGAAGTCGCCATCAGAGGGCGGAGCGCTAATGACCGTCACGTCGAACATCCCGGTTTCTTCAAGCTCCTTTTTGAGCACTGGAGTCGTCAGTCTCCAGTTGTGATATGTGCCTCCGCTCGCACCGTCGATGATCGCCACGCGGATCGGCACGCTGCCCGCGCTGGCAGCGCGAGCGCTCAACAATGCTCCCGCCAGAAGAACCCAACCAATTCGTCTCATCTGCAGTCTCCAATGTTTCCCGAATGAGAAGGATACTCCTGCCACGAACGTCGGCGCCGGCTCGGGGAATGTGCAGGCCGTTGCCCCCGAAAAGTCACCTTGGACAGGTTACCGAATCAGTGGCGACCCACATAGGTGGGATTTCCGCCGATCTTGATGAAAGTTACCCTCGGGACTGTGGAACGTGCTGAATGTGTCATTTTTCCCCGGCAACGAAGGGCCCGGATGCGCTGAGACGGCGTTGTTCGTGAAGTCTCAGCAATGTTTCGGATGCAGCATGCGCACAAATGTGCAAGACGACCGATCGCAATGGGACGCGCTAAACAGGGCGCTGCGAATTGGGAGTACAATCTCTCGAAATACCTTTAGAAACACTTTTTGCCCCGATCTGCCAGCGGCCTCAGCATGGCGCATTGCGCCATACCAGGAGTTTGTCCGCGCGTGCGTTGCGAAGGACCAGCCATGAAGGTCATTGGCATCAGCGGGCTTGAGAATTCGGTTCCGTACAAGAAAGCGCGTTGGCCTGGCCTCGACGAGCGCGAGTACCGGATCGCCCAGGGCATGGACTCCGCCGCCGCGCTCGTGATTAACGGCAAGCTCGCCGCCGCCGCCGAGCAGGAACGCTTCAACGGCAAAAGACACACTGGCGCATTTCCCATCGACGCCCTTCAGTTCTGCCTCGCTGAGGCTGGCGTTTCCATCCACGAGATTGACGAGATCGCGCACGGCTTCGACTTCACTCCCTATCGCAGCCATTATGACGGCGATGAAATGTCAGCCGACCACTACAATAAGGTCTTGTCGCGCGAGGCGCTGCTGGCACAGATGCGCCGCGAATTGCCATCATTCCCGCTCCAAAACGTCCACCAGGTCGGCAACCACCTGGCGCACGCCGCAAGCGCTGCCTACACTTCCGGATGGGACGAATGCCTGGTCGTGGTCAACGATGCTGCAGGCGAGGTTGAGGCGATCAGCGTCTACGCCTTCCGCGACGGAACGCTCGAAAGAATCGGCACCGTAGGGGCGGGCGATTCCATCGGCATTCTCTACTCGCTCGTCACCCTTCATCTTGGCTTCGATTTCAATTCAGACGAGTACAAGGTGATGAGCCTGGCGCCGTACGGCGACCCGGCGCGTCACCGCAGCTTCTTTGAGCAAGCCGTGCAGCTTTCACCTGACGGTTCCATCTTCATTCCCATGCTCAAGCTCAACCGCACGCCGGAAGAGCGGGAGAACTACAAGGTTACGCGCGCGTTTCTCGACCAGCACCTCATTGTGCGCCGGGCTCCCAGCCAGGCCTTCAACTGCAAGCATCAGGATGTAGCCGCGGCTTTGCAGGAGTGCATTGAACGCGCGGTCCTGCACGTCTGCGAACACTACGGCAAACAGACCGGCCTGCGCAGGCTGGCGCTGGCAGGAGGCGTTGGGCTTAATTCCGCGGCTAACAGCAAGCTAAGGCGGTCACCTCGTTTCGACGAGGTGTATGTGCAACCCGTGGCCAGCAACGCAGGATCCGCACTCGGCGCCGCGCTTTATCGGACTTCGCTTGTGCAAAAGGTTCCCAACGAGCGTCTTCCCGCGCCCTTCTTTGGCCCGCGGTACAAGACCGGTGAAATCGAGGCCGCTCTGCACAGTTGCAACGGCAGAATCGCATGGAAGCGCTATGCTTCGCTTGCGGAAACCTGCGCCGCGGCGGCGAAGCTAATCGACGAGGGGCGCGTGATTGGCTGGTGCCGCGGACGCATGGTGTTTGGCCCGCACGCGCTCGGCAATCGCTGCATTCTCGCAAACCCGGGCCGCCCCGAAATTCGCGACCGGATCAATTCCATGGTGAAAAGCCGCGAAACCTTTCGCCCCTTGGCGCCCGCCTGCACCGCGGAGGAGGCGCATCGCTGGTTCGAGGTCACTCCCGGCGCCGAATTTCCCTACATGAACAGCATGGTCAACGTGCGGCCCGAAGTGCGCGATCAACTGCCGGCCGTGACCTCCGTCAATGGTTCGGCCCGCCTGCAAACCGTGAGTGTCAGAGACAATCCCGACTTTCACGCGCTGCTGGTTGCCGTGGGTCGTGTGACCGGCCGGCAGATGGTAGTGAATTCCAGCTTCAACGTCGAAGGGCAACCCATGGTCAACACGCCGGAGGAGGCCATTGTGACTTTTCTCGGCACCGGAGTCGAACACCTGTTCCTGGAAAACTATCACGCAACCCGTGCGGTGATTTGAGCACATCGGACCTCGGATGCAGTCCAAACGAACCGAAGTCAGTTTGATGCCTGCGGGCGCGTGGCTGCATTCTCCCGTACGAGCGCGGCCCTCGCCCAAAATCAAAGCGGAAACCGCTCGCGCACCAGCTTCAAAGCGTCTTCCGCAGTCGCAATTATCCCTTCCAACTGCGCATCTTCGGCGGTATCAAGTATTTCGCGAAAGCGCGCTCCCGGTGTGTACCCGGCTGCAATCAGCTCGCGACCGGTGATCAGCGGACGAGGCTTCACTGCTTCTTCCGGCATCGACCTCCATCGCTGGCGCACAAACTCCCAATGCTCCAGGTAGCCGCTCCCAGCCAGGCAATCCATGCGATGCAGGGCAAGATGCTCTTCAAAGTGGTCGAGTCGGAAGAAGCGTTTCAGCGTGGATGCCTTCATGCGCTGCGCATTCATAAATCGCATGTGATTCTCGATCAGCGCCACCACTTGCCGCGTTTCCTCGTTGGAAAAGCGGAACTTCCAGCAGATCTCTGCGCCCATGACGACGCCCACGTCCACGTGGTTGTCGAAGCGGATGCGGTCTGGTGCGCGGCGGAACGTTGGCGGCTTGCCCACATCATGCAGAAGAGCTCCCCAGGCGAGCGTCATCGAGCATCCGGGTTCCAGTTGCTCCAGAAGCATGAGAGTGTGCACCCACACGTCGCCTTCGGGATGAAACTGCGGCGGCTGCTCGACGCCTTTCATTCGCGCTACATCGGGCAGCACTTCGTTCAACAGGCCCGTCTCGTCGAGTAGTTCAAAGGCCCGCCGCGCGTGTCCTTCGGTAAGCATCCTGGTCAGCTCGTCGCGCACACGCTCACGACTCACGGCATCGATTCGCGAAGCCAGAGAGCGCATCGCGCGCTTTGTCTCCGCTTCCAGTTCGAAACCGAAGCGTGCGGCGAAGCGCACGCCGCGCAGCATGCGCAGGTGGTCTTCCTCAAACCGCGTCTCCGCCCGCCCAATGGCCCGCACCACGCCCGCATCAAGATCCGCGAGCCCACCCACATAATCGAGCACAGCCGCGCGAATATCCGTCCTTCCACCCACTGCCTTGTCATCCTGAGCGAAGCTAGCTGCGCCTTTCGCAGCTTGTGCAGTCGCAAGATCTGCGGTTGTTCCGTTCTTACGGATTTCCCTTTGAAGGGTAGAAGCCTCAGCCCGTAAATCGGCCCCCGCAAAAAGGCCGGCCTTTAGCCCCTGAGGGAAAGCCTTTTGCGGGTCAAGCAACAGCCCATTGATCGTAAAATCCCGCCGCTTCACATCTTCTTTGGGAGTCTTTGTATATCGAACGCCGTCAGGATGCCGCCCATCGGAATACGCCAGATCCGACCGAAACGTCGCCACCTCCGTCACGAACCCCGCATCCTCCGCCTCGGGAGCAACCAACACAACGCCAAAGTGCGCGCCCACGGCAAACGTCCGCGGAAAGAGATCCAGGACAACTTCAGGTGTCGCGTTGGTGGCCACGTCGTAATCGGCGGGCTCGCGGCCAAGCAGCAAATCGCGCACGCATCCACCAGCAAAATACGCCTCGTAGCCTTTGGAGTGCAGCGTTTTGACGATCTGCAAAGCTGCTTCGAATTGGTTCGCTTCCGCCATCGCCACCGTATCTATTCTCTCCCCATCCACTCGCTAGGGCGAGTTGTCAAACTCCGCTAGCCCCGCCAGCTCCGCTAACTTCGCTTTGGCCGCCGACTAAACTGACAGTATGCCCGGTTCCGGCCTCATCCTCGGCATCGAAACTTCCTGCGACGAGACCGCCGCGGCCATCGTCGAGCGTGGCGAGCGAACCGTCTCCTCCGTGGTCGCCTCGCAGATCGCCACGCACGCGCGCTATGGCGGAGTGGTGCCCGAACTGGCAAGCCGCGAGCATCTGCGCGCCATCGTTCCGGTGGTCCGCGCTACGCTTGCCGAGGCTAACCTCACTTTCGCCGACCTCGACGCCATCGCTGTCACCTCCGGTCCTGGCCTCGCCGGAGCGCTGCTGGTCGGCATCACCTACGCCAAGGCCCTCGCGTTCGCAAACCATCTGCCGCTCATCGCGGTGAATCACCTCGAAGGTCATATCCACGCGGTGCTGCTGAACGAGCGCGAGTTAAAAAAACACGAGGTTGCCCCATCGAAACCAGCGGTTGCCCCATTGAAACCAGGGGGTGTCCCATCGAAACTCGTGGTTGCCCCATCCTTCTCTGAATCCGCGTCAGCGAATTCAGAGAGGGTGGGAAACGTGTCAGGGCACGACTTGCCGGGGCCCCCGGCGACAGGTCTTCGTCGCTGGGGTGGCTTGAGTCGTGCCGAACACGCAACAAAAGGAGAGCGGGCTTTAGCCCCTGAGCGAGACGCGAATCCAGCCCTCGCCCTCGTCGTCTCGGGCGGCCATACGCACCTTTATCTCGCCCGCCCCACCAACGGCGCCTGGACCTACAAGCTCATCGGGCGCACCGTGGATGACGCCGCCGGCGAAGCCTTTGACAAGGTTGCCAAGCTGCTCGGCCTCGGCTATCCCGGTGGTCCATGGATCGACGCGCTCGCTGGATTCGGCAACCCGCAAGCCGTCCCGTTCTCCTTCGCGCAGATCAAGACCAAGGCGCATCTCGGCGGCAAGGCTCCGCGCACAAAAGCCGCCAAAACCGCGCCCATTGCGCGCCTCGATCCGCACTTGTTGTTCTCGTTTTCTGGAATCAAAACCGCAGTATTGCGCTACGTGGAGTTGCACGGCCTCCGCGCGGAAGCCAGGGAGCGAGTCAGCCTCGTGCTCGAGAACTTCCATCTCCCGCAAACCCGCGAGCAGGCTCTCGCACTTTGCCCTCAGGCTACGCTCGACCTCATCGCAAGCTTTCAGCACGCAGTCGTCGGCGACCTGATGAAGAAAACATTCGCCGCGGCCGCGTCACTCCACGCCGCGCGCATCTTCGTCACAGGCGGAGTCGCCGCGAACCGCGAGCTTCGCGAACGCTTCACGGCCGAGGCGGCGCGGCGAGGCCTGCACATTGCCTTTCCCACGCTCGCGCTCTCCACTGACAATGCTGCGATGATCGCCGCCGCTGCATGGCCGCGCCTGCTCGCAGCCGACTTCGCCCCTACAGAGCTTTCCGCTGATTCGTCGCTTACTCTGGGATAAAAACGCGCGCGTAGCAGTCACACTTCCGGCCAACTGCTTACTTTTCGGTCCGCAGCTCCGCAAACGCCTCGCGCAGCTTGCGCCAGGTTGTGTCCAGATCCTCAGGCAGCACGCGCGTCTCGCTCACGGTCGTCATGAAGTTGGTGTCGCCCACCCACCGCGGCATGGCATGCAGATGCAGGTGCCCGGCAACACCCGCGCCGGCTGCCTGGCCGATGTTCATCCCGAAGTTAAAGCCGTGCGGTCTGTAGACGCGATCCAGAGCGCGTTCGGTGAGTTGCGCGAGGTCCATCAATTCATGAGCGGTCTCTGCGGGCAGCGTAGCCAGCCGGTCGAGATGCGCGTAGGGCATCACCATCACGTGGCCTGAGGTGTAAGGAAAGGCGTTGAGGCAGACGAAGCAATGCTTTGCGCGCAGAACCAATCCGCCTGCGGCTTCCGCTTTGTCGCGATCCATGCCGTTGGCAATGGCGTGGTCAATGGAAGCGATCAGGTTGCAGAAAATACAGCCCAGGTCGCCCGGCCAGGCCGCCAGCGCCTCAGGGATGCCTGCGCGCACCGCGCCCTCCGCCGTCGAGACGTAGGCAAACCGCCAGGGAGTCCAAAGATGGTCCATCGGATCAAATGCCGTTCGATCCAGTATAGAAGGCTTGGGCAGCATGGTTTTTGGCGGGTTGAGCACTTTTCGGGCCGGACCGAAAGTGGCGACAGGCCCGGTTAAACACCGGGCAATCTGCCAATGGCGAAGCAGCAGGTTCACGCTTGCACTGTCGGGATTCAAGCCGACTTCGCAGGTACGCGCAAGCCGATTTACGAGGGAAATTCCAGCGAACAATCCCGTGTGACGGACTCAATTGACGCTGGATTGCAGAGATTGCTACACTCAAGGACGTAGCTTCCTGCGCGGATTCCAGCAGTGAGTTGCGGCCGCCCTCCCAGCAAGCCGTTGCCTGCCGGCGTTTCCCAAGGAAACCAGCCGCTCCGCATTAGCGGACTACCCCAGAGCAACAGGAAGGGGACGGCTTTTTTCCTGCGGAAGACGTTACCGGCTCGTACCGTGGTGCGAGGGCATTTTACGGACCCGTTGGCGACCGGAACACGAACGATGTCGGCGCGCGAGGCACCCCGCAGTGGCGCAATCCACCGCTGGAGCACGGAGTCCCGGAGCTGGCTGTAATGGCAAACGTCCTCAATCCTGAAACCGAGAGCATAACCCTGAACACCGAATTGGAAACCCCAACCCTCGAACCTGCGGCGGAAGTTGATCAGCCGTCGCCCGAATCCACGTCCAACCCAGAGACCTCCGCAGTAGTGGAAGTATCCACACTGGACGCCGATGCCTTAACCGAGCCTGCCGCGCAGGCCGCAACCCCTTCGCAGCCAACCCCTGAAGAAACCCCGGTTGCCACTCCGGCCGAGGCCGTCGCACCGTCGCCGCCGGCTCCCTCAGCTCAAGAAGCTGCGCCAGTGGTCCACGTTACCGCGCCACATGCTCCTGCGCCAGGCGAGTCTGCCGAAGATTTCTCCTCTGCCCTTGCTGCCTTTGAGCGCGAGCAGGCCGCCGAAGCGGCCGCCGTTGAGGCCTACGGAGACAAGGTCGTTTCCGGCAAGGTGGAGAAGCAGACGGAAAAGTACCTGGTGATTGATGTGGGCCTGAAGTCCGAGGGGCTTGTGCCGCTCGAGCAAGTAACCGACCACACAGGCGCGGTCAGGTTCCAGCCCGGCGATGTGATCGATGTGGTGATCGAGCGCGAGGAGCCGGAGGGCGGCTACCTCGTGAGCTTCGAGCGCGCCCAGCGTCTCCGCGTTTGGGACACCATTGAGAAAGCCGCGAACGAAAAGACGCCCATCATGGGCACTGTGGTAAGCCGCGTGAAGGGCGGGCTCACGGTCGATATCGGCATAAAGGCATTCTTGCCCGGCTCGCAACTTGAAATCCGTCCGGTGCGCAACCTCGACGCCTATCTCGGCCAGCAGATCGAAGTCCGCGTCATCAAGTTGAACAAGAAGCGCGGCAACGTTGTAGTCAGCCGAAAAGAGCTTCTGGAAGAGGACCTGAATACCAAGCGCTCGGCGACCATGGAGCATCTTGCTGAGGGCGCGATTCTGACCGGCACAGTAAAGAACCTGACCGACTACGGTGCGTTTGTTGATCTCGGCGGCATTGACGGCCTGCTCCATATCACGGATATGAGCTGGGGCCGCCTGACGCATCCGCGCGACCTGGTCAACGTCGCCGACGAGATCCAGGTGAAGGTGCTGAAGTTTGACAAAGAAAAACAGCGCGTATCACTGGGCTTCAAGCAGTTAACCCCGGATCCATGGCTCGACGCATCTGAGCGTTACCCCGTGGGCGCCAAGGTTCATGGCCGTGTTCTTTCGGTCACCGACTACGGCGCGTTCGTTGAGCTGGAGCAGGGAATCGAGGGGCTGGTCCACCTGTCAGAAATGACCTGGTCGAAGCGCCTCAAGCATCCCTCCAAGCTCGTGAAGCCGGGCGAAGAAGTGGATACCTTGGTCCTGAGCGTGAATCCTGCCGACCGCCGCATCTCCCTGGGCATGAAGCAGCTCATGGAAAACCCGTGGGAGAACCTGAGCGACAAGTATCCTGTGGGCGCGATCGTCGAAGGCCGCGTGCGCAACCTCACCGACTTCGGCGCCTTCATTGAAATCGAGGATGGCATCGACGGCCTGGTTCACGTCTCCAACCTGAGCTGGACCAAGCGCGTCAAGCATCCCTCTGAGATCGTGAAGAAGGGCGAAAAGGTGAAAGCCGTCGTTCTCGGCGTGGAACCGCAAAACCGCCGGTTGAGCCTGGGCATCAAGCAATTGCAGCCCGATGTGTGGGAAAGCTTCTTTGCCACTCACCGCGTGGGCGATGTTGTGCACGGCAAGATTCTGCGCACCGCGCAGTTCGGTGCCTTTGTCGAAATCGCAGAGGGTGTCGAGGGACTGTGCCACATCTCCGAAGCAGGCGATCCCGTCGATGGCCACTCCAAGCTCGAAACCGGTCTGGAGCACGACTTCAAGATCATCAAGATCAACGTCGAGGAGAAGAAGGTCGGCCTGAGCCTGCGCGCAGTCAGCGGCCAGGAAGCAAGCCGCACCGCAGTGGAGAGCTACAAGGCGGATACGCGCAAGCACCCCGTCTCCAGTTCCACCACCACGCTCGGCGACCTGGTGAACTGGAAGAACGAGCGCTAGGCAGGTCGGGGGCTTGTATCAGGGCGCGAGTTTACTCGTGCCGAAACTCGCCTCATAACGCGGTTGCCCCATCCTTTCGCGCTTTTTGCGAACGGGTGGGATCCCAAAAACACAGCTTTGACGGTTCGTCTCAACGGCCACCCTTCGGGGTGGCCGTTCTGCGTTCGGAGGGAGCATGGGCCTTCAGGCCCATGAAACCAGCCCATCATCCACTGGGCCTTCAGGCCCGGCGGAAACGCAATTGTCATCCCGATAATCCGGAACGCAGCGGTGTGGAAGTGGAGGGATCTGCGGTCGCATTTTCCCGACCCTCGCAGCCCGAGAAACGTAGTTTCCGCATAGATGGGATGAGAAGGTCGACCCCGATCCCGGCAGCATTAAGCTATCGGTGATCAACGCACT
>OKRB01000009.1 GCA_900290245.1 Candidatus Sulfuritelmatomonas gaucii | reverse complement strand
GCCGCAACTCCCTAACGCCCGCTGCTCGCCGCCAGCCGATCTTTCCACAACTTGCCCCGGAGAGCCAACCCCTCGTATCATCCGGCAGAAGCATTTCCACGATCGCCGCACTGCGAAGCCGATTTTCTCGGGGTCGCCGCAACCATCTTGAGCGGCGTCCTCAAGCGGGGCCGGAGGGGTGCGGCTATCCTTGAAATAGCGAAGAGCAACCAACATGAGTGAACTCGAAACAAATACTGGCTTGCGAGTAAAAGGGCGCCTGATGTCCGCCTCTGAAATTGAGCGCACCCTGGTGCGCCTCGCCCACGAAATCGTAGAGAAAAGCAATGGCAGTGAAGATCTCGCCCTGGTCGGCATCAAGCGCCGCGGAGTCCCGCTCGCCGAACGCCTCGCCAAGCTCATTTCAACCATTGAAAAACGTCATGTGGATACCGGCACGCTCGATATCCAGTTCTACCGCGACGATCTTTCCACCGCAGACATCCGCCCCGTCGTAACACCCGGAGCCATCGGCTTCGATGTCGAAGGCCGCGACATCGTCATCTGCGACGACGTGCTCTACACCGGCCGCACCGTTCGCGCCGCGCTCGATGCCCTTTTCGACCACGGCCGCCCGCGCCGCGTACAACTTGCCGTGCTCATCGACCGCGGACATCGCGAGCTGCCCATTGAAGCTACCTACGTTGGCCGTCACGTTCCCACCAGCAGCCGCGAGATCATCGAAGTCAAGTTCCAGGAAGTTGACGATACCGAACAGGTGCTCCTCGTGGAGCGCTCCAACTAATCTCGAATTCCTGCATCCCGGCTGCCAGCTTATAACCTTCGGTTTGCCGCCGGGTACCAATCCAGAACGCAGAAGGCTGAAAGCCGCCCACCTTATGAATCTCGCGACACCCGCGATTCGCCGCCAAGTCACTACGCCTCCCGCGCCCGCGTCCCCGTTCCCTTACAACCCCGGCTCCTTGCTCTCCGTTCTCGACCTCAGCGTCGCAGCAGTCAGCCGCTTGCTCCAGCGAGCCACCGCGCTCGAGCACGAGGATCCCATCGTCCGCGATCGCATCCTCGCCAAGCGCCGCATCGCGCTGCTCTTCTACGAGTCGTCCACGCGAACTCGCACCAGCTTCGAGCTGGCTTCAAAGGCGCTCGGCGCCGACACCACCCTCGTTTCAAACCTAAGCTCCAGCATCGAGAAAGGCGAGTCGCTGAAGGATACCGGCCTCACCCTGCGCGCCCTCGGCGCCGAAGCCATCATCCTTCGCCACAATTCCTCTGGCGCGGCATGGCTACTGGAGCAGTCGACGCGTCTGCCGGTCGTCAACGCCGGCGACGGCATGCATGAGCATCCCACCCAGGCGCTCCTCGACCTTCGCACCATCCTCACGCATCTGCGGCCGGGCATCGGCGAAGTCGGCCCCGAAACACTCGCCGGCGTCACCGTCACCATCGTCGGAGACATCCTCCACAGCCGCGTAGCGCGTTCCAACATGCTCCTGCTGCCGCGGCTCGGCGCCCGCGTGCTCCTGTGCGGCCCAAAGGAACTGCTCCCCGAGCAGGCCGCGCGATCCGGACCAGGCATCGAGATCGAGCGCAACTTCGAAGCCGCCCTCGCGCAGTCGCAGTCAGTCATGATGTTGCGCATCCAGGCTGAACGTCTCGCCGGGCTCCAACTTGATTTGGATGAGTACAAGGCCGCCTACCAGCTCACCGGCCAGTTGCTCGCGGCGCACGCGCCCAGTGCGGTGGTGCTCCACCCAGGTCCGATCATTCGCGGCATGGAGATTACCGCGGGCGTCGCCGACGGCATCCAGTCCGCGATCCTCGAGCAAGTAACCAACGGCCTCGCCATCCGCATGGCAGTAATGGAACGGGCGCTGGTGCCCAGCGAGCAGGAAGGAGGCCGCGCATGACGGCATTAGCAATTTGCGGCGGGCGGCTGGTCGATCCGGCAGCGGGAGTGGACGCGGCCAAGGACATACTCATCAACGACGGCCGCGTTGCCGAGATCGCCGGACCCGGCAAGCTGAAGGGCAAGAATGGCGCCCAGATCCTCGACGCGTCCGGCCTCGTCGTTGCGCCGGGGCTCATCGACATTCATGTGCATCTGCGCGAGCCTGGCCAGGCATACAAGGAGACTATCGCTACCGGCACGGCAGCCGCCGCAGCCGGAGGATTCACCAGCGTCGCGGCGATGCCGAACACCACGCCGGTGAACGACTCGGCGGAGATCACGCGCTGGATGCAGGCCCCTGAGCGTGGCGCGCAGGTGCGCGTCTTTCCCGTTGCCGCAGCCACGCGCGGCTCAAAAGGTGAAACCCTCAACGACTTCGCGGCGCTCAAGTCCGCGGGCGCGGTGGCTGTCACCGACGACGGCCGGCCCATCCTCAAAGACAGCATGATGCGCGAAACCCTCGCCGCCGCCGCGCGCATCGGGCTCACCGTAATCCAGCACGCTGAAGACACGCGCATGACGCAGGGCGCAAGCATGAACCTGGGCCCCGTGTCCTTCAAGCTCGGCCTCCGCGGCATGCCCGCTCAAGCCGAGACCAGCATCGTCGAACGCGATATCCGTCTTGTGTCGGAGCTGCGCGAAGCGCATCCGCACCTCCATGTTGCGCATCTGTCCACGGCCGGGGCGCTGGCCGCGGTGCGCCAGGCGCGTCGCAACGGGCTGCGCGTCACCAGCGAAGTTACGCCGCATCACTTCCTGCTCACTGAAGAACATGTCGGCCTCTATGACACGCACGCCAAGATGAATCCGCCGCTCCGCTCAGCGGCCGATCGCGACGCCATGATCGAAGGAATTCTCGATGGCGTCGTGGACGCGATTGCCACGGATCACGCGCCGCACGCCATGCACGAGAAGGAGATTGAATTCGAGCTCGCGCCCAACGGAATCATCGGCCTCGAAACTGCGCTCGGATTGTCCTTGCGCTGGCTGCACAAGGAGTGGCGAATGCCGCTCGGCCGTGTGCTGGGCCTGTTGAGCGCGCAGCCCGCCGCGCTGCTCGGACTGAAAGGCCGTGGCACGCTCGCCGTAGGCAGTTACGGCGACGTGGTCGTCTTCGATCCCGGCGCCGAGTGGACCTACCGCGCAACCGAATCCAAATCGAAAGCCAAGAACACGCCCTTCGACGGCTGGCCGATGCTCGGCAAAGTCCGCTACACAGTAAGCGAAGGCCGCATCGCCTACGCTTTACAGGCTGCGGATAAACCCGTCGGGACGGGCGCTTTGTAACAAGGGCACCGATGAAAGCTTCATGATTGGCGATCTACTACGGAGCGAGGGACGACTTCTACGTTTAGGGCGTCGGATGAGTGGCGGGCCGGACCCTCGTTGGGCCGCCGCGACGTGCCTGGAAAAAATAAAACTGCCCATCGAGCGTGTTCTTCATATCGACCAGCTGTTTGCGCGCATGCAGCGTCTTAATACACACGAAGCAAAGACGAACGCCATGACGAGAATCGGATCAAATTTATTCCAAGTACTGTTACCGCCATTCAGTTGTGAATAGAACGCGAGTAAAAGATTGATCGCGAGACCAGCATAAATCCACTCAGTCAATCGAGGCACATTGGGAATCAGAAGGCCCACGCCACCAAGGATGTGGGTCACGCCAGTCAGAGGGATGATATAGAGCGGGTATCCGAGCTGCTGATTGGCGATCTGCCATTCGCGGGGATCGTGGATTAGATATAACCTTCCGATCTTTGGCCTCGCCACACTCATGGTCATCCAAGGGGTTGTGCCTGACTTGCCTGACCAGACTCTGGTGGTCGAGCAAACGATCGCAACGCTTTGGGCGGGCGTCCAGGCTGTTCCGCGATTGCCGAAGAGCGCAATCACTAAGCGATCCGGCCGATCCCGTGCCTCAAAGCAATAACAGCTTCTGTCTACTTAGGAGTTGTTGGAGGTATGCCCAAGCCCTGAAACAAGTCGGCTCGACCCCTGACCCCTGTTCTCTGCCCTCTGCTCTCTGTTCTCTCGCTCTCCAGAACCCGCGGCGCGGGCGGTAGACGGTACCCCAGTCGCAAGACTGGGGTGCGCATGCGAGTTTCGCGCTCCAGCCCGCTTCAGCGGGCGTAAGACCCATGGCATCCGCGCGCAAAAACGCGTCAAAATGAGGCCCAAAACCGCGTTTTAGAGTACAAATAATTGCATTTAATTCCTCTTTCGCGAAATTAAATGGTGCGCTTTGCTCTATTTCGCAACCTGCGAGGGTGTCATTTGCAATTTATTCGGCACCTGAGAGGGTCAATGCGTCGTAAATTCGCAACCTCTGGTGGTTACATTTTGATGCAATTCGTAACCACTTTAGCGAACATTTGACGGGGTCAACGCACCACTTGAGCGAACATTTGTCATGATTCAAGGCACTTTACAGCCCCTCTGCTGGAAAATGCACTGTAAGTGATGCACGCAACGAGCATCCGCATGGCGCGGATCAGAAGGTCAGCCCTTGCGTCGGTAGTGGATCTGGAATTCGTAGCCCTGGTTCGCCGGGAAGAGACCCGCAACCTGCCTAAGTCGTTCAGCAAGAGCATTCGCGGCCAGCAGCGGGTACTCCCGTTCGCGCAGGTCGTGGTAGTCGAAGTCGACAGCGAGCGAGAGCATGTAAATGGCAAGCGAATCAGAGAACGACGACTCAAAGAAAGCATTGCGAGCGCGCTCGTCGATCTGCTGCCCCGGATGCCGCTCCTGTGCGCGACGACGCGTCTCCCATGCATCCTGACTGGTTTCGCCGCGCACCTGCGCCTCGGCCTGCGACCACACAAGATCCGCAAAACCTTCAGGAACGCCCGCTGCCTCCACAAAATTGTGGGCCACGTTGATAAAAAACTCGAATGCCAGTCCAAAACGATCTTCCACCAGCCGCGTAGAAACAAAAACAGCTTCGGTACTACCGAAGGACGCGTTGCGATGACAAACGGCGCGGTCGCCGAGCTCGACGGAATAGCCGGGCGCAATGAGGTTCTCGCCAGTGTCGGCAATGGCAAGCGGAACAAAGTAGTAGGCTCGCTGGCGAAGCGCAGGCGCGAGCGCAGCAGGTACGGCGCCAACGAGACGCTCAAGATCGGTGTCAGAGACGCGAGTCTCGCCCCACGCGGCGTAGCGGACGCCGTTCGGAGCCTCAAGCATCGTGACCTGCGTGGCCACCTTGTCCGCATGCCACAGCTCAACTTGTGCACTACCTGCCATGAATTTGTATTCTAGATGAAAGGGACGAATCGATGACGCAAATGATTGAAGGCCGGCGGCGGGGCGGAAAGGTTCTGGGATTTCCGCTGGAGGGATTCAGTCTGTTCCAGAGCCTGCTGCTCTCGTTCGCGGCGGCATTCTTCACGTTTTTCCTGACGACATGCATTGCCATTTTCGCGCTGCTGGTATGGAACGAGATGCTCGGGCACTCGGTGAACTTCGCGGACACGTACCGGTATGTTGGATTTCCTGCGGGTGTGATCGTGCTGCTGGTCGCGCTGCCGTACTTCGGCATGCTCTGGCTGCGGGCGAGGTTGAAGAAGTAGCCCGGGCTCCGGCATCTTCGGCGCGAAAACTCGACGCCGTGACCAAGCGATCTGCGTCCTGCTCCCAAGTAATCCATTCTGACAACTTCTTTTATGGCCTGGAAGGTAGCCGAGGGGTATTCTGTGGCCATGCGACGCAGAGATTTTCTGAAAACCGGCGCGTGCGCAGCGGCGGCGGCGAATGCTGTGGCACTGCCGGCGTTGGCACAAGGCGGCGACGCCCGAGAGCCGCTGCCAGGCGGCGATGCGCTGAATCCAGACGGCATTCGCGTGGCGGGCATTCGCATGGTTGCGGTGTGCAGCGGCAAGTACAAGGTGTGGACCAAGCGCATGGGAACGGGGCCGCTGAAAGTGCTGCTGCTGCACGGCGGGCCGGGGTTCCCGCACGATTATCTTGAGGCGATGGAGTCGTTCCTGCCGCAGGCCGGAATTGAGATGTATTACTACGACCAGCTCGGCGTGGGGAATTCAGACATCCCGGATGATCCGTCGCTTTGGACGCTGGAACGGTACACGAACGAGGTTGAGGAGGTCCGGCAGGGACTGACGCTCGAAAATTTTGTCCTTTACGGCCACTCGTGGGGCGGAATTCTGGCGCTGGAGTATGCCTTGAAGTATCAACACCACCTGAGAGGGCTGGTGATATCGAATATGACGGCCAGTGTTCAGTCTTATTTGAAGCACATTGCCGAGCTGACGGAGCAACTGTTGACGCCGAATGAGT
>OKRB01000042.1 GCA_900290245.1 Candidatus Sulfuritelmatomonas gaucii | reverse complement strand
TGCGGGCGAGTACTCCATCGCCGACATGGCGACTTACCCTTGGATTGTTCCCTACGAACGCCAAGGACAGAAGTTGGAGGACTTTCCACACCTGAAGCGATGGTTTGAGAGCATCAAGGCGAGGTCGGCAGTTGTACGCGCCTATGACAAGGCAAAAGAGATCAACACGCGGCCGACGGTCACGGAGGAATCCAAGCGCATCCTTTTCGGACAGACGGCGATCACAGTCGGACGCTAAGGGGGCGCTCGTAATGGGGCTGCAACTCTACGATCTCGCCGGAGCGGAACCGGAACGCCGTTTCAGCCCTTACTGCTGGCGCACCAAGTTGGCGCTCATGCACAAGGGCCTGCCGTTCGATACGATCCCGTTGCGATTCACGGACAAGGATGCGATCGCGTTCTCCGGGCAAAGCCGTGTGCCGGTGCTGATCGACGGCGATGAAGTCGTTTCCGATTCCTGGACAATTGCGACCTATCTCGAGGACGCCTATACAGATCGGCCGTCGCTGTTTCGTGGCGAGGGAGGCCGCGCGGTCACGCGGTTTGTCAACGCGTGGGCGGATGGTGTTTTAGTCGGCGGGATTTTGCGGTTGATTGTGACCGACATTCTCGCGCACCTCGACGAGAAAGACCGCGCTTACTTCCGCGAGACGCGGGAAAAGCGCTTAGGCGCGGTGCTGGAAGCGGTCAGCGCCGATCGCGAGACAAATGTGCTGGCCTTCCGGAAGACCTTGGACCCCATTCGCACCGTGCTCGCAGCGCAGCCCTATTTGGGCGGTGAGATACCGGCCTATGCCGATTATGCCGTGTTCGGCTGTTTCCAATGGGCGCGATGCATCAGCTCATTTCCGCTGCTGCTCAAGGATGATGCGGTCTGGTCTTGGCGCGACCGGCTACTATCCACATTTGGTGGATTTGCGGCCAAAGCGCTTGGTTATCCGGTATGAGTTCCTCCCAGCGGCCGGCAACCGCTGTAAGTCTAACACACCTTCGAGCAAGAACTGTGCCGTACGTCACAGCCAAAAGGGCCGCTGATGTCGGTGCAGGGTCACATCGATATTGACTCCACTCATGGCTTTTTCACGCCCCATCAACGATCGCTACTTCGAGGACTATGTCGAAGGCGACGTTCATACCTTCGGCAGCATCGCGGTCGAAGCAGACGAGATCATTGCCTTCGCGAAACGGTTCGATCCGCAGCGTTTTTACATAGACCCAGAGGCAGCCAAACAAACGCCGTTCGGCGGCCTCATCGCTAGCGGCTGGCATACCGCTGGGCTTATGATGCGGCTTTGTGTCGAGCATTATCTGACCCGCGTCGCGAGCCTTGGCTCCCCTGGCCTCGACGAGTTGCGCTGGCTCAAGCCGGTGCGACCGGGTGACCGGCTGTCAGTACGCGTGACCGTTCTCAAAGCTACGCCGTCAAAATCCAAGCCGGATCGCGGCGTGGTTACTTCATTTATCGAAGTTTTCAATCAGGCCGAGGAGGTTGTGATGACGTTAAAGACCGTAAACATGATCGCCCGGCGGCAACAATACTGAACGGCTGTCTCAAATGGATCGACCCGTCACATTCACGATGCGCGCAATGCGCGAGCCGCACGAACCGCGCTCCGCCACCCGCCCGATCTTCCGACCTAGCCGCCCGAGCTACGGGGCAGGCTTGGACAACAGGCCGATCGCCAAATCCGCAGCCCCCGCCCGTCTTCTTTTCCGGCGCTTTCCACGCGCGCGATCCACGCCCCGAATCCCGCCCGACCTTCAAACCAAGCCGCTCGAAATCCGCAGCACTGACCCTGCATCCCGTTATTTATTCTGCTAGCGAAGGACTATGTCCCGCACGAGGCCTAAGCCGATGAGCGCTGCCAAATTGCGGGCGAGATCGAATTCTGGATCGTCGGCAAGCGCGGCCCCGGTCGCCTCGCCAAGCGGCTGACCTCCGGCCAGCGCGAGCAGGAATGCTGCACCACCCGGCGCCAGCGCGCGGACTTCCACGTCAAGATACGGGCGGAACACGAGCGCATCCTCGCCGTGCCAATTCTCGATACGTGCAACATCCTGCTCACCGGAGTTCATCGCCCAGATCGTCACGATCGGATGCGGTGAACGAACGATTTCGGTCGAGGGATGTAAATCAAAGCGCATGCTGCCGACAGCGCAAGGATCGAGCGCTGCGAATTGGTCGGCGGTGAGCGGTGTGGCGTCAGCCGCACGGTAGGCCCGTGTGCGCGCCGCCTCGAGTCGCGCCACGTCTGCAAGATAGGTAAGCTCACACGCCGGTTCAAACGCGGCGATGAAGGCGGCAAATTCGTCTCCGTAGGTTGCGAGCAGTGGGGTGCGTGGCGGCTGCTCCACCACAAAGGCCCGCGCCATTGCGGCGAAGAACTCTTCGCCCACGATCTTCTCCACTGCCGGGAACCGGGTCTGCAGCGCTTTCACTAAGCCCGCCACCACGTTATTGCGGTGGACCGCAAAGCGCCGCGTTGGAACGGCGGCATTAGGCGCGGTGATACCCTGCGGAATCGCCCGTTTGGCGTCGAGCAGCGCTGCTGCGAACAATGCCTCAAACAGTGCGGGCATTACCCCTCTCATGCCGCCGACGAGTGCGCGGCGTCAGCAAGAATATTCTGCGCCGCGATTGCTTGGGCGCGCAGCGTCGGCCAATCAGGGAGGTTGTTATCCCACTCGATCAAAGTCGGAATTGGGCCGGTGCGGGCGATGAGATGTGCATAGAGCGTCCAGACCGCGTCGGCGACCGATGATGCGTGAGTGTCGATCAATAACGGCCGGCCGGCATCGTCTAATTCCTCGTCATGCCCGCCGAGGTGGACTTCTCCGACCCGATCCAATGGAAACGCCTCCAAATATAACAGGGGATCTGTACCCTGGTTCTTTGCCGACACAAAGACGTTGTTGACGTCGAGCAATAACCCGCATCCAGTCCTCTTCGCCACTTCGGTCAGGAAATCGACCTCAGGGATCGTGCTTTCGGCAATGCCAATGTAGTTGGATGGATTTTCGAGCAACATGGTTCGCCCGCGTCGATGTGCTGGGCGACTCGCGCCAGCGTGTGTCGGGTATAAGGCAGCGGCAGGAGATCATTGAAGTACACGCCGGCATGTGACGACCAGGCGAGATGTTCCGAGAAGCTCTCCGGCTCGTAACGATTGCACAGCACTTTAAGTCGCGCGAGGTGGTCGCTA
>OKRB01000039.1 GCA_900290245.1 Candidatus Sulfuritelmatomonas gaucii | reverse complement strand
TAATTCACTTTGCGCATGACGGCAATTCCGGCTTGGCCGAGCACGTGCGCCACTTGCGTCTCCCGCAACCGCGAGGCGTCATATTCAAACGACACCTGCTTGTTCTGCTCGTCCACGCGGAATCGCCTCAATCCATAGGTGTTGGCGAATGCGCCCAAGCGGCTCAACTGCTCCAGGCTCACGGGTGCCTGCAATTCGTAGGTAATCTCCACGAGTGTCATGGCCGGATTATACCAGCCTCCACCGGTCTGGCCCAGCAACCGGTGTAACCTCCAAACATCGAACATAGTAAGCTATCGCTGCGAGGTCGCATGTCGAGTCCACAATTGCCCGGCTTACCCATACTCCCTTCCTCGCCGAAGGAGAAGGATCCCGTCTGCGGAATGATGGTCGATCCGCAGAAGCCCGCCGCCAAGTATGCGTACAAGGGCAAAACCTACTACTTTTGCTCCACGAGATGCGCGGAACGCTTCCAAAAGGAGCCCGAGCGATTTCTGGTGGCTCCGGGGAAGGCCGGGATGGAACACGCCATGGGCGCAGCGAGTGTTGAACCCTCAGCCCCCCCTGCCGCTGGCAAGAATGTCCGCTACACCTGTCCGATGGATCCCGAAATTGTGCAGATCGGGCCTGGGATTTGCCCCAAGTGCGGCATGGCGCTCGAACCAATGGACTTCATCGCCACTCTCCCAGGTGAAGACCAGCCCGACCCGGAGTACGATTCCATGCGCAGGCGGTTCTGGGTCAGCGCGGCACTCTCGCTTCCGCTCCTCGTTTTCTCTATGTTTGGCGAGGCCTTGGGCCTCCATCTCGAACCGGCCACCAAAAACTCCATCGAGCTACTCCTCGCATCGCCGGTTGTGCTCTGGTGCGGCTGGCCCTTCTTCCAACGCTTCTGGGTCTCGCTCGTCAACCGCAGCCCCAACATGTTCACCTTGATTGGCCTTGGCACCGGTGCAGCCTATCTCTACAGCGTTGCCGCAACGCTATTCTCCCAATACTTCCCGGCGTCTTTCCGCGGCACGCACGGCGGCGTGGATGTCTATTTCGAGGCTGCTGCAGTTATTACCACGTTGGTGTTGCTAGGTCAGGTTCTGGAACTGCGGGCACGCCGGCGCACCAGCGATGCCATCCGCGCACTATTGCACCTTGCGCCGCGAACCGCGCACCTCGTATCGGGAGGAACGGAGCAAGATGTGCCCCTCGAGCGAGTCAAGCATGGCGATTCGCTCCGTGTAAGACCCGGTGAACGTATCCCCGTTGACGGCATGATTCGCGAAGGTGCCAGCGCCGTTGACGAATCGATGGTAACCGGCGAACCCCTTCCCGTCGAAAAAGCTGTGGGCGATAAAGTCACCGCCGGCACACTTAACTCCAGCGGGAGCTTCGTCATGGTCGCGGAGCGCGTCGGCAGCGAAACCCTCCTGGCCCAGATCGTGAAGCTTGTAAGCGAAGCCCAGCGCAGC
>OKRB01000120.1 GCA_900290245.1 Candidatus Sulfuritelmatomonas gaucii | reverse complement strand
CCGGATCAGGTTCCCGGCCGGATCGAATTCCAGAACATCCGGAGCTGCCGTGCAGCAATCCGCCTCGCCACGGGTGAGGTAGGATTCTTTCTCGTCCAGCGATTGCGGCCGGTGCACGATCCACACGTCGTCGTGCGCGTCGATTGCCACGCCGATGGTCATGCCCAGAATCCAGTGATTCGGCAATGGCTTGGGCCAAAACGGATCCACTTCAAACTTGGGCACCATCACCTCGTCACCGACGCCCGCAGCGCGAACTGCGGCCCTGCTCCGCTTTACCAATACCAGACCGGCTATCAGAAACGCAGCCATTGCGGCAACGCCTGTCCATAAATAGATATTTCGTTTCACGCACCACTCCTCTTACCTGGAATTTCCATTTTGCTTTCCCGGCGGCGGAATTATACCGCCAGTTGCCGCTGCTGCGATCTTTTTCTGCATTCGATCCAGAGCCAATGAACCGGACGCGCCCGGCAGAGCATTTGCCAGAACCAAAAGGCCATGATTTGCCCCACTTCGAAGCGATTTCTCAGACACCCTCCCTAAACTCCCCTCCTCCGTCCAGATTGGTTTCGCCTGGCTGCCGCGCCTATCCGACTGGCAGCGGCAAAGCCTCTATCTGCCGCAGCATGATTCCGAACATGCTCCGCGTGAGATGGTTCCGCGCTGGACAATAGTTCATGCTCGTAGGCGGAAAGCCCGTGTCCATGCCGCCGGCACACGACCTGTCTCCGCACAGCGAGCGTCGAGTTCGCCATGAAGCTCGGCGGAGTGCGGCACGACGATGTAGCCGGATCGCAGATCTCCGACCATCAGGCGCTTCTTCCCTTCAGCCAGGTACAGCACCACGAGCGGACACAGACAGGCAACCGAAAAAGGGAAACCGCCCTTGCACACTGCCGCGAGTTGCTCGGCACAACGACCTGCACAGATCGATCCGAAACAACGAGCCTGATGCATTGTCCCGCCTGCTCCGGAACCATGCTGGTCATCGAACGGATCACCAGCGCTCAACTTTACTTCCAGCCCGACCTGAGCCTCGCCACCCCACAGAAGTGCCGCAATGACAACTCATGAAACATCCGTGGATCACGACGTCTCTATCCCGGTCGCCCGATGAAAGCCCAGCCGTTTGCGCCATTCCGTGCCGGTATCGTCCCTTGGCGGCAATTGATGGCTTGCAGCGGGAGCGCGACCAAAACAGTACACTCACATCTAAGAGACGATGGATTCACCCCACACTCCTCTCAACGGTCCGCCGCTCAGCCCCGCGCTCACTGGTCAAAGAGTGTGTTTCGCATTCGACAACACATATGCGCGGCTTCCGGAGCACTTCTACGCACGCTTAGACCCAACACCGGTCCCGACGCCGCGCATCGTGAAAATCAATGCGGAACTGGCCCGGGAACTGGGACTCGATGCGGATGCTCTCACAAGCGAGCATGGTGTTGCAGTTCTCGCCGGCAACCGGGTGGCCGACGGCGCAGAGCCGATCGCGCTGGCCTATGCCGGGCATCAGTTTGGGTGCTTTGTGCCTCGACTGGGCGACGGGCGCGCCAACCTCCTCGGCGAGCTGGTATCGCGTGACGGCCAACGCTACGACGTCCAGCTCAAGGGCTCTGGCCGAACCCCTTTTTCACGCGGCGGCGATGGCAGAGCTGCACTTGGACCAGTGTTGCGAGAGTACATTGTCAGCGAGGCCATGGCGGCGCTGGGCGTGCCCACCACACGGGCCCTGGCTGCCGTGACTACCGGCGAACCAGTACTACGGGACACGGTCTTGCCCGGAGCTGTGCTGACGCGGGTAGCAGCAAGCCATCTGCGTGTGGGTACCTTCCAGTACTTCGCGGCACGGGGCGACGTGGACGGCTTGCGCATGCTTGCCGACTATGCGATCGCCCGGCATTATCCTGAGGCCGCGAAAGCGAAGGAGCCGTACCGGGCGCTGCTGGAGGGCGTAATCGCACGACAGTCGCAGCTGATCGCGCAATGGATGCTGCTCGGTTTCATTCATGGCGTCATGAACACTGACAACACATCCATCTCTGGTGAGACCATCGACTACGGTCCCTGCGCCTTCATGGAGTCATACGATCCGGCCAAGGTTTACAGCTCGATTGACCACGGCGGCCGCTATGCCTATGGCAACCAGCCTCGTGTGACGCTATGGAACCTGGCGCGCCTGGCCGAATCATTGCTGCCCGTTCTTGCGCAGGAATCAGGCAGCGAACAAGCAGGGTTGGTCGCGGCAAACGCAGCCCTCTCAGCCTTCGAGCCTCAGTTTGAAGCGGCCCACATTGCAGGAATGCGCCGCAAGCTTGGGCTCGTTGTAGAGCGCGAAGGCGATGCGGCTCTGGCCGAAAATCTGCTCCAGTGCATGGCTGCCAACCGGGCGGACTTCACCCTGACCTTCAGGAGATTATGCGATGCCGCAGCCGGACCGGAGGGCGACGCGAAAGTTCGCGCGTTATTTGCCGCCCCCGCCGCATATGACTGCTGGGCTGCTGGATGGCGCCGTCGTCTCGAAGAAGAGTTCGCAGATGGGCAGGCGCGCACCGCAGCCATGCGCAGGATGAATCCGGCATTCATACCCCGCAACCATCTTGTGGAAGCGGCGCTCGATGCCGCAAGCTTGCGCCAGGATTTCCAGCCCTTCGAGGACCTGCTTGCCGTTATCTCGCGGCCATATGACGAGCGGCCGGAGCTTGAGAGGTACTCGGCGCCCGCCCGCCCCGAGGAGCGTGTCCTGCAAACTTTTTGCGGGACGTAAAGTACTGACAGTGTCATCCATTTGCGCTGAGCCTATTGAGCCGCTCGGCCTGTATTGAGTTCCATGGCCAAGATCGACGTACCATGGTCTTAGGGAGCCGAGGACACATGTCTACCGCAGAGATGAATCCATCCCGCAAGCACGCATTCACAGATGCTGGTGCACCCCAACTTCCCGAACCGACCTATGCCGAGCGCGTCCGCACCCTCGTTTCCCTCTGCACGATCGCGACTCTCTCAACCGTCTCCCGCAAGCGGCCAGCATATCCGTTCGGTTCTCTCATGCCTTATTCGATCGACGAGACTGGACGACCTATCTTTCTGATCAGCGATATGGCCATGCATACCCAAAATATTCAAGCTGACCACCGGGCAAGTCTCTTTGTGGCTCAAGCGGGCGACGGCGATCCGCTCGGCACCGCGCGGGCAACGCTTGTTGGTGATGTACTTCCTGTACCGGAGGATGAAGTTGGCGAGGCCCGTCAACGCTATTTATCGCGCTATGAGAACAGCCGTTCCTGGGTGGACTTTAAGGATTTTAGCTTCTATCGCCTGCAGCCTCTGGACATTTACTATGTCGGCGGCTTCGGGGTCATGGGATGGGTGACTGCGGAGGATTACCGGTCAGCAAAGGTTGATCCGCTGGCCGACGCGGCTCCCAAGATTCTCGGACACATGAACTCAGATCATGTTCCCGCGATGATCCTGCTGGCTAAAGTTCATGCAGGCCTCGACGCGACTGAGGCCGCAATGACGGCGGTCGACCGGCTCGGATTCCACCTTCGGCTGAAGACGAACGACGGCATGAAAGGGACGCGCATCAACTTCCTCCATGAAGTCCAAGACTCGGACGAAGCACGCAAAGTACTCGTGGAAATGGTTCGAGCCGCTGCGCCGAAAGCCACACATTGACGCTGACGGGAACAACCGAAGGCCACGTTTTGCGGAAAAAGACGGCAAAACCCCTCTTGCCAGC
This sequence comes from Candidatus Sulfuritelmatomonas gaucii, assembly GCA_900290245.1. Classification (GTDB taxonomy): domain Bacteria; phylum Acidobacteriota; class Terriglobia; order Terriglobales; family Acidobacteriaceae; genus Telmatobacter; species Telmatobacter gaucii. Next base: position 92,989 of record OKRB01000120.1, on the reverse strand, counting down.
TGCCGATCTGACTCGCACTGTCGGCGAGAGCAAGCCACGCCAACCGCTTCCGAGGCAGTTTTCAGAGTTCGGGGGTCACGAGGCCGGGCTGCCAGGCGTTGAATTGGTGCATAACTCGAAAGTACGGGCTATCCTGCTTTGCGGCCTTCCGGGTGTTGGACCGATCGTGGGAGCCGTACAATTTGAGGGAACCGGTGCCGAAAAGGGAGACTTCGAATGAAAACACCTTCAATAACAAGACGCGATTTTGTGCGTCTGGGTACAGGCGCAGCGGTGGCGGGAGCGGCGGTGAAATCGACGCTGCTGGAGCCGGCGGTGTTGGCGGCGCAGACAGCGACGGACCGGCAGAAGATCCGCTTTGCGTCGATCGGAACCGGGATTCGCGGCTGCGATTTGCTGCGCTCGGCGCGCAAGGTGAAGACAGGAATCCTTGTGGAGACGGCGGACCTTTACGACATGCACCAGAAGGCCGGTCTGGAGGCCTATGGGGCGGATGTGCCGACCAGCCGCGACTATCGCAGGCTGCTCGATCGCAAGGATGTGGACGCCGTGATCGTCGCGGTCTCAGATCATCTGCACAGGGCCATCGTTGTCGACTGCCTCGCGGCTGGCAAGGATGTCTATTGCGAGAAACCGATGTCGCACAACGTAGCGGACGGAATTGCCATGGTGAATGCGGTCGAGGCAAACAAGCGCATCTTTCAAGCGGGCAGTCAGCGCGTAAGTAACATCGTCTACAAGAAAGCGCAGGACATTTACGCGTCGGGCCGGCTGGGCCAGGTCACCTACATTGAAGGTCATTCCGACCGCAACTCGCCCTCAGGCGCATGGGTCTATCCCATTCCGCCAGACGCGAGCGAGCAGAACATCGATTGGAAGGCCTTCCTGCGTGATGCTCCGGAGCGTTCATTCGACGCGGTGCGGTTCTTCCGCTGGCGGTGTTTCGCTGATTACGGCGAAGGCGTGGCCGGTGATCTTTTTGTGCATTTGCTGTCGGGAATCCAGTGCGTAAGCGGGATCAACGCCGCTCCAAAGCGTGCACAGTCACTCGGCAGCCTCACATACTTCAAGGATGGGCGCGACTTCCCTGATCTATTGGCGACGCTCTACGAATACGACGGCGTGACCGTGAACCTGCACTGCAACCAGAACAACGCGCAGGGCGAGCCGATCATCTTCTACGGCAAGGAAGCCACCATGACCATCAGCGGCAATACGCTCACCGTCGCGCCCCAGGATACTCGTCCGCAACCTGAGGGCTATTCGTTGAACGGATGGACCGCTGCGGCGAAGAAACAGTATCTGGAAGAGTGGAATGACGCGCATCCAGCGCCGCCGCCCGCTCTCGCTGAGGTCGAAACGTATTCAGCTACGCCGGGCTATGACGATACCGCTGACCATCTCGCAAACTTCTTCAGAGCGGTGGACACGCGCGAACCGGTAGTGGAAAACGAAATCTTCGGGAACCATGCAGCCATCGCCTGCCACATGGCCAACTACTCTTACTTCCATCGCAGCGCGGCAACCTGGGACTCTGACACCAAAACCATCACAGGCTGAGCCTCGATTCTCACGGGAGAGATGCACATGAGCACGACGTCACGCAGAAGTTTCCTGAAAGCAACCGGAGTGGTTGCGGCATGTGCCGCCGCCTCGCGCCTCGAGGCTGAGCGACTGCAGCTGCCCATCGGCCTGCAACTCTATAGCGTGCGCGATCAACTACCCAAGGATTTCGCTGGCACGTTGGCACAGCTGCGCTCGGCAGGGTTCACGGTGGTTGAAGCAGCGGGCTACTACGATCACTCGGCCGCGGATTTTCGTCATGCCATGGACGTGGCCGGCCTGCGCTGCGTCAGCACCCACCATCCGCTTAACGTGCTTGAGACGCAACTCGACCAGTGGCTTGACTACGGCCACACTATAGGGCTCGAGTACATCGTCTGCTCGTCGTCCGGAGGCATGCATCGCGATCCAGCGGCGAAAGGGCCGCCAACGCTCGACGATTGGCGCTGGATTGCGGGCGAGCTTAACCGCATCGGCGAAAAAGTGAAGACAGCGGGAATGACTCTCGGCGTGCACAATCATGTACCTGAGTTTGCCGTGATCGATGGCGTGCTGGTGTACGACGAATTGCTGCGGCTTACCGATCCCAAGCTGGTCGCCTTCGAAATGGACTGCGGCTGGGTTTACGCGGCAGGACACAACCCAATCGACTACCTGAGCAAGACTCCTGAGCGCTTCCCGTTGATGCATGTGAAGGACATGATCCCCGGCGCCAACGGACAACTGCACTCCACTGAAATGGGGCGCGGCAAGATTGACTACGCGCCTATCCTGCGGGCTGCCACCGGGCTCAAGCAGTACTTCATCGAACAGGAAGAGTTTGACATCGATCCCATGCAGGCGCTGCGCATCGACGCCGAGTATCTCCGCAATCTTCGAGTGTGAACTGTTCCGCATTGCGTTGCGAAGCGTTCCCGCCAGACCTTCACCCAGGAGTACAACGAAGGTCCGGGCAACACAGCCTTGTGCGGCGGCCATGTCAACTGCATTCCCGCCAGCCGGTTCGAGTGGGGCGTTTTCCAGCCTGTCATGCGGGCTCACGGAGAGCGAGAACACAATGAGGTCTGGGCATATGGCAAGCAAGCCGAGCCCATTCTCGAAAAGTATTTACGCCTGCGTTATCAACTCCTGCCGTATACCTACTCTCTTGCCTATCAGACGTACCTCAACGGTTCACCGTTCATGCGTGCGCTCTTCATGGATTTCCCCAATGACCCCAAGGTCACGAATATAACCGACGAGTACATGTTCGGACCTGCATTTCTTGTGGCGCCAGTGACTGATCAGGGGGCGACAAGCCGAAAGGTTTATCTGCCCGCCGGAACCGACTGGTACAACTACTGGACAAACGAACGGTCGAAAGGCGGCCAGACCGTTGAAGTATCGGCGCCGATCAACACCATTCCGCTATTTGTCCGTGCAGGATCGATCATTCCGCTTGGAAGCGAGGTCCTGAGCACAGACGATCCACAAACAATTGTTCGTGTGCTTGTTTATCCGGGTTCAGATGGCGATTTCACCATCTACAACGACGACGGAAAGACCTATGCATACGAGACCGGAAGTTCTCAGATCTCACACTTGCACTGGAATGATGCGGCCGGACAGCTGACGCATGATGGGGCAGACGCGTGGACCGGAACTGAGAGCAGCATTGTTACAGTCGTCGGGCTTGAGCCGCCACACCCGTGAAATCCAGTGAGGAAAGATGAAACGCAGGGATTTTCTGAAAAAGAGCACATTTGTTGCCGGCCTTGCAACTTCACCAAATCTGATCGTACCGCTCGTGGCCGAGACAAGCGAGACGCAGAAGCCATTTCAGCCTCAACGGCCCAGGGGAGCGGCATCAGCGGAGATCCGTTCCACTGGATTTCTGCGCCGCGAGTTGGCAGAAAGGGATCTGCCTAAGCCGCCGGCTTTCGCGGCGTCGTATCTTTCCACGAGCACCGAGACTTCACCGATGCCGCTCGCGGAACGTCTAAGGCGAAACATAGTTCCGCGTACCGGCTTTTGCAGTATCCAACCCGGCCGGACGACCAGCGAAGGGGTCACGTCCGGCAATGGACCGATGTATATCGAGGTGGCGTCCGATCCGTATTCGGAGCAGATCCTCTTCCACCATGAAAGCCTGCTCATGCCGTGGAAGCGGCCCTTCGAGGCGCCCAGGGTCGCGGACATTCTTCCCCAGGTTCGGCAGATGGTGCTCGATGGGAAATACCGCGAATCGGCGGAATTTGCCTTCAAAGTCATGAACCAAGGCCCCATCAAGATGAATACATTTGCGCACCTTACGATCCCGGCATTCATGATGCGCCTCGATTCTCCCAGGACGCCTTGGGCCAGGAACTATCTGCGCACTGTCGATTTCGAGAGCAGCGAGGTGCGGGTGTACTGGACCGATGAACGCGGGGACTGGGTTCGCCAGACCTTTACCTCCCGGCCCGACAACGTCGTCGTTCAATGGCTCACCGCACCGAAAGGTCAGGCGCTGAATATCCGTATCGTCGTCAACCGGGGCGGAGAGAGAATCGGCACTGGCAGCGGCTCCACCGGCGTGCCCCCCGGACAAACACTGGCACGCGCTTCGTCGGGTAGCGGGATTAGTGAAGTGCAGCAGGACTTCACGGAGCAACGTCTGATTTACAAGTGCCGCCTGGATCCCTCCACAGACAACAGCGGCTACGCGGGAGTGGTACGCGTGATTCGCAATGGCGGCGCGGCCCGTATGGACCATGACGTTCTGGTCATCGAGAACGCATCGTCGGTCATGCTTCTCACGCGCATTGAATGGTCCGCCGACTACAGTGAGGACAAGGTGGAAGCTCTGCGCCAGGCGGTGGAGCAGCTCCCCACCGACTATGCGGCCATGCTCGAGCGGCACCGCAAGGTCCAATCAGAAATGTTCAATCGCGTAACCGTCGACTTCGGCGGCGCCTCTCAGTACGGACTGGCCACAGAGGAACTGCTCGACGATCAGCGGTCCCGGCCGGACTACTCGCCTGCATTGCTCGAGAAGATCTTTCAAATGGGGCGCTACTGGTTCATCTACACCAGCGGCAAATATCCCTCCATGGTAGCGGAGGTGAACGCCAACATTAACCTGCAGATTGCGCCTGGTCCCCAGGGCGATCTGCGCGAAGGTATGAACGCCTACTTCGACTGGATGGAGAGCATCGTTCCGGATTGCCGGGTCAACGCCAGGAACATCTTCGGCTGTCGCGGCGTCTCGTATCCTCTTCTCCCCGACAAAGGAGTCGGCGTTTCATACCACTACGCCGTCGCCGGGCCCAATGGAGAGATCTGGCCCCATCCCTACTGGATTTCCGCTGGCGGCTGGTGCTACCGTCCATTCTGGGACCACTACCTGACAACCGGCGATTTCGATTTTCTTCGCCAGCGCATCGTTTCCGGCCTGAAAGAGCTGGCGCTGTTTTACGAGGACTTTCTGACGCTTACCGACAAGAATGGGAACTTCATGTTCATTCCATCCTTCTCGCCCGAGAACTGGCCTGGCAACACGAATCCGCCGGGACCGCTTGTGCTCAATGCGACCATGGACATTTCGGTGTGCAGGGAAGTGCTCAACGATCTCATCTACGCCTGTGAAGTGCTGGGCAGCGATGCCGACAGCATTCCGAAGTGGAAGGCCATGCTGGCTAAGATTCCGCCTTATATGCTGGAACCGGACGGTACGTTGAAGGAATGGGCTTGGCCCACCCTCGAAGAGCATTATCCCCATCGGCATATCTCTCATCTCTACGGAGCTTGGCCCGGCGACGACATCGATCCCGATCGCACGCCAAAGCTGGCTCGTGCCGCGATGCTGGCCGACCGAAAACGAGTGCCGGAGAGGCTCGCCGCTCATGGCCGTTGCCATCGCGCCCTGGTCGGAGCGCGGCTTAAAGACTGCTTCATGGTCGACACAGAACTGCGGCAGTTGATTGAACAGGGCTACGTCGCCGCAACGCTCCGGTGCTCTCATGACCCATGGGCCTTGCCCATGCCGGATGCGCAAGGCGGAATCCCCACGATCATAATGGAAATGCTGCTGTATTCGCGCCCCGGCGTGATTGAGGTGCTCCCCGCTCTTCCTCAGGATCTGGTGAAGGGCTCGATCAACGGAATGCTGGCGCGCAGCTTCGCCAGGATCGACAAGTTGGCGTGGGACATGGAGGCCAGAACTGTCCAGTTGACGGTGACCTCATTCCGCAAGCAGGACGTCACTCTAATTGCGCGATACGGGATCGAAAGCATTACCGCGCCGACGGGCGTCCTGGCGGCGCCGCTCCAACCGGGCGAAGCCAACACCGATGTGCACTTGCCGAAGAACAAGCCCGTTACATTCCACCTCCGCTTGGGCCACCATCTCCCAATCGATTGGGTCGATCAGGTGGCCTCTGCGTGACCCATGATGTGGACCTGATCTTCGAGTGCTTTGGTAATGGAGCGAAGACATGATCAGTCCACTTTGAGGGCTCGTCATGTGTCGTATCTGTCCGTGCAGTCTCCGTCTGATGAGATTCCCGTTCTTCTGTTGTCCGAGTATGCGCGGGACAGTTCAGTTCGAACCAACGCTTCCCCATTCAGCTCCACTGGGACCGTCCCGACGCCTTTTGAAATCGTCGTTGTGTGTACCGGGTGGAGAAACGCTTCCAGTGACAAGCGTATCGTTGGCATGCTCCGGGCTCAACGGAGCGCAAGCGTGATGCCCGTGCCTGATACCATTGCACCGCCGGAATATTAGTGCCGATTCGTAAGCCGGTTTGAGTTTCAGGGCTGTTCCGGCGCGACTCGATCCATTATCATCGGGCACGGATTCAATCCTGATGTTTGAGAGCCTGGAAGGCATTTGGATCGCCGCGGGTAAGCGCTTACCGCTTCCTCCTCGGTTCCGAGTCGGGCAAGGCTCCGAACATCGGCGGCTCCATCCAGGGAAGGTGAACATGAATAAACTCCTGTTGGCGATTACGATTCTGGCGCTGCCATGGACGACAGTAGCCGCAAGCACGACCGCGAAGGTGGAACAGGGCGTGTTGAAGGGCGCGCGGGAGGGAAGTCTTACTGTCTATCGAGGCATCCCGTTTGCAGCTCCGCCTGTTGGCGACCTGCGCTGGCGCCCGCCGCAACCTCCGGCCAAGTGGCAGGGCATTCGATCCGCTGATAAATTCGCCGCCGAATGCGTACAAAGTTCCGGCGGCAGTCCGCAAGACGCGAAGACTCCCGAGATGAGCGAGGACTGTCTCTATCTGAACGTCTGGACGCCGGCGAAGTCGGCCCATGACCACATTCCTGTTCTAGTTTGGGTTTATGGTGGCGGCTTCAACGCAGGCGCCACATCTATCCCCACTTATAGCGGCGATGTCCTCGCTCGCAAAGGCGTTGTGCTGGTTAGTATCGCTTACCGCGTCGGCCCTTTTGGATTTCTCGCGCACCCGGATCTGAGTGCCGAGTCTCCGCATCACGTCTCCGGCAACTACGGACTGCTCGACATGATCGCGTCTCTCCAGTGGATCAAGACGAACATCGCTGCTTTTGGCGGTGACCCTCAAAAAGTCACTGTCTTCGGCGAATCCGCGGGTGGAATCGCAGTCAGCCAGCTCTGCGCTTCGCCGCTTGCAAAAGGACTCTTTCAAGGCGCCATCTCAGAAAGCGGCGGCTCCTTCGGGCCTCCGCGCCGGGCGGGCCAGCCAGGCGAGAATATGCGCCTGCATGCCGACGCGGAGCGCGATGGCGTATCCATCGCCAGAGAAGCTGGCGCTTCGTCGATTGGAGAATTGCGCAAGACGCCGGCGGAAAAGATCATGGCCGCCCAGCGCACCCACGGTCTGGCGTGGCCCATTATCGACGGCTGGGTCATTCCAGCCGACCAGTACACGATGTACCATGACAAACAGTTCAACGACGTCCCGGTTCTGATTGGCTATAACTCAGACGAAGGTGCGACGTTCTCCCATGACCGGAACCCGCGCGAGTACATCGACGGCGTGCGCCGGCGTTACGACAGCTTCGCCGACAACCTGCTGAAAGCCTATCCGGTGGGCGAGAGCACCGTGCCCAAATCCGCGCGCGACCTCAGCCGCGATGCCACGTTCGGCTGGCACACGTGGATCTGGGCCCGGCTGCAATCTCAGTTGGGCTCTAGCAAGGTTTACTACTATTACTTCGATCAGCATCCGCCGGCGCCCGCCGATTCGCCCCGGCCCGGTCTGGGTGCTCCGCACGGCCGTGAAGTTCCCTACGTCTTCGGTCATCTGAACGATCTTCAGCACGAACAACCGACCAGCGCGGACCAGGTCATCTCCGACGCGATGGTCACCTATTGGACCAATTTCGCCAAGTACGCCAATCCCAATGGCAAGGGCATGCCTCAGTGGCCGGCCTTCAGCGACGCGAACCCCGAGCTTATGTGCTTTACCGGCACGCCGCACGTGGGGACGGTTCCGAACCCGGATGGTCTGGACGCGCTGGATGCCTACTTCGCATGGCGCCGCTCACCGGCGGGCGAGCGCGCCTCGGCGATCGAGGACGCCACGCCGGCAACGACAAACGTAATGGGCGCGCAGTTTCCCCGCATTCTGCCCGACCGCAGCGTTACATTCCAGCTCAAAGCACCCGAAGCGCAGTCGGTCGACGCAAACATCAGCGGCAAGAAGTTCTCCATGACGAAGGATAGCGATGGCGTTTGGAACGTGACCACACCTCCGCTGGTGGAGGGCTTTCACTACTACGCGCTCGACGTTGATGGGGTCCGCGTCAATGATCCCGGCAGCCATGCCTTCTTCGGCACCGGCAGAGACGCAAGCGGGATCGAGGTACCCGAAGACGGCGCGACTCACTACGTCCCGCAGGACGTTCCGCACGGCGATGTCCGCATCCGTATCTATCACTCGAAGATCACCGGCCAGTGGCGCCGCTGCTTTGTCTACACGCCCCCGGACTACGACTCAAACCCAACCGCGCGTTACCCGGTGCTCTACCTGCAGCACGGTATGGGAGAAGACGAAACCGGATGGATCTTCCAGGGAAACGCCAACTTGATCCTCGACAACCTGATCGCTGAAACGAAGGCGGTGCCCATGATCATCGTCATGGATAACGGCTACGCCTCCCGGCCCGCCGGCCCATTCTCCCCGGCCAGTACGGGCCCAGATTTCAGCGCCTTCCAGGACGTAATGATCAAAGAAGTCATCCCCATGATCGACACCACGTTCCGCACCATCCCGGATCGCGATCACCGGGCCATGGCCGGGCTCTCCATGGGCGCAAACCAGGCACTCCAGATCGCCACGCATAACTTAGACACATTCGCGTACATGGCTGGCTTCAGCGGCACCATGAATGGCCTCAGCACAGATCCGCTCGATCCCAATACGACATTCGGCGGTGTGTTCAAGGACGGGGCCGCATTCAACCAGAAGGTGAAGCTACTCTGGCTCGGTATGGGAACAGAAGAGCCCAATCCTTTTCCCGCGGCGATCGGAGAATTCCGTGCCATGCTCGACAAGGCCGGAGTGCAGTACGTCTATTTCTCCTCGCCCGGCACTTCGCACGAGTGGCTTACCTGGAGGCGCGACCTGAACGATTTCGTGCCCAGGCTGTTTCGATAGCAAAGACGGATGGAGCAATGCGGATGAAGAAGCTGATTGTGTTGTCAGTTCTCTGCTGCCTGGTAAGAGCTTTGAGCCACTCGCAACAGGCTGACGTGCGGATGCCGACCGCGATCCCGGTCCCCGGGGCCAGAGGCTGCGCAAACTCGGGCTCATGATCATCGACAGCTTTCTTCGCCTCGATCCTGCATCTCCCGTTCTGGCCGGCGAGAGTTGCCGAGCAGACACTATGCGGCCACAAGTCACACCCAAACCGCGACCATTCTAGACTTCGGGCGCAGGGGCGCCATCAAAAGCTCGAGATTGAAGTGAAACTGGCCTGGACGGAACTCCCTAACTAAATTGATATAGGCAATCCAAGCCCTCAAACCCAGGCCAGGGAGCACGGTTTCTAATGCTCAAAAATCAGGCCGTTGAGCCTGCAACCAAATCATTCGCGATGGCGAAGACTTCGTGCACACGGTGCAGTGCTGAACATGGCGCCCCACGTTGAGCATTGCAACTTTTGCGTCTTTCGGTTTTGCGGGTTGGCAGGCTCCACAAGATCGTCTTCGTCCGCGACCCGACGGCAATACCTTTGTGTCCCTCAAGACGGGCGAGGAAAGCAGATAGGGCCTAGGCCTGTCGGCACCGGAGGAAAGAGGAACAGACTTGCCCAGCAAAACAGGCGGTCTACCAACCGTAGGTGGCGAGCAGCACGGGTGGCCCCGCCTTGCTGCCGATGACGTCTGACTTAAGCACCACTTCGAAGTTCTTGTTTTCCCAGCCTCGCGGCATGGCATTGGCAAACTTCGTCAGGTACTCAGGCGACTCCACAAACTCGCTCGCGGCCTCTGTGCCATAAGGTCCCAACCCCGCGATCACCATTACCGGCCCTTCGGTAGTTGCATCATGAAAACGGGCGACCATCGCATAGTCGGTGGTTATGGACGTGTAAGGAGCTGAGAAATCGATGAACCAAGCCTTTTGCTGTGGATTGGCCGCGTCTTCGATGCGAGCCACTCGACCTTCATAAGTAAAGTGAAATCTGAGAGGCCTCATCAGGCGCATGGTCCACATATTATTCATCGCACCCACGAGAACCAGGGAGCGCGAACGCACGTCAGGCAGGCTGGTTTCAGGAGCCTCCTTGATCTCGTAGCCCTTCTGCTGTTCCTCCAAGACGCCGGACAAATGAGCCAGTGCAATCGCGCTCGACACGGAGAGATGATGATAGGGGCTGGTCATGTGTTCAATAAAACTGGTTGACTCCGTTTCGAGAGTCAACAAATCAGGGCGGCTGGTTCCCACCACAATCAAAACGGGTCTTGTAGATTGCAGAAGAGGCTGCCAGACATTGTTGATATCCGATGATCCGGCAGTCGAGGTGCGGCGATAGAAATACCCCGCAAACAATCCAGCCGCGAAGAGCGCCACGGCAAAGACCGAGACGACCGTGCGGGTGAGGATTTTGCTTTTGCGCAGCGAGCCTTGATTGCGCATCCAACTGCCACGCTCAACGCCGGCTTTCGACGCATCCGCGACCTGTTCCAGCAAATGGAACTCAGGCACGTAGGACCCGACCGGGATGTCGATCTGGAGAAGCGAGTGGATGCCATTCTCGTGATAGAACTGCGCGATCCGCTTTCGCACCTCGCCCGCGCTAACGCGAACCACGGGGTCGGCATTGGTGTCATAGTTGGGATCGCGGCCGAAGACCTCAACGCCGAGCGTGCGCTCCTTCAAATCGCCTGCGCGGTTTTCGAGGGCAGCGTCCACCACGTATTTCAAGAGAGCGGGGTAACGCTTGCTCCCCTTGAAGTGAGAGCTGGAAACAATGGCATCGAGCTCCCTGAGAACGAGGTCCCGTTCTTCTGCTGAGCCTGGTGTCCAGCGCAATTCTGTCTGCCCGCTGTAGGAAGCTTCGGTCATTTTGGCCAGCCAGCAGGGCGTAGCATACCTCAGGACGATGAAGGTTGTCACGCGTGAAGTTGCGCTTGCCACCCCGTGAGAACCCAGGCGTGCAACCTTGATCTAAGTTGTGCAGTTTCAGGAGGGTGCGGAAGAGTTTTTCGCAGTAATTCGCCCGTAGCATACGGTAGCAGCCTTGCCATAGTCGCTCTCGAGCAGAAGAATGACGCGGGCGTCAAGACTAGCTGCGGCGGGCTGCAGGATGAGCCTGTCTGAGAACTGAAGGGGTGGTGTGTATCACGCCGGGAAGGAGCAACAGGCGATTCACCGCCCAAGACGCATGTCGATTCCCATCCTCTCCATGTCTCCGAGAGCCCTAGAGAATACGCGGTGACACCGAGGAAATCGGCGATGACAGAATTTCCGCGATTCGTGCGTTTGATGGAGGGATCTCTCCCGAGCGAATCCCTTGACATCTTCAAACGAAGACCAGCATTCAAATGAACGTTCATTTCAGGAGGATCGAATGATGCAGCGCAAACGATTCGGGATCTTTCTTGGATCGCTTTTTCTGATCGTGCTTGGTTTCTCACCAACACTATGGGGCCAGGCCGTATCCGCGACACTCGTGGGAACGGTAACCGATAACACCGGCGCCGTCGTATCGAAGGCAACCGTGACCATTCTCGAGAATGCCACCGGAATTACTCACACAGATATCACCAACGAAAGCGGAAACTACACATTTCCCAACCTCACACCGGGCATTTACTCCGTCACCATCACGGCCTCGACTTTCAAAAAGGCCGCCCGCGCCGGCGTTGACGTGGCCGTAAACACTACGACGCGCGTTGACATCACACTGCAGCCGGGAAGCGCCTCAGAAACAATCACTGTGACCGGCGCTCCGCCGATCATGGAAACCGACCGCGCCGACGTGAGCACGAACATCGAGGCGGAGACGCTCAGCGCCATGCCGGTGATGGTGAACCAGAATTTCCAGACCGTTCTCAGTCTGGCTCCGGGCGTGGGTCCGCCGATCTTCGAGCACTCGCAGTTTTTTAACGCGGCCAGCTCCATCCAGACCGAAGTCAACGGCCAGCCTCGCGTCGGCAACAGCTACCAGATTGAAGGCGTAGACGACGACGAGCGCACCGGCCTGCTGCAGACCATGATTCCGCCGGAACAATCCATTGCCGCCGTCGACATTGCAACCTCAGACTATGAACCCGAACTGGGCCGCGCCGTAGGCACGGTCACCAACGTGATCCTCAAGTCCGGCACCAACCAGTACCATGGCCAGCTCACGGAATTCGTGCAGAACAACGACATGGATGCGCGCTCCTACTTCAATACGAGTGTGGGGCACCTCGCCTACAACTACTTCGGCGGTACAGTGGGCGGCCCTATCAAGAAGGACAAGCTGTTCTTCTTCGGCGACTTCTTCCGTTCGCCCGACCACGAAGCGGACAACTACGTGATCACCATTCCTTCGCCCACCTGGTACACGTGCAACACCTCGGGCTACATCGACCTGAGCGGCGCACTCAAAAAGAACGGCTCGGGAACGATCACAGGCGGACAGGTCTACGATCCCGGCACGGGCAACTCCTCCGGCCAGAACCGCACACCGTATCCCAACAATCAGATTCCGTGCAACGCTACGGCTGCTGCGAACGAGGGAGTGACGACTTTCGCCGATCCTGTCGCCATCAAGCTGATGCAGCTTTTGAAGGCGCCCAATAACGGCAACTCGTCCACCTGGGCTACTTCATCGGTTTCCAACGACTACTCCTCGCCGAACCTTTCTTTCCAGAAAAACACCAACCGCTACGATGCCAAGATCGACTGGCAGATCACGTCAAAGGACCACCTGAGCTATCGCTACGAGCGTGAGGACGTGACCATCTTCCAAGCGCCCATGTGGGGATCTGCGGGAGGCGGTCCCGCGAATGGTTACTTCGAAGGAACCGGCGTGCAGCATGTTTACAGCACTGGGTTCAACTACGACCGGGCGTTTTCCTCGACCCTCCTGACCGAAGCGCGCTTTGGCGTGGCCCACTACGGCAATAGCGCCCTTCCCAGCGACTACGGTTCCAACGATGCCACCAGCATCGGCATTCCCGGCGTCAACATCAGCCAGTTCTCCAGCGGCCAGGTCGGCGTCAGCCTGAGCGACTTCAACTCGAACCTTATCGGCTACTCCGCATCGCTCCCCTGGGTGCGTGGTGAGTCCAATGTCGATGCGGTGAACCACTGGACGAAAATCCACGGTAACCACACCTTTAAGTGGGGCATGGATGTGCGGCGTATTCACGACAGCCTGCTGCAGGATCAGACCTACAGCGCGCGAGGCGCCCTCACCTTCTCTGAGAGCCAAACCTCCTGCAACGGGTGCGGCCTCACCACCGATAACGGCAACCAGATGGCCAGCCTGCTGCTCGATGTGCCCTCGACTGTCGGCCGCGACCTCAACACCTATTTCCCGCGTTACCGCCAGTGGTGGATCTTTGCCTTCGGCGGCGACAAGTGGCAACTTTCGCCCAAGTTGACCCTTGACCTGGGCCTGCGCTGGGAGCTATATCCACCGGCCACGCCCGCACAATCGGCGGGATTCTCAAACTATAACCCCACCAACAACACTCTGGTGCTCACGGGCGTGGGCGGCAACGCCAATAACCTGGGCATGAAGACCGTGTACAAGTACTTCGCGCCCCGCGTTGGCATTGCCTATCGCGTGAGCCAAAAAACCGTCGTTCGCGCCGGCTTCGGCATCAGCTTCACGCCATTCGAGGACAATACCTACGCGTATAACTATCCCGTCCGCGCCAACAACGGATACACCTCAGCCAACGCGTACACTCCGGCCGTGCTGGGCGTCAGCACGGGTGCATGCTCCAGCGTGCAAACCTATTTCACCTATGAGTGCGGATTCCCGGCCCCGATTCCGGTGACCATTCCCTCGAACGGCATCATTCAAGTCGCCTCGGGCTCGAACACGCTCAACGCCGCAAGCGAATTCTACATTCCGCTCAACTACCACAACCCGTATGTCAGTTCGTGGAACTTCACGGTCCAGCAGGATGTGGGGATGGGCTGGAACGCGCAGTTGAGCTACGTGGGCAATCACGGCACGCGGATGGGCGTTGGCCAGAACATTAACCTGGCCAATGCGCTCAACCTGGGATCGGCCGGTCTTCCGCTGAATATCGCATTTGGGAAAACGGCATCGGTCACCGAAGATTTCCTGGGCTTCTCGTCGAACTATGATTCGCTGCAAGCGCAATTGAATCGTCACTTCACCGGAAATCTGGGAGTGACCACGTCGTTCACGTGGGGCAAGGGTCTGGATTACGCGACGGGCGGCGACGACGACGGCGGCCTTCTTTTCTGGCTCGATCAGCGTCACAGCTATGGACCGGACGACTTTGACCATCGTTTTAACTTCGAGGAAAGCGTCAACTGGGTTCTGCCCTTCGGGCCCAATAAGCGGTGGTTGAATCGGGGGCCCGTCGCGTCCATTCTCGGCGGATGGCAGCTCTCCGGCGTGGTTTCCGCTTACTCCGGCCTGCCGTTTAACGTCACCGCGAACGGCCTCAATTCCATCAACACCTCCGGCGAGCAGCAGATGTCGAATCTCACCGGAAACTACTCGACACCCAAGGGTATCGGATCTGGACACAATTGGTTCAACACCAGCGCTTTCTCGCAGCCCACTGGTTGCACCGGCGCCGTGGGGACTTCGTGCCCCCTCGTGTATGGAACCAGCGTCGGCAACGTCAGCCGCAACGCCTATCGCGGCCCGGGGTACATCCAGAACAACGCTTCGTTGTTGAAGGATTTCGTGCTGCACGAGAATTGGGTATTTAACTTTCGCTGCGATGCGTTCCAACTCACCAATTCACCGCAATTCAATAGCCCGTCGAACTCTCTCAACAGCGGAACCTTCGGGCAAGTCACCGGCACGGTGGGGAGCGGCGCCGGCCTCGTCAACGCTATTGGCGGTGGTCGGGCGCTGCAGCTCTCAGGCACGCTGCGCTTCTGAGGAATGCTTGCATCCGCGGCCGCATAGCAGGTCGTGGGGCAAAGGCTTCTTGAGCAGTTGTTGAATCATGGGCCGGTCATTGCATTCCGCGATGGCCGGCCTTTTTTACGCGGCTTATCACTTTCGCTGAAAAGCCGCGGACAGGGCGGACGCATCGGCCAGTCGACGCCGATTCTGGCAGTCTGCCATTCCATATAGATAGAATGAGCTTTCCGTGTCCAAGCACCGAGCCAAGCCGAGCGCGCAATCGCAAATGCCGCGAGTGTCATCGCAAACGCCGCCCCCACGACCGGAAAAATCACCGATGTTCGCCGGCTCGCGTCTCGACCTGCTGATTTATCTGGCGCTGTTCCTCGCCACTTTCGCGGTATACGCGCAGGTGCGCCACTTCGATTTCGTCAACTACGACGATCCCGATTACACCACCGGCAACGTGCACGTCCGCCAGGGGCTCACTGTACAGGGGCTGGAGTGGGCGCTGACATCGCGTGATGCAGCCAACTGGTTCCCGGTGACATGGGTTTCGCACATGGTTGATGCCCAGTTCTTCGGGCTCGCAAGCGGCTGGCACCACCTGCACAACGTCCTGCTGCACGCGCTCGCGGCCATTCTGTTATTCATTTTTCTCGAACGGGCGACAGGCTCACGCTGGCGCAGCGCGCTGGTGGCGTTGTTGTTTGCATTGCACCCGCTGCATGTGGAGTCTGTGGCCTGGGTGGCCGAGCGCAAGGACGTACTCAGCGCCTGCTTCTGGTTTCTCACCTTATGGGCCTATGTTTGGTATACCGAGCGCCCGGGCTGGGGCCGATATCTCGCGGTCACCATGAGCTTATGTCTCGGGCTGATGGCCAAGCCGATGGTCGTCACGCTGCCGCTCGTTCTGTTGCTGCTGGACTGCTGGCCACTCGATCGTTTGCGGCAGCGAGGCCGCAAAGCCATTTGGGAAAAACTCCCATTGCTCGGGCTTTCGGGTGCGGCCGCAGTTATCACCTGGCTTGTGCAGGAACACGCAGGCGCTGTAAAAGCTGTGCCGCTCGCAACCCGCCTGGGAAACGCAACGCTCTCCTACGCGATCTATATCCAGAAAACATTCTGGCCGTCGCGGCTAGCGGTTTTCTATCCTTATCCGCGCGGCTTCGCATTTCTACCGCTTATCGCTGCGGGGCTTCAGTTAGCCGTCGTCACCGTAGGTGTGATCATGCTGCGCCGCCGTTTGCCGTACATGCTGACGGGTTGGGGCTGGTTCGTGGTGACGCTTGTTCCGGTCATCGGCCTGGTGCAGGTGGGCGGCCAGGCGCGCGCCGACCGCTACATGTACATTTCCATGGTGGGCCTACTGATCATGCTGGCGTGGGGCGCGGCAGAGATCCTGGAAAGTTGGCGGGCAAATGTGCTGGCAGCCCCCCTGGCCGCGGCGGCTTGCGTGGCTTGTGCGGTGCTCACATGGATCCAAGTCGGGTACTGGCGCAACAGCGAAACACTTTTCCGGCACACGCTCGCAGTGACAAGCGACAATGCCGTGGCCAATCACAACCTTGGCAATGCCCTAATGGCTTCGCCGGGGCGTTTGGCCGAAGCGATTCCTTATCTCAAAACCGCTGTGCGCATCGATCCCGACTCCGTGCCCGCGCATACAGATCTTGGGAGTGCGCTGGCCAAGAGCGGCCAGCTACCCCAAGCCATCGGGCAATTCGAGGAGGCCATCGAACTGGCTCCGGATGCGCCCATCCCGCACAACAATCTGGGGAGCGCCCTCACCCAGGCGGGACGCCTGCCCGAAGCGATCGAGGAATTCCAGACCGCGCTGCGGCTCGACCCCAATTACGATGAAGCTCGCCGCAATCTGACCGCGGCCCAGGCCGGCGGTTCGAGCGAATCCCGCTTGAGCCGCGGCATCGCGCTGCTCAAGGCTGGCGACTCCTCCGGCGCCATCGACGAACTGGAAGCTGCAGTGCGCATCGACCCCAACGATGCCGATGCCCAAAACAACCTGGGCGTCGCACTCTCTCGCTTCCCCGAACGTCAGCGCGATTCCATCGCCCACTTTGAAGCCGCCGTTCGCCTGAGGCCGGATTTTGCCGATGCGCAGTTCAACCTCGGCGTGGCGCTCTCGGGCATCCCCGGCCGCCTCCCCGACGCGCTCCATCACCTCGAAGAAGCCGAGCGTCTGAAGCCGGACCCGGAGCTGGAGCGAGCGATCACGCAACTCAAGCGCTGAGCGGCAGTGAGGTAACGGCGGGACAAACTCAGAGGCATTGGTGTCGCGGGGCGCCCGCATCGCGTGGCGCTTCCTCAGTGGATGGTCTTCGATTTCCGCTGCATGTAATCCATCAGCAGAAACTGCCCGAGTGTCGTCTCTGAACAATGGCAGTTCCGACAGGAACGTAACGTTTATCGTTACTCATCCCGGTGAGTGCCTCAACCCCTGCCCTGACAGGGGTGTTCACTTTGCCAGTTATCTATCAGACTTGGTTCTCAGTCGGAGCCACCAGGCGAGGGTCAAGCTGCCATATACGCTTGGCTTCGGGGTCGGCCACGGGGCCGGGGGCCCTGGATTCTCCAGTCGCCTTACCGAGAATGTCATTCTCAATGTGATTGACTACATTCACCTGCAGGAATGGCTGGCTGCTGCTCATCGTCAGCTCCAGGCGGTCAGCATCAAAGTCGATCTGCATGTCGCCCACCGCTGAGTTTTTGTCCCAGCCGTACGCTTCGCGCCAGGCCGCCAAGTCGAGCCACTGTTTCGAGTCGCCGGTGAAAAAGCCCAGGAACCCATTGGGCATGGAGACATAGAGGTTACCGTCTGCCTGGTTGTTCTGGTTGAGGAACACGATGGCTGATTTGCCGCAACTGGCGAAGATATTGTTATCGATCCTGTTCTCTGAAGCGGTTCCACTCCGGGCACGATCGGGACGGGCGATGGCAAAAATACCGGAGTTGTCGCAGCGGCCGATCAGATTCTGAGCGATGATCAGATGATCGGTGGCATTGATGAAGATGCCCGATCCCGCACATCCTCTCTGGCCAGACGTGCCCGGCTCGGCGTTGCGAACATTCCAGATGATGTTGTTGTCGATCTGGTTTGGTTCCAGATTCATCTCCATATGCACCGCGGCGCTGACGGTGACGATGTCGGCGAACACGTTGCTGGTGATGCGGCAGTTGGCATCGCCGCTGTCGAGCCAGACTCCGTTGGCATGGCGGATGTGGCGGACCACGTTGCGGCGGAAGAGCAGATTGCGGCCAAAGTGGAACTTGGCTCCGGCGGCTTCCCAACCGCGTTCTGCGTCTGCCCAGCCGCACCACTCAATGAGATTGTCCTCGACGACGGTGTCAACGGTTCCCATGCCGCCGATCCCCTCGACGCCGCAATACCGAAACGTGTTACGGCGGATGATCTGCGATGTGCCAGACTGCCGCGCGGAACCACTGTCCCCGTCCCTGCCGATGTCGTGGCCAACACCGTTGGCCCATTCGATGGTGTTGTCTTCGATGATCCAGTGATTGCCTCCGGCGGTGGAGACCATTCCGTACTGCGGAAACGGGTAAACGTTGCCGGCATGCTGGAAGGTGATTCCCTTGATCCGGATGAAGGCGAGCCCGCTTTGCGAAGGGACGAAGGCCTGCTCGCGGGTGGTGATTTCAATCAAGTGGTCGGCAGGCGTGCCCGAGGCCAGCCGGACGTGAATTGCCGTTCCCGAGACTTCCACCCAGAACCGTGCATCGGGCGAGCCGCCAATCTCCTGCATGATCGGTCCACCGCGCCGGCGAGGAGGCAGACCGTTTTGCGACACGGGTGGAGTCGTAAACACGGGTTCGGGTTCGAGATGCGGCATTGCCAGTTCGCGTAGCTGCTCCATCGGCTCCAGCGGTTTGCCGTCGACAAACACCAATCCACGGCGGCGGAAATACGGACCCATATCGACCGATCTCGGATCGAGCCATTCCCAATTGCCCGCGACGCTGGCCAGGGCGAAGGGCTGGTAGCCATCGGGGGACATCTCGCCCGTGAGTTCGTGGCGCCATGCGGTTACGTCATTTGCTGGCTGGCCGGTCTGGCCTCCAAAGCCGCGAAAACCAACCGGAATGGATTCCTGCTGCCAGCCGTCTTTCAAGACCTCAGAGCCTCTGATGAAAACTTTTGCCCCGGGAGCAGCCTCGTAGCTGATCATCTGCGCCGGCCCCGTACCGCCTCGCATCGGGCGCACGCACTCTCGGTAGATGCCGGAGGCGATGACGACGCGTTCGCCAGGCTGGAGGACCTGGGCGGCCTTGTTGATGGTGCGGAACGGCCGTGCGCTGGTGCCGGGTCCGTTGTCGTTGGCCTTGGCGGATTGATTGTCCACGTAGTAGGTCTTCGAAAATCTCAGCGGTTGTTCCCAGGAGACAAACTCGGCGCCATCGGGCAGGCGCGCGGCCGTGGACGCAGCCCTCCGGCCGGGTTGGGCCGTACCGGCGGCGGCATCAGTTTGTGCCTGGCCGAAAACGCTTTCACCGAGACCGACCATCACCCCTACGCTTGCCGCGTACTGGAGAAAGCCCCGGCGATCCATGGTTTGGCCGGGAGTTTCATTTTTTGGCGCATCCGGAAGCGAGACGAACTGTTTTTGCCTTGATTTCATATTTGTCCCAATAAGTGAAGATGACTGCGCAACAAACAAACTAATGCCGTGTCCTGCCTTTTCGCAAGCCGTGATCCAGCGCCGGAAGCCGAGTGCGCCGGCCGCGGCCAGCGTAGAGTGGCACTTTCATTGAAGGGGCAAAGTATGCGTGGTGCTCAAATAGCTTCCAAGGCGACGGCCGGTTCGATCGCGCGTGACAGCTGTCGGGAGCGCGGGTTGCAGTTTAGAGTTGATTTCGTTAACGAATCCTCGGCCAGCCAACTTCATCATCTGCCCCATTACGTTCCCGTGAAGGCGAATCTCAGCGAATAAAGCCAGGCGGTCGCGACCGTCGCGGATCGCCAGGTGGAAGCTTGTAGGGTTCGAGCAGGGACGTGAGTTTCTCCAGCATCAAGCGCAAGGCAGGTATGTCCGGTTGACCGCTGCGCAAGAGTTCCACTTGCCTGGTCGGCAGATTGTGCATTGGCGACAATTGAGCAGCCTCGAGAAGGTTCGCCGAGACTTCGGCAAAGTCCAAGCCGGCCTCCCAATCCGGGTTTGCGTCTGCCAGCCACGCCTTGTTCTTCGTTGCCGCTTCAGTGAGATGGTTCTCGCGGTCTGGAACATCTTCCACCACATCCGCTCCACGGTTGCGGAAAAAGCCGAGGAGCGCGGCGACGATGGACGGATCGCGAACCGTGCCATCCGGATAGAAGACGCCGTGCACCGTTCCCCAGTTCCCGGTGATCATCAACTCCCAGATATACCATCCGACGTGGGCTTGCATATGCTCCTGGAGCGTGACGTCATAGGGGTTTGCGCGCGCGATACATCCGATCTCGGTATTAATCAGCGGCTTGTGAACTTGTTCTGCGTACTCTTTCGCTTTCGCAATGCTGGCGCGAATCTGCGCGCGCGTCGGGCTGTAGTTGTGGAACGAGAGCACATCCACGGCGTCGCCCATGTCGATCATGTTTTCCGCAAACGTCGCGCCGATCGTTACCGGTGTTACAGGATCGAGTTCGTGGAAAACCTTGGCCATGTACATCGCATGTTCCATATGCAACCGATTGTTCGGAGTAGGAGGCAAGGAACAACACTCCGGCTCGTTCTCCACGTCCCAGATCGCGAGGCCGGGTTCCTTCCCGATAGTGGCAACCAGGTCGGCAACGAACGGCCGCGCGTTGGGCCATGCAGCCTTATCCTTCCATTCATTAAATTTGTACTGCATGGTCGGCATGACGCCGATGCCGCGCTCATGCGCAATCCGCACAAAATCGAGCAGATTCTTTCTGAGACCTTCTTTGTCTCTCTCCCAGGCCGCGTACGGGACGAACACTCGCACCTGATTAAGCTGCAGCCGTTTGGCGTAGTCCAGGTCGCGTTTCGTGACCGCTGGATTGTATTGAAGCCAGAATTCAACGTGGCCGATGGTCTCGGCAGATTGATAATTGAATCCTCTGGTATCGCTCAGATCCTTAGGCACGCGGCGCTGGGCAGCCATTGGCAGGGCGAGAATGGCAATGAGCACTGCTATTTCACAGCGATGAGTTCGCATGGATCCTCCACATCGTTTCAATACTGCGTTCATCGGATGGATTCTCTGTTAGATCTGACCTTTGACAATTAACATTTGCAACCGCCATCCATTTGCGTCCCCATCAATACGGCCGCACGTTCTGTGTAATGCCGGGCCAAGTGTCGGTCCGCAAGGGCGCGGCCGGCAGTCCAGCTCCGTTGAACAGTGTTGCCTCGGGATTGGATTGCCAGGCGTAACGAGCCTCTTTCGGATGAGGCACCGATGGCGATGAAACGACAACCGTGTTGCCGTCGATGCGGGCGTCGGCCCAATACCACTTCCGGTCTTCGCCCGCTACGGAGAACTCTCGGAGCTTATCGCCTCTCACCACAAGCCCGCCGTCGGTGTGCACAAAGTGCACTCGGATGGAGCTTGGGAGCCGGTCAACGGACTTAAGAGTCGGTCCCGAATACACAACGTGTTTGCCGTAGTGCTTGGCCAGCGCGCAATAGGCGAGTCGTTGGCCTACGGGAAGCTTGTCTTTTGCATGAATGTCGTCAGGATCACCCGTATCAATCGTTACGGCCAGGCAAGAGTTGGGAACACTAGCGGCGGTGATTGCCTGCGATTCTCGAGTTTCGGCCCACTCGTCGCCGTCGACCGGCGTTGCGCTGCGCTGCTTAAACCTGGGCAAACTGACAATGTAAAACGGAAAATTTCCCTGGCCGAAGAGGTTTCGCCAGTCGGCGATCATAGCCGGAAGAACTTTGCGATATTCATAAGCTCTTGTCGAGTTTTCTTCGCCCTGGTACCAAAGAACGCCCGCGATCGACAGCGGCGCTACGGGTTTCAGCATCCCCTCGTACAGAACCGTCGGCATCACAGGCCAGTTCTGATAGCCGATGGGCAGCAGATGCGGCGGCCGTGCATCCACGCTCAGCTGGCCCTTCCAGGCTCCGGCAAGAGGAATATTGCTATTGTCGCCAAGCACGAGGTGCAGGCCCTCGGGCTTGCTCATGAATCCGCCATCGGGCTTGGTCTTCATAATGCGAATGGCAATGATGTTGCGTCCGGGCTTGAGCACACCGGGGCGCATGAAATAGACGCGCGGATTCTCAACCCAGGCGCTGCCGCCGGCCTCCTGCCCGTTGACCCAAACTGTGTCCATGCGTTCGATGATTCCGAGGAACATCATGGCCCGGCCCGCCGGAAGTGGATCCGGCAGGTCGATCTCTTTTCGGAACCACGCCAACGCCGGTGTGTCGGGTACGCCGAGTTCGGCGAAACCGCCGGGAAGTGTGACCGGCTTCCAGGTCGAATCGTCGAAGTCCGGTGCAGCCCAATTCCCTTTGAGCCCGATGTCGTACTGATCGTACCAATGCTGGATGTAGTTGCCGTATTCCGGCGCGCCTTCGCCGGCCAGCCGGTCAACCAAGTCGAGCGGAACGTCGAAGTCCTTGAGCGGACGCAATGCGGCGGCGCTGGTCCAGGCCTCCGCCGGTGTTCCGCCGACAGCATCCACGATCAAGCCGATCGGAATGTGGACATCCTTCTGGACCTCGCGTGCGAAGTAATACGCGACCGCCGAAACCCGCGCTGCCGTCTCTGGCAAGACGACCTTCCAGCTTCCCGCAATCCAACCGGTGTGATTGTAAGCAGAATGCCCAAACAAGTCGAAGAAGCGAATATCGGGGTAATTCGCCGCCTTTACTTCATCGGCGCCGTTGAGCGCACCCCCAAGAGGGACCAGCATGTTGGACTGGCCGGTGCAAAGCCAAACATCGCCCACCATCACGTTGTGCAACTCCACCGTTTGGTGGCCAATGATCCGCACCGTGTATGGTCCGCCCGTCTTCGGCGGCCGTATCTGCACCTGCCAGCGGTGATCCGCGTCTGCAACGCCGGATGCGGTCTTATTTCCGACTTGTACGCGCACGCGGTCCCCTGGATCCGACCAACCCCAGATGCTATCCACCTTGCCGCGCTGCAGAACCATGTCATCGCCAAAGAGCGGGCTGACAAACGGGAAGGGCTTGAGGGCGGGAGGTGCGGGAAATGACCCCTGCGCAAAAGCACTGCCATCCAGCGACAGCAGGAGACCTGCGGCTACGAGAAGAACGTGTCTGAGATTCATGTATTCAATCTCCTTTGATCAGGAGCCGCCAGGAGTGATGCGCCAGGAATCAATGTGCATTCACTTGAAAGACTTGCTGCGCGTGCGACGAACCATGACTGCGTTCTGCTGCAGGTTCAGGAGCCGAAGCCCGCGAGAGAAAGCGTTTGCCAAGCAGGCAGCTTATCGCGTGCAGTCGCACTTGTAAAGCGACTCATTGAGGAAGAAGACTCTCATCCACGATCACAAAACCACCGCGGATCGATCCCGGTCCGGATCAACTCGCGGAGGCACCATTGCACTCGTCTGCAATCTTCCAGTCCCTGCTGCCGACGAGGGGGACGAGCGCGCGAGAGCTACAATTGGGCGTCGTCTGCGGGGAGTTTCCCATCATGATCCGTTCCGCAACCTTCATAGTT
This sequence comes from Candidatus Sulfuritelmatomonas gaucii, assembly GCA_900290245.1. GTDB lineage: Bacteria > Acidobacteriota > Terriglobia > Terriglobales > Acidobacteriaceae > Telmatobacter > Telmatobacter gaucii. The sequence continues at coordinate 69,232 of OKRB01000120.1, read as the reverse complement.
CGGTCCGTAGTGCTTGGTGCGGTCGCGTCGCTGTTCACAGCGCCTTCTACGCCGGCGCAGCACGAGCCGGCGGTCGCGAACACGGCAAATCGCATGGAACTCGGCCGGCTGACGAACGGCGCAGTGGTCGCGTTCGTCCGCTCCAGCACCGGCGACTGGGGTATCGAAATCTCCGGCAACGCTGTGCCGCGCATGACGCAACCGAAGCCCGCGCAGATCGAGGTCTATCGCGGAAACGACAACGTGGGCCAGCGTGCCGCCGGCTACAAGTTAGTGCATCGGGAAACCGGTGTAGTTGTCGCGAGGGCAACGGTGAAAGGTGGGGGCGAGGCCTCATTTGTTATCGACGACCGGTGGAAGGTTTCGGGCAATGTCTTGTTGCTCAGCCGGACCGTGACCGTGACCGGCACTGAAGAGAACGCCGGGTTCTATTCAGCGATCCGGCTTGCAACTACGTCTGAAATCACCTGGTCGGACGCGGACTGTTTCGCTCCGGGCGTTCTCTACGGAGACCCAACCTACGACGGCGACAACTCCCCTGGAGGTGTTTTGAATGACCGCGCCAGGCGCTTTGCGCTGCGGGAAGACGAATTGTCCGCACCGCTCTTCGCCCTCTCATTTCGCGATGGTCGTTGGGCGGCGGTGATGGACATGGTGCCGCGCGGCGACACCACTTGGGCGGAGACCACCGCTCCTGCCACTACACCCGTGATCGACGAGCGCATTCAGTTTGGAGCTCTGGGCGCGCGTGAAGCTCCCGATGGTGGTGTCGAGTTCGGCTTCTGGTTCCCAGGCACGACCAGCGAATTCACTCGAGGGTTTCAAACCTCACCCGTTCCTGTCGTGCGGCGCCGTTATCACCCTGTGAAGGCAGGATTCTCGCAGAGTTACCAGGTGGGATTCCGTTTCGGGCAAGGCGTATCTTTCCCGGGCATGGAACGCGATGCATGGCGCTGGGCGTGGGAGACTCTGAAGCCGCCTGCGATGCACTTGGACCTCGAAGTCGTCCGCCGCGTGCTGACCGACCATCTTGACGGCCATGTCCTCAGCGTGGACGACCGCGCCGGAGTTCCGTTTCTCTTCGATGCCGTCACGGGGAATCCCGGTTCCTACCGCAATTGGAGCCGCTATCGCAATTCCTTCCCGGCCCCACCGCGCCTCCCGGCCAACACGCCGGTCACGGCTCACGAACTGAACCCGCAAAAGAGCGCCGAGTTGGCGGCGTGGGCCCGCCCACTGGGCGTCGATGTTGACCCCAACGCGAACGAATTGGAGCAATGGCCAAAGGTGATCATGGGTTTCGTTTCCAAGGGCATTGAAGTGGCCGATCAATTGTTGATCGAGGCAGATCGCGATCCAAGTCCACGCGGTCAGAAGATGCGGAAGCATGGACTGGCAATTATCGACAGTTTCATTCGTTTGGTGCCGATGTCGCCTCCCGCGGGGGAAGGCTTCAACCTGTGGACGGGGAAGGCGGATTCCTGGGCCGGCGACACCATGACTCTCAGAGGACCGTCGGAGGGCATGCGCACGCTTCTGGACGCGTATCGCCGCGAAAAGCAGCAGGGACGCGAACATCAAGACTGGCTGCTCTGGTGCCAGCAGTTTGGCGATTGGCTGCTTACGCAGCAGCGAGAAGATGGCTCCTTCCCGAGGAGTTGGCAAGGTGGCACCGGAAAGGTGATGGAAGTCTCCGGAACGAGCAGTTACAATCCCGTACCCATGTTGGTGAAATTGAGCCAGGAAACAGGGCAAAAACGTTACATCGAAGCGGCGATCAGGGCCGCGGATTACGTCTGGGATCACTACGGAAGCCGCGGCGTATTCGTCGGCGGTACTACTGACAATCCGAATATCACCGACAAGGAAGCTGGCATGTTGTCCCTGGAGGCTTTCCTGGATCTCTACGACGCCACCAGAGAGCCTAAGTGGCTGGAACGCGCAAAGGCGGCGGGAAATTACACCGAGAGTTGGATCTGGATCTGGAACGTACCCATGCCGCTCGGCGCCATCGACTCTGATCTGAACTGGAAACGCGGTGTGCCCACCGTAGGTGTACAGGGGATTACAGCACGCGGGCCTGGCGGCGTGGACGAGTACCTGGATTGGGCGGCGCCTGCTTATGCTCGGCTGTATGAGGACACGAAAGACCCGCACTACCTGGATGTCGCGCGGATCCTTCTGTTCGACACCAAGAGCATGCTGGCTCTGCCGGGGCGCACATACGACCTGCTGGGACCTGGCTGGCAGCAGGAACACTGGGGGATGGCGATGAACAGAGGTTTCGGAACCCATCGCAGTTGGCTGCCATGGGTTTCAGTCAACCATCTGCACAGCATCACCGGACTGGAAGAATTCGATCCCGCGCTCTATCACCGCCTGGCCAAATGAGATTGATGTCCGTCGCGAACCTGCGCCCGACCGGTATTTTGTCTCATTCGCAAGGTGCAGGGATTTCTTTTGAGCAGCAGCATTGCAATCGGATGAGACAGCCAGCCCGCATGTCATTTTCTGCGCCAACATGATCGACTGCGTTATTGCGGAGTATATGCCGTAGGTCTTCGGCCATCCGTTGACATTCGCGAAGAAACCCTGTAAAAGTTTGGCATCGAGAAAGCGTTTGCTGGTTAACAACCGTAAATCTAGTTCGCGCGAAAAACGCTCGCATAAAAGGAGATCTATGAAAAAAACCGCGATGATTCTCGCGTTTTTGGCTTCGGGAATCTGTTGGGCACAACCCCCGGCCGACTGTAAGCCGTCCGAGCTGAATATTCCAGGAGCTCCGTACCCCTGCGTTTTTCCGGATCACCGCGCCATGTTCCGTGTGGCGGCGCCTGATGCCCAGAAGGTGCGGGTCCGTGTCGGCACCGGATTCGACATGGCGAAAGAAGCGGACGGGCTCTGGTACGTCACGACCACGCCGCTCGTGGAAGGGTTTCACTATTACATGATCAACATTGACGGCGCCTCTGTTTCCGATCCGGCCACGCAAACATTCTTCGGCAGCGGAGAGTGGAGCAGCGCCATCGAGATTCCAGCGGCCGACGCCGATTTCTACAGCCACAAAAACGTTCCCCACGGCATTGTTCGGATTCAGTGGTATTTCTCCACGGTGACGCAACAGTGGCGCCGTTGCCTCATTTACACTCCTCCCGATTACGAGATAAATCCGAAAGCACGATATCCGGTTCTCTACCTTCTGCATGGTTGGGGAGAAAACGAGCTGGGCTGGACCTTCCAGGGGCACGTGGACCAGATCATGGATAACCTGATCGCCGTGGGCAAGGCCAAGCCGATGCTGATCGTCATGGACAATCTCAACGCCGTGAAACCGGGTGAGGATGGAACGATTTACAACGCACGCGGCGCACTGACGCAGGCGGTGCCTCAGCCTCAGGCGCCCCCAGGCGGAGCACCGGGAGTGCCAGGAGCGGGTCCAGGCGCACAGCGGCCGGCCGGAGGCGCTTCGCCGGCTCGTCCGCCGTTTCGGCTGAGCACGACATTCACTGAGATGATGGTCACCGATCTGATTCCCATGGTCGAAAAGAACTACCGGGTCGCGCCGGGCCGCGAAAACCGAGCGATGGCCGGCCTGTCGATGGGCGGAATGCAGACCTTCACCACGGGTCTTCAAAATCTCGACAAATTTGCCTTTCTGGGCGGCTTGAGCGGAAATTGCGGCTCCTTCGGTGGCCCGTTCGACCCGAAGACGAGCTGCGGCGGCGCTTTTGCTGATCCTGCGGCCTTCAATGGGAAGGTCAAGGTGCTGTTTTTGTCTACCGGATCAGTGGAAGGGCCGCGCGTAAAGCAATTCAGCGATGAACTAACCCAGGCCGGCATCAGCAATGTGTACTTTGAGTCTCCCGGAACTGCGCATGAGTGGCTGTCGTGGCGGCGGGCCCTGGCTGACTTCGCTCCAAGACTTTTCAGGTAGCTCTGCTGAAACTGAGCTCCGAACGCCGGGGCCTCCATCGCAGCACTCGGCGCATCGGGATGGTTGTTTATCGCCCTAATGAAGGCCTTCAGCGAAGCTGCCACGAGCTCGATGCCGATGCATTCAGGAATTCGGTGACTTCGTCAGTCCGCCGATCTAAGTCCGCTCGCGTGCCGAACGATACAATTCCCTTACGCCGCATCAAACATCGAAAAATTCGATAGATACCCTTCGAAAAATAAGATTTGCTAGTCCAGCTTTCCTGGGTCTAGGATTCGGTTGCTTTGCCAGTAAATCGATTAACGGAAGGAGTCGGGACCACGTCTGTCTGATCCAGGCCGGTAAGCGTTTTCTCCACGATCGAACAGCGTGGGTTGAACTGGTGGTGCTTACGCGAGGCCACCCAAGCCGTTTTCACTTTCGCATCAGTAAAATCTAACCGAAACCGATACGATTTAGCTCCCCCGATTGAATGGTGGGGGCTGGGTCTTAAATGAATTCGAACGAGGCTGCTCTTTGCAGCGGAGGCTAGGTCGACAATGTTGATCAATCATGATGCATCAGGAAATGGACGCGTTGCGCCGTTTCTCCCTTCAAATTCCCAGGGCACAGAGGAATCGTTTGGTCGAGGACCGATCGCAAAAAGTACCTTCACCGTGCTCAGACGATGCAGTTCTTCCATAGTCTGCTTCATTTTTGTGTTCTTCCTTGCAATGTCGTCGGCCGCCAGGTTGTCTGCACAGACCGCCGGCGTAATTTCAGGACACGTCGCCGATTCGACGGGCGCTGTGATTCCGGATGCGAACGTCACGCTAACCAATGTGGGTACCAGCGCGGAACGCTCCACGGTCACCACCGGCGCGGGCGATTACACATTTCCCGACGTTCCGCCGGCAATCTACAAGATTCAGGTAACGCGCACGGGCTTCAAGACCGAAACCAGCGAAGCCCTGGAACTGCAGGTGCAGCAATCGCTGCGCCAGGACTTCACGATGCAGGTGGGAGCCGTGACCGCGACGGTCACGGTTGAAGCCACAGGCGCGATGCTTCAGGCTGAGAACGCCTCCCTCGGCACCGTGATCGAGAATCAGGCCATCAACGAGATGCCGCTGAACGGCCGAAACTACCTGTCACTGGTAGCTCTTTCGTCCAACGTCAACACGGTTTCTCCTGGCGCTGGCCAGGCAGGCAGCCGCCTCGGCGGCGATCGCGGCAGCCAGTCGATCTCGGTCGGCGGCCAACGCATCATGTGGAACTATTTCACCCTCGACGGCTTGAACAATACCGATCCTGACTTCGTCACGTATGTCGGCCTGCCCTCACTGGACGGCATCCAGGAGTTCAAGGTCCAGACGGGCGTCTATCCGGCTGAGTTCGGCCACGAGGCATCACAGGTGAACGTGCTCAGCAAGAGCGGCACCAACACCTACCACGGCAGCATGTACGATTTCATCCGCAACAACACTGCGGACGCAAATCCCTACTGGTTCCCCTACAACGCCGCTCCTGCGAAGGTATACCCCTACAAGTGGAACGACTATGGATTCGAGCTTGACGGAGCCATCAGGATTCCCAAAATTTACAACGGCAGAGACAAATTCTTCTTCATGGTCGACGACGAGTGGAGGAAGATCCGCACCGTTGGTCAGGGCTCTGCAACTGTGCCCTCCCCAGCCATAGCAGGCGGCGATTTCTCGAGCTTCACCATCGCATCCGGGGCTCCGGTGACCATCTACGATCCGGCGACGGGAGACGTCAACGGCTTTGGAAAGACGCAGATCTCCTGCAATGGCCATCTGAATGTCATATGCTCCAGCCGAATCGCGGCGCCGTCCACGGCGTTGGAGAAATACCTGGGGTCAAGCACGACACCGTTCTACTCAGGCGGAAAACAGGTCGCGAACTACGCGTACCCCACCACGGGACCACAGGATCGCCAGGGCTTGACCGTCCGCGGAGATTTCATCCAGTCGCAAAGGTCGCAGTACGCCTTCCGCTACAGCTCGGGGAACGAAGACATCCTATCGACTGGATTCATGGGAGCGGGCAGCAAGATCTTTACCCAGTACTACCAGTACATGGGCTCAAACACGTGGACCTTTACGCCCCACATCGTGAACGAAGCACGCTTTGGCTATAGCCACTTCTTCAACTCCCTCGGCTTGTTATCGGCATACACAAACGACGTGGTTGATGCCGTCGCGATCCCGAACCTCAAAGGCGGCCTCCCCTCCACGTGGGGTATCCCCGATGTGAGCTTCAGCACGGGACCGACAGGCACAACACCGTCCATCTGGCAGGAAATTGGGGATATCGGCGGCGATGGCCCCTACGTTGTAACCGATCCAACCTGGGAGATTGTCGATAACCTTTCCTGGGTGAAGGGCAAGCATTCGTTCCGCTTCGGTTTTGAGTACAACCGGCAGACCTTCAACCAGTTGGGCAATCAGTTCTCGCGTGGGCAGTTCTTCGCCAAGCCCCTTGCTACCGCCCTGCAATCGGGCACAGTCGGAAGCGCCACGCTCTCTGGGGGCGACGCGTTCGCTGACTTCCTGCTCGGCGATCTTTATCAGTCAGTGGTTGCGGTGGCCGTGGCATATGCGAATTACGTGCGTAACGTGCAAGCTTACTACGCCGACGACACCTACAAGATCCTGCCTAATCTGACGATTTCAGCGGGTCTCAGGTACGAGCTGACGCCTCCGTGGAACGATACCTTCGGCAATAATTTCACTGTGGACCTTCCGGTCATGCCGAAGATCACCGATACATCCTCGACATACCCGCAGAGCCAATGGCCCTTCTACGTCCGCCAGGGCAGCTGTACACCTGCCAATGTGTATCAGGGCCTTGCCATCAATTGGACGGCCTCTTCCTCAGGTCTTGGATCGCCGCCGGTCTGCAGCAATGGGACCTTGCCCAATGGCCCGCTCCTCGATACCCATTACCTGAATTTCGCACCGCGCCTGGCCCTCTCCTACTCGCTGAAACCAACCCTCGTGGTTCGCGCTGGCTATGGCATCTTCTACAGCCAGGATATCGGCAACGCGTACTTTGACATGGCGCGCAACATCGCTGGGCGCGTCACGTACACAAATACAGACTCGACCACGAACATCTACGGAAATTCCAACCTGACCTGGGCCAACGCGGCGCCGGGCGGCAGCGGTGGTACAACCGTCAATCTGCCTGCCTCCACCACCGCTTTCGTGGATGCTCTCGAGCACAAGACCACGTATAGCGAGCAGTTCCTCTTGAATGTCCAGAAGCAAGTCGGTCAAGACTGGTCGTTCGAGTTCGGATACCAGGGCGCAGAGAGCAAACATCTCTATGGATTCATCAATGCGAACGTGGCGAATCCATACGGATACACAAATGGCGGCACCGCTACTTCCGTCGCTTCGCGGACCCCGTTCGCGAACATGGGCGGGATCCAATATGTGCAAGACTGGGGCAGCGGCAACTACCACGCGTTCAGCGTGAAGGCCACTCGGCGCTTCAGCAAAGGCTTGAACGTGAACGCCTCGTACACCCGCGGCAAATCTCTCGACGACACCAGCGGAATTCGTAGCCAGGGCAACGACGAGTTATTCCCGCAGAACAACCGGTGTATCCCGTGCGAGTACGGCCCTTCCGCGTTCAATATTCGCAACCGTTTCGTCGGCTCGGCACTTTACGAATTGCCCATCGGCCCCGGCAAGCTGTTGCCGGTGAATAACAAAGGGCTGGATGCGGTAATTGGCGGCTGGCAGATCGGTGGCATCTTCACCCACCAGACCGGCCAGGCCGGGACTGTCATACTCGGATACGACAACGCGTCTATCGCGGCTGCAGGCGGGAACTTCGACCGGCCCAATCCAACCGGGACGAGCCCGTACTTTACCGGCAGTTCCAGATCGCTCAATACTTGGCTCAACAAGGCCGCCTATACACCGGCGGCTGCAGGCTACTTCGGGACGCTGTCCCGCGGTACCATCGTTGGCCCGGGATTTACCAACCTCGATGCATCTCTGCATAAGGTGTTCAACATGCCATATAACGAGAAGCACCAATTGGCGATCCGCTTTGAGGCGTTCAACGCTCTCAATCACCCGAACTGGAGCCTTCCGACTTTGACCTACAATTCCTCTACTTTTGGCCGCATCGGTGGCACGGCCGCCATGCGCCAGTTGCAACTTGCGGCGAAGTACCAGTTCTAGTTCGCAGCAGCAGTAAAGTTGTCGATTGATGAATTGAACGTGATTTCTCCTTGCCGGAGATCCTTGCTGGTCCGGGAGGCTTTAACCTCTCGGCCAGCCTCGATCTCCGGCGCGCTGTTTTGCGGTATGGTGTATCAACCGCCTGCCCTGAGAAAGAAGGCCCTCTTGATTCGCGTCAGGCTCTTGCTTCTGCTCATGGCTGCCGCGTGTGCTTCTGGTGCTGTTCGAGCACGATCGGCAGATTCGTGTGCGGATCTGGCCCGCCTGAGAATTGATGGCTTCGAGATCACAAAGACGGCCATAATCCCGGCGGGCACAATTCTTCCGCCCGGGTATCCCGGTGCTCCAAGCATTGGCCCATTGCCTGCGCACTGCCTTGTGGATGGTGTAATCAACCGGCGCAAAGGCGCAGGTGGCGAAGAGTTCGGCATAGATTTCGCATTGGCACTACCCGAAGCGGCAGTTTGGAACGGCGACTTCATGATGCAAGGAGGCGGGGGTGGCAATGGCATAGTGGCCTACCCGGTGGGAGCATCGTTCGCGGGCGACAAGCCAGCCTTGACGCGTGGATTTGTTGTGGCGAGCACAGATACGGGGCACAAAGCCAGGAACGGCGGCTTCGATTTCTCCTTCATGCGCGATCAGCAGGCCTATCTCGATTTTGCGTACCAGGCCAACGCGGAAGTGGCAGGAGTAGCAAAGAAGATCATCGCGCAGTACTACGCAAAGGCTGCGGCGCACTCCTATTTTGTTGGCTGTTCGACAGGCGGGCGCGAAGGCATGATTCTCTCACAGCGCTATCCGACGGTTTTTAATGGCATCGTCTCCGGTGATCCGGCGATGCGCACCGGTCTCTCGAATCTTGCCATCGGCAAATGGGTTCCGGTGGCGTACAACCAAGCTGCGCCTAAAGACGCGTCGGGAAAGCCGCAGCTTAATAAGTTCCTCACCGACGGGGATCGCAAGCTGTTTATGGATGCTTTGGTGAATCGCTGCGACGCAAAGGACGGAGTGGCTGACGGGATGATTTCCGATCCGATGGGCTGCGACTTCGATCCGGCGGTGCTGGTCTGCAAGAACGGCCAGAGCGAAGGCTGCATTGCGCCAGAGAAGATTGCGGCCATAAAAAAGGCTTTTGCCGGACCCCAAAACTCGCACGGCATGCAAGTGTACCCAGGATTCCTTTATGACACAGGTATCGCCGAGACCGGTTCGAATCCAGGGCTTCTCGCTCTTGGCGCTAACGGCCTCTTTGGTCCGTATCCGACCGCGACCGAGATCGATGTCGACAAAGAAGCTCTGCATGCCTCCGATCCGCTGGTTGAGCCGGCATCGACCAATCTGTCGACGTTTTCTGAGAATGGCGGCAAGATCATCTTTTTCCATGGAGACAGCGATCCCTGGTTCTCGGCATTGGACACGCTCGAGTACTTTCGATCCCTTGCGGCAACGAACGGAGGTGCAGACAAGGTCGCTGAGTGGAGTGAAATGTTCCTTGTGCCGGGGATGCGCCACTGTGGAGGAGGGCCTGCGCTCGACCAATTCGACATGCTTGGCGCAGTCGTGAACTGGGTCGAGAAAGGGATCGCGCCTGAATCCGTGATTGCTACGGGGAAGGCTTTTCCTGGCCGAAGCCGGCCCTTGTGCGCCTATCCAAAACACGCCCAATACTCGGGGCATGGAGATACGAACGACGCGCAAAACTTCAGTTGTGATTGAAGCGGCAGGTTGCAGCGCCTGCATGAAATTAATCGCATCGATTCGACGGACAGTCGCAGATGGCCGGCAGGCCGCGGAGAAGTGGTCGAGCGGTTGATCAGCTCAGGATGATCTTTCGCACTTCGTCCCCAGGAACGTTGACCATGCGGTGTTCGTTGTCGAAGATCATTGCCCCGCAGCTACCCGTCGCTCGGGTCGTCGGTTCCTCCTGCCACTTTTGGGAAACCGGGAAATTCGTTTTCGAGCTGCACGAACAGCAGGCTGCCGCCCTTGTGAATCTGATGTTTGGCAAGAATTGGGAGAATTTTCGCGCACTCCACATCTACTTCGGAAATGTACGGCGTGTACATCTTGCGAATCTGCATTCCAGGCTGATCGGCGATCCATTGCGGGGTGCCTCCATGCAGCCACTCCGATCCGCAATACGGACCCATGCGTATTCCTGAATAGAGGCCAACCTCTTCGATAGTCGACAACCATGCATCGAGATCGAGATTATCGTTGAAATCAAAGACACCGCTTTGAGGTTCATGCGCGTTCCAAAAAACATAGCTTTGAATCGTGTTTATGCCGGCACGCCTGGCTTCTACCAAGCGTTCGCGCCACTGTTCCCGTGGAATGCGCGCGTAGTGAATGGAGCTAGACCACAGAATGGTTGGCTTTCCATTCACGACGAAGTAATTACCTTGCCATCCAACGCTGTTTGCGGCGGCCGGTAGAGCAGGAAACATCGAATCGTTGGCCTTGGCCTGCATGCACAGCGCCAATACGCCGGCGCCTAGTACCAAAATGTCAGAGACTAACGACTGAACGGAAGACACGCTCCTTGCGCCCAAGGTGATTCGCTGGCGAGCAACTCGCTGCCTCCGCTCGAGTACTGCTTCGCACTGGAGCGCCCGAGCGAAGCCGTCTGGATTTATCCCGGATTCAATGCGACGCTTTCAACCCAGCCGTATTACGCAATCTCAAAAAGGGTGGTCTAATCCATCGACTCAATATGCCCGGTCCTTTGTGCCAGCGTGAGTGTAAGACTAGCGAGGTAGGATCAGGGAAATTCCACTGCGTGGAAGCGCTATCACTTTGCTTTGTTTACTGTCTGCGAGCTCGATCCGGATCGTCTCGGGAAGAGAGTTCAGGCCCTTCGGGTCGGGTTTGAGAGCGAGCCGGCGGTCCGAGTCCTGCCAGACACATTCCACCCGGAGGAACTTTCCATGTTCGTGCGCATAGCTCGTACCGTCGTCGTTGTACCAGGTGAATCGGCCATCAGCTCCTGGGTAGATGCGGAGCGTGATAGGTTCACTCACCGCTTCACCAGAGAATTGCCTGATGGGGTCGAAGGGCACGATTGCGCCAGCTTTGACGAATAGAGGCAATGTTTCAAGGTCAACCGGGCGCGAGAAAGTATGCGCGCCGGTGAGACGTGCGCTGGTCCAGAAGTCCCACCATTCTCCCGGCGGAAGATAAACGTTGCGGACCTTCGCATCCTTTTCATATACGGGCGCCACCAGAAACTGGTCGCCCCACATGTAGGCGTCGTCCGAGGCGACTGCTTTGTCGTCTCGCGGCCAACCGATGCTCAAGGCACGGATGAGAGGAAGCCCGGTTTCGTGGCCTTGTGACACGGTCGAATAGAGATACGGTAAAAGCTGATAGCGGAGGTTGAGGTATTTGCGGCAGATCTCTTCCACATCATTGCGGTGGAGGTCGATTACCGGCGGCCACGACGCAACCCAGTCGCCTTCAACCTCTTTTGGTCCGGGATCTCCCGTGCTCCAGCCCCACGGAAGACGCAGATGCCAGGCGCGCCCGTGGCCACGAAAACATGGACAGAACGCGGCCCACTGAAACCAGCGCAGATAAAGTTCAGGTGTGAGTTCGGGCGTGGGCGCGAATCCGCCGATGTCAGTGCCCCAATAGGAGATTCCGGAGAGCCCCGCCGCGATTCCAACCATGATCTGCGCGCGCAATGTGCGCCAAGTGCTGGCAGTGTCGCCGGACCAAAGCCAGCCATATCGCTGAAGCCCGATATAGCCATTGCGGTGAAGCGCGAACGGCCGGCGATCGGGTACGGTCTGGCGCGATCCTTCATAGTACATGCGATTGCGGTCAAACCGCACATAGACAGAGAACTTGTCTCCTTCGTCGGGCCACCATCCGTCGACGCCGATCATTTGCAACGCGGCGTGCTTTTGCCAATAGGTAACCGCGTCGCCGGGTGACTGCGAGGCACTACCGTTATCCGTAATACTGCCGTGGAGGTCGCCCGGAGGCACGACGTGCAAGACGACCTGGAAGTGCTCGTTGTGCATCTGCCGAATCATCTGAGGCGGGTCGCGGAAGACATTTTCGTTGAAAGTGAAGGAGCCGTGACCAATGTTCCAACCGGACGGACAGAACCCTGTGCCGAGATAGATGACGGCATCGCAGGGCAGTTTCTTTTCACGGAACGTTCGCAGAACGTCCAGCACTTCTTCGCGGCTCGCGAGAGTGCGGTGTGATTGCATATATCCCAGGGCCCAGCGGGGCGGCATGTGTGGAAAGCCGGTGAGGCGAGCATACTCGCGGAGAACATCGGAGGTGCTGCTTCCTAAAAGCAGGAATACATTGCGCGTGGAGGTGGCTTCAACGCCTCGGAAGATGCCTTCATTCTGCGTGAATTCGAAAGTGCCCTGGGGCTGGCCAATGAGGATTCCCCAACCGTTGGGACTGACCACCCACGGGAGTTGCACACGCGCACCAAACGTCCGATAGTCGGGAGGCACCTGGCCGTTCACGAGTCCTTCTCTAGTGCTCCGTCGATCCATTTTGTCGGCTCCGGTCCCGGTTCCGAAGATCGGGCCATCGAGAGAGAAATGAATATTTGTACTATTTTCTTCGAACTGGATGGCCTGACGGACTCGCCCGTTTTCGAGAACGTTGATGGAAAGAGGATCAGCGCTGATGCGGATGGTGTATCGCCCCCAGGGAATTGTTCGCGCGCGAACAGGCCCGGAGCGCTCCAGCGAAGCCGGCCACGGACGGTCGACCAGACCAAGTTCGTGGTCATGAGCGTACGCAGTTGCCGGTGCAATTCCGATGCGCAATGCGTCCGCGCTCATCGCGGTCAGGGTGAGATCGAGAAGGCCGGGACTGGCGGAAAGCGGCGACAACCCGGTAATCTCATTCAAAATCGAAGCTTTGAGACGAGCGGCAAAGAGCAAATGGGCCGACGCCGTGGCCGCACCGGCAATTACCGATCTTCTTGAGAAGGATTTTCTCAATGCTGAACCTCATTGCAATGCCCGGTCCATCTTAATCAGGGAATTGACAGGAAGCAATACCGCTATCTCTCCAACCATTTGAGAACACTTCAAGAACTTGTGGATGACGTGAGAATGTAGACGCGCCTGGAATAGGGTGGTGCGCTGATAGTTTCACGTATTTTTCGATTCTGATGTACGTGAATTGGGAAACGAGAGACGGTTTCTGATGCCCGCCGAAAAGGGGCATGTCACTAACGGCGAGGCCAGAGCCTTGTCTCAACGTGAGAATCAGAAGGAAAGACAGGTGGTGCTCAATGAAGCTTCGAATTTCACTCTTCGCCGCCGCGGCGCTTTGTCTTGGGTGCGCCGGTTCAGCCTCAGCCCAGCAAGCAGAGCCGAGAGTTCCTCATCGGATTGCCGTGACCATTGATCCGCGGCAGACAGCGGAGCCGGTCTCGAAGTACGAGTTTGGCATGTTCATCCAGCACCTCAGACCCCTGATTTATCGCAGTCTTCGGTCGGAAATGATTGACGATCGAAAATTCTACTTTCCGATCTCATTCCAATGAGTCCGAAGGTCCGGCCCAACCACAGGGCGGCGGCCCTCCTCGCGGCATGCAGCTTCGCACACTGTGACGCTGTGCCGGTCTCCGGCCCTTGTGGAAGATGGAACCCCTTGGCTATTTCTGCGGATGACTTACATGCCGACAGGATTCTCCAACTCTGTGCGGGTTGTCTTCCAGGCAATCATCCAGCCCACTCCATCGGAGAACACCTGTTAAGCGGTTGCTGTCCGTCTCCGCACCACGAGTCGAAGGCAACGCGAAGAAAAACATCGCGTTGGCCGGGTATTTCTCCGGCCTGTCGGCTGGGCCATCACCTCGCGGATATTCACCACTGCCGTTTGAATGCAAAGAGGCCTATGTGCACGTCTTCTTGTTGCTCCTGCTCCTTGTTTATAGAGGGACACAGACCGATTAGTCGAAGGTAAGATTTGTACTACTTTGTCCTACATTTCGTGAAAACCCACCTGAAGAAATCCCATTAATGCCGGAATTTCGAAAATCGCGCATCCGGTCGCAAGCTCTTGACGGAGCGTAATTTTGCCACTAATAATGAGAAATCCGGGACCGGCGAGAAACGATTCCCGGTAGCGCTACCAGAGATTCGAAGCCAAAGCCCGCGATTCCAGCGGGCTTTTTCATTGCCCGGAGAGCTTGCTGGCGGGTACTGGCGGGGAAAAAACACGAATTCGTAGTACACAAAATGGTACACATTTCCGTTTGGGTGATTTCGAGCGGCTCAACTTCTGACGATCCCATTTCGTGATAGCGATTGCGATTCTTCACTATGAGGCCGCCCCGCAAGCAGGGCGGCCTCAATAGCATCTGTTTTTCCGGCGCAAGAGAAGTCAGACTAGAACACGTACTTGGCCGAAAGCTGGAAGAACCTGGCGTCGGGCACATTGGACTGGAGGCTGACCGGTCCAGTGATTTGCCCGGCCGTTGTTGTCGCCAGCCCTGTGTTACTGGGATTGGCCAGCGATGGGTGATTGAACAGGTTGAAGGCTTCTGCGCGGAATTGCAGGTACTGCTCGCGGAACGTGGTGAATTGTTTCGAGATGCCAATATTGAAGCGGTTCAGGCCGGGACCATAGACCAAATTCGACTTGGGGCCGAGATACTGGATGGCTGTCGCTTCGTCGCTGATCGGAAGCTGGTTGCCGCTCGAGTCTTTCGGGAAGTTGCCAAGGCCATTGCTGAGATTAGCAGTCAGGTTGCTATTAAGCGGGTTGCTAAAGGAGCAGGGATTGTACCAGTGTGTCCGGTTCTTGACCTGAGACGGGCAGCTTGTGAGTTGCGGATTGGTAGCGTTCGGGCTGCCGCCTCCAGCATACGGATCGCCGGTGATAAAAGCGCGGGTGGCTCCCTGTCCGCTCGGAGTGCTGATGCCGTTTACGCCCACACTGAAGGGGATTCCGGTTTGCGTGATGAACGTCAGATCGCTGGTCCAGCCACCAATGACTTCGTCGAGCCACAGCGGCGCGCTGTTCATGAACGAACGCCCTTTGCCGAACGGCAGCGCGTAGGAGCCATTGAAGCTGAAGCGCTGGCGCACGTCATAGTTCGCATTGGTGATTTCGTGCGAGATGGGGATGATTTGCCACATGCGGTAGCTGGCGCCGCCGCCGAGCGGATCGATCGAGTTATCCAGGTTATGCGACCAGGTGTAGCTTGCCAGATAGCTTAGTCCGCTTGCGAACCTCTTTTCCAGCTTGGCCTGCATCGAGTTGTAACCGCTCTCAGCTCCGTAGTGCAGCCAAGGGTTGCCGCATCCCATCGACGGGAACCAGCAAGCGAGTGTGGAGTTCTTGCCATTCGCTTGCAGCGCCGCTGCGGCGTTGGTGTTGACCAACGTAGGCAGGTGCCGGCCGACGTTGCCAACATACATGATTGTCGCCGAAAGGTTGTTGGAGAATGCGTGCTGTATGGCGAGATCATAATTCAGGACATAAGGCGTTGCGATTTCAGTGTCGCGTCCGTTGATGACCGTCGAGTTGATGAATCCTTTCACGCCGCTCGGTCCGTTGATCTGGTTTGACATGCCGATTTCGAGGGTATCGTTCGGGTTCTGGTAAAGGCCAGAGGTCGGGTAGTTTTGCGCCGAGCCAGGTTGCCCCGTTCCGACCGAGCTTGCCGCGGTGGTGGGGCTGAGCGACGGACAGTAGGTCGTGATGCCTGATTGGTTCGTAGCGTTCCCGTTCACGCAAGTTGTTGCGCCCAGGCCGGAGCGAACCATGAAGGGATAATTACCGCCGATATTGGGGTTGGAGCCCAAGCCAAAGGTTGCGCCGTAAAAGACGCCTGTGCCTGCGCGGATCACAGTCCTAGGATCGAGCTGCAGCGCGAAGCTGACACGCGGCGCGAAGTTCAGTTTTTGGCCGATGGACAATCTTGCATTCGAGTCGTACTGAACGGTGGCGTTATTGGCAGCCAGCAGGCTTGTGAAGTTACTGGCCAGGACGCTCGAGTTCCCCTGCCACTTGGCCGGTAGAACATATTGCGCGGCTCCGATGCCGTTCACCTGGTTGGCTTTGGTGCTGTCCACGGTGAATCCGTGTGTGAGGGTCACCCAGTTGGCGAATCCTCCCGCCATCTCACCGGTAGGCTGGTTATAGTCGTAGCGCAGCCCAAGGGTGACGGTGAGTTTCGAATTCAGCTTCCACGTATCCTCGCCGTACACCGAGTTATACCAGTTCTCGATGTTGTCAATCGGCTCTGTGGTGATGCTGTTGTTGTTCATCTGGTCGACGAGGAAGTCGGCCACGCCGAAACCTGTGGGTCCTCCGCTGCTTGTGACGGCCGTATAGGTTCCGCTGTACCCATACGTGCCGCGCGGGTTTGGCGGCTGCAGGAAGTAGATACGGAAGTTCTGGAAGCTGACGCCGAACTTGAACGTGTGGTTGCCCTTGATCCAGGTCACGTTGTCGAGAGCCTGGTAGATGTTCTCGAGCTCGACCGAAGGATCGTTGCCGTGGGATCCAAGAGCCTGAATGCCGCTGATGTTGATCACGGGCAGGCCGCCGTTCTTGTAGTAGCCGGCGCCGCTGCACGGGACGCCGGTCAATCCCAGCGAAGGGGCGAGGTTGCAATTCATGTTGTTTGGATGGAGGTTTTCGTAGTCGCCCCAGTTGTAGCCGAAGCGGAAATCGTTAATGAGGCTCGTCGTAAACAGGTGCGTTTCGTCGAGCATGAAATTCTGCGACATGTAGTGCTGCCGGTTTCCGGCAAACCCGGTTGTTCCGTCGAGAATCGTGCCAAGCGGTGGCGTCAGGGAGTTGTACATGTAGCTATAGCTGTAGCGGGTATAGGCCCTATCCTTCGCGGCAATATTCCAATCCAGGCGCTGGTCCCACTGCACGATATTGCTCCAGGTCGGCAGAACCTCCAACAGGTTGTTATAGATCGTTCCGCGTGACGACGTACTCGTATTGTTGGATGAGTTCCAGCCGTTATTATTTGGCAATGGATACATCTTGAGAATGTTCATCGCGACGGGATCGAGGTTGGCCGGATTGAGGACGTTCTGGCCCGCGGGGTAGGTGTACCCATTCGATGAGGTCGTCACTTGGGCTCCGTACTGTTGCAGAGCTCCGGTCAGCGTTGTCGGCTTTCCGCCGCTGCAGGAATAGGTGCCGGTATTCGAGTTGGGCTTGTAAAGGACCGTCGGACAGGACCCGCCGGTATTTTGAATGTCGAGCAATTCGGAAAAGTCGCCCTGCCTCATGCGCGGGGTGGGCGTGGCGTACGGGCCTGCAATAGCTCCAAGAGATATTCTCGTGCCTTGTATGTCTCCAAAGTAAAACAGCTTGTTCTTGATGATCGGAAAGCCCAGCGTGCCGCCGAACTGGTTGAAGTGATACGGCGGGAGGGGCAATAACGGGTTCGCGTTCCATTGCTCCGCGTTGAAGAATGTGTTGCGGTTGTACTCCCACACATCGCCATGAAAACTGTTGGTGCCCGATTTGAGGGCCACGTTGAGCACCGAGCCCGCCGAGTGCCCGTACTGGGCGCTATAAGCTGTGGTGTCGAGCTTGAATTCGGCAAGAGCATCGGGCGGCGGGGAAACTGCGTACATCGCTCCGTTCATGTAGTCGACGATGTCAACGTTGTTGTCGACGCCGTCGAGGCGGTAGTCATTTTGTTCGGCTCGCTGTCCGTTGGCTTCGTAATCGCCGTGGCCGCCGCCGCGTGTGCCGTACGATGGCACTACGCCGGTGGAGAGCTGGGCCATGTAAACCCAGTTCCGCTCAGCCAGAGGGGTGGTGTTGATGGTTTGCGTGTCCATCTCCTGGTTCACACTGGCCTCCTGATCCTGAAGCAGAGGAGGCGCAGTGTTTACCGTGACGGTCTCCGACACTTTGCCGGGCTTGAGAGTGAGCGAGATATTGAGCTGGTCAGCGACATGGAGAGTCACATTCTCCTGCAGCGTCGTTTCAAAATTCGGGGCGGTCGCGGAAATCGTGTAATGGCCGATCTTCACGGGTGAGAAGGTGTAGTTGCCGCTGCCATTTGACTTGGTTTGTTGGGCCAGGCCAGTTCCCGTGTCGGTAAGCGTCACTTGAGCATTCGGGATCACAGCGCCAGAGGTGTCTTGCACCACACCGGTGATGGAGCCTTGATCCACCTGCGACCACGCGCGGCCTGAAACCAGCACGAGCAGCGCAATCGCGAGGAGCGTTAGGCTACGGAACAGCCAGGCCGCCCGGAGGTTCCGTTTGCGTTGGTTGCATCCTGTAGTCGTTTTCATCACTGAGCAATAGCTTGCAATCGAGTACAGAAACATTGCGTTTCCTCCTTTTATGCTGAGGTCTTTTCAACCGTCTTTAAAGCCGAAGGAATGCTATGAAATGCGATTAGCGCTTGTCAAGGTGTTTTCAAGAAATCGGTATTTCATAGATATCCAATTCATTATCAATAACTTAGGCGGTAAGCATAATGAAGATGGGAAACTGATTCGAGTGACCGGTTTCTACGCTGGATCGTGTGTTGTGCAGAGGCCCATGTTTGAAGCCACGCCATAAGTATCTTTTGATTTCGAAGAGCTTGAGAAATGAATGGAAGTTACTTTATGACGCAAGGACCGCATTTTCAGCGAAGCCAGCGGAAACAATTTGAGACCGGTTGCTCATGTTCGTGAGATGATACAAAATCTATTATGGTGATGCGCTGAGTGATTGCTTTCTCGAACCGCAGGCGCGGAGAACCGCGCGGAGCTGCGCTTTTTGTTCAGGTACGATATTGGGCGGCGCCTGGCAAGCAACAATTACTTTAGAACAACGGTTCAACGCGCAGAGCAAACCGATCGAGCTCACAATCACAAAAGAGGAATCGGATGGAAATGAAGGCGTTCAGGATGTTGGCAGGGCTTGTTGCTTTTTGTGCCTTGGCGGTCGCGGCGGGAAACTGCCAAACGACAACGATTTTTGAAATTGGGAAACCGGACCAGTCGATCCGGGAGTTCAGCGCTGCGCCTGGAGATCACGTCGTCTATCAGGCGGGAAAAAATGATTGGGCGACCCAATGGCCCGGCGAGCAAAGAAGCGGATCTCGATACGAAATCCAATTCGATCTCGCTGCGCCACCGCGCGGCGTCTTTCACCTTAAGATTTCGGCATTGACTTCGTATCCACGAATTCCCACGCTTCAGATTGAGATCAACGGGCACAAGGGCGTCTATTATCTGTACCCGAAGCCGCTCTACCTGGGCGAACAGCGATTTCGCGCTTCTGACGTGCTGACGGTCGATCTTCCGGCAAACGATCTGAATCAGCGCACAAACAACATCACGTTGCAACTCGCCAGCAGCCAGCCTACCGAGCAGAATTCCAGCGCGTTGCCGGAAACTGTCGCCTACGATTTCATCAGCCTTGCGAACGATCCAAGTGCCAAATACGCGCGAGAAACGGTCACGGCCAATGTCATTCCAACGATTTTCTATCGCGAGCAGAATGGACATCTCGCCGAAACCATCGACGCATTTGTGCGGTTCAACCAAGGTGTTGCTGCCGGCCAGGCGACATTGTTGATCAACGGCGGCCGTTATAACGCAAGCATTCCCGCGAACAGCGATGCAGGTGAAGCGCGGCTAAGTTTCGAGGTCCCGGAATGGCAGGGAGCCACTGCGGCCAAACTGCAAATCGCCGCTGGAAACCGCCACACATTCGACTTGACGCTGACACCCGAACGGAAATGGACCGTGTATGTAGTGCCGCATACGCACGTCGACATTGGTTACACCGATTACCAGGGCAAGGTTGCCGAGGCCCAAGCCAACACGCTCGTTGAAGCGGCGGAGATGATTGAGCAACATCCCGACTTTCGATTTGCGACCGACGGCTCCTGGAACCTGCAGCAGCTTCTGGAAACACGGCCTGAGCCTCGGCGGGACCAGATTCTTGGCCTGATCCGGGATGGGAAAATGGGTGTGCCGGCAGACTACTTCAACCTGTTGACCGGCTACGCATCGCTTGAAACGCTGTATCGCTCGCTCTATTATTCGAAGGCGTTGTCTCGCGAATATGGCTTGTCATTCAATTACGCAACTACCACTGACGTTCCGTCGTACACCGGCGCCTATCCGTCTGTACTCGCAAGCTCAGGTGTGAAGTACTGGGCGGTCGGCGGCAACCAGGATCGGGCGACGGTGCTGGCGCATGAGCAATGGGATGAAAAATCGCCTTTCTGGTGGGAAGGTCCGGACGGCGGAAAGGTTCTGTTCTGGTACTCGCGCGGCTATGCCCAGATTCGTGGAGTCTTTGGCGGGAATCCGCAAAACGAGTCGATTTATCAAGCCCTGCCGATGTTTCTTGCACCATATGACAAGCAGAGCTATCGGCCCGATGCAGTGCTCATGTACGGCGCACAGGATGAGAACACCGATCTGCATCCGGAACTGCCGACATTCGCGCCAATCTGGAACCATGCCTTTGCGTACCCAAAGCTCCAGTATGCGACCTTCGCAGATTTCTTCAAATATGTCGACAAACAATTCGGCGCAGAATTGGCGACCTACAAAGGAGACATGGGGCCCTACTGGGAGGACGGCATCGGTTCCGACGCATACTACGCCGCAGAGGACCGCAACAACCAGAGCCGTGCGCTCGCTGCGGAGGTTGTCTCAACCGTGGCGCACGTCGAGAATCCCGATGTGCATCCGCCTAAAGCCGAACTCGACGATGCGTGGAACGACATTCTGGCGTTTGCCGAGCATACGTGGGGCGCGGGCAACTCCATAGGGCAGCCTGACAGCGAAGAAGCAACAAAGCAACTGGCGGTGAAAGACAACTTCGCCACGCAGGCTCATTTCGAACTCGAAAATATTACCAATCGCTCGATGTATCAGTTGGTGAACAAGGTTCGCGTCTCGAGCAATACGCTGGTCGTATTTAACGCTTTGAACTGGAAGCGCAGTGCTCTGATTGAAGCGGACTTTCGCAGAAATCAGGAACTGGTCGATCTGACAACGCACAAGACCATTCCTTTGGACGTGATGTGGGAGAAGGAGAACTTCGTTCACGCGCGGTTTCTGGCCCCCGATCTTCCGCCGGTTGGTTACAAATGCTTCCAGATCCGGCCCGTTTCCGGTGTAGCAACAGCAAGCGTCCCGGCAGAAATGAATACTGTGATCGAGAACCGCTTTTACCGCATCACCGTCGACCCGGAGACCGGCGCCGTGCGCAGCATTTTCGATAAGCAACTGAACAAGGAAGTGGCCGACACGGCCAGTCCCTATCGCTTCGGCCAGTATTTGTATGTCGCCGGCGGCGACCCAAGGCACAATGGCCTATCGCAGATGATTCATCCATACGAATCGCTTCCGGCCGCGGAGCTGACCATTCATCCTGCGGCAAATGGCGTGTACCTGGGAGCGCAGAAGACGCCATGGGGCTATTCCATCAAGCTGCGCAGCTCAGATGTGAACACGCCTGACGTCGGCCTCGAAATCCTCCTGTTCGACAACGAAAAGAAGATCGAGTTCCATTACACGGTGCAGAAAAACTACACCATGGAGAAGGAGGGCGTGTATTTTGCGTTTCCAGCAGCGGTCGCATCGCCTGAGTTTGCCTATGCCACGCAACAGGGGTGGGTGGACCCGGCACGCGATATGTTGAAGGGCGCGTCGCTGGAATGGTTTAGTGTTCAGAAGTGGATGGCGGTTCATGGTTCCGGCATGATGTTGGGAATTGTGCCGCTGGATGCGTCACTGGCCAGCTTCGGCGACATCAATCGCGGCATGTGGCCCGCGGAGTTTCAACCTAAAACCGCGACGCTGTTCTCCTACGCGATGAACAACTACTGGCACACGAACTATCGCGCGGGCCAGGGAGGGGAATTTACCTTCCGCTATGTGCTCACCAGCGGCAGCGACTTTGATCCGGCATCTCTCAGCCGTCTCGGGTGGGAGAGCATGGAAGCGCCAACGGTGGACCTGGTGATCAACCAGGATAAGGCCGGCAACCCGGATCAGCCGCTGCCCGACGAGGGGACAAGCTTTCTCTCGATCGACAATCCGAACATCGTCCTGGTGACCTGGAAGCTGGCGGAGGATGGCAAGGGAACGATCTTGCGGCTCAAGGAAATTGCCGGTGAGGAAGAACAAGCTGTTGTGCGGCTTCCGCGTGGAGAGGTTCGCTCGGCCAGCCTCTGCAATTCCGTGGAAGACGGCGTGAAGCAATTGGATGTGGCAAACAACGAGGTCCACTTGACCTTTCATCCGCATGAGGTTCTTACAGTGCGCATGGTGCATTGAAAGGTGGCCCCACTGACCATGGGAAGCGGCGCCTTAGGAAAGCGGCAGAAAGAGAGACGTGAGCTTGGCGAGCGAGGCGCGCCATAGCTCCTGTCCCCAGAGATATTCGTCGGCGGAGTCAAATCCGGCGTGGTTAAGCTCCAGAACACTTGCGCCGAAGTTGCCGCGGACCCTGAAGTCCACGATGCTCTCGGTGTAGTCAAGCTCGCATACTTTCCTCCACAACAGGCGCATCTTGCGCTGGTGTTGAAAGCAATAGGATGCAATGATGCGAACAGCGACGCGGCCATCAGAGTAGGCATCCAGGCGATATCCATCCGGGTTCTGCGATGCAACAAGATGGGATTCCATGCTGCGACCGGGCATGCAGAGCCATGCCTCAAGGTATTCCGGCAGTGTCAACGCCTGCGCGATCCGGCGCGCATCGGCATTGACACCGATGGTCATTGCGATGCTCCAATCCCTGCTCCGGAGCCCGAGGGAAGGTTGTTTTCATTTCGATGTTGAAGGATGCAGGGAAGATCGATGGATCACCATCGCAGCAATCACCTCACGCCGACAACCGTGCACTCTCAGGTCCTAACGGCACAGCAGCGCCAAAAATGTGACGGATGCAATTCGCGAGAGGACCAGTGACCCCTATGCGGGAAGAGCAGACCAGGACAGCAGCAATCGCAGAACACGCATCCTGGCAGCGATTCATCTTCCTGAAGAAGCGAGGTTTCTCGATCCCAATTCAAAGAGTCCGGGATGAAGCGGCGAAACCTGTGACGAAATGCAAGGATTCTCAGGTGGAAGTCAATTTCGGGACAATGACATTCGGGAGTAACGTGGCGCACTCTTCAAAAAACGGAAGATCTACGTGCGATACAGCTGTTCGCTAAGGACTGACCGGTAGCTGCGGCCCATGGCGACCTTCTGGCCGTTGTCGAGCAGAACTACAGAGTCACCGTTGGCTTCTCTCCGCACTTCCTTCACGTATTTCAGGTTGACGATGAAGGAGCGATGCACGCGCAGGAAGCCCCGAGGATCCAACCGCTCTTCCAAATGAGCCATGGTTTCTCGGAGCAGATGATTTTCGGATGCAGTGCAGAGACGGACGTAATTTCCTTCCGCGCCAATCCAGCGAATATCGGCTACCGGCAGAAAAAGGATCCGCCCGCGCGACTTGAAGATGATTCGATTCGTGTAGAAGTTCACAGCCGGACCAGCGCCATTTCCAGCGCTGCTCTCCTGCTGCCTGACCTGCGGCTGGTCACGAACCTTTTGAATGGCGGACTTAAGTCGCTCCGAGGTGAATGGCTTGAGCAAATAATCGACCGCGTTCACCTCGAATGCCCGCACAGCGTACTGATCGTAGGCCGTGGTAAAGATAATTTGAGGTTGTGGAATGTCCGTCAGATCGGAAAGCGCACCGACCACGTCGAATCCATCCATGCCCGGCATGCGGATATCGAGGAACAGGACTTCGGGGCTGGTGGCGCGCACCAGTTCGATGGTCTCGGCTGCGGTCGCGGACTCGCCGACAATTTCGATATCGGGATCTTCGCGAAGCAACTGGCGCAATTTCTGCCTTGCCAGAACCTCGTCGTCTGCCACCACTGCGTGAATCATCAAACACCAAACCTCGTCATGCTCTCGATAGAGTTTGTCGAGAGCTGCAACGGAAATGAGATGGAGACCCTGACCTGATTCCGGTCGATTTCGCGCATGGAAAACGAACAATTTTCACCGTAATGCAAGTGCAATCGATTTCTTACGTTGGTTAGGCCAACGCCGTGTCCATTTGACGCATTTTGCCGACCGGCTCGCAGCCCCACCCCGCTGTTGGTGATTTGAGCCTTCAGGTGCGGCCCCTCCTTGCAGATGTCGATAGAAAGCTGTCCGCCGCGATCCAGCTTCGACAAACCATGGGCATAAGCGTTCTCAACGATCGGTTGCAGAATCATGGCGGGCACCAGCGCATCGTGCAGGTCGGGATCGATGGAGAGTGTTCGTGATACGCGTCCCGCATATCTCCGATCCTGCATGGCGAGATAGGTCTCCGTGAACTCGATTTCGTCATGCAGGGGGATGAGCTGAACCTCTCCGCGCTCCAGGGTCATACGCAATAAGCTGCTCAGTTGTTCCAGCATGGCGTCGGCGGCCTCCAGGTCGCTTCGCATCAGGCTGGAAATGCTATTCATTGTATTGAAAAGAAAATGCGGATTCAGTTGCATGCGCAAGGCGGCGATTCTCGCGTTCGCCAGTTGCGCCTCAAGTTGAGCGGCAACCGTCTCTTTTTCACGATACTGCTGGTAATAGCCGGCGCCGCGGAAGAAGAAAAATGTTCCCCAGAAAATGGCCATGCTTTCGGCCAGATCGTCCTTGTAGTTGAACATTACGCGATGCCAATAGGCCATCCGCGGGTGATTCATGGGGACTTGAGGAAAGAAGACCACCCACAGCATTTCCTCGAGCATGCAGAGCACAAGGCTCAGCGGAAGGACGATGGTGAACATCTGAACCACGCTCGCCTTTTGAATGAAGGCGCGGAAAAGCCGCCACAGCACCCAACATGTCACGCCCCACAGGAAGTACTGCAATCCCCACGACTCGAAGACTACCGCTGGACGGATGGTGTATCCGGCGTGATGCACATTGATCCACTCCTGCAAGGCAAACAAGCTTCCGAGCAGAGTAAAAGCAGCGACAAAGACGACGGAATGCATCAGCACCGGCTGGCGGCGCGCCTCGCCGGTCCATTCGCCTGTAAACGCGTCAGTGTTGGTCTGCTCTTGGGTCGACACGAGCTTCCACTCCAATTTAGCGGTTCATGCGAATGAAGATGTCATCCATCGGATCGTACAATTCTGCACTGGCACGCGGCGGATCAAATACAAGTTGGAGGCAAAAAGGGGAGGCCGAAAGCGAGCCCGGATTCGCGACCTGCCGCCGTCTCTCCTTTCGATGACGCGCCTAGTCGTGATGTACCAATTATTCCACCGGTGTGGGCATCAACTGCACCGCATGCACACCCGTTGCCGGAACCGCCAGGGCATAGGCCGGAAATCTTGTCTCATTTTCTCCCTCTTTGAACTTGAATTCAAGCACAGCTTGGTGGAGCTGGTACCATTGCTGCGCCTGGGCATCGATCGCGGAGGTTTGGCTTGGCCCCAAATCCCCTGAAAGGCTTTGCAGATCGTGCTTGACGTATTTTCGCGCCACTTCACCACCCTGGAGCAAGGCGACGCGAAAATGATAGTAGGCGGCGCGGGTGTCTGCAGGAACTCCGTTGCCATCGCGCGCGAGGATCCCCAGAACCAGCGATGATCTCCAGAGGCCGGCACTTGCCGAATCGTTCAACCAGCTTACGGCCTCTTCAGGTGATTTTGCCAGGCCTGGATTGCGAGCCAGAAGAAAGCCGAGGAGATGCATTGCCTGCACATAGCCTGATGACGCCGATTCTCGCAGAAGTTTTGTCGCTGTGCGCAAATCAGGAGCGTGATCCTTGCCCTCGTACAGGATGGATCCCATGCTGAATTCCGACTTGGGATCATGCAACTTTACGCCCTTCAGGTACCAGCGTTCGGCGGCAGCCTGATCCCGGCCAACACCAACTCCAACGCGGTACATGTCGCCCAGGTATCCGGCGGCGAGACCACTCCCGCTGGCGGCGGCTTCATTAAAGAGCTGGTAGGCCATCTGCTCATTTTTCGCCACGCCGGTTCCCCAAAGATAGGCGACGCCGAGATTGGCTTTTGCGCGTACCAGGCCTGCGGCAGCCGCAAGTTGATACCAGTGAAAGGCCCGTGCCGGATCTCTGGGCACGCCGATCCCGGATTCATAGAGATAGCCGGTTTGCAATTGCGCCTGGGGATCTCCTGCCCCGGCAGCCTTTTCGTACCAATAGGCCGCGATCGACGAATCCTGTGGCACGCCGCGTCCTGACAGATAATCGCTGGCGAGCCTGAGCTGCTCGTCAATGGACTGTGGTTGCCGAGTTGACTGGGCTGATGGAATGTCGGGATCCGGATCGGGACTCGCAGGAGCAGCCGGCATTGCGAAAAGAAGCACGCCAAATGCCGCTGCGGCGATATACAGATGCACTGAAGTGTGGCGCAGCGTGAGCGTCATGAATCTTCTCCAGGTTGGGTCGGTGGTTCAGGGGATGACGTGCAAGCCCGCAAAACTTGCTTAGCAGATGCGATGTAGACTCGAACGATTCTGGAACGTTACTTGATATGAGGCGCCTGGAGGCGAGTTCCGCATAACCGGCAAGTCAGCACAGCGTTCTTCCCGTGCTGTTGATCACAGAAATTGCACGTTTGGTCACAAAATGGAAATTCTTTGCGAGCCGTTGGTGCGATGCGCCGCGCCGGATCATGCGAGCGGCCGATTCCCCGGACCAAGAGCCGGCGGCTCACAATCGAGAAAGGGAAGGGCGCCGCGGATCACTTCGTTGGCGCCCTGCGACAAACAGCGTGATTTCAAACTACGCCTAGAAGGTGAATTTGCTTCCCAGGATCAGGAATCGATTGCCGGAGGTACTGCCGGGAAGGGTTGTTCCCGAGGAATTGAAAACGTTGCTCGTGAAGGCCGCTGAAGTCACATTGGAAATGCCGGGACCGAGATACATCTGGTTGAGTGCGTTGTAAGCGGCCAGAGAGAGCTGCAATTCCACTCTTTCGGTAATCCTGGTTGTCTTGGTGACCGTGGCATCTAGCTCGCTGAAGTCGGGACCGCGCAGCAGGCTGCGGCTTGAGCCGGGAAATGGATTGCCGACCGCCGTGGCATAGGCCTGGTTGTTAATGATCCAGTGCGTCGAAGCCGGGTTCACCGGCGTACCTGGGCTGTATTTGCCCGTGTTGGGGTCGACGCTATCACTGCCGAAGGTGACGTACGTGCCGGAAACCGGATTCAGGTAGGCGACGGTGTTGATGGGCGCCTTCTTGTTCGAGAGGGCCAGGCGGCAAGTATCCAATTGAGGGCCGACTGAGGACCCGTTGAACGCGCTGTCGCAGAAGCTCGAGTCTCCGTTGAGAGCATCCAGATTCAGCGGCTGGTACGGCGTATAAACCTGGCCGCTGGTGAATCGATAGACACCGCTCAACATGAAGCCATTTGTCGCCCGCGAAATGAGGCGGTTGGCACGCACGAATTGCGGCAGATTGTAGGTAAATTCAATGCCCACCACATTCGTGAAGTCGTTCCCGCTTAGGCCGCGTTCAGCGGAGTCAGTGTTCAGCGGATTCTGGGCATAAGCGCTCGTGCTGCCGCCGGTGCCCGTGCTGCGGAATCCGTCTGTAGCGTTGTTCATCGACTTACTCCAGGTATAGGAGACGGTAGACGTCAGCCCGCGATAATTCTGCGTGTTCAGGTTCAGTTGCAGGCCGTTGTAGTTGGCCCAGCCGCCGTTGGTGATTTCTGCAAGATTGGTGAAATTGCAGTTGGGCCGGGCAATTCCAAAAGCAGGCTGATATCCGTTTGCTCCCGGCGTAGAACAGAGCGACGAGGAGGGAACGATCTTGGGAAAGGCAGTGGCCACCGGCAGCAGATTAGGATTCGCATCAATGGACTGGAAATCGTCGGTGGTCTTGCTGCCGACATAGCGCGCTTCTCCGACGACGGAGTTGCCGATTTGGTGGTCGATGGCCAGCGTATAGGTCTGGACGTAGGGCGTGCGGAAGTTCGCGGGGAACATCTCCTGGTCGTCGAGGCGCGGGTCCTGGGTGGGCAACGACGGCAGGTTCGCGGCGCGGAAGTTAGCGCTCAGGATCGAGCCATTGGAGGGCACGCAATTCCCCTTGCCGCAGGCGAACGCCGCGGTGTTCACGACCGGCGCTGCCGTTGCTTCAAGAATGAACATATTGTCAAACGCAGGGTTGGCATTGATGGCATAACCGGCGCGCACAACGAGCTTGTGATCGAACGCAGGATTCCAGGCAAGGCCGATGCGCGGCTCAAAGTTCTTGTAGTTCTGATTCGCCGTCGAAGTGGTCCTGGCCGCAAGGGGGAGGGAAGCCGGCCATATCGCAGTGCTCGGGTTGGATTCGCGAGCGACCGTTTCGTCATGCAGCTTGTTCACCGCCTGGCTGAAGAACTCCCAGCGCAGGCCCAGGTGAAGCGTAAGTGTGGGCAGGGCCTTCCAGTCGTCCTGAAAGTATGCTGCGAAGTCTGGCTCGGTAAAGGGGATGACGGGGCTGCCATTGGCCAGGATCGTGTAGGCCGCGCCGCCGCCGGGACCATTCTGCAACAGGTTGCTCAGGGTACCGAAGCCGGCTTCGCCGTTGTAGTAGTAGAGCAGCGCATTGGGAGAGTTCTGGTAATCGAATTCACCGCCCAGCAGCAGGGTTTGCGATCCATGCGTCCACGTGGAGTTGCTCTGCACCTGCGTGACCTTGATGGTTCGGCCTTGCGGAAAGAGAACGTCTCCGCCAAAATTCAGATCGTTATTCCCGCCAGTGTAATTGACTTCGGCCGGGCAGCCGCCGAAGTTGGTTGCAACACATTTCGGGTAACCGCCGCCCTGGAAGTAGACCTTGGATTCCTCGAAGCTATAGCGCAACTGATCAACGAAGTGGGTTGAAAAGGCGCGCGTCCAATCCGCGCCGACCGAGTGCGAGGCGGCGGGAAGGTCGACGAAATCTCCAGAGGCGATCGCGCCAAGGTAGGACCCGCCCACACCGGTGTTGAGTTCCGGCTGGTAGAAATAGCGCAGAAAGAGATGGTCTTTCGAGGTAGGTTGCCAATCCAGGCGCCCCAATTCCTCCTGGTCGTTGAAGAGGCTTGGAATGGTACGTTGCACGCCGGAAACCTCGATATTGGCGGTCTTGCCGCCCGGACCTGTCACATGCTCGGAGCAAGTGTTGTTGGCGTTGCGCGTTCCGCCAATGGCAACGCATTCATCGGGCTGCCCCGCGGGCGGCAGCGGCACGGGAATCGGCTGCGGGTTCCCCTGGGCAACGGCGTAGGGGCCAAAACCGACCAGGGCAGCGACTCCGGGGTTGTTGGGGAAGGCCGCCTGAAGCTGCTTGAGGCCGCTAGGGTCAGGAGTCAACTCAGGCAACGATGCCGCAGGAGTGGCTCCAACCCGTACTCGATCCCAATAGGTGCTTCCGAAGAAGAATAGTTTGTTCCTGATGATGGAACCGCCGAGCGTTCCCCCGTAGCGGTTCTCGACATACCGCGGAAGCAGTGGCGCGGTGCAGCCCGTCGATGGGCTCACTGCGGGAGGGCAGAATCCGAATTGCGGGCTCTTTTCAAAGTTGGCAAGCGAGCTGAGGAATTGACCCTGGTACAGCTCGAATGCACTGCCATGGAAGCCGTTGCTCCCGGATTTCGTAATGTAGTTGACGACTGCTCCCGCGTTGCGGCCATACTCGGCGCTGTAATCGTTGGTGATGACCTGGATCTCCTGGATGGCATCCTGGCTGCCGAAGAACGCGCTTGGTCCACCGATGGAATTGTCGTTATTAGATTGCCCGTCAATCTCGAAATTGTTGTACCGCCCGCTCTGGCCGTTGACCGAAAAGTTGTCACCGTTGTTGTTGGAAAAACCGTCCCCGTAGACCCGGCCACCCGTGCTGACCACTCCCGGAATCACTTCGGCTACTGTGTCGAAGCCGTTGTTCAGCGGAAGGTTTTGTACGGTCTGTGTATTGAAAGTGGTGGTCACCTGCGAGTCGGTGGTTTCAAGTAGCGTGGCAGCGGAGCCGTTGACTTCAATCTGCTCTGCCGTACCGATATGCAGCGTAATCTGATTGAGGTTGGTGGTCGCTCCCGACTGAACCGCGACATTGGATACTGTTTCGTTGGCGAACCCCTGGGCGCTGATGACGATCTTGTAAGCGCCGATGGGGACAGCGAAGTACTTGAATGTGCCGTCGCCGCCGGAGTGGGTGCTGAGCGTGAGCCCGCTGCTCTCGCTTTTCAATTGAATCTGTGCATTTGTGATGACCGCGCCGGATGGGTCAGCAACCGCTCCCTGAACGGTGCCGGTGGTAATGCCCTGGCCCGCCGCAAGGGCAGTGACGCCGCAGATGATCCAGGCTGAAATCAAGCTCTTCGCAATTTGCACGTTTGATACCTCCAAGGCCGTTCGTTGCGTTCGCAGGGCGTCGGAGACACGCGGTCCGCGCCGCCCGTCCGGGCAAATTCACCGAGTGGCATGAGGCAGAAATCGGCGAAAACTCTTTGCGTCCAGATTCCGTCGCGAGTTGTTGGAAGGCACTCGTCGTGACCGGAGCCGATTTCTGCTTCGTGCACCTGGGGGAAGTCACTGGCCTACTGGTTCGGTCCATGCACTTAGGTTTCCTCTTGAGGAATTTCGCCAGTTTATGTGACAACCGATGGCGATTCTGGGACGAACGGAAGTTTGCCGGGACCTGGACGGCAATCTGGTGATGATTGCCTCGAGTTGAGCGCGCAATTGACGTAGAAGATGTAAAGCCGTGTATTACATTCTGGAAAGTGTGATGAAGCGTCGTGGAAGAGGGATCACCAGCGCGCAGGAGCGGCCGGAAGGTCGTTTGCAGATCGGAGTGGAAGCCGGGGCGGAGAGAATTCTATGAATGCTTGTATCGAAGCTCTGTTCCCAGGAGACGCAACTGTAGCGCCCTGTTTACAGTTGCAGCGCTCAGACATTTTGGCAATTGGGACCCTTCGTGTCGCCCGGGGACGTACTGGTTCCATACCGTCTGGGCCTGCGGATGACAATCAATTGACATTGGACAGACGATCAGGAGACACCACGCAGGCTGCATTTCGCTATGGTCGCAGGTATGGAGTTTACGGAAATGCACACTCGCGTCTCCTGCTTGATGCGGCCCGTCGCGATGATCTGCTGCCTCGCATTCGCGCACGCAGTGCGGCCGGCCGCGGCACAAGACGTACCCCTGCTTTCAGGTGGTGTCGGATTCTTCACCAGCACGAACAGTGGCAGCACAAACTATCAACCCCATATTGAGCCGCTGATCGCGGCGCCCGTCGGCAACTCCCTCCTCTTTGAGTCGCGTGCGATCCTTCTCGAGGAGTTCACTCCCAAGGGGGGCGGCCAGTCGGGCTACAATCACAGTCACTTTGCGGATTTGATCTACATGCAAGGCGATTACCTGGCCGCTCCGCATCTCACGGTGGTTGCCGGCAGCTTCCTGCTGCCGTTCAACACATACAACGACCGCTTGTCACCGATCTGGATCGGGAACTTCCAGGATGCGCCGATAAGCGCGAACATCGGCACTTTGTCCTCGGGCTCGGGAGTCGGCGGCATGCTGAGTGGATCAGCCGCTTCCGCCGACAAATATTCGATCAGCTACAACGCCTGGTTTTCCGCTCGCAGCGGAAATTTCTACTTCAACTCGCAGCGTTCTTCGGGCGGACGGGCATTCCTCTATCTGCCGGAGAGCCGGCTTGAGATGGGAGTTTCGTACGATCGTTCGTTGCAGAGAACGCAGGAGAACTTCGTTGGCGCACATTTGTGGTGGGAACCCAAGGACACGGGGTTCCGTTTTCGTTCGGAGTACGCCCACGGCCAACATGCGCAGGGTTACTGGTTTGAGACTGCCTACCGTACACATGCCTTTGGCGGTCCTGACAACTGGATCGGACGATTCGAGCCCGTGTTTCGTATGCAGCAGACCTTCCGGATCGACAACAAGGCGAGCGACAGCGTGCCTTCAGTGAACACGCAACGCGCCGACTTCGGGCTCGACTATAACCTGCCGCACAACACGCGCATCCTTACCAGCTATGCGCGTCAGTTTGCTTCCACTGGAGACGTAAACATCTGGGAGACGGGTATCGTCTACAGGTTCCTTTTCCCCACGTGGAAAGGCAAGGCCCGATAACTGGAACAGGTGCCGATCGCCGGAAGTAAACCCGTTTCGTATTGCCTCGTTATTCCGACGCGAGCTCGTTCATGGGAGCAGGTTCCGGCACTGCATGAGCGAGCTCATTAGGCTCGGGATTCGCAAGGCTTGCACAGATCGCCGCTGCATCCTGGCTTACCTGCGGATGGCGCTCCCCAACCAAAAAACCCTGGTGAAGCCGGAACACCCGGTCAGCAAACGGGCGCGCGTTCAGGCGGTGCGTTGCAAGCAGGACCGCCGTTCCGCGCGAAGCGAGATTGGCCAGGATCTGCCGCTCGTTTTCCTGATCCAATGCAGACGTTGCCTCATCGAGCAGCAGGAGAGAGCTCCCGCGAAGAATTGCTCTTGCCAAACCCAGCCGTTGCCGCTGACCTCCAGAAAACAACGCGCCGTTGTCTCCAACCTGAGTTTCCAGCCCAGCCTGTTGAGTTGACACGAAGCTCGCCAGATTCGCCGCGGCAAGGGCGCTCATCAGATCTCCGTCAGGCTTGGGAGAAAGCCCAAAGAGCAGATTATTGCGAATCGTGTCGTCAAGCAGAGGAACTTCCTGGGTTACGTATGCGACCGCTGCGCGATTGACCCGCACGCAGCCGGCCACAGGATCGAGGACGCCGGCAATCAAATTCAGAAGCGAGCTTTTGCCAATTCCAGAAGCGCCTTGAAGCACAACGATCTCGCCCTGGCGAAGGAAGAGATTAATATTTCGCAAAACTGGCACATCCTGGCGAAACCAGAAACTCACATTGCTCAACTCCAGGACGAAGCCCGGACGCGGCGGCTCTGTGGGGAAAGCGGGCAGGCGGAATTTGCTGCATTCGGCCAACTCTGAATCGATGATCCGGACATTTTCGTAAGAGCTTTCCATCTGGCCGGCGATCATTGAGATCTGACTCACCAGAGGAAGCAGGCGCCGTGAGAGCACGAAATAAAACGCCAGAAGCGAGAGAAGCTGGCGAGTGTCGCCCTGCCGCAGTTGCACCGCGACAATCAGCGCGAGAAACAGCAGCACAGTCCCTTGCTCGGCGAGGATGCGCGCCGCTTGTGGCAGAAATACCGAGCGGCGATGATTTATGGCAAAGCCCTCGGCTTCGCGGCGGATTTGCTTGTGAAAGAAGGTGTAGGCTCCGTAAGTGCGAACCTCTTTGCCCGTGGAGAACAGGTCGGCAAGAGTCTTTTGCAGCCGGGCAAGGTATGATTCGCGGTTTACCGCGGCCTCGCGAACCGATTTGCGAATCAGGAAACGGTGTACACAATATACCGCCGCGAGCACAATGGCGAATCCACAAGCCGCTGCCGCACTCTGGTAAACGAACGCGGCCGACATGAGCGCAACCACGATCACTCCTGCCACAAGCTCAATGCAGCGATGGTAGAAATCGGCGGCTTCGCGTGCCGTGTTGAGCGAGTGATTGATGAGCTGGCTGCGATTCCGTTCAACGAACCGGGTCCATTGCAATTCGCTGTAGCCCTGGGTCAGCCGGAGCGTGAAATCCATCGCGAGATTCTGAATATAGCGAAAAACGGAGCGCGCGGAAACAATGTCAGCCGCTGCGCGAACCACGACGATGATCGAAGTGAGCAAGGCGGCCGCGAGGATTGAAGTCGGCATCCATGCGTAATGATGCGCCGGGCTTCGGCCCTGCAGGAGGAGGAAGAGCAGGTACATGGCGGCGGCAAGCGCGAGATCGCAAACGCCGACGGCGATTCTCGTCATGGTGAGGAATGCGAATAGAACACGCTGCCGCACTCTCAAGAGCCTGAAGGCCCTCCACGACCGCCGGGTTTCGAGCAGACGGTTCTCCGCATCTTCAACACCTTGCATGCGTGATCGGATCCTCTCGCACCCAGACTACTTGCGCGCGTAATCGCGATTGTCAGGCGGCCGTCGTCGTAATGTCAGCGAATTGTCACGGCGATTCCTGTGTGCCGAGGAGCGATTGCCTCAGGCGATCCGGAAACATCGGTTCCTGCTCCGGAAACCGCACGGAGGACCGCAAAGACAATCTGATGACAACGTTCAGACGCTCCGGTGACACGCCGCGCAACAATCGCTTTTAGCCTACGCACATGCGGCGTTGAGTGAGTCCCATGCGCTAGGCGGGTATTTGCAATGGGCAGAAAGCCTGACCGCTGCGAAAAACTGAATCCTTGATGAGGAGTAATGATGAGGCTTGCGAAACAGATGATCGCTGGCTGGCTGGTGGTGGCAGCAACAATTGCTGTCGGTCAAGCCAATAACGCATCGCAAAAGAGCGACGCGAAGGCGGATCCGCAAAAAGGCCAACCCGCAGCCACTGATCGCGGGCAGCAAGTGTTCAACCAGAATTGTCTTCGCTGCCACAACACTCCGGAGGGATTTTCGCCGAGTATCTCCGGCACCATAGCCAAGCACATGCGAGTGCGTGCCGGGTTGAGCGATAAAGACTACAAGGCTCTTCTCAAATTCTTCAATCCGTAGAGGGATTGTCCCAAAGCGACCTGCGCCCGATATCGATGACAACATCCTGACATTGGAAGAACCACGCCATGACAACCCGGCAGATTTGAGCCGCTAAGTTTTAACCAGACGATGCTCACCGAATTGGCCGCCGCGCAACGACGCCGCGCTGGTTGCGCAAATGAGCGGGAAAACCTAGTAGGAGAATGCATGAGACACACACTCACGTTGCTGACCTTGTTCGCCGCACTTTTCATGGGCGGGATCTCCGCGGCTGCGCTGCAGGCGCAGGAAGCGCCTCGTCGCATCGAAATTACGGCGAAGCGCTTTGTGTTTGCCCCGAACGAAATCACGGTCAAGAAGGGCCAGCCTGTGACGCTGGTTCTGAAAAGCGCCGATGTCGGCCATGGAATCCGCTTCCGCGATCTGAGCGTGGACGTGAAGGTGAAGGCGGGCGGAACGGCCGAAGTGACCTTTACTCCAGACAGGGAAGGGGATTTCGTCGGCCACTGTTCTGTCTTTTGCGGCTCCGGTCACGGCTCGATGCAGATCATTCTGCACGTGGTGGCATAGCGGTGCGGAGGCTCTTTCTTTCGTTTGCCGCCGTTTTGCTGGCCGGCGCGTGCGGTTGCAAGGCTACGCGTCCCGGGAAGGCGGAGACGGCGATCATGAACTTCTCCAAGCACCATTTTCTGATCGGCAACAAGAAAGCGAAGGACCCGCTGCCTGACGACGCCGCAACGCTCGCGGACGGCAAAGAAGCGTTTTCGCACTATTGTGTCGCGTGCCACGGGATGGATGGCCAGAATACAGGCGTCCCGTTTGCAAATCACATTTCGCCGCCGATTCCATCGCTCGCTTCGCGTGATGTACAGAGTTACACCGACGGGCAGTTGAAATGGATTCTCGACAACGGCATCTGGCCTTCCGGCATGCCCGGCTCAAAGGACACGCTGAGCGACGATGAACTCTGGTCGATTATCAGGTATCTGCGCCACCTGCCGCCGGCCGGCAGCCAGGGAGTGCCCGACATGTATACACACTGAACGAGGCCTGAGCGGAATGAGACCTAAGCGGAACGAAGCCTGAGCCGTAACGAGGGGTTGTGGAAGCAGAGATCGCCATATCGGAAGCAGCGGCGTTCAGGCGAACGGAAGCAAGACCCCTGGCGTTCGCCGTTGGCTTCTTCTTCTCTTTCCGCCTTTGCATTGTGCTTCTTGCGGTGCGGGTCTTCGGCGTGGAACCGAGCACGGGAACCGCGGTAAGCATCGGCCTCGATCTGCTTCTGTTTGGTCTGGTTTGCTTCGATTCGCTTGGCGCCGGCCAACGCACACTCGCTTCGACGCTGCGACTGCCGGGAATTCTCTGGGTGCTCATATTCCTCACGTTCTCCGGCCTGAGCTTGGCGTGGAGTGAAACTGCGTCGTTACCGGATTCCATCGCGTATTGGCTGGGATTGGTGATTGATGTGGCGAACGTCGCCCTGCTGCTTCGCCGCGATGCGAGAGTCGATGACGCGCATTCCATCATGCGCGGGTTCATCTGGAGCACCTGTCTGCTGGCCTTGATTGCCTGGATCATGCCGACGCCAGCTGATCTGCGTCTTGGCGATGAACAGTTCTTCAACACAAATGAAATTGGGAATCTCTGCGCCTTCGCTATCTTCTTCGCACAGTATTTGACTCGCAGCGAGCATGGCCGATGGAGACTGGCGAAGCTTTTCCTGGCGATTACTCTCATTCGCAGCTTGAGTAAGGCCACGCTCGCCGCGTTTGTGGTGAGCGAAATATTCCTGGTCGTTCTGGATCGATCGATGAGCCGGAAAACAAGGATGCTCCTCATGAGTGGCGCTCTGTTGCTTACCTTGGCGTTTTGGGGGTTGTTCGAGGCTTATTACGAAATCTACACAACCGCCGGCAACCAGGCCGAAACCTTCACAGGCCGCACCGCGATCTGGCTCTATGTGGCGACTGCGGCAACGGACCACGCATGGACCCCGTGGATCGGACACGGCTTTGATTCCTGGTGGAAAGTCGTGCCGCCGTTCGGAAATGAGATGTTCGAAGCGCGGCACGCGGAAAACGAAGTTCTGCAGCAGTTTTATGCTTATGGCGCGACAGGCGTTTTGATCCTGGTCGGTATCTACGGCAGTTTGTTTCGGCAACTGCGCAGGCTTCCCGTGCCCGCAATGAAGGTTCCATTTGTCTGCATCCTGATCTTCGTCGCGGTGCGTGGCCTGGCCGAGGCCGACGCCTTCGACCTTCTTTTGCCGCTATGGTCTGTTGTCCTGATCAACGGCGTGGCCGACCGTTAGAACGCCGCCGTTCCTCGCGTCCATGCCGGCCTTTCGATCGAGAAACAAGTTCCCTAAGTGTGAGATTCGTGGAACCATTCTGCCCGCACGATTGTCATCCCATTGTAATTTTTAGCGATTTTTTGCCCGGATTCATGGTTGAATCGATGACAATAAGGCAGGAAAGGGCTTGATCATGACGCCTGGCACTGAATTGGCAATGGAATCGCAAAGCGATGTAACGACCACGGCTTCTCTCGGTACTATTCTCATTGTCGAGGATGATCCGCGCATGCAGCGGACGCTTGAGAGAACCTTCGCTCAGGAGCACTACACCACCGTCGTCGCCGGAGACGGACAGACCGGGCTCGATCTCTTTCGCAACGAGCGTCCCATTGCCGTCGTGCTTGACCTGATCCTGCCGAATATCTCGGGCAGAGAGCTGTGCAAGATCTTCAAGCAACTTTCCGCCGAGACTCCGATTATCGTGCTGAGCGCCATTTCTGAAGTCGCCGACAAAGTGCTGCTGCTTGAAATCGGCGCAGACGACTACGTGACCAAGCCTTTCAGCCCGCGGGAGCTGACGGCGCGAGTGCAAGCGGCCATTCGCCGCCAGCGCAAACCGCCCGTGCAGACGGTTTATCGTTTTGGCGATTGCGAAGTCGACTTTAAAAAGATGACAGTGCGGCGCGCGGGCAAGCCGGTCGTTCTGACGGCGCACGAATTCAAGCTACTCAAGTTCTTCACCGACAATGCCGAGCGGGTCCTGACGCGCGACGTGTTGCTCAATGAAGTTTGGGGATACAATTTTTATCCGACTACAAGAACGGTGGACAATCAAATCCTGAAGTTGCGCCAAAAGCTGGAGCCGGACCCGACCAATCCGAAGCATCTGCTTACGATTTACGGCGCGGGATACAAATTTGTCCCCTGACGAGTTCCCCCATCATCCCCCGGCGAACGACGGTTCTACCGGAGTAGCACACGTGCAGGAAAAGCTTGGCGCGCGAACTCATGTTCTTCTCGTGGTGGCGATGGCTTTGGTAATTGCCGTTGTCACTGGGCTGAGCCTGCTGCTTATTCGCCACCAATTGCTCAATCAAGTGACGGACGATCTCTCGCGAGACCTGGATCACTCGGTCGCTGCCTTCCAGATTATGCAAGGCGAAAGGTTGCAAACGCTGGAGCGGGAAAATGCGCTCCTCGCGGAATTGCCGACCTTGAAGGCGCTGATGACCAGCGGCGACGATCTTACCATCCAGAATGGGGCTGCGGGGTTCTGGGGCTTGAGCGGCGCGGATCTTTTTGTTTTGACCGACCCCGCAGGACGCATGATCGCAGTCTTTTCAAACAACGCCAGTACCGGCGCAACGCTTGGGCAGGGTCTGAAAACCCTGCTTGCCTCGCCGGGCAGGCACTACCTGATTGCTGGCGGTTCGCTCTACGCCTGCACGGTGCGTCCGCTTTATTTCGGCAGCGAGCAGGAAGGAACGCTGCTGGGATACGTCGTGACCGGGGTTTCGGTGGAGCGCACGGTGCGGGAGATCAGCCAGCCGACAGGTGTCGAGGTTGTCTTCCTGAGCGCGGGCCAAATTGTAGCCAGCACCCTGGCGCCCGAAGTACAGGCGAGCCTGGCGCGGCAATCTCCGCTTTTCTCCAGCGCGTCGCGAACTCCGGCAACAATAAACCTCGGCGACACGCGTTTCCTCTTCGCGCGAAACGATCTGTCATCGACTGCGACCTCTCCATTGCAGTTGGTTGTCCTCAAATCCTACGAGCCGGCAGAACGCTCGATCAACCGCATTGACAGAATGGTGTTGATTGTCGGTCTTCTGGCCCTGCTGTCCGGGACGGCGCTGATGATGATCGTCTCGTGGCTGGTGACGCATCCCCTCGAAGAACTCTCCAGAAGCGTTCACGCCTTCGGACTGGGCGATGTGGGATACCACGTGCCGCTTCACGGCACTCAGGAGGTGCGAGAACTGAGCAAGGCCTTTTCCGGCATGCGGAGCGAAATTCAAAAAGCTAACGAAAAAGTGGTTGAATCCGAACGGCTGGCCACTATCGGCCGGATGGCGAGTTCGGTCTCTCACGACCTGCGCCATTACCTGGCAGCGATTTATGCCAACGCCGAGTTTCTCGCTTCCGACCGGTTCTCTCCAAAGGAGCGCGGTGAGATCTTTGGAGAAATCCGCGCAGCGGTGAATGGAACCACCGAGATGATCGAGTCGCTTTTGATTTTCAGCCGCACCGGCAACAGCGTCAGGAGGCAGCCGGAACTGATGGCGACGCTGGTCGAGCGGGCAACAGCGCTGGTTCGCACGCACCCTGATGCTGAGGGAGTGACGATCGTGACACGTTATGGCGACCCCGCGGAAACGGCTGTCTCAGCCGACGGGAAGCAGATCGAGAGAGCGGTTTCCAATCTGCTTCTCAATGCCTGTCAATCGGCTCGCGCCATGGGCCTTGCGGCCAGGGTCGCAGTTACGCTCGAAACCCACGAGCGCCAAATGGTGGTTAGCGTCACCGACAATGGCCCAGGAGTTCCCGGAACCATTCGCGAGAGCCTCTTCGACCCCTTCGTGAGTGAAGGCAAGCAAAAGGGAACAGGGTTGGGCCTGACCCTCGCGCATTGTATTGCTTTGGAGCATAGCGGAGAAGTTGTCCTGGTGAGCAGCCGTCCTGGTGAAACAATTTTTCAACTGAAAGTGGCGCGGGATCATCCGGTGCAGGACGAGGCCGATGCACGGGGGTCCGAGCGTCATGAGCAGGTGTTCCCAGATGAAAATGTCCGGAGTTAAGCGAAATTGGAATTCTGAGATGAGCCACCGCAGCGGCTGGAAAGCGGCGCCACTGCTGGCCGCGCTTCTCATTTCAGCGCAATTGGTTCGCGCCCAGGCACCCGAGACCGTTTCTCAGCGAATTCAGCAACTGACCGATGCGATGGCGAAAACGCAGGCGCTGGTTGATGAGTCGCAGCGCGAATTAAACGAAATGCGGAAGCAACTCATCGATTTGCAACGAGAGATGTCGCAGGATCCGGCGCCTTCAGGAAACGCATCGCCTTCTGGTTCTGCCGACGAATCGTCATCCGCGCCGGCGCAAACCGCGGCACAATCAATGAATTCTGCAATTGAGGAGATGCAGGAACATCAGTCGGTTGAAGAATCGGAAATTGCGACTCAAGCACAGTCCAAGGTGGAAAGCGAGTCGAAGTATTTGGTGAAGATTACAGGCATGCTGCTTCTGAACGGCTTCGTGAACAGAGGCGGTGTCGATACGCCGGCAACTCCTTCCGTGGCTGTCCCGGGCACAGGAAGCGCCGGAGCTTCAATCAAGCAAACGATGCTTGGCTTTGACGCAGAGGGGCCTCATTTATTCGGTGCGCGAAGCTTTGCCGATCTCCGTGTGGACTTCTATGGGAGTCAAGCCTCGAGTACGTCGCCAGCGAGTTACTCCGGCTACTACACTCCGACTGCGGCAATGCTGCGGCTCCGCACGGCTCATGCCGGCCTCTACTGGAATAAGACGCAAGCATATTTTGCGCTTGATCGTCCGATCATCAGCCCTGAAGAGCCAACGTCGCTAACGGCCCTGGCCGAGCCCGCGCTGGCGTGGTCGGGCAACCTGTGGACATGGAATCCGCAAGCGGTCGTGAGCGGCAGCCTTGGTCCCGTCAACTCGCGCAGCGTGCAGCTGCAGGCGGCTCTAATTGATCCGGGAGACGCGCCGCTGACGCCCGCGGTCGCGCCTTCTTCAACCTCGACGACCACGCCACCCAACGGCACCACCCCACCCAACAGCACGGAGCGGACCTCGAAGCCGGGGGCGGAGGCGCGGATTGCGGTACTTGGCTCGGTTCGCAATGAGAATCGTAATCATTTTGGCGTGGGTGGATATTTCGCCCCCCACCAAAGTTCGCTGGGGCGAAGCTTCGATTCATGGGCGGCGACTGCCGATGCGCGACTGCTGCTGTTTGCGCGTCTGCAATTCACAGGAAGTTTCTATCGGGGCCTGGCCCTCGGCGGCCTCGGCGGTGGCGCCTACAAGGACTTTGCGTACAGCCTGAACCCCATCACCGGGGGCTACTACTTCCACCCGCTCGACGACGTGGGCGGATGGGCGCAGCTTAAGGAGAAAGTCAGCGAGCGCCTCGAGTTCAACGGAGCCTACGGAACGGACAACGTCGTTGCTGGTCAATTACGGCGTTACTATCTTTACGACGAGCCGATGGTGCAGAATCTGGCGCGAAATCGCACGTTCGCCGGCAACGTCATCTACAGCCCCAGCGCATATTTGCTGTTCTCGCTCGAATACCGGCGTCTCGAGAGCTTTCCCGTGGAGGGCCTTCCCTCTGAGAGCAATATCATCGGTGTGGGGGCGGGGTACAAGTTCTGATGAAAGTACGGAAATTCGGCAGTTGGCTGCTTTGCGTCGTTGCGATCGTGCCTGGGATGATTTGCGCCCAGGATCGGCCGAGCGAGAAATCTGGGCTGGACCTGCATTTGCGGGTTGTCTCGTCCTTGCCTGGGCATCATCGCGCTGTGCCTGCCGTCATTTGGCTTGTGCCCTTGCCGGGAACTCCCGCTCTTCCCTTTGTTTCCCAAGGGCACTACACCTTGCTGCAAAAAAATCGAACCTTCATTCCGCACTTGCAGGTGATCCCCGTTGGGAGCATGGTCGAGTTTCCCAACGCCGATCCATTCTTCCACAATGTCTTCTCTCTGTTTCAAGGGAAACGGTTCGATCTGGGTCTCTATGAGGCTGGCTCGAGCAAGTCGGTTACGTTCTCGCGCGAAGGTGTTTCCTACATCTTTTGCAATATCCATCCGGAGATGAGTGCCGTCATCGTGGCGCTCTCCACGCCACTCTACGCAATTGCTGACGCAAACGACTCGTTCGCTCTGCCGAATATTCCACCCGGCGATTACAAGCTGCATTTTTGGATCGAGGGTGTGCCTCAATCGGTTCTTGACGGCCTGAGCCGTAATGTACATTTCAATTCCCACGACGTGGATCTTGGATCTGTCAGCGCTCCCGTGGCGAAGCCCGGAAGCATGACGCATAACAACAAATTCGGCGATCCTTACGACACGCATTCCCAATCAACTTATTAATGAGTGTTGCCAGCTGTCGGCATTTGC
Source organism: Candidatus Sulfuritelmatomonas gaucii (assembly GCA_900290245.1). Taxonomy (GTDB): domain Bacteria; phylum Acidobacteriota; class Terriglobia; order Terriglobales; family Acidobacteriaceae; genus Telmatobacter; species Telmatobacter gaucii. Next base: position 27,104 of record OKRB01000120.1, on the reverse strand, counting down.
CCGCAGATGCGACTTTTTTCGTGCGCCTTTATTGCGGTGACGACCCCGGCCGTCTCGATGGCGAAGCCATGATCAAAGGTTTATGACAATCGGATGACGGTGCGCTGACAACTCCGCATTCTCCAGCCGGTACAGTTCATTCAGTTGGACCCTGGAACGGGTAAACGGGCCAAAAGCTCGCATCCCGGTCCGCGCCTCTACCTCACTCCCTGGAGGAGATGACTTGAAAAGCACAGTTCAAGTACCACGCGCCGTGGTTTTGGGAGCCGGTGGTTTCATCGGCGGCCACCTCGTCAAAGGCCTCCAGAAGCGCGGCGTTCAGGTTATTCGCGCGGTGGACATCAAACCAGTTGAGGACTGGTACCAGGCAACCTCCTGCGTCGAGAACCTGACTCTCGATCTGAGCGAAAGGCAGAACTGCCTTGAGGCCGTACGCGGAGCAGACCATGTTTATCAGCTCGCCGCAGATATGGGCGGAATGGGATTTATCCAGAACAACAAGGCGCTTTGCATGCTCAACGTCCTCGCCAGCACCCATGCCCTGATTGCTGCCAGGCAGTGCGGAGTCAGCCGCTACTTCTATTCATCTTCAGCGTGCGTTTACAACGCTGACAAGCAAACCGATCCGAATGTGGTCGCTCTGAAGGAGTCAGATGCCTATCCGGCCATGCCGGAGGACGGTTACGGTTGGGAGAAGCTGTTCAGCGAAAGAATGTGCCGGCACTTCGAAGAGGATTTCGGCATCACCTGTCGCGTGGCCCGTTATCACAACGTATATGGCCCCCATGGAACCTGGACGGGAGGCCGCGAGAAGGCGCCGGCAGCAATCTGCCGGAAAGTGATTGAAGCCAAATTGTCAGGACGCCACGAAATCAATATCTGGGGCGACGGCCAGCAGACGCGCAGCTTTATGTTCATCGACGATTGCGTTGAAGGGACTCTTAGGATCATGAACAGCGACATTGCAGAGCCGATCAATCTCGGCTCCAGCGAGCTGGTCACCATCAATGAACTGGTCGACGTGGTAGAAGAAATCGCCAACGTCCGGCTCAGGCGTACCTATGATCTGAAAGCGCCCAAGGGCGTGAACGGGCGCAATAGCGACAACAACATGATTCTCGAGCGTCTGGGGTGGGAGCCTTCCACGCGACTTCGCGTTGGCATGGAAAAGACTTATCGCTGGATTGAGCAGCAAATGTGCAGTAGCAGTTTGATTCAGGATGACGCTTTCCTCGCGGCAATTCCAGACCAATGGCAACATGCTTCCCGCTACGCGAGGTGAAGGGACCAGATGACCCCCAATTCCGGATTCACCGACATTCCCAGCGCAATCGAGGAGATTCGCGCCGGGCGCATGATTGTGGTTGTGGACGATGAAGACCGCGAGAACGAAGGTGATCTCACCATTGCCGCGGCAAAAATCACTCCCGAAGCCGTGAACTTCATGGCCACGCACGGCCGCGGCCTCATTTGCCTGGCCATGACTGCGGAGCGTCTTGATGAGCTTTGCCTGCCGCCGATGACTCGGCGCAACACGGCGCGCTTCGGAACGGCATTCACTGAATCGATCGACGCGCTGGACCGCGGCGTAACAACAGGGATTTCTGCTTACGATCGCGCCGCGACAATTCAATGCGCGATTGATTCTGCCACGCTACCTTCTGACCTGGCGCGGCCTGGGCATGTCTTTCCGCTGCGCGCGCGGGAAGGTGGGGTTCTGGCCCGTTCAGGGCAAACGGAAGCCGCTGTTGACATGGCCAGGCTTGCAGGATTGGTTCCGGCCGGCGTGATCTGCGAAATTATCAAGGACGACGGAACCATGGCGCGCGTGCCAGATCTAATCGACTTCTGTACGGAGCACGGACTGAAGATGATTGCGGTCGCGGATCTGATTGAATATCGGATGACGCACGAGCAAGGCATCTATCGCAACGGCAATGCCGCCCGTCCATTCAACCTCGGCGAGCTCTCCATGACTGCCTGACGGCGAGCATGGATTCTCTTGGCTGCTTGTCACGCTCCAGGCCGGTCAACTTCAGGCCCAGGCCGCGACAGCCAGGTGCTGTTCGCTGAGGAGCGATCTGTGCACCAGCAGGCGCGCGATTTTGGGTCGGCGCTGTTCACACTCAATTGAGCTGGTTAAAGATTCTCGCATACCGCTCGCGCATGGCAGCCGGTTCCGCACTGGCTGAGAGCTCTTTCAATTCCGATTTTGACGGTTTCAGCTTGAGAGGCAGCCTCTTCCAGTAATACTTCAGGTCGTCAGAATGCCAGCCGGAATAGGTCTTCTCCCATGACTTGCCCGATTCGCCGGCGAAGGCCAGGTTCGCGGGATTGAGTGCGCGGGCGTAGTCCTGAAATCTGCAATCGAGCGAAATGCGCATCTGTTTTGAGAGATTCGGCATGCCGGCATGGACCGTCAGGCTGTGAAAGATCAGCACATCGCCCGCGTGAATTGCACTTTCAGCCCACTCGCCCTCGGCCGGCGCGCTTGCCTTAATCTCTGGGACGTGCAGGCCCTCATCGTCGTGAGCAATGATGCCGGCGCGATGTGAGCCTTCCATAATCTGGAGTGGTCCCACTTCGATTGGGCACTCATGGAGCGGAATCCAGACGGTGAAACACTCGGGGTCTCCTCCCATGAACCGGTAGTCCTGATGGGCATGGACCCTGAGCCGTTCACAATTAGGAAATATCAGGCGGCCGATCGGCTTGGGGTGAATGAGAAGCCGATCGCCTACGATCATCTTCATCACCCGCTGAAGCTCGGCGTGATGCGGCAGCGCATGAAACTCCGCCAGATTGAAGACCTCCTGATAGGTGCGCTTGAATTCGGGATCAGGATCGCCGCATGCTGAGCTCATATTCGCGACGCGATCGAGTGGATCGTGATCGGGCAGCAACCAGCCTGTCGCGCTGAGGATTCTGGTGATTTCGACGAGCACCTGCCGCACATCCTTCTGTGGCAAGAGCCCGCGTATGAGGACGTAGCCTTTGGAACGGAGCGGTGTTCGCAGCGAGCGCGAGGTGAGATCGCGTGCCTGGACTTCGCAAAGCGGCTTCATTGGCGCATCCTCCAACAGGCGTGACAACGATGGCATCTTCGCTCTGACACTAATTGCTGAGCTTCGCCAATGTGTCCTCGCACAGTCTTAACTTTGTCATTCGATTGTCAAATCACTCGTTCCTTCGGTGCGCTTTGCGACCGCGCTGCGAAGCTGGCTGGACGGAGTTTGCAATCCAAATCGGGCACAGCGGTCGAACATGGGGTGACAATTGCGTGACACAAGAATGACAACATCCCGCTCACCGCTGGATATGTTTGAGCGCAGCCCGCCGCCGGGAACGAAGCTTGGGAGAGATCGATGAAAGGTCACACCTCAGTGCCACAACCTTGCAGTCGATCTCTCCCGGGCAACTTCGAAAGGATCAAGCCGCGGAACCTCCGTGACCCTTCGCGTTCTGCGGAGCAGCTTGGGAACTCGAGAATACTCGGACCGCAGCCCGTCCAAGCTTCCATTACAAAAACGATGCAACTCAGCCGCGAACAACGGATTCGCGAGGCAGTACTGCGAAGCTTTTCCGGTCCCCCAAGGGAATGGTTTTCGGAACTGGAGGCTCTCACTCAGAGCGAGTGGAAGCGGCTGTTGCGCTGGCTGGATCTCACCGGGCTTGCACTTTACTTTTTTGATCGAATGAGCGAGTTGCGGCTGGATGGCTTGCTGCCCGCGCCCGTGTCGGCGCGCTTGCGGCAGAATCTCAGGGACAATTCCGAGCGTACGGCCGGCATGATCGCCGAGTCGATCGAGATACAACAGGAATTCCAGGTTGCTTCTGTTCGTTATGCCGTTTCGAAGGGATTGTCCTTGTGGCCGAACTCGGTTCCAAGGCCAGAGCTGCGAGCGCAGTTTGATCTCGATTTTCTTGTCGCGGAGCGGGATTTGCCGGAGGCGCGCAAAATCCTGGCGCGAAGAGGCTACCGTCTTTATGGAACCAGTGGAAGGAGCTGGGAGTTCAAGCGGAACGAGCGGCCTGGCTTCACGCTGAAAGATCTGTACAAACATTTGCATTCATGGGTGGTCGAATTGCATGCCGAGTCCGGTGCGTCTTCGCGTGCTTCAGTTTTAAGGCGCACTGAATGGCGCCAGCTCGCCGGTTTCAGCATGCCGGTTCTTGCTCCTACCGATTTGTTCCTGCGCCAGGGCAAGCACGTATACAAGCACATATGTGGCGAATTCCTGCGCGCGGTGCTGTTGGTTGAATTTCGCCGTCATGTGCTGTTCCGGTCGGGCAGTGATGCTTTCTGGCGGGAGCTCCAGTCCGCGGCGCATGAGGATCAGCAGTCGTACATGGCTCTTGGCGTGGCTACGCTGCTTATCTCGCGCGTGATGGGCGAGTTTGCTCCGGAAACTTTGACGAGTTGGACGGTCGACCGCCTTCCCGGAAGCGCTCGCCGGTGGGTTGAATTGTACGGCTGCCGCGCAGCACTGGGAAGCTTTCCGGGAAGCAAACTCTACCTTTTCCTGCAAAGTGCAGTCGAGGCCGCGGGCGGGCCGGGAGGCCGGCGAGTCCGGCAGTCGTTAATTCCCCTGTGGCTTCCACCTCCCGCAGTTCGGGCGTCTCCGAATGAGCCGTTCTCACAACGGTGTCGCCGATATCGCATGCAGCTCGGCGTCATCTTCGGCAGGCTGCGCTTTCACGTATGGGAAGGGCTTCGCTATGTGTGCGAGCGGCGGCGCTGGCACCGGAGCCTGGAGGGAATTGCGTCGTGATGTCGCCGGCAGCATCCAGGCTCGCATTCGATGCCGTCGCTGCGGACTTCGATTCGCGCTTCGGCGCCTGGAAGAGCGTGGCCGTCCAGCGCCGCCTGGTTCGCAGCGCGCTTCTGCGCGCGTTTCCCGCCGGAGGTAGAATCCTCGAACTGGGAGGTGGCACTGGAGAGGACGCGGCATTTCTCGCTGCGCTGGGTTTTAAAGTTCTTCTCACGGACGCCTCGCCTTCGATGGTTGCGCAGGCGCGGGCCAAACTGGCCCCACTTGGAGCGCAGGCAAAAGTTGCGGCAGCGGAAGAAATGGAAGACTTCGCGGCCCGTCATTTCTCGTCCGGTCAGGAAACACTTGACGGCGCCTTCTCCAACTTCGCGCCGCTTAATTGCGTGGCCGATGTGAGGCCTGTGGCTCGCGGTCTCGCGCATCTCCTCAAGCCCGGGGCGGCGGCGATGCTCGTTCTCTTTGGTACATGCTGCCCCGGCGAGATCGTCACGGAGACGCTTCGAGGGCGGCCTAAGTTCGCTTTCCGGCGCTTCCGGCGCGGCTACATTCCAGCTCGATTGGCCAAGCGCGATTTCCAGGTCATTTATCATCGCCGCGCGGCGCTTGAGCGAGCATTTGCTCCATGGTTTGTATTGGAGCGACGACTCGGCATCGGCGTCACCGTGCCGCCCAGCGCTGCGGAGCCATGGATCACGCAACATCCCCGCCTTCTCGCTGCGATGGAGACGCTTGACCGTCTTCTTTCCCGCCCACTGGCCGCACTCGGCGACCACGTTCTCTACCAGTTTCGCCGCACCGCTGAACCGGTCGCGCTCTCGACAAGGAAATGACGAACGCTAGACATTCTGGAGACACTGCACAGAAACCGGCGGGATACTCTTCTCACACGAGACGGCGTACGCCGCTCGCGCAGTGAGCTGATCTTTAAAAGGCCTGATACCTATGATCTTGAAACAGATCGCTGAAGTGAAATTTCCCACCCGGTGGGCGATCTTCCGTTTGCTGGCCTTCGAAGCCTTTCACGCCGGCAGGAAAACCCCTAACAAGCGCCAAGAAACCGCCCTTACGCTCGTCCTGGGAGACCTCCACAGTTATCCTCCATTGGTTCGCATTCATTCTCAATGCACAACGGGCGAGGCCTTTCATTCGCTTCGCTGCGATTGTCACGACCAGCTTCAGATGGCCTTGAGCGCCATCGCTGAGGAAGGCGCGGGAGTACTTGTCTACGAGCAGCAGGAGGGGCGCGGCATCGGACTCATGGAAAAGCTGCGCGCATATGAGCTCCAGGATCAAGGGCTCGATACCGTCGATGCGAATCTGCGCCTCGGCCATGCCGTCGATCTGCGAGACTATGCGCTTGCGGTTCAAATCCTTCATTTTCTCAGGATCCAATCGCTCCGCCTGATCTCAAACAACCCCGACAAAATCAGGGCGGTCACTGATTCCGGAATTCGTCTCGTGGAGCGCGTGACCGCGGATGTTCCATCGAATCGCCATTCCAGGCATTACATCGCCACCAAGCGTGAAAAGCTTGGTCATTTCTCCAGTCCGGAAGTGGAATCCTTCGTCGCTGCCGACGGTGCAGTTCCCGGGCCGCTTCTGGCTGATGAGTACAGAGAAACCACTTCCCCTCGCGGCGAGGCAGGTACAGAAACTCGAGGTGGCTCTTGGCCGATGTCGTAGTTACTCACTCCTATCACCTGCCATACGATCCGAAGCAGTTGCGCAAAATGCAGCCCTACATCCCGCTTGCGACTCTCTATGCGGCTACTGCGCTGCGCGAATGCGGAATTTCAGTTGCTGTATTCGATGCGATGCTCGAAGAGCCATCATCGGGGTTTGCAGATGTTCTCGCAGCGGAACGCCCCAGGATGGTTGTCATCTATGAAGACGACTTCAATTTTCTTTCCAAGATGTGCCTCACGCGCATGAGGGGAGTCGCATGGATGATCGCCGGCGCAGCTCGCGCCGCGGGAGCAATTACGGTCGTGCATGGATCCGATTCAACCGACAATCCTGGTTTGTTCCTGCAGAACGGATTCGACTATGTTTGCTGCGGAGAATCGGAACAAACTCTCGTTCAGCTATGCAGAGCTGTACTTGAGGGCCGGCAGATTCCTGAAATTGACGGCCTCGTTCGGCTCGACAGCGAAGGCGATTTGGTTCGCAGCCCGCAATGGTTGGCGAAGAATCCGGCGTGGACTGAGCTTTCATTTCCCGCGCGCGATCTCATCAACCTGGATCCCTATCGTCAGGCATGGATAAAGACTCATGGATATTTCTCGGTCAACATGGTTTCGAGCCGCGGATGTCCGTATCACTGCAACTGGTGCGCAAAGCCGATCTCTGGAAACAAGTTTCAGTTGCGCCCGCCGGCGGCAGTGGCCGAGGAGATGAGGCTGTTGAGAGACATTGCCGGAGCGCAGCATATCTGGTTTGGCGACGATATCTTCGCTTTAGACCACGATTGGGTTCGGCAGTTTGCCGAGGAAGTAACCGGGAGAAATGCGGCCCTGCCGTTCAAGATTCAATCGCGTGCCAACCTGATGACACAGGAAACCGCGGGGCACCTCAAGAGTGCCGGCTGCAGCGAAGTCTGGATGGGAGTTGAATCCGGTTCGCAGAAAATCCTCGACGCTATGGATAAAGGGCTGATCCTTTCGTCAGTGGTTTCCGCGCGCAGGCACTTGAGAGACGCAGGCATTCGCGCGTGCTATTTTCTGCAGCTCGGTTATCCGGGAGAAACGTGGAGCGAGCTGAAAGAGACCATCGACTTCGTTCGGGACACACGGCCCGACGATATTGGAGTCTCATTCTCCTATCCGCTGCCGGGGACTGTCTTCTATGAGCGGGTGCATGAGCAACTGGGGCGAAAACGCAATTGGATCGACAGCGATGATCTTTGCATCATGTTCCAGGGCGCCTACAAGACTGACTTCTATCGCGCCGTGCGCGACGCCTTGCATGCCGAAGTGGATTCCTGGAGTAGACCGGCCAAAGATTACGACGTAAATGCGGAACTCAGGAAGCTGTGGAGAATCGTCGATGAGTTGGAGCCGGTAAGCCGCCATCCGGGCGCTTTCGACTTGGCGGAAGTGGCCGCTCCATTTGGCTCATCAACGATCGTGCCGATCGATCAGTTGGCGTCGGCAAGGGGCGCATGAATGTGCGCGTCGCAGAGTGCAAAGCAGTGCGTGGCGGACCCGCCTCGGAATGACGCGGTCTTCGACGACCTGAATTTTCAAGTCGCGCTGCGCTGCCCTCGCTGCCATACAGATATTTCCAGCCTACGCTGTTCGCGATGCGGCTATGAAATGCGGATCGATCGCGGAATCGTTTGTGCACTTGCGCCCGAGCGGGCCGAACACTATGCACAGTTCATTCACGACTACGAGCGCATCAGAGAGGCGGAAGGCCGCGGCAGCGAGGGCGATGACTTCTATCTCGGCCTCCCTTATCGCGATGCTACCGGCAGAAACAGCCGGCAATGGCAAATACGGGCGCGCACCTATCTGTGCTTCGTGGAGAACGTCCTCGCGCCGGCAATGCCCGCGGGCGCTCGGATTCTGGATCTCGGGGCAGGGAACTGTTGGCTCAGTTTTCGTCTGGCGCTCGCTGGATTCAAATCCGTCGCGGTGGACCTCCTCACCAACGGCCATGATGGCCTGGCGGCCGGTGAACACTACCGCAAGTCTCTCCCCGCGCTCTTTCCGCGATTCCAAGCTGAGCTCGTCAGCATGCCTTTTGCGGATGGGCAGTTTGATGCCGCCATCTTTAACGCATCCTTTCATTACGCCGAAGACGATGTGATGGCAATGGCGGAAGCTCTGCGATGCGTCAGGCCCGGCGGCATGGTGATCATCAGTGATACCCCTTGGTATTGGAGAGATGAAGACGGCAAGCGAATGGTAGCCGAGCGCCACGCGCATTTCCTCGAGCGGTTTGGGACCGCTTCCGCATGTCTCAAGAGCATTGAGTATCTCACCGACGATCGGTTGCAGGCGCTTGAGCGGCGTTTGTCGATACGTTGGACTATTCATTCGCCTGCTTACGGCTTCCGTTGGGCGATGCATCCGACTTTGGCGAAACTGCGTCACCGGCGAGCGCCAGCCCGGTTCCGCATTTACGTCGCTCAAAAGGCTTCGAAATGAAGGCCCCGCAGTCCAGTTCTGGAGCCGATCGGGATGAAGCTTTCGTCATTCGCGGCTCGCGTTGCGCAATGGGGCCTGACGAAACTCGAGATTGCACGATTCAAATCGGCGGCGGCAGGATCACCGCTATTGATGCGGGATCCCATTCGCGGCCAAACAGATCCTATGATGTGGACGTCGACCTCAGCGGCTTTATGCTTCTTCCAGGACTCATCAACGCTCACGACCATCTGGAGTTTGGCCTTTATCCGAGGCTGGGTGATCCGCCCTATCGCAACTACGTGGAGTGGGGCGACGACATTCACAGCAAAGTCCTACCGGCCATCGCAATGCAACATAAGGTTCCGAAAAATGTGCGTGTCTGGTGGGGCGGACTGCGGAACCTGCTGTGTGGCGTTACCACGGTCTGTCATCACAATCCTCTCCTTCCCGATCTCCAGCGAGACGATTTTCCGGTTCGAGTCGTTCAAAAAGTCGGGTGGGGACACTCTCTCGCGCTTGGCGGCGATCTTTGCGCGGCGCGGGCCGCAACTCCAGCAGGAGGCCCCTTCATCGTGCACGTATGTGAAGGAGTAGATGATCTTGCACGTGCAGAACTGCGGGCTTTGGATCAGTTAGGGCTTCTCGACGAATTCGCGGTTCTGGTACACGGGCTTGCCCTGGACCCAGCCGGCGTCGCGTTGTTGCGCGAGCGCCATGCGTCAATGATCGTTTGCCCATCGTCAAACTACTTTCTATACCGGCAACTCCCGGATATGCGGCTGCTCGGTGAAATTGAGCGCGTGGCCCTGGGCAATGATTCTCCGCTCACCGCACATGGGGACCTGCTCGATGAGATTCGATTTGCGGTTGATGTCTGCAACGTGTCACCGCAACAGGCTTATCGTATGGTGACATCTGTTCCCGCGGCGGTTCTTCGGTTAGATGATTCCGCAGGGTCAATCAAAGAATCTGGCCCGGCAGACCTGATCGCTGTGCGGGATACAGGCGGCTTTGCGGCGGACCGCCTGCTGACCCTGTCGATGGAAGATGTGGAGCTTGTAATGATTGCAGGACGCGTACAGCTCGCATCAGACGCGATCCTCGAGAAGCTGCCTCCTTCTGCAATGGAAGGCCTCGAGCCGCTGTTGATTGGCACAGCGGCGCGGTGGCTGCGGGCACCGGTTGGCGAACTCCTGCGAAGGGCGGAGGAAGTCCTGGGCAAAGATCAGGTGTGCTTCGGAGAGAGAACGCTTCGCACCGCATCAGTGGAGATCGCTCATGTCTGTTGAGGAAGCCAAGTGGCACTTTGGCGTGCTGTCATTTGCCGGAACCGGGCATTTGAATCCTCTCATGTCGCTGTCGCTCGAGCTAGTTCTCCGCGGGCACAGGGTCACGTTTTTTGACAAGCCGAAGGCCGAAGCCCGGGTGCGAGAGGCAGGGTTCGAATTTGTTCCCGTGGGCGAAAAGAATGATTCAGGAAAAGAGAAAATGCGATTCAACGCGCGCTCCATGTGGTCTGAGATTTCCGCTATGCGCTCCAATCTCGCGCACATCCAGCACGATGTCGAGCGATTCCTCGAAGAGGCGCCGGCCGCAGTCTCCCGCGCAGGGGTGAATGCTCTCCTGATCGACGAGATCGCGTTGGCCGGACCGACCGTGGCACAACTGCTTCGACTGCCTTACTTCATCATTTCGACGTCGGTGCCGCATCGTTTTGGCTGGAGATGCTCATCCTGGTTCTTGGGGTACCGTTATTCAAAGTCATGGCTTTCGTGGATCCAGAGCGTGTTCCTGGAGTTGTCGGTAACGCGCATGAGGGGGCCTCTGTGCAGCATGCTGGACGAGTTCCGGCGGCGGCCCGGCCTGGGCTCAGTCCGGACGATTTCAAAAGACTTCCCATGCCTGGCCCACATTGGCCAAATGCCAAAATGCCTAGATCGGCCCCGCAGGCCGGTCCCAAAAGACTTCCATTACACAGGACCGTTTGAGTGGCGCACCGCAAGGCCGCATGTAGCGTTCCCCTGGCATCGCCTCGACGGCCGACCCATCCTCTATATTTCGCTTGGAACCACACGCAACGTGCAGACGGAGCTTTTGCATATGATCGCCGAGGCTTGCGAGGTCTTCGATCTGCAGTTAGTCATCTCCTTGGGAAATCGCTTCGCGCCTGATTCGCTCGCCGATCTGCCCGGCCGTCCAGTGGTGACAAAATTTGCTCCGCAGCTGGAGATTCTGAAGGCAGCGCACATTGTCGTTACTCACGGAGGATCGAACACGGTCTTCGAGGCTCTGGCGGAAGGTAAGCCGATGATCGTCATTCCATTGGCATACGATCAGCCGGCAATGGCCGCGCTGCTGGCGCGCTTGCATCTTGCCGAGGTCCTGCCGGTGATGCGGCTCTCTGCGCGCCGCATTCGCCGAGCGGTGGAGAAGATTCTGCGCGACCGAAGTTACTACGATGCCGCCCAGAGAATACAAATAATGATGCGATCCAGTCGGGGCGAAGCGCTTGCGGCGGACCTGATTGAGAAGACGCTCAATCAGCAAATAGTTAGTCGAGAAGCTGTGATCCGCACAAACCAGGGTGGTTCCAGCCTTGAGAACGATCTCGAGATCAGCCGGTCCGTCCTAGGCGGTGTCCGTTAGGAGATCCAGCATTCTCACCCCATCGCGCAAGTCGGAGTATTCAAGTTCGTAAGTGGAGACTTCCCGGAATTTCTCGAGCATCTCTTCATGTTTGGCGCGGATCTCGCCTGAGGAGTGGAGTTCCTTGCAGAATCGTTCTGTCGCCGATCCGGCCGGCAATCGTTCCAGCCGGCCCACGGCGCCTGAGTAACGCTTCAGGAAAACAATCGAATCTACAGTAGCCTCGTCTGCGCAATGCGCGACAGGTAGCTCTGCGGAGAGAACTTCGATGGATAGCTTGCCTTCCATCCGAGGTGTCAGCGGCAGGCCTTTGAGTTCCGGAAAAAGAAGTGACGCCGTGGGGCGAAATCGAGCACGATGGCAGTGTCCGATCACGCGCGGCGGATCGCAATCGTTGACAAGGTAGCTCGTATCGTCCGAAGTGTAAATCCAGCCTTCGCGCGCACATGCGTAAGCGAGCGTCGACTTACCCGCGCCAGAATCACCGCAGAGAAGAACTCCTTTGCCGTTCTTGCTGATGCACGCGGCGTGAAGGTCGGTCACCACCAACGCGCCGAGCAATAGATACACAACTTTTTCCAAAAAGTTATGCCGGAGGTAAAGCCGGTTGCTGATCGCTGCCTGCGACAGCCAGGTGAAATTGAGTCCAGTCCTCAGGTCAAGAATCGCCTGATTCTCGGCGTCTGCGACAAGAGAATAGAGATGGTTGAACTCACGCCGCATAGGCTCGGGAGGACAGACCGATCCCTCCCGCCCGCGACAAACACCAAAACGAATCTGCAACGGCTCGTTGTTTCGCACCAGGCGAGCGTGTCCGAAGCTCTCGCGTGCAGCCGTCAAAACCAGCGGCTCATTGGTGAGGATTTCGATCGGATAACCGATGGGATAGAAGCGCTCCGAATATCCCAAGTCCATGTTGCAGAGGTGCGCGCCCTTCGGACCTTTGAGCCCCGGGACTAAGGATTCGACACGCAACGCTTCCGCGACTAGATCGCTTATGGTCGCGGCCGTGGCTCGCATGTGAAGTCCTCATTCTCTGAAATAGCAGACGCAACCACGCGAAGTGTCAGGCAAATGTTTGCGCAATGTCACTGCTCTGATTGCAGCAGCCACCGTGCATCCCCATTGCGGTTCAACGGTTGGCCTGCCACGTAACGTTCAACACTGCGATCTTCGCGTCATCGTTCACGCTTCCTACAAAGGAATGACAATTCACTGACTGCGGCATGACACCCGAGCGGAGGCCGCTCCATTACGGTCAAGAGCGAAGAGCATAGACCGATGCAGCGACTCCCCATTTCTGCTTCACATCTCAGACTAACTCGGCGAACGCCGTTAACGATGCTCTTTTGCGGCGCTGTATTTGTGACGGCGCTCTCCGGCATTGCCGTCGTTCCTGCATGTGGCCAAAGCCCGCCTCCGTTCGGGGCGAACCAGGACGATGCGCGGTCCACGTCCGGTGACGCGTCGGCGCCATCCTCCGACGGCAGCACGACCCCCGGAGCAAATGGCGATTCCTCGCTCGGAACTGGCGGTCAAGCGCGGGGAGCAGCTCTCTCGTCCGATCAGATCATCAGCGTCCTCGAACAGAACCCGGATCTCATGACAGAGCTGAAATCGCAAATCGCAGACCAGATGGCACAGCAGGGAACGCAGATCGATCCGAACGACATCTTCGATACGATGCTCGACAGCCAGATCGAGTCAAGCGCCACACTGCGCGCAAACATTACTACCGTCCTGCGCGCGCGCGGATTGATCTCCAGCGATGATCTGCAATCGGCGGGTATCAGCGGGACGAGCGGGGACTTGCTGGATTCCCTGTCAATGGAACAGCTCACGTTGTCGCCACAAGGCGGCTCAGCCCAGGCGGACGCCGAAAGTCGCGGTCGAGTCAACCAGGGCCTGCCGGAATCGATGGGTAATTCGGCTACCAGCGCTCTTCCCCTTACTGGCCGGACCAGAACAAACCGGGAAACGCCGATGGAAAACCCGCGGCTTCATGAGAAGGTGAATGCCTCCACCGATCTGCCGTCGGTTCTCCATCAGCCTTCGCCACTTAACTTGCCATCGATGCGTGAACTCTATACGCAGATCCCGAACGAGACGGCCGGGTTGGAGCGCTTTGGTTCCGACGTCTTTGTGAACCGCGCGTTTTCAACGGGGGAGCGAGGGCTGGCGACCCAGGATACTCCCCTAGATGTGCCTTTAGGGCCTGACTACGTTATCGGCGCCGGAGATAAGCTCACCATCGACCTGTGGGGAGGAGTCAGTCAGAGCTTTACGCGAACGGTCGATCGCGATGGCCGAGTTCTCCTGCCCGAAGCCGGCGCGGTCCAGGTTGCGGGGCTTCCGCTAGGCAAGGCCCAGGGCCTGATTGAGGAACTCCTGAAACAGCAGTTCCGCGATGCGCAGGTTGCAGTCACCGTGGCCGATCTTCATTCGGTGCGCGTCTACGTGGTCGGAGACGTACAGCGGCCGGGAGGATACGACATCAGCGCCCTGGCGACCCCTTTAAGCGCGCTGTATGCGGCAGGCGGCCCCACAGCGGTCGGCTCGCTGCGAACGTTGCGGCACTATCGCGGGAAGCAACTCGTTGAAGAGTTCGATCTCTATGATTTTCTGCTCCATGGCATTCGCGGTGGCAGTGCACGATTTGAGAGCGGCGACACGCTCTTGGTGCCGCCCGCAGGACCACAAATTGCAATTTCCGGCGCGGTCAAGCGTCCGGCCATCTATGAGCGCAAAGCCGGCGAAACGTCGCTGGGCGCAGTCATCAATGACGCCGGAGGGATGACGGCGGCGGCTTCGTTCGACCACGTCAGGATCGAGCGCATCGATGCTCACGAGCAGCGCGTCACCGTCACATTGCCCGATGGCGCCATTCAGGATCCGCCCGGAGATCCGAACATTGTTTCAACGTTCGAGGTCAAAGACGGAGATCGCATCCGCGTGGAGCCGATCCTGCCGTACAGCCAGAGTGCCGTGTATCTCGCAGGTCACGTCGTTCGCCCGGGCCGCGTGGCTTATACCGACGGCATGCGGCTCAACGATGTGCTACACAGCTACCAGGACCTGTTGCCTGAACCAGCCGCTCGCGGCGAAATCGTTCGCCTGGTTCCTCCCGATCTCCATGCGGAAACCATTGACTTCAACGTTCCAGATGCGTTGATCGGGAACGCCAACATCCCGCTGCGGCCATTCGACACGGTTCGCATCTTTGGGCGCTATCAAGTGGATGCGCCCACGGTCGCGGTTTCAGGCGAGGTCCTGCGGCCGGGAACCTACCCCATGTCGAAAGGAATGACGGCTGCCCAGCTTGTGCGCATGGCAGGAGGATTCAAGCGCGACGCACTGCTCGAGAGTGCTGACCTTACCAGCTACGACGTGAAAGATGGCGACCGGATTGTCGAGAACCTGGCCACGGTGCCGATCGGCGCGGCGGTCAGCGGAGCCAATCCGAATGCAGACGTTCCTCTCAAGCCCGGTGACACGCTGGCAATTCATCAGATCACCAATTGGGCGGATATCGGCGAATCGGTCACGATTGCAGGCCAGGTTAAATTTCCAGGCAGTTACGGCTTTCACGATGGAGAGCGCCTCAGCTCTGTTCTGCGCAGGGCGGGCGGAATGCTGTCCACCGCTTACCCGGCGGGCGCGGTGCTGGTGCGCCAGCAGGTGAAAGAGCTGGAGCGGAACAGCCGCGATGAACTTGTGCGCCAGATCGAAACCAACTCGGCGGCCGCAAGGCTTTCGCCGGGTCTTGGGGGATCGAACGCGTCGAGCACGTTGCAGTTGATCAAGGAACAGGAAGATCAGGTGCTCGCCGATCTCAAATCGCATCCGCCGGCCGGCCGCATGGTTATTCACATCACTTCCGATATCGACAGCTGGGCAAATACACCGGCAGATATCGAATTGCGCCGCGGTGATGTGCTGACCATTCCTAAGCAACCTGGGTTCGTCCTAATCACCGGCCAGGTTTACAACGCGACGGCCCTTACTTTCATGCCGGGCAAAACCGCCGGCTGGTATCTCGGGCACGCCGGGGGCGCAAACGCGGCTGCCAACCGGAAGGAGATCTTTATCATTCGCGCGAATGGATCGGTCGTGGGCCGGCGTTCAGGCGACTGGCTCGCGGGCGATGTTCTTTCAACCAAACTGAATCCCGGTGACGTCGTGGTCGTGCCACAGAAGATTATCGGCGGATCGCTGCTCTGGAGGAACCTGCTGTCATCAGGCCAGCTGGCTGCCTCTTTCGCCATCACTGCAGGCGTTGCGGCTGCAGCGCTCTAGGAAGAATGCAAATGACACCGAATTCCTCCTTTGCGACGTTGGATCGAGAGGAGCCCGTCTCGCACGAGGAGGCTCCGCGTTGGGTGATTCACGCCGGCTTGCTTTGGCAACATCGCCGGATGCTGGCGCGCGTCGCTTTCATTTCGCTCATTCTCAGTCTCGCCACAGCATTCGTCATTCCCAAGCAGTACAAGTCAAGCACGAGCATCATGCCGCCCGATCAACAAAGTGCGAGCACCATGATGCTTGCCGCACTGTCGGGGCATCTGGGAAGCCTGGGAGCTCTAGGCGACCTCGCCGGCGGGCTCGGGATGGGGCACTCCTCTTCCGAGTTGTTCATCGATCTGCTGCACAGTGGAACGGTGAGCGATCACCTGATCGATCGCTTCAATTTGCAGCATGTTTATCACAAGCGCTATCGCATCGATGCGGCGAAACATCTCGCGCGGCTCACAAAGATCACCGAAAACAAGAAAACAGGCGTCGTCACCATCGAAGTCGAAGACACGGATCGCGAACGAGCTCGCGAGATAGCGCAGGCATACCTGGATGAACTGAACTTGCTGGTGACGCGTACCAGCACGTCGGCCGCTCATCGCGAGCGGGTTTTCATTGAGCAGCGGCTGCACGAAGTCAAAGGCAACCTTGAGGAAGCAGAGTTGCAGCTAAGCCAGTTCTCGAGCGACAGCAGCGCCATCGACATTAAGGAGCAGACGCGCGCCATGGTCGATGCAGGGGCACGCGTGCAGGCGGAGTTGATGGTCGAGCAGTCGGGGCTGCAGTCACTACGCCAGATCTACGGCGACGGCAATGTGCGGGTGCGCGAATCGGAAGCGCGCATTTCCAGCCTGCAGGGGCAGCTGGCGAAGATGACGGGCTCCTCAGAGCCTGCTTATGCGAGCGGAGCGGTGGATACCGGAACTGGCGCGGACCCGAAGCCCATGATTGCCGCGCTCTACCCGCCGTTGCGCCAGCTGCCGCGACTCGCAGTCCCCTTCGCCGATCTATATCGCCGCGTCCAAGTGCAGGAGGCCGTATTCCAGCTGCTCACGCAGCAATATGAAACGGCGCGCATCGAAGAGGCGAAGGACGTTCCGGCTGTCAACGTGATCGATCCTCCGGGACTGCCGGAGAAGAAGTCATTTCCGCCGCGCCTGTTGCTCACATTGTTGCTTTCGCTGTTCTCGTTCGCGAGCGTGTCGACCTTTGTCCTGCTGCGCCACTACTGGTCGACGATGGCTTGCAGCGATCCGCGCAGGAAGCTCGCCGATCAGGTGCTCCCTGTCTTGCGACATCGGGTCCGGTCCATTTTGCCGTTCCAGCGAGGTGCTGCTTGAGGAAGCACCTTGCCAATGCCGGGTACGGCGCCCTGGATTACGTTTCGTATCCGGTTGGAATGCTGCTCGTCGCGCCGATCGTTCTGCACCGGCTTGGCTCGGCGGAGTACGGATTGTGGATGATCGCCACGGCTGTGATCAGCGCGGGTGGAATCATCGCTTCAGGGTTTTGCGATGCGTGCATTCAGCGCGTCGCCTATTTGCGCGGGACCGGCGAATCCGCCCGGATGCCGCAAACCATCAGAAGCATGATGGCCATCAATGTACTGCTCGGATCGGTGCTCGCAATCGGCGTGTGGATAGTCGCTCCTTTCGCTGCCCGGCATGTTGGCGTTGCGCGCCTCGCGTTTCCTGCGGAATGCCTCATCGCGCTTCGCATCGCGAGTGTTGCCATCTTCGTGCGTGCAGTTGAAAGCGTCGCGGTCGGCGTGCACCGCGCATTCGAGCACTATCGCGGCACCGTCCGCATCAGTACAGCCACCCGCATTGCGACACTCGCTACGGCCGCGGTGCTTGCGTTGGTGGGATATGGAATCATCAGCATTCTCGTGGCAACCGTCTCGTTCCTGTTTATGGGCACAGCGATGCAATTTCTTGCGCTGCGCAAGTTTTTTGGCAGCGCCTGGTTTTGGCCGGATTTCAGTCCCGTGGAGACGCATCTTCTCTTCTCTCAAGGCGTTTTTGTCTGGTTGCAGGCGCTGGGCGGCGTGGTGTTTGCGCAGTTCGATCGCATTCTTCTGGGGATTTGGCTCGGCGCGCTCGCCGTTACTCCGTATTCGCTTTGCGTCCAGTTCGCGCACCCGATCTTTGGCCTCAGCGCGTCCGGCCTGAACTTCCTCTTCCCCTATCTCTCAGGAAGGGCAGGCAACACTTCCCGCAAAGGGCTTAAAAAGACCGTGCTCAAGGCGCTGGCTTGCAATCTGATCCTTGTGGCATGCGGCGCGGCCATTCTGCTCCTCGTAGGCGATCGTCTCATTCGAATCTGGGCGGGTCCTGCCGTTGCGCACAGCGCGGCGCACATTCTTCCTCCGATCGTTTTGGGATCGGCCATGCTGGGGTTGAGCGTGACCGGAACCTACGCGCTGCAGGCGCTCGGTCAGTTTCGCACAGTCGCCATTTTCACCCTCGCCGGCAGAGCGGCCATGCTGTTGCTGATGATCGACCTGCTGCGCCATCAGGGCCTCGAGGGCCTTGCGCTCTCCCGTCTCTTTTTGGGCGCCATCTCTTTGCTCGTATATCTCCCCCTGGCCCGGCTACTCCATCCAGAAAGCGAAGAACGGAATCGCGTTTCCGCTTTGACGATCTCATTCGAAGCGCAGGAGGGATCGAAACTATGAAGATCCTGATTGCCGCCGCATCGTTCGCGACAAGCATTTCTGGATTGCAGCGCCATGCGTTTAACCTGGCGCGCTGCCTCTTGCTGCGGGCTGAGGTTTCTAATCTGCATCTTGTTGTCGCGCCCTGGCAATGCGACCTTGCGCAGACTGCCGGGCTACCCACTGACGTTCGGCTTTCCATCCATATCGCCGACATCAGCCGAAGCTCGCTCAGCCGGAATCTCTGGTACTATCGCCTGCTTCCGCAGTTAGCCCGTCGATTGCAAGTTGACCTAGTCCATCTCTCTTACCCGATGCCGTTGAATGCTGCGGCTTTCCACTGTCCCACTGTGGTATCACTGCATGATTTGTACCCTTACGAGATTCCCATGAATTTCGGTTTTCCGAAGTTCATTCTCAATCGCATCGTGCTCCAGCAGTGCCTCCGTAGCGCTGATGCGATCGCATGTGTTTCTGGGGCTACGCGCATTCGATTGAAGCAGTATGCGCTCGCAGCCGTATGGCAAAAAGCTGTCGGAATTTATAATTGCGTTGAACCCACGCTGGTCCTCTCGTCAGTGTGCCCGCTTCCTGGCTTGCGGGACGAGCCATTCCTTCTTTGTGTGGCACAGCATCGGCGAAACAAGAACATCCCCACGCTGATTCGCACATTTGACCGCCTGCTGCATTCCGGGGAGATCGAACCGAACTCCCGGCTCGTGATTGTCGGCATGGCCGGGCCGGAGAGCGGCAGGATCCGCCGGCTTGTTGCGTCGCGTGGCCTCGGCGGCAGCGTCGACCTTCTTGAAGACCTCAGCGAGCATGAATTGCAATGGTGCTACCGGCATTGTGCGGCACTGGTGGCGCCGTCTCTGACTGAAGGCTTTGGCCTGCCTGTTGCCGAAGGCCTGCTTGCCGGCTGTCGAATCGTCTGCTCAGACATTGCGGCGCATCGGGAGATCGGAGATGGACACTGCCAATTTGTGTCGTTGCGCGAATACGCTGTTGAAGCTCTCGCCGGTGCCATCGTTGACGCGCTTCGAAAGCCGAAAGGCGAGCCAATCGCGCTTCCGCAGCTTTCCGCTCATGTGCTCGCCAGGCAATACATGTCGCTGTATCGAAGGCTGGTCCTTTCTGAATCGCATGCTGAAGACGCCAGAGCCGCCGGCTCGCTCAAGATTGGAACCTCGGAGAGCCGATCGATATGAAAGTTCGTAAGAATCAATCCGCATCACGAGGCGGAGGGAAATAAAGATGGCAGCTCCTGATCTTTTCTCTTCAAATTTGCGCGCTGCCACAATCGCGCCTCTGCGCAACGCGGAGCGGGCGATTCCGCGAGATCTCTTCCAAGGCGCGACTGCTCTCACCGCGGCTTCTGCCGACTTTCTCACTTCCGCCTTGGCGATGATGGCAGTTTGTTTCTTTTGCGCATCATTGCCGATCGGTGCCTTTCAATATCACCCCATGCGGCAGGACTTGGCCATCAGCGCACTCTTCGGTCTGCTTGTTTCCGTTCTGATAAGCCGGGAGGGCGGTTATCGCGCCGGAAACGGATTGCTCCGGATTCAGGAAACGGAGCGCGCCATTCGTGTTTCCATTCAATCTCTCCTTCTCCTATTCATCTTCAGCTCGCTGCTGAGTCTTAACCTTTCCTGGCGCGTGCTTTTGATCGCCGGCCCAGCGGTTCCCCCGCTCCTGGCCCTTGAGAAGCAGTTCGTTGCCGCCGTGGTGTGCTGTTTGCAGCGAAGAAACAACGGCACGCCTCGCGCCGTGATTTATGGCTCTGGAGACACGGGAAGAAGCGCCGTATCCACACTCCTGCACTCACCCAGGCTCGGCTTTCAGCCGGTTGCCGTCGTCAGTAACCATCCAGCACAGTTCGGCCGCACCATGTCTGTTCTGGGATACCGCAATCGCCCATCCGTCGCGATTCGGCCTGGGCCGCCATCTCCCTCTCTGCTGCAGTCATTGCACTGCGACTTGCTCATGGTGGCGGCGCAGGGTCTTTCGGCTTATGAGCTTGATGCGGCAAGAGACGCTGCCGAGCAAGCGGGTTCGCGTGTAGCGTTTCTTGCTGATCCAGCGGTCGAGGCGCATCAGACCGAACGTCTCAATCTTGATGAGTTGCACTTCACGTCGAACATCGAGCGTCGCGACTCGCGAATCTATGCGGCCGCAAAGCGACTCACGGATGTGACTGTGTCTTCCGCGCTCTTGCTTCTGTTGGCTCCCATCCTCGTGCTGATCGCGATCCTGGTTCGGCTGGATTCGCCTGGCCCCCCGTTGTTCGTCCAAAAGAGAGCCGGCCAGGGTGGGGAAGTATTCGAGATGTTCAAGTTTCGCTCAATGTATATGGATGCGCCAAAGTACTCACTCTCGCCACCCTCGTCATACGATCCGCGGATTACCAGGATTGGGCGGCTTCTCCGCAAAATGAGTCTTGATGAGCTGCCGCAACTGCTGAATGTATTGATGGGAACGATGTCTCTTGTGGGACCGCGGCCGGAGATGCCCTTCATTGTGGAACGATACAGCGCAAAGCAGCGGCAGCGGCTTCAGGCGATTCCCGGCATCACTGGCCTTTGGCAACTGAGCGCCGATCGCGCATTCCCCATCCACCAGAACATTGAATACGACCTCTATTACATCCGGAATCGTGGATTCTTCATGGACCTTGCCATTCTGGCTCACACTCTCATCTTCGCCATGAGCGGAGGGATCTGACGGTGACGTTCTCCGATCCCAATGCCGCCCAGCTCGGAATTCGGGCTGCGGATTTCAGCGACTTGCGTCGAGGTGCAGCTACAACAGATTCCCGGTTTGATCACGGCCGCGCAGATGTTCTGGGCGTGAAAGTTTCAGCTGTTGACATGAAACTTTCGCTCGATCTGGCAGATCGCTGGATCGCGGCGGGCGAGCCAGGCTACATTTGCGTCACCGGGGTCCACGGTGTAATGGAGGCACAAAAAGATTCAGGCCTCCGCCGCGTCCTGAATGACGCCGCAATCAATCTTCCCGACGGAATGCCGATGACCTGGCTTGGCCGCCTTCAAGGTTTCAAGCGCATGGACCGTGTCTTCGGCCCGGATTTCATGGCCGCCATGTGCCAGGTTTCGGTGGAGCGAGGCTACCGAGTTTTCTTATACGGCGGCAAGCAAGGTGTTGCCCAACTGCTTGGCGAAATCCTTCAGCGCAAGTTCTCCGGACTGCAGGTCGTTGGAACCTATACACCGCCATTCAGGCCGCTGAGTTTTGAAGAAGAAGCGAGCCTGTTCGAGCAGGTCGCGGAAGCAAAGCCGCACATCGTGTGGGTGGGGCTCAGCACGCCAAAACAGGAGCGGTTCATGGCTCAGTATGCTCATCGCCTGAACGTTCCGCTGCTGGTTGGCGTGGGCGCAGCCTTCGACTATCACATCGGTGCGATTCGCGACTGCTCCGGCTGGATCAAGCGTGCAGGCCTGCAATGGCTGCACCGCCTCATGCAGGATCCAAAGCGCCTGTGGAGGCGCTACCTGCGCAACAATCCCGCGTTTATCTGGCGCGTTACTTGCCAACTGATGGGTCTCCGCGAATAATCAAAACCATCGGCCCGCAGTTGACCGGCGCAAAACCTGCTTCCGGATCAGCGCACGCGCCGCACATTCCTGGCCGTTTGTAGTTTCCGCTCGTGAATGGATCACTTGATGCTTGATTTTTCGCGCCTTTTGGCCGCAAAGCCGCAATTCCATCTCGCATTGATTCTAGGAACCGTGCTGATTCTTCTCGCTGCTCCGGCCCGCGGCCAGGAAACATCGACGCCGGGAGCCACGGAGGGCGCGAGCCTCGAGCGCGTCTCAATCGATGCGCGGGCTGCCGGCACGCCTTTCCCTCACTTCTGGGAACAGATGTTCGGGTCAGGCCGTGCCAATCTGAGTTTGCGCCAGGGCTATCGCGATGATCTCCGCAGTGTCAAGCAGATTACCGGCTTTCAGTACGTGCGCTTTCATGCCATCTTTCATGATGAAAACGGCGTGTACAGCGAGGACAAGCAGGGCAACCCGGTCTACAACTGGTCTTACGTCGACCAGATCTACGACGGGCTGCTGGCCAATGGAGTGCGGCCGTTTGTCGAAATCAGTTTCATGCCCAAGACGCTTGCGGCGCGGATGGATTATCACGCGTTCTGGTACAAACAGATCGTTTCGCCGCCGAAGGATTATGCGAAATGGGACGCGCTGATCTCGGCGTTTGCGCAGCATCTTGTCGATCGGTACGGAATTGAGGAGGTTTCGAAGTGGTACTTCGAAGTGTGGAACGAGCCGAACATCGATTTCTGGACGGGCTCGCCGAAGCAGCCCACGTATTTTGAGCTTTACGACCACACAGCGCGCGCGCTGAAGGCGGTGAGCCCGCGCATCCGCGTGGGAGGTCCGTCGACGGCGCAGGCTGCGTGGGTAAGCGACCTGATCGCGCACGCCACCGAGCAACACGTGCCGCTCGACTTCGTCTCCACGCATGTTTATGGCAACGACGCCGCCAAAGACGTGTTTCATGACGATCGCCCGGTCGCGCCGCATGGTATGGTCTGCCCCGCAGTGAAAAAAGTCCACGACGAGATCGAACACTCCGCACATCCAACCATCCCGCTCATCTGGAGTGAGTTCAACGCCAGCTACAGAAACCAGCAGGAGATCACTGACTCGATCTACATGGGACCATGGATGGCCAACACCATCAGCCAATGCGATGGATTGACGCAGATGATGTCGTATTGGACATTCTCTGATGTGTTTGAAGAGCAGGGCGTGGTCAAGACGCCGTTCTACGGAGACTTTGGCCTGGTAGCAGAAGATGGAATCCCCAAGCCGTCCTTCGATGTCTTCGAGTTGCTCCACGAGTTAGGTGACAAGAGGCTGCCTGAAGAGGCGAGCGATGTGCTCGTCACGCGTCGCGATGATGGAACCGTGGTGCTGGCGGCATGGAATCTGGTCGAGCCGGGCGCGGAAGGCGGGAGCAAAACCATCGCCTTCGATCTGAAGGGAGTCCGCGTCAATGCACATGCCGCCATTCGACGCGTCGACAGCTCCCACGGCGACACCCTGGACGCGTGGAAAAAGATGGGCAGCCCGAATTATCCGACCAAAGCGCAAATCGAAGCATTGCGCAAGGCATCGGAAACGGGACCGCCGGAAGTTCGTCCGATTCGCGATGGCCGCCTGACACTCACGATTCCGCCCATGGGATTGGCTGTCGTCGAGATACGATAAATCGCGCGGAAATTTCTGCCTCGCGCCTTGCGATCGAAGCGCAATACCCCTGGCCGGCCAATCCCTCTAAAGAGGGAGTCGCAAGCTGCAATTCAACTGGCCGGAATTAAAAAAAACTGAGACAATAGTCCTCAAATCAAAGCTGGGAATCTTGTGCCAGGCCGCTTTTGCAGAGCCATCAGCCCGGGCTTCCGGCTTTATCTAAATTGTTGATCCCGGATTCTTGCTCGATCGATTCGGGAACTGAACGAGATGAACTACCTTGTTGCCTTGGACTCGGAAGAGGCAAATCCTCGTCCGCTAACTCGCCGCGATGCTCTCCGCATGATCGGAGCCGCCGCCGGAGCATGTACGGTTCTGCCCGGCAGCCTGGCCTTTGCCAGCAGGGCATGGAAGCCTCGCGGTGAAGACGAATCGCTCCTTGATGATCTTGAGCACCAGGGTTGCCGGTTCTTTTGGGAACAAGGCAGTGCCGACACCGGACAGGTGCTGGACCGCTCGCGTTGCGATTTGGGCGGCGCTTGCGATCCCAGGCACATGGCCAGCATCGCGTCCACGGGCTTTGGGCTGACCGCGCTTTGCATCGCCGACAAGCGCAGATACCTGCCTCACGACGCCATTGTTGAGCGGGTGCGAACCACGCTGAACTGGCACCTGAACCAGATGCCGGAAGTGCATGGCTTTTTCTATCACTTTACCGACATGGAAACGGGCGTCCCCTTCCGGCGAACGGAATTGTCTTCGATTGATACATCGATTCTCTTGTGCGGCGTTCTGACGGCGAAAGCTCATTTCAACGATCCCTTGATCAAGTCGCTGGCGCAACAGATCTACGAGCGAGTGGACTGGCCGTGGATGCTCAATGGCGGCGACACGTTTTCCATGGGCTGGCATCCTGAAACCGGCTTTCTCAAATCGCGATGGTCGCATTACTGCGAGTTGATGATGATCTACCTGCTGGCATTCGGCTCGCCATCCCATCCGGTCTCACCGGAGCTCTGGAACAACTTCTCTCGCCCGGTCATCCATTTTGGCGGCTACACATTCATCAGCGGAAACGACCCGCTCTTCACGCACCAGTATTCCCAGGCATGGTTCGACTTTCGCCACAGGCGCGACGCGTACGCCAACTATTTTGAGAACTCGGTGATCGCCACCCAGGCTCACAAGGCGTATTGTCTCTCGCACCCGGAGTGGTACAGCAACGACTGCTGGGGTGTCACCGCATCGGATTGCCAGCGCGGATATACAGGCTGGGAAGGGCCGCCAACGGGAGAAAAGCTGGATGGAACCGTGGTTCCATCCGCGGCTGCCGGTTCGCTGCCATTCTTGCCGGCGGACTGTCTCGACGTTCTGCGCGCCATGCGGGAGAAGTGGGGCGGTCAATCGTGGCGGCGCTACGGATTTGTCGACGCGTTTCATCCAGCCAGCCGGTGGTACGACACCGATGTGCTGGGAATCAACCAGGGAATCTCTGTGCTGATGGCTGAAAATCTGCGCAGCGACTTCGTGTGGAACACGTTTATGCGCAATCCCGAGTGCGCGCGAGCCATGCATCTGGCAGGATTCAGGAATCAGGCCTGAAGAGTCGCTTCCTAGGCGCGCGGAATTCTGCAGCCGCCGCAAACGGCCGGCAGATTCAACAACCCCTGCCGCAAGACAAAAGGGGCGCGCGCGGCGCCCCTTCATAAAACGCAAATTCCGAGAATCGTCAGAAGCTGAACCGCGCCTGGAAATCGACGACGCGCGCGCCCAGAGCACCGGTCGCCTGACCTAGATTCGTATTGGCGATGTTGGTGTTGATCGTGCTGGGATTGATGTTCAACAGGTTAAAGGCATTGATCAGGTTAGCCTTGATATCGATCTTCGCGTTTTCGCCCAGG
This sequence comes from Candidatus Sulfuritelmatomonas gaucii, assembly GCA_900290245.1. Taxonomy (GTDB): domain Bacteria; phylum Acidobacteriota; class Terriglobia; order Terriglobales; family Acidobacteriaceae; genus Telmatobacter; species Telmatobacter gaucii. Next base: position 1,475 of record OKRB01000120.1, on the reverse strand, counting down.
ACGCGCATACTCGGTAAACCAAAGGCTTTACCAAAGGTCACATCCACGTCCCTGTACCCGGGGCCCGGAAACACATTGCGGTCGATTCCCGGCGCAGGTATGAAAGTGGTTGAGGACGTCGCCGGGAACGGCGCCGCGCCGTCGGTGATGGCGGCGCTGAAGTTGGGAATGCTGAAGTAGTTATCGGAGAACTGATTGTTGTTTGCACCGGTGTTCATCGTGCCCGGATTGGTGAAGTTACTGCCCTTCTGGAAGGCATTGTTGCTGGTGTCGTTGCCGCCTCCTCCAAGATAGTGGGGACGCAGTTGCGGGTATCCATAGTTGCAGTTTTGGCAGTAAAACTGGTGCGGGGCCTGGTAGTAGGGGGTCCACCCAAAGCCCGAATGGAAGGTCGCGATGCCGCTCAGCGACCAGCCCCCGACGATCTTCTCGGCCCAGGCACTGCTGCCATGGAAGATCACCGGCTGCCAGGTGCCAAACACCTTGAAGGTGTGATTGACGTCGAAAGCGGATCGCCCGTAGGAGTATCGAGGATTGTACAAATAGGGATCGCGCGAGTAGGGGCCGGAATTCGTATCCATACTGTGCGCCCAGGTGAACTGCCCCTCCGCATAGAAGGTATGCGAAAACTGATGCTTGAGCCCGGCGAGCATCATGTTGTTAGTCGACCAGCCATTACTGCCAAAGGTGTTCACGCCGTTGACCAGGGTATTCAGCGGAGCGCCCATGATCTCTCCGAGCGCGTTGGCGTCATAGTTGTACATGAGGTGACGGCCCAGGCCGGCCTCATAGCCGAGATTGGCAACAATCGCGTGGCCTAAGTCGTATTCCACTCCCAATGAGTAGTGCTCCACATATTGGGTGGGCACGTGTCCGGGCAGGCCGCCGAGGTTCGCGCCGCCCGCCGTGGGCAGGCCAGCGGAGTTAAACGTCGTGATCGCACTCTTGTTCGCCGGGTAGCCGAAGATGTTGGTAGGGCTGCTCGAGACTGCGTACAGGATGTTGGGGTTGATCTGCGTGGGGCTCTTGCTGGAGCCGGGAACGCTGCTCGTTCCCGGGGGGTTGCCATCGTAGTTGTTGGCGTTGGCAATCTGCTCGTCGTTATAGTTCAAGCCGAAGCCGCCGCGAACAACCAGCTTGTCCTTGAAGGATTCCGGGGCCCAGTTGAAGCCGATCTCCGGGCCGAAGTTCAACTTTTGCGCTGTCCATGCATTGATGCCCGTGCGGAGGGTCATCCCCGTCAACAGGGCACTGCCGCTGCCGAAGGTGAGCACACCCATGTGGTTGTCTTTGTCGTCCATAGGCCCGAAGTAGGACCAGCGCAGGCCCGCGGTCACGGTCAGACTGGGGCGGACTTTCCAGTCATCCTGGTAGAAAATGCCCAGGATGTCCTCGCGGTTGTCATTGCGGTAACCTCCGGGAATGCCCGTGGTCGCCTGGAAAGGACCGCCTTCGGCCTCCGGAGCATCGTTCAT
>OKRB01000126.1 GCA_900290245.1 Candidatus Sulfuritelmatomonas gaucii | reverse complement strand
AAAGGCCGGTTCAGCCGCACGCGCAAGCGTCCGCCGCCGCAGCGGCTTCGTTCAAGTCGGCTTATCATGTGTGAACCGTTCCGAGCGGATCCCGGCAAACCGGAGATTGCCCAAAATGGTCGGCAGCCAGTCCTCTGTTCCGTAAAAACATTCCTCACGGGCTAAAGCCTGTACGCAGCGCGACAACGAAACAAGCGGCTGTAGCCACTGAGGCAAATTTCTTCTCCGACTTGAGGATGGGCGGAGCGACTTCCTCGACGAGTGTGAGATGCGTCACATGACGACGGGCAACATCGACGTGCACGTGCCTCATTCAGGAAGAAAAGGCCCTGCCCTGTTCCCCGCCGGCGGACGCTGGCAACAAAAGCCAGTGCGTCGGAACCGCGCGGGGAGAGTATACTTCTGGGCTGTTCTCAGCTGAATGAAAACGCCGGTTCAGGAGGAGCCCATGACAGCGTTCATGCGCACAGCATTCGTGGCCGGTTTGTTGATCGGCCTAGCGGCCCCTTCGCGGCAGCACAAGATCAGGACGTGGAGGGAAGCAAAGACCATCCCTTGATTTCGCGATATCCCGGGCGGCAGTTGGTGGTATAGTTCCGGGCAGCCGGGAGGGCGGAGTGTAAGTCCTGGCTGAAAAAGGCAAGAAAAGAAAATGATGAAAGGATCTATCTGTGTAGCGAGGAGTGCAGTAGCAATCGCGGTTCTGTTCGCAACAGCGTGCGCCTGGACGCAATCAGGCGGAAAGGTCAATCCGGCTTATGCAAAGCTGCTGACTGCGGTCGATGTGTCTAAAGTGACCGGACTCGCCGGAGTCAGCCTGATCCCTCCGAATCCGAGCAAGGGCGCGGGCGGCGATCTTAACTTTGCGTTGGCGAATGGGAAACCGATCCTGATGGTCACTTTTTTGGATACGAATGCGTACAACCAATCGAAAGCCATGAAGGGCGTGTATGGTGGCGATGTAAAGGGCGTTGGCGACGAGGCTTTCATCGGCAAGGTCATGCGTACGGATTCGATCCTCTATTTTCTGAAAGGCGCGCGGGGCGCGGCCCTGTCATCCTTCATTGACACGGACAAAGGCTGGCCGGGAAGTCCTTATCTGAACCAGCAACAGTTGCGCCAGTTGGCCGCGTTGATTCTTTCTCGAATGTAACGGAGATTCAGGAAACCGGGCTTGATCGGTTCCTTTTCCGCTGCAAAATGAGAAGGCTTGTGCGGAGCGCAGTTCGCCACGGGATTTCATTGTGGCGCGAGCGGGGGCAACTGGGTGTATTTTGTCAGCGGTCCGGAAGGCAAAAAGGAAATCCTGGTCTGGTCCTGGCGTTGTCATCGGCGGGGAAATGCACGTGGCCGATTGCCAGTCCGCACCGGGGGTGCGGTTCGATAACATTCACGCCATGCATCTCCCTTGCCCCCAGAAGGGGTGAGATTATGGCAAATCGAATTGCGAAATCATTTGCACTCATGGTGGTACTCGGCGTTTGTCTGCTGCACTCTGCGAAATGCACTGCTGCCGACAAGCACGACAGGGTGATCGGTCTTTACGACGTGATCGTCCATTTCCAAGACCCCAATATTAATTGGGAGCAGATCAGCGACGCGTTCGTGAAACAGTTCCTTGTGGACACGGATACGAACGTTTGTATTCGGCCCAGTTTACAGCCCGAGCGCATGCTTGGGAACCCCGAGCCACAGACGCATGTGGGGTTCGAGGGCACGGCCGGCCTGGATTACGTCGCATTCGGCGATCTGTATAAGGATCCGGACGGGTACCGCATGGAAGCGTATCTGGTCACCGGCAAAAGCCGCGAAGTTGTCCTCAAGCACGTTCAGCCCAAGTTCACTGATCCCAAAGATGCTGCCTGGCAGGCCCAGACGGCAGCGCTGAATCTCCGCTCTGATGCAACCAGATCGCACACGCTGGCTGACATGATCCTTGATTTCGAGAAAAAGCAACGCGAGGAGTACCCACATGACCATGCCATCGCGCCGGAACTCAAGGTGAACCTCGCAGAGTCCGATCGCTATCCGCTGAAACTCAGCCCCGGCGAGAAGCGCGACATCTCGTTCACGCTGATGGATTGCGATGGCGTTGCGAACAAAGGCGCGGAAGTTCAGGTGGAGACGATCACGGGCGATGTCACGCCGGCCACGGTCACAGTCGACGGTGCCGGCCGCGGCAAGTTTACTTACACCGCCCCGCGGAAAGACGCCGACGGCCAGATTCGTGTTGGCTTCTCCTACCTTCGTGGCAGCGAGCATCCGGGCGTCCCCGAGGTCGACCACATCGATGTCCACGTCGCAGCTCCCAACCTCTGTTTCAGCGTGGCGGTGGATCTCAAGATGCAGATGCCTGACACCCCGCAGATCTACGAAAACCACCACGTGGAGACGATTTACAAGGTGGCGGGCTTCGACGAGAAGACGGGCTGCCCTTTCACCTCCCTGAAGCCTGGTGAAACCTGGGGGCTTGTGGAAGCCTCCATCCGCGGGACCGCTACCGGCCACCGCGAGACGGGCGTGACCGCATCCTCGAGTATCGACCGGCCCGGCGATTTGACTGTTGCCTCCGCGCGGTTCGTCCGCGAGGCGCAGGGCGGAACCTTCACGTTCGTGATCCGCGAGGTGCCGGCGGGCGACGGCGAAGAGTACGTCGGGAACTGCGCCGCGCAGCGCTGGGAACCCTGGCCGTACCAGTTCAAATTGAGCGAGGAAGAACTTGACCACCCGGACAAGCTTCAAAAAAGCCTCGCACTCAACCTGCCCTTGGGTGAGAACGGTTGCACCGGTACGGGCACGGCGGTTTTGACGGGACATCCGTAAGCGGGCCGCGGTCAATTGATTTTTGGAACTTATCGCAGTTTCTAGGAGGAGCCCATGACAGCGTTCATGCGCACAGTATTTGTGGCCGGTTTGTTGATCGGCCTAGCGGCCCCCTTCGCGGCAGCACAAGATCAGGACGTGGAGGGAAGCAAAGACCATCCCTTGATTTCGCGATACCCCGGCTCGTATATCGCGAAGTATCTGACCAAAGAGTTCGATGAGTTCGCCCTTCCGCTGGGTCCGGTCGATGTGGAGAACACGATTACCAAGAACCAGCCTCTGGAAGGGAAGATCACCCGCATCGTTTACGTGGCGCCTGCGGGACGCACGGTGCTGGAGGTCTTTCGCAACTATCAAGACGCGCTCAAGAAGGGCGGGTTTGAGACGCTCTTTACTTGCGGCCCGCAGGGTTGCGGGAGCACGGTTGCAAATGCGTATGCCAACAGCGGCGATAACCTCGATTACTGGGGACCCCAGCACGGGATTCACTATATTTCGGCAAAGCTCGGGCGGCCGGAGGGCGATGTTTATGTGAGCTTGCTGGTCGACGATCAGGGCCCGGATTCCCGAACCAATGCTGAGCTTTACGTCATCGAAGTGAAGCCTATGGAGTCAGGCCTCATCACGGTGGACGCCGCGTCTTTGGCAAACGATATCAACCGCACCGGCCACGCTTCGGTTTATGGGATCTACTTCGACACCGGCAAGGCCGATGTCAAGCCGGAGTCCGACGCGACGATGAGCGAGATCGCCAAGCTGCTGCAAGGCGACTCCACACTGAAGCTCTATGTTGTGGGGCACACCGACAACCAGGGCGCGCTCGATCTGAACATGGACCTTTCACTCCGGCGCGCAGAGGCGGTGCTCAGCGCGCTCACAACGAAGTACGCGGTTCCGGCCAGCAGGCTGAAGGCCTACGGCTGCGGCCCGTACTCTCCCGTGGCGTCGAATGACAACGAAGACGGCCGCGCCAAAAACCGCCGCGTGGAGCTGGTGAAGCAGTAAGAGCGGCGCGGGGTTCCGGCAGCTCAGGCGTTCCGGCAAGGTGCACTGCTTGCGCAGGAAAACGGAAGGCGGGTTCACGCTTAAGCGCTTTTTGAAACGAGGGGCGCCTGTTGGCTGCTGCAATCGGCCACCTGCTCGGTGAGCACGAAAGCTGCGCAGGGTGACGAATGCTCCGCAAAGAAATCCTCGGCAAAATTCTCTTGCCTGGCTTGGCTTGCGTCCGCTTCGGCGACGGAGTAGCCGGTGGCATCGGGCCGGCGCAGATGAATCTTGGTGCGGTCGCTGGGAGACAGCAGGTGCTTCACATTACTCTTCTGGATAAAACTCACGGCGGCTCCAGTGGCTCGGTTGCGTGCCTGAATGATGCTCGTCTGGAGCGAGGGCTGGAATGCTGGAGGCGAGAAGGGGCAAACGGGGTACTGTTCCCCAGCATACGCCGATTGAGCTCCGCGTGCCGTTGACGCCGGCAATCAGGCCGCAGGGTTTGTAGATGCCTGCAATACAAGGGGTTCCCGGCCTGATCTCTGGATAGACGGAGAGCAGCGCGACTTGCTGCGGATACAGCGGCCTGCTCGGCACGAGCCGAAAGTTTCGCACGCGGAGTTCCAACCGCACGCGTCGTTCGCATTCCGAACGCGGAGCATTACGTCCACCGTTCGAATGAGGCGCAAGTGATCGACGAGATAAAGAAGTTTCTTAGCAGCTTTCCGTAGGGGATCGGTGTTTTGCTCCGATCTGGCTTAGAAATGATGAGAGATGCTCGCGATCACCGTGTAGTCGGAAAAGAATGCGTCTCCATTGGTGATGTTGTATTTGATCTCAGGCACGCTTGGCGGCCTGTCGCGGTAAATCGCCCACGGCCCGTTCACCGAGATCGTGTCTCGCTTGTAGTTGAACATCACGCCTGGATCGAAGGAGAAGATGAAACCGGGACGGCGGAAACCGTCGCTGCCTCCGAAGAGGTCGTGTACCGGAACGCCTTCACCGCGCACGCCGGCGCTGAAGGCCAGCCGTTTGACCTTGGGAACCATTTGCACGATCCCTGCGCGATAGAGGTACTGATCCGTCGCCGACATCACGCCTTGCCCGGGCTGCGACCGAAACGTCGACACGCCGTTGGTATTCGCCGGACTGAACAGGTAGTTCCCCTGTGCGTAGGCAGTTGCCGTGTGCCACAGCTTCTTGTAGGCCTGCGAACCGACGCTGAAGGCCCAGGTACCGTCCCCGGGCTGCAGGGATTGATCGGCGGTGGCGATCACCGTCTGCCCTTTCAGGGTCGCTGCCCCGGTAGCATCGTCCGTTCCGGTTGGAATTTTGAGCTGCATGTTCACGGCCACGTTGCCGCCATTTTCTGTGGGAGGCCGGAACAGCCATGACTGTACACCGACTGTGATGTCGCCCACTCCGCTTACGTAGAAGATTCCCGTCGGCGGGTAGATTTGATTGCGTGAACCGTTGTACACCGGCACGTCCGCAATAATGCTCCAGCGATGCGACAGGTCGTATTCCGCGAAGATGTCGAAGATATTCTGGTGGTTTCGCACCGCGTTGGGCCGGGGAATTTCAGTGCTGCCCTGGTAGTACTTATTGGAGTTGAACTCCCGGTAGCCGATATCGACGGTGAGGTTATGGATCCAGTCGTGGCTGCCGGTGTGGGAAACCTCTCCATATGAGCCGGTGATCAGCTCGTCGAAAGTTCGCTGATTGCTGTGTGCAGCCACGCACCCCTGAGCGAAAGCCCATTCGCCGCTGATTGCGACGAGGGCAAGCGCAATGGACAGAACCTTGCTGTTGAAGAACGACATGGTTGACCTCCTGAAATGCACTCGCAGATTCAAGCCCGGGGAAATGGGCTTTGAATCACGAAATCGTTCAATGAGTCACGACAATACGCGACTGCAGAATGGTTGTCCTCAGCCTTTCGGTGGGGGATTGGCTCGAACCTCCATTTGAATCGAGTGGAGCATTCGCGAAAGCTGGCGGAGAAAGCTCGGTGTTCCCGGTTCTCTGTTCCCTCGCCCCTCGTCCCTGCCTCGGTGCTCTACACTCAACCAAAGGCCAATTCAGCCCGAAGGAATTTGCACCCGTGAAAAAATCTGCTCTGTTTGCTCTGGCTGCTGTCGCCACCCTTTTCCCCGCGCACCGCGCGCTGCCTGCGCAGGCCATGCCCGGCGTGCAGGAAGTGCCGGTGACGCTTGAGGACCGCAGAAAAGCGCTGAACGATGTGTTTCACGAGTATTGGGAAGATCACCTCAAGCGGCATCCCGAGATGGCTTCGCTGATCGGCGACAAGCGCTACAACGACCAGGTCAGCGACTACTCGGTGAAGGCGGTGAACGAGGAGCTGGCCCAGGAAGACCGATACCTGATGCGGCTGGCGGCGATTGATCCCACCGGGCTCACGGACCAGGAAAAGACCAGCCAGGAGCTGCTGATCCGGCGCTTTGAGACGGACGAAGAGGGCGCGACGTTCAAGGAGTGGGAAATGCCGGTGAACCAGATGGGCGGCATCTACGCGACCTATCCGCAACTGGTGGCGGGGCTGAGTTTCACCACGGTGAAGGACTTCGACGACTGGATCGCGCGGCTGCACGCGCTACCCGCGGCGTTTGACCAGGTGACGCAGAACATGGAAATCGGCATGGAAGACCATCGCGTGCCGCCGAAATATCTGCTGGAAAAAACACTGGACCAGGTGAAACAACTGGCGAACGAGAAGCCGGAGGACTCGCCGCTGGCGCTGCCGCTCAAAAAATTTCCGGCGTCGATTGCGGCGGCGGAGCAGGCGCGGATCAAGACAGAGATACTGGACGCGATTGCGAAGGAAGTGCTGCCGGCGTATCTGCACTTCGCGCGCTTTCTTGAGGTGAGCTACGTTCCTGCGGGACGCGAGAAGCCGGGCATTGACTCCGTGGCCGATGGGGCGAAGTACTACCAGTTCCTGATCAAGCGGACCACGACGACCGATTTGACCGCCGCGCAGATTCACCAGATCGGGCTGGACGAAGTGGCCAAAGACGAGGCCGCGATGCTGGGCATCGCGCAGAAGCTGGGATTCAAGGATCTGGCCAGCTTTCGCGCGAGCCTGAAGACCAATCCCAAGCTGCACCCGGAGTCGGCGGAGGCGCTGCTCGATGCGTACCGGGGTTATTTGAAGCCGATGCAGGCCAAGCTGCCGGAGCTGTTCGGCCGCTTGCCCAAGGCGCCGTTTGAGGTGGTTCCGGTTCCCGATTATCTAGCGAAGACTTCGGCGCCGGCCTACTACGAGGCGGGCACGGCCGACGGCAGCCGCCCGGGACGGCTGTTTATCGACACCTACGACGCGAAGGATCGGAACTTGTATGGGGTGGAGTCGATCGCATATCACGAAGGCTTGCCGGGGCATCATTTGCAGATTTCGATTGCGCGCGAGCTGACCGGGGTTCCGGAATTTCGCAAGTACAACGGGTACACGGCATTTGTTGAGGGCTGGGGACTGTATGCCGAACAGTTGGGCAAGGATGCGGGGTTTTACCAGGATCCTTACTCGGATTACGGGCGGCTGGAGGCGGATATCTGGCGCGCGATCCGGCTGGTGGTGGATACGGGCGTGCACTCCGAAGGCTGGAGCCGGCAGCAGATGGTCGATTATTTTCACGAGCACTCGAATGTGGACGAGCCCAGCGTGCAGGCGGAGGTGGACCGCTATATTGCGTGGCCGAGCCAGGCACTGGCTTATAAAGTCGGCCAGTTGAAGATTCTGGAGTTGCGCGCCAAGGCGCAAAAGCAGTTGGGAAGCAAGTTTGACATTCGCGCGTTTCACGACGAGGTGATTGACTCGGGCGCGCTGCCGCTGGATGTGCTGGAGCAGCGGGTGGATGGGTGGATGGGGGAAAGATAGGGACTAGGGACTCGGGACTAGGGACTGGGGACTCGGGCTGGCGGCACGGAAAAGACGGCTCCGGGCGTGATATTCTTTCGGGTTCCTGTTCATGGCGGATGGATTGCGCCTTAATTTTGCTGCCGCTGCGGATTGCAGCGGGGGGAGAGGTTTCGATGAAACGTTGTTTGATTTTGGCTGGCTTGATTCTGGGGCTGGGGGTTGGGCTGCGCGCGCAAGTGACGGATGTGAACGTGTGCGACGTGGTGAAGAACCCTGCGCCGTTTGATGGAAAGATGGTGCGGATCACGGGCACGGTGGTGGTGGGATTTGATGAGTTCATCATCGAGGATACGAAGGATCCGAACTGCGGATACCAGGTTGACGGCATCTGGCTTTCGTATCCGGCGGGAGCGAAGGGCAAGGCGGGACCGGCGGCCATGGTGATGATTCAGCCGGCACGTAACTTCGCAGGCAAATATGCGGCGCCAGCGCGTACGGCGGTGACGCTCGAGAAAGACAAGGTGTTCAAGCAGTTCGATTCGCTGCTCGCGCAGACGCACCAGAAAGGCGCGGACATGTGCATGGGATGCGTGCGCTACTCCGTGACGGCAACACTGGTGGGGCGGCTGGATACGGTGGCCGATGCAACGCTGAAGCGCGACGCGGCGGGCAAGATTGTTGGTTTCGGCGGGTTCGGGAACATGAACGCGTATCCCGCACGGCTGGTGTTGCAATCGGTTTCAGATGTGACGCCCAAGGAGATCGATTTCTCAAAGAACGACGATGCGACCAAGGGCGATGCGCCGCCGCAGGGAGGCACCAACGACATCAACAGCACGATCGCAATGATGCAGAAGGGGGCACAAGGGCTGGCTGCAAGCCCGGCCAAGGATGAGTTGGTGAAGGCCACCGGCGCCTACGGAAAATCGGGCGAGCAAGCGGGAGTTGAGCTCGGCAACTCGGTAAGCAACGAGGCGGGCGGAAAAGAAGAGGGCATGGGGAGCAAGGATTCGCCGGACGGCGTGCTGTTCGACTGCGTGTTCAACACGGACCGCCTGCAGGGACTTGCGCTGTCGAGGGCTGTGGTTCACATGGGGCAGCACATTGCGGATTTGCGCAGCCCGCAGTCGGGGTACGAGAACGCCCCGCCTTACATTCTGGAGTACAACGCCTGGGTAATAACGACGGTCACGGCGGTTTCAGGCGGGCAGAAATTCCTGTCGCTGCCCGGCGGATATTTGCTGTGGGACTCGAGTTGGCCTGCGGACAGCCGCAACGACAAAATGGAGGCGACGCTCAATGACTTTCTGGCAGGCGAAGCGCAGTTGAGCAGGTGAGAGAGACAGGGAGTAGGGAACAGGGGTCAGGGATTAGGGANNGCCTTGTTTTTGCGGCCAGGCTGGGAAGGAAACACTTCCTTCCCAGCATCCGTGGAATTCTCAAGTGCCTCGCGCTGAGCGTTTGCCTCGCTCCGCCCGCGGTGCGCGTATTCTGAAAGCTGGGCCGGTCACGGCGCCAGAGATCAATAGAAAACAAGGAGAAAGAAAAGCATGGCTGAGATCGCCGTCGAGGCAACGCAGACCCCTGCGCAGTTGCCGCATGTGCGCGTGGCAGTGCTGGGCGCCGGCAAGATGGGCGGCATCCTGGTGCAGGCGTTTCTGAAAGAGAACCTGTTTGCAGCAGACAAGATTCACGCCACGGTGGGCCACGCCGAGCGGGCGATGGCGTTGAGCACGCAATGGGGCGTGGACGTGAGCACGAACAACCTGGAGGCGGTGCGGGAGTCGGATCTGATCCTGGTGGGCGTGAAGCCGTTCCAGGTTTCTGACCTGATTGCGGAGATCAAGCCCGCGCTGACGCCGGCCAAGACGCTCGTATCGTTTGCAGCGTCGGTAAAGACGCGCGCGATTGAGGAGGTTGCGGGCATGGAGATCGGCGTGATCCGCGCCATGCCCAATACTCCTTCGGCGCTGGGCGCGGGAGTGGCCGCGCTGTGCCGCGGCCGTTTTGTGAAAGACGCGCAGATGGAGCTGGCGCAGCGGTTGTTTGAAACCGTGGGCCGCACGGTGCTGGTGGACGAAAAGCACATGGATGCGGTGACGGGACTATCGGGCTCGGGGCCGGCGTATCTCTACATCATTATTGAGGCGCTGGCGGAGGCGGGCGTGAAGGTGGGTCTGCCGCGCGACATCGCCACGCAACTGGCGGCACAGACGGCATACGGGGCGGCGAAGATGGTGCTGGAAACGGGCTACCATCCCGCGCTGCTAAAGGATGCGGTGACGACTCCGGCGGGATGCACAATCGACGGCATTCTGGAGCTGGAGGAAGGCGGGCTGCGCGTGACACTGATCAAGGCGGTGATGCGGGCGACGGAGAGAGCGCGGCAACTGGCATCGGGGTAGAGGCAAGTAGTGAGTGATCAGTGCTCAGAAGAGCCGGGCGCTGGTAGCTCGCAGCCCGCGGGAATCGGCTGATTGTTCACATTCTCCCATCAGCAATCGCCGGTCCCGCCTATACTCGGGCCATCTCAATCGCGGGTTGAAGCGGAAGCGCTACGGTTTGTGAGGAGGCGCAATGAAGAAGATTCTCCCCTCGCTGCTGGCCTGCCTGCTCTGCTCCGTCGCATCGGGGCAACAGGCTTCGATTTCACACAACAGCATCCTGCGGTCAGGGCCCTCTTCAGGCAGTAAGCGCCTCGATCAACTGCCGGCCGGCACGGCGGTGACGATCATTTCAAAATACGCGAACTCCGGTTATGTGAGAGTGGAAACGGCAGACCAAGGCGAGACCGGCTGGCTTCTGAAGATCAACGTGAAGCAGGGTGAAGCGACGGTGAGTCCTCAGGCTCCGCAGTACGGCGGCTCGCCGCCGGAGTCAGCCAGTGCGAAGGCCGGCGACCCGCAGATCTATCCCAATTCTCAGATGACGCCCGGCAAGCCGGACCCGAGCGTGACGCCGAGCAATATCACCAAAAACATTTGCAACAAGGAGTGGTCAACCGATTCGGTTCGGCCCGCTGACTCCGTCACAAGCAAGATCAAGACGCAGACGATGGCGGCCTACGGATTCACCGACGCGGCCAACCACTATGAACTCGACCACCTGATCTCACTGCAGGTTGGCGGTTGCCCGGATTGCGTGGAGAACCTCTGGCCCGAGGCTTACGGAGATCAAAAGCATCCGATGACCCAGGTCCAGCGGGCGGCCTGGAACAAGCAGAATCCCGGATCGACCGAGGTTCTTGCGGGCTCGCTGGAAAAGGACGTTGTGGAGAATCATGTCCATGACGAGATATGTTTTGGAATTCCGAACGCAAAGATGAGCTCGTACGCCAAGAAATACCCGCCAACGGTTTCGGTAACATTGGAGCGGGGGCAACAGATTCTTGCGACGGAGTGGTACGCCTGCTACCTGAACATCATGGATGGGAACAAGCCGTGCGAGTGAGGGAGATCTGGCGCGCGGTAATCCTCTTGCAGAAAACATGCGCCTTAAATCGTCGCGCGGCCCGGTTGCGCTAATCTGAATTCTTGCCGATCCAACGCCCAAGCTGGCTTCCCAATTATGTGCCGGAACTCGACGGCCTGCGCGGGCTGGCGATTCTGTGGGTGGTGCTGTATCACTGCAAACCGCGCCTGGTGGGCACATGGATCTACGGGGCAGCGCTCTGGGGATGGGCGGGCGTACTCATTTTTTTCGTGCTCAGCGCGTTTTTGATCACGTCGATCCTGCTGACGACTCGCGAGAATCCGCACTACTTTCACAACTTTCATGCGCGCAGGGCGCTGCGCATCTGGCCCGTGTACCTTCTGCTGCTGGTGGCGGTCTACCTGAACGCGCCGTGGTTCGTCGGGCCGCCGGTGTGGCAGGCGATCAAGACCGCACCGTGGTGGGCCTACCTGCTGTGCATTCAAAACCTGTTTCATTTGTCGCTGCCGCCGGCGCTGGGACCCACGTGGGCGCTGGCGATTGAGGAGCAGTATTACTTTGTGTGGGCGCCAGTGGTGCGCTGGCTGCGGCAGCCGTGGATGCTGGCGGTGGCGCTGGTGGGCGCGCTGGTCGCATCGCCCGCGCTGCGGCTTGGGCATCACGCATGGCTCACACCGACGCACACGCTGATTCATCTGGACGCGCTCGCTTGGGGAAGCTTGCTGGCGCTGGCGATGTACACGCTCAAGGGGAGCCGGCGGACGTGGCTTTGGCTGGGGCTCGGCGGCGGCGTCCTTGGCTTTGCCGCTGCGGCAACCATTGCCAGCGGAACGGCATTTCTGGACTCGGCACTCTCGATCGGGTTTGCCGGAACCATGGTGGCCGCCCTCGCTTCGACCGGCGCGCGCAATCCGCTGAGCGCCGCGCTGCGACGCGGGCCGCTGAAGTTTTATGGGAGGATCAGCTACGGGCTCTACATGATTCATATTTCGGTCTTCATTTATTTCGGGTGGTTTGACCTGCGCATGGACCGCTATGGCATGGTGGGCAACCTGGCGGTTGTCGTGTTCCGCCTGGCCGTGTCGACGCTTGCAGCAACTGCGTTGTGGTATGGGTTCGAATCGCAGGTTTTGAAACTGAAGCGGTATTTCTGACGCGGGGTTCATCCCAGGTCCCAAGTGCGGAACT
>OKRB01000154.1:13665-14994 GCA_900290245.1 Candidatus Sulfuritelmatomonas gaucii | reverse complement strand
AGATTCCCATCGCCGGCCAGCATGCCGTGGTCGTGGGCCGCAGCGATATTGTTGGCAAGCCGGTCGCCATGCTGCTTCTGCACCAGAACGCGACGGTTACGATTTGCCACTCCAAGACGCGCGACCTGCCGGCCATCACGCGCCAGGCTGATATCCTCGTCGCTGCCATCGGCCGCGCAGGCTTCATCACGCCCGAGATGATCAAGCCCGGCGCCACGCTCATCGATGTCGGCATGAACCGCCTGAACACTCGCGAGGAATTCGATCGCTTCTTCAAGGGCAATGCCAAGCGCGAGGCAGCTTTCGCGAAGGGCGGGTCCGTCGTCATCGGCGACATCGATCCCAAGGCCTTCGAAATCTCGGGCGCTTACACGCCCGTGCCTGGCGGCGTGGGCCCGCTCACCATCGCCATGCTGATGGCCAACACCGTGCGCGCCGCCAAAATGCGAAGGGGGCTGTAATTCATGCTGCGCGTCGGCCTTACTGGCGGGTTGGGCAGCGGCAAATCGACCGTTGCGGCGATGCTCCTCGAACTGGGCGCGCAGGTCATTGAAGCCGACGCCCTGGGCCGCCAAATGATGGAACCGGGCCAGGAGGTCTACGCCGAGATCGTGCGCCATTTCGGCCCGCAGGTCGTCAATCCCGACAACCATCTCAACCGCACTCGCCTCGCTGAACTGGCCTTTCGCGAGGGACGCCTGCAGGAGCTGAACGCCATCGTGCACCCGCCTGTGATCGAGGCCCAGGCGCACTGGATGGAGGAGGTCTTCGCCCGCGATTCTTCTGCCGTCGCCGTCATTGAATCCGCGCTCATCTTCGAGGTGGTGCGCGATGCCCGCGCTCGCGACGGGAAAGACAATCCACTCGCAGACTGGCGCCGCCGCATCGACCGGGTCATCGTGGTTACCGCGCCCGACGATCTCAAAATCGCTCGCTACGCCGCCCGCGTCGCGCCCAACGCAGCAGACCGCTCGGGCATTGAAGCGGATGCGCGCAATCGACTTTCGCACCAGGTTCCCGACGCCGACAAAACAGCACAGGCCGACTATGTTCTTGATAATTCGGGCGATATCGCTGTCCTGCGCGAGCAGGTGTTGGGGCTTTGGCCTCTCTTGAAGGCCGAGAGCAACAAATCGCGCCAGAACTTGTCTCTACAATAAAAAGAGGTGGCCGCGCTTCGTGCAATGGAACTTTGCCCCGCTGCCGCCGTAACACATGAAGGAAGGTTTTTCGGGCGTAAGAACGATGAGACTGAGCCGGATTCTCTTGATTATTTTGCTGTTGGTGGGCGGATTCTGGTTCGTCACCACGCATTTTTCTCCTGGCCAT
>OKRB01000154.1:0-13655 GCA_900290245.1 Candidatus Sulfuritelmatomonas gaucii | reverse complement strand
TCCTGGCCATCCCACGTTGATCGGCGCCGGCGGTTCGAGCGCTCCGCTCGAGCTCACTGAGGCGCACGCCGCGCCTGCTTACGATGCCGAAGAGCAGAACAACATCTCCATTTACAAGAGAGTCTCGCCGTCCGTGGTCAATATCACTTCCACCGCGCTGGTCTTTGACTTCTTCTACGGAACGGTTCCGCAGCAGGGCCAGGGTTCGGGATTCATCCTCGACAAGGCCGGCCACATCCTCACCAACTTTCACGTTGTCGAGGGCGCCAACCGCGGCATCGAGGTTCAACTGAGCGACAAGCGAAAGTTCTCGGCGCGCGTTGTCGGCACCGACCGCACGCACGACCTCGCGCTTTTGCAGATCGAAGGGCCAAACCAGCAGGCGGTGCCGAACCTGCAGCCGGTAACGCTGGCCGATTCTTCGCAACTGAACGTCGGCCAAAAAGTGTACGCGATCGGAAATCCATTTGGGCTGAGCGGAACCATGACGCGCGGCATCATCAGCGCAATTCGCCCGATCGGGACCGAGAATGGCGGAAAGATTGAGGATGCCATCCAGACCGACGCCGCCATCAATCCCGGCAACTCGGGCGGCCCGCTGCTGAACTCCTCGGGCGAGGTCATCGGCATCAACACCATGATCGCTTCCAACGGCGCCGACCAGAGCTCGGGCATCGGTTTCGCCATCCCCATCAATACCGCCAAGGCCGTGCTTGCCGATCTGTTGCGCTACGGACGCGTCAAGCGGCCCTGGCTAGGCATCGACTCCTTCGCCATCGGACCCGACCTGGCTTCGCAGATGGGCCTCGCCGCCGATCATGGCGTGCTCATCCAGCGTGTGTTTCCCGGTGGAGCGGCGGAGCGCGCTGGTTTGCGTGGGGGCAACGAACAGGCCTATGTGGGCAACACGCCCATTATGCTCGGCGGCGACCTCATCATCGCCATCGACGGCCAGCAGATCACCAATCCGCAGGACATCAGCGAAATCATGGACAAGCACCAGGCCGGAGACATTGTGAGCGTGACGATTCTCCGCGGCCAGCGCAAGATGACCTTCAAGCTGATGCTTGGCCAAGCCAGCGACACGAATACTTAGAACAGGGAAGTAATCTGAGCCCGCGGATTGCGGCAAGAATTCTCGAACTGGCAGCCACGGCGTGCAGCCCGTTGTGTCGAGCGCCTGGAAAATGGGCACCCCAGATCTCGTCCACAGCGGCGGATGAGACCTGGGATATCATTGCCAATTGTTGTTCACGAACCAGTTGGCACTGACCACTGACCCTGGTCACTGTTTCAGACAACGATCAGTTTTGTAACAAGGGCACGGCTCATCGGGGCCCCGGCGACCGGTTTTGCTCGCTGGGGTGACTTGAGCCGGGCCAATAAAGACGCCAGGAAACGAGGGGTTTTAACCCTGCCGACTATCTCCAATCCCACAAGCAGCTATTTTGAAATACGCTGTAGAAACAATCAGGAAGGAGGAGCTTCGACTGGCATGTTTCCAACGCACCCGCACTCTCAGCCGGTTCTCACCTCGGTGGCCGCACACTTGTACGTTCGCGACATCAATGCGTCCACCGGCTTCTTCGCCACCAAGCTCGGCTTCACCGTCGACTTCGTCTACGGCGATCCGCCCTTCTACGCGCAGGTGAGCCGCGACAACGCCCGCCTCGCGCTGCGTTCCATGGATGAGTCTTTCTTTGCCGAAGACATTCGCCAACGGGAGGACCTGCTTTCCGCATCCATCACACTGGCTGGCGCGGACGAAATCAAGCACCTCTTCCTCGCCTATAAGGCCGCAGACGTGCCCATCGCTCAGTCGCTGAGGACCGAACCGTGGCAGGCCCAGACCTTCATCGTGAAAGATCCCGACGGCAACCTAATCCTCTTTGCCGGGCCGGCGGATTGACAAAGCGGACTACCGACGTACCTCTGATCCTTGATCCCTGATCCCTGGCCCCTGCTTTTTCACGTACCGTCGCCCCTTCACCTCGTACTGCCCGCTCACCACGCGTGAGATCGCCTCGGTGTAAGCGATGTGCTCCTCTGCCAGAATGCGATCGGCGAGCGAATGCGCATCGTCTGTTTCGAGCACCGGGATCGCGCGCTGCACGATGATCGCTCCGTGATCCAATTCCTCATCTACAAAGTGCACGGTGCAGCCCGTTACCTGCACTCCGTAGTTGAACGCCTGCTCCTGCGCGTCGAGTCCCGGAAAGGCCGGAAGCAGCGAGGGATGGATGTTGAGGATGCGATGCGGGAACGCGGCCACAAACTGCGGTGAGAGCAGGCGCATGTAGCCGACCAGGCAAACCAGGTCGACATGATGCGACTTCAGGCAGGCCATCACGTCGGCGTCGTGCTCTTCGCGCTTGCGGCCCTTGGAAACAAAGACCGCTGTCGGCAGCCCGAGTTCTTTCGCCTTCGTCAACCCGGGCGCTTCGGCCACGTTTGAGATGACGACAGCAATCTCGGCGTTTTTGAGGCGGCCGGCACGGATGGATTCGGCAATGGCGAGAGAATTCGAACCGCGGCCGGAAAGCAGGATTCCGATTCGAACCGGCTTGCGCCCGGTTGCCCCGCCGCCTTCGCCGAGCCGAAGAGCAACCGCAGATCCTTCGACTCCGCATGGCCCCGACGTGCGCCAAGCTTCGCTCAGGATGACATGATTAGAGGATTTCATCGCCTTCGGTTGGCCATCAGGCCCGCAGCGTTCAGGTGTACTGCACGCGGCGGTCGCCTTTTGCCACGCGGCCAATCACGTAAAATTTCTCTTCCGCCCGGTCGAGCAAATTCTTGGCCCGCGTAAACTTCGCCGCCGGAATCACTGCAATCAGTCCGATGCCCATGTTGAAGGTGCGCAGCATTTCTTCCTGCGGAATGTTGCCCAATTCCCGCAGATGCTCGAAGATGGGCAGCACCGGCCAGGAGCCGATCTCCACCTGCGCCGTCACGCCCTTGGGCAGGATGCGCGGCAGATTCTCTGTAATGCCGCCGCCGGTGATGTGCGCCATACCCGTCGTCATTCCGCCCATCACCAGCTTCTGGATCACGTGCAGATAACTGCGATGCGTGCGCAGCAGCGCCGCGCCGGCCTTCTCCTTGATCGCTGTCACGTATTGTGTCGGCTTGTAGCCGGCCACTTCGAACAGCAGCTTGCGCGCCAGCGAGTAGCCATTGGTGTGCAGCCCGGTGGAGGGCAGACCGATCAGCACGTCTCCAGGCTTGATGGCTGCGCCTGTAATCATCTTGTCGCGGTCCACGGCGCCGACAATGAAGCCCGCCAAGTCGTACTCACCGCCGGAATAAAAGCCGGGCATCTGCGCCGTCTCGCCGCCGATGAGCACACAGCCATTCGCCTTGCAGGCATCGGCCAGGCCGCTCACCACGGTTTGCACCAGATCCGGATCGAGCTTGCCGGTGGCCAGGTAATCGAGAAAGAAGAGCGGGGTCGCTCCCTGTACAGCAATGTCGTTCACGCAGTGATTCACCAGGTCGGCGCCCACCGTCTGGTGCAGCCCCAGCTCGAAAGCCACCTTCAGCTTCGTCCCCACCCCGTCGGCCGAGCTCGCCAGGATCGGGTTCTTCCACCGCTGCAGATCGAGCCGGAACAACGCACCGAAGCTGCCAATCCCTGCCAACACATTGCGATTAAAGGTCTTCTGCGCCAGATACTTGATGTGCTCTTTGGCGCGGTCGCCGGCAGCGAGATCGACGCCTGCATCGGCATAGGTAACGGATTTGGGTGTTTTCTCTTGAGGCACGGCCGGGGCTTTCTTTTCAGGGAGTTGCTTCGGCACAGATGAGCCGGAAAGCAGAATTCTAGCAGCATTGCTCGATGTAATTCCCACAAATCGCGAACGCGTGTGCCTTTGGCCTCGCCTAGCGCAACCGCAGCCTGTTCGGAAACCCGGAAAGAACCGTCGACAGCCGCGGGGCCATTGCCTTCCCTAGCCATCGACGAACACTCTCGGCCGAGGAAAATCCACAGAAATCGTGTTTCCCTGGGGTAATTCCGTGTGGATTAGTTCGCCGCGATGTGCAAGAGTCAATTGCTTCGAACAGCGAGAGAAAGGAACTCCAGACTTCCCCGGAGGTTCACCATGACGCCGCACGAATCTGATTATGTCCACCGCTCCAATCCGAATGGGACGACAGATTCCATTTGTAAGAGTTGCTTTCTGACTGTTGCCAGTGCGATTTGGGAGGCTGACTTAGATTCAGCGGAGCGTGAGCACAAATGCGATCCGTTCCGACTGAAGAGCCTGAGGAAGTCGGTCCAAAGAGCCAATGAAGCCGCCAAATCGACGAGCCCGAGGCGGATGAAACAATCGCTGGCTTGTTAGAGAAAACCTGCAGTTGTCACTCACTCCCTTGACAACGCGGCGGCGCGGTCACGAAGAGCGAAGCAGCCATAGAACTCCACCAAAATGGAAAGTCAGCTCGACATTGGGCACTTGACAAACCCAAGAGGATATGATATTCTGTATTAGTAGTTGGGCCTGTAGCTTATTGAGTAAAAGCGCTGGATTGAATTAGAGAGCGGTTCAGCGTAAACCAGAGATTGTGGGTGCAATGCCCACCAGGTCCACCAGTTTAAGAGCCGCTCTCGCCAAGGCCGCCTTCACTGGCGGCCTTTGGCTTTTCTGAGGCAAGCTCTACTTTGGCGGGGGGCTCTTCCGGGGCTGAGCGCGGGGCTTCTCCGGGAGCTTCACTTTCAACACGTCCCTCATCACTTCCTCGAACGGGAGCGGGATGTGTGGGATCGGTTTCGTGTTCGTCGCCAGCTTTGGTATCTGACGTGGCTTCTTTTCCTGATTCATTTGTCGGAACCTCAGTATCCGTAAGTTGTTGACCTTCCTGATCAGTCGCGGCCTCTGCATCCGCCGCAGCCGGGATAAGGAGATTTTGCTGACGATATTCCATGGGGAGTGACCCTGTATCGCAGGGATAGTGAATCGGAAGCCCCAGATTAGCCAAAGCCTCTGCCTGTCCGTGAATACGGTTGTCCCACGTCAAAAACTCGTCGCACTTCATCTCCATGGCAGATGCAATGTGAATCGCATCTGCTCCACGGAAAGTAAGGCCGTGCGCCCAACGTAGATTCCTCGCTCTTTCGGCGACGAGCACTGTGTCCTGCACAAGAAGAATGTAGCGGCCGGAAGTGAGCAACCTTTTGAAGAGAGATTTGATGTCATCGCTGACATCGCCGTTTGCGTGCGAGCACTCGGCGATCGATAAAGTAGCCGTGAGGAGTTCGATCTTCTCGTCAAACGCTGCATCAAACAGCGCCTTCAAGTGCCAGAGGTCATTTTCGCGCTCCGATTTATGCTTGCCAATCGATTGCAAGGCAAGTTCGATGAAACAGCACGAATCTGTGTAGACCCGAGGCTTAACTGGCACGTTCCCTCACAGCGTCGATGAATTCTTGCAAATCCTGGCCCCCAAGCAAATTGGGGGCACAGCCGACGAAGCGCTCAAAATCCTCTTTGGAAAAAGACTCAGCGAGTTCAATTTTCTCTACTCGCAACTCCTGAATCTGGCGGTTCACGAAGTCCGTGCGAATCACGCCGTAGACGTGAACGACAGCATTTTGCTCTTTCAGAACCGCAGCAAGTTCGTCGTACTGCTTGCGGCTGCTGTAAACGCATTTCACTAACTCGCCGGTTGATAACTCTCGCAACTGAAAATGCGCAGGGGAAGCACCTAAGAAAACCGAGTGGATGATCCCTTGTACACCGCCATGGGACCGCACTATGTCCTGCACTTCAAATGCGATCGCCAGCGCCGTCTGTTTAGTTAGTTCGCACCACTCATCGCGCTCGTCATTGTCAATAGAGGGAAGGCTAAATTCCGCCACTTCGCCGAGATCCATCGGTTCGCCAATTTTAGCGAATTGGCGAATCGTGGACGGGCGCACCCGTGCATCAGGACGGCGCTGCGCAACGTTGCGAAAGGCTTGCTTGAACGCCTTGACTTTCGGCTCCTCGACAGGGTTCACCTTCTCAGCGACGAAATTGAGTGAGCCGTTGGTGAAATCGGTTCCAATCCATCCCGCGCCAGGATCGATGTGAAGGTCTTCCCCTAGAAGACCCAGGAATTGCTGAAGCTCATAGGAGATACGCGCAAGTTTCGAAAGGGGGACTCCCCGCTGACCTTTATTGAGGATGATGGGGATGCGCAATTCAGCCATGTGATACACTCCTAGCTGATCGCTTCTTTGCACGGGGCGATTCGACAGTTCTAAAGCCCGCCCGCCAGCGGGCTTTGTTACTTGCTCGTCTTCCTAAGATAACGCTCCTTCGGCTTTAGTTTGGCAGTCTTGAGTCCCGCAGCATCAGACGCTTCCCGGTGGTGCTTTGCAGGGCGTGCACGGTTCTCATGGAGTCCGTTTCTTTCCGGGAGTTATACCGGTAGTCGAACTCAGACAAGTAGCGATGTAGGTGCTGTTGGCCGACATGATGGTATACCCCATTAATGCCACGCTTCAATAGCCCAAAGAATCCCTCCACGCTGTTTGTCGTGATACAGACGCCTTCTTCGTAACGAGCATATTCTCCAGCGTTGTGATTCACACGGTCATGCTTGCGGGGCTTCAATGCTCCGACTAGCGCATTGGCACTGTCGGTCATTACGTGGGCATCCTCAGCGACCATCTGTTCCACGATAGGCTTGAGATTCTCTGCCGTTACACGCTGGACGTGCATAGACTGAACGCGTCCGCCACCCTGCAAGACAGAAACGACAGAAGCCTTGTTTGCCACCCGATTGCGCCGATTTTCTTGCGCTTCTTCCCTTGTGCGTCCCCTGCGGAGGCGGCCTCCGATCCACGTGTCGTCGATTTCGATAATGCCTTCGAGTTTCAATGACAACGGTTCCTGGGTCATCGTGTAACGAATCCGATGAGCCATGAACCATGCACTCCTGTACGTCACTTTGAGCATGCGGTGAAGCTGATGGGCGCTCATGCCCTTCTTGCTTGCGCAGAGAAGGTGATAGGCCAGTAACCACTTGCTCAAGGGAATATGGCTGTCCTCAAAGATCGTGCCAACGGTCACGGTGAACTGCTCACGGCACCCGCCGCACTTCCAGACTCCGGGGCGCACATGTTTGCCCTTCTTGGAGTCAGTGGGCATCAAACGATAGGCGTTATTGACCACACCGCAATGGGGACAAACCGGGCCATCGGGCCAGCGCAGTTTTTCCACAAATTCACGTGCCTTTTCCTCATCGCTAAAGTGTTGAGCCAGATTGATTAGGTTGATTTCACCGTTTTCCATAACTAAACAATAGACTTAATCTAAGGGTTTGTCAAGTATATAATGTCGAGTCAGCTTGACATTAATATTAATTCCGGCTATTCTGGGATGGAAAGTCAGCTTTACATGACTCCAGCCATCATTAATCGCGTCAAGGAACTTCGCATGGCCAGCGGCTGGACCCAGGAGCAACTTGCCCACGCGGCCGGCGTATCGCGTCAAAGCATCAACTCCATCGAACGCAACCGCTACGTGCCCTCACTCGAGCTGGCTCTCACTTTCGCCCGCATCTTTTGCTGCCCTACAGACCAGATCTTTCACCTGGAGAGACCATGATGACTCATCCTGTTCTCAGCCGCATTCCGTTCTTCGGCTAGTTTGTTGACGAGCGCTTTCTCGAACATCGCCGCCGGTCGACAAGCCCTGGCGGCATTGTTGCTGTTCTCGTCGCGGTCGGCTTCTTCGAGTACCGCTATTTCCACGACCACTTCATCAGTTGGGATCTAATCACCGTCGCGTTCTCCATGGTGGTCGTCAAGATGTCCATGATGGTTTGGTATCGCATCAACGGCTAGGCCTGAAAGGGCCCAGGGAATATGTGCGCATCCAATCGTCTACGCAATCCAAAAACCCGACTCATGATGGTCCTCGGCAACTTTTCCCTGGTCGCCGCTCTCCTTCTATGGAACTTCGCCCGGCCCTCCGGCGCCATGGCGCACGCCCTCGCCGCGCATATTTGGATCGACGCTCTCTGCGGCCTGCTCTTCGGTGTTTCCATTGGTTCCAACCTGATGGCCGTTCGCGCGCGCCGATGCCGATCCGTCGAAGATCCAAATCTTTAGCGGCGCGCAGTCGACAGCGCAAAGGTGGCACGCAAGGTCTTGGCCTCGCACCGCCTTCTATACTGAACCCAGCATGAACCGCACCCTCTCTCAGGCCCTGCAGCAGCGCGCTGAGCGCTTTTTTCCCGGCGGCGTCAACTCGCCGGTGCGCGCCTTTGGCGCGGTGGGCGGTGATCCGCCCTTTATCGAGCGCGCTGAGGGCGCGTACCTCTACGACGTTGACGGCAATCGCTACATCGACTGCTTCGGATCATGGGGTCCCATGATCCTTGGCCATGCCTTTCCTCCGGTCGTTGAGGCCATTGAGCGCGCCGCGCGCAATTCGCCGAGCTTCGGCGCCTCCACGGCTGCCGAGGCCGATCTCGCCGAGCGCATCACCGCCTGCTATCCGGCTATCCAAAAGATGCGTTTCGTGAGCTCGGGCACTGAAGCCACCATGTCGGCCATCCGCCTGGCCCGTGCCGTCTCCGGGCGCAAGCTGATCGTCAAATTCGAGGGCTGCTATCACGGCCATGCGGACGGTCTTCTCGTCAAAGCCGGTTCCGGCGTTGCCACGTTCGGTATCCCCGGATCGGCAGGCGTGCCCGACGAAATTGCGCACCTGACGATCGCACTGCCTTACAACGATCTCGCTGCTGTCGAGGCTGCTTTTGCCGCTCATCCCGATGCCATCGCCGCCATCATCATCGAGCCGATTGTCGGCAACGCTGGATGTATTCCGCCGGCCGACGGCTATCTCTCGGGGCTCCGCGATCTCACGGCGCAACACGGGGCCCTGCTCATCGTCGATGAAGTCATGACCGGCTTTCGGGTCGCGCTCGGCGGCGCATGCGAGGCCTTCAAGCTGGATCCTGACCTCATGACTCTGGGCAAAATTGTCGGCGGGGGGCTGCCTGTCGGCGTCTTTGGCGGAAAGCGCAAATTCATGGATCAGCTCGCGCCGCTCGGCCCCGTCTACCAGGCCGGAACGCTTAGCGGGAATCCGCTCGCCATGGCCGCGGGCCTTGCCACCATCAGCTATTTGCAGGAGCACGCCCGCGAGGTTTACGCGCGCCTCGAAGCTGCGACGAAAGCTGTCGCCGGAGGCGTCGCCGCGGAAGCTGCGCGCGCCGATCTCCAGGTCACCACCAATCGCGTCGGTTCCATGTGGACCTGGTTCTTTACTCCCGGCCCGGTGCTGAACTACGAGCAAGCGGCGCGGTCCGACACCGCAGCCTTCGGCCGTTTCCATCGCGCCATGCTTCATGAAGGCGTCTGGCTGCCTCCGTCGCAATTCGAGGTCGCATTCATGTCATACGCCCACACCGACGCTGACGTCGAGGCGACCGTCGCCGCTGCCCGGAGCGCCTTTGCAGCCTGAGGCCAGTGCGGGTTCATCTCAACTGATATGCGTTCGCGGGTTTTAAATCGACGCATTGCGCGCCGACTGATCGCGCACCATTTGCCGATTGCACTCATTGCAACTGCCGGTGCGGTCCTGCTCTCTGTCACTCGCCCCCATGCCGACCTCATCAGCCGCCTGAGCTTCGCCACGGCATATCCAGCCCTCGCACTGCTGGCTGTCACGCTCCTCATCGGCCCGTGGACCCTGCTGCGGAAGCTACCCAATCCCACGTCCAACGACCTCCGCCGCGATTTTGGCATCTGGGCCGGCATCGTCGGTGTTGTGCACGCTGTGATCGGCCAGTGCGTCCATCTGCGCGGCAGGCCGTGGCTCTATTACGTGTACGGCCGGCAGGAACATCACCACACATTTCCCATCCGCCACGACCTCTTTGGCCTGGCCAACTACACCGGATTGTTCAGTGTGATCCTTCTTGCGGCGCTTTTTGCCACCTCGAACGATTTCTCTCTCCGCGTCCTCGGTACGCCCCGCTGGAAGCGCCTGCAGCGATGGAACTACGCAGTCTTCGCGCTCGCCGCCGTCCACGCTATCGGCTATTTCGCGATCGAAAAGCAAGAATTCCCGTTCATTGTTTTGGTTGGAGCGTTGCTTGGAATCGCCATTGCCCTACAGGCCGCTGGATTCATGCTGCGGTACAAGGACAGCCGTTGACTCGATTCCGCGCGGCGATTAAACCCATGCATCCAGCGTCACAAAGCAATGCGTGCTCTTGTATTGCTGGATGAGCATCTCAGCCGCCATCACCGACGGCTCACGATTTGCATTCGGGTCGTCGTGCCCGCCATCGTGCAACACGATGTTGGCAGCGAGGCCGCGCTTGTGCAGCCGGTCGATCTTCTTCGCCAAGTTGTCCGCAATCCGCGCCGTTGACGGGTCGCGCCAATCCGAGGTCATCGCATTCAACATCACCGGCTCCAGACCCAGTGCACGCGCAATACGAAACACCGCGGGCCGCCGCGCTCCAAATGGAGGCCGGAAGAACCTCACCGGCTTTCCCGTGATCTGCTCCAGCGCCGTTTTCGTTCGCGCGAGTTCTTCGCGTATTCGGTGCGCTCGGGTTCGCGCGAGGTTCGGATGCGACCACGAGTGATTCCCGATCGAGTGCCCACCCGCCGCGATCCGTCGTACCAGGTCCGGCTCCGCCTCTGCACGGCTGCCCAACAGAAAAAACGTTGCGCGCACATCGTGGTGCGCCAATGCATCCAGCAGCCTCGGCGTCCATGTCGCGTTGGGTCCGTCGTCGAAGGTAAGCGCCAGCTCACCGGGCCGCGCTGGCGCAGTCAGAGCCTCGCCAAAGATTCGCGAGCCGGGCCAGAGCGAGGCATAGAAGAACCCGCCCGCGGCCAAGCCCGCTGCCGCAGCCGCGCCCAACCCGACATACATCCCGGTTGCAAATGAAGAGATCATTCTGTCTGTAAGTATGCGGCGGCAAAGCTAACGCTGGCAACATGCGCCGCCTGCGTCTGCGCTGTCGCCGCCCGCCCCGTCTCTGGTTCTTTTGTCTTCGTATTCGCGACTTCTGATCCCATTTCGCTAGGGTCACACCGTTTTCGCGGGTATCTCCTCATCGCCGCTCCGCTCAGACTGCAGCCGCCTCCGTGCCCGCTGCTCGCTGGTGCGGCGAGCTTGCCGCCACGTGGTCATTGACGTCACGCCGTAATTCCACACTGCGGAAAACAACAGGCCCGTGATCGCCGCCACCACCCACGGCACTCCGCGACGAAATGCCTCGTTGGCGATGGCCACGTTCGCTACAACGCCCAATCCGCAAGCCAGGCAAAAGGTCAGCAGGCCGCCCCAGAATCTCCATCCCTTGAGACGACGGTCGCGATAGGTTACGGAGTTGTTCAAAGTGAAGTTGAGGATCATCACGATGAACGTGGTTACGGCCTGACCCTTGGCGAAGCTCAAGCCGGCAATCTGCAACAGTGCCCGCAAGATCAACAGATGCACGCCCACACCAAGCGCGCCCACCATGCCAAACAGAACGAACTTCACGTTCACCAGGTCGCCAAGGTGCTTGTCGACAAGCAGTTCGAAGTATTCAAGACCGACCAGCACGTCGAGCTTGCTTTCACCATGCTCGCGCTGCCTGAAGCGATACGCCACTTCGCCGACTCGCAGCCCAGGTCCGGCTGAAAGCACGATGTCAAGCAGGATCTTGAAACCGATTCCCGAAAGCCGGTGCGCAAATTGCTCAAAGGTCGACACCCGCACGAGGAAAAATCCGCTCATGGGATCGCTCAGCTCGTGCTCCGCGCCCATGAGGCTGAGCCGCTTTCCCAGGTGGCTCAGTTTCACGCGCCATCTGGCAAATTCGCCCATGCTGCCGCCGGCAAGATTGCGCGATCCCACCACAAGGTCAAGATTCTCTTCACGCATGCGCCTTAGCATCTCGGGAAGAATGCTCTCATCGTGCTGCAGATCGGCATCCATCACGGCCACAAACGGTGCGGCCGCCGCCAGAATCCCCTCAATACACGCCGACGCCAGCCCGCGCCGCCCGATCCGGTGCAGCACGCGCACGTTGTCACGATCCCGGGCCATCTGCCGCACGGCCTCCGCGGTCCCGTCGGGCGAGTCGTCATCAACAAAGATGACCTCGTAATGGATCCCCATGAGTGCCCTTTCGAGCCGATCGATCATCGGGCCCACATTCCCTCTTTCGTTAAATGTGGGCAGCACGATCGCCAGATCGTAGGCCATTCTCTCCTCCATGCGGCACTGAATCTTCAAGCGTTATGCCCGCAGGTGAACCGGTTGCATTTGCGGCAATCCTCATGGCATTGTATGAGAAACGGAAATGCGAATCCATCCCGTTAGACCGCGGTTTCTTTCAACGGGTACCAAGCGTATACTTGCTTTGTTCGGGTCGCATCCTGAGTCTTCGGAGCGGCACTGGAGAAGCCATGAGTCTCACCGATTTTCCCGCGGGCGCGCATCCTTCGCCGTCCGGCTTTCCCCTTCCCAAAGTGACCATGCCCGCCCTGAGCGAGATGAAGCGCCAGGGCAAGCCGATCTCCGCGCTCACCGCTTACGACTACGCGTCCGCGCGTCTCGTCGACGAGGCCGGCATTGATCTCCTCCTGGTCGGCGATTCACTGGCCATGGTCGTGCTGGGCCACGAAAACACGCTTGCCGTCACCGTGGACGAGATGCTTCACCATACGCGAGCCGTGCGCCGCGCTGTACGCCGCGCTCTCGTTGTCGCCGACATGCCCTTCGGCAGCTATCACGGAGCTATCTCCGATGCCGTTGCGAGCGCCGTGCGTTTCGTCAAGGAAGCCGGCGCCGAGGCTGTCAAGATTGAAGGACCGCGCATCGAACTCGTTCAAGCCCTCGTCGCGGCGGAGATTCCCGTCGTCGGCCATCTTGGCCTCACGCCGCAAAGCGTGCACCGCATGGGCGGCTACCGGGTCCAGGCGCGAACGGCTGACGCCGCGCTTCAGATCCAGGCCGATGCCTTTGCGCTGGCCCATGCAGGCGCGGGGGCCATTGTTCTCGAAGGCATTCCGCGCGAAGCCGCTGCCGAGATTACCGCAGCCCTCCCCATCCCCACCATCGGCATCGGCGCGGGTCCCGACTGCGACGGCCAAATCCTGGTCTTCTACGATCTGGTGAATCTGACCTTCGCGCCAGCCGCCAAGTTTGTTCGGCGCTACGCTGACGCTTCCGCGCTCTTCCGCTCCGCCATTGAGCACTACCGCGAAGACGTGGAGCATCGTGCATTTCCGTCCGATGCCGAAAGCTATCACCTGCCCGAATCTGCGCGCAGGTTGATCCAGGCCAGCCGCGACGACGAGGACGCGGTCGTGAATCGCGACGCGCGCGAAGAACTCGACCAGAAGACCAATCGCCGCTGATGCAGATCCTGCACACTGTCGCCGATCTCCGGCGCTGGTCCCGCTCAGCCCGTTGCGCGTCCGGCAACACCATCGGCCTCGTTCCTACCATGGGGGCGCTACATGCCGGCCACGCTTCGCTGATTCGCGCCGCCCGCTCCGCATGTACGCACGTCGCCGCCAGCCTGTTTGTGAACCCCACGCAGTTCGGCCCCAACGAGGATTTCGGCCGCTATCCCCGCGCGTTCGAGGACGACTGCGCTCTCGCTGCATCAGAGGGCGCCGACGTGCTCTTCGCGCCACCAGT